>JBIKIQ010000031.1:0-15432 GCA_044361535.1 Crocinitomicaceae bacterium
ACTTTTTTGACCTAAATACCAATACAAACCGATATTTAAACTATCTTTTTACCTACCTTCCACTCATTTGCGGGGTGCAAAGATACTACTTCTTTTTAATTCAACAACTAATTCTTTGTTTTTTTTTGAGAAAAATTAAATAAAAAAACTAATTAAAAGGTAATTTATTGATTTTAAGTAGATTGAAAATAATGTTTTTTTTTTTGAATGCTTTAATGATACTATTCCTATAACCATTTATCATTTTTCATTTCACCTAAAATCACTACTTGTTTAGTCCTTGAATAATCTTCAGCAGCAATAATCATCTGCTCTTTAGTGTCTCTACGGATAAAAATCGATCCACTTCCTAATGTTTTAACTTCTATGTAAAATCCGTCTTTTAATCTAGCTGGTTTTGTTGCTGGTCTTCCCATTGTGTTTGATTTAATTTCTAAATCTAAACATTATAAATAACAAAAAGTTTTATTTTATGATTTTTTGACAAATATCAATTACATCAACAACCTTCACTACAAATACTAAATCTTTGATCGAACGAGATTCTCTAAGCCACTAACGAAACCTTCATTTGTGTTACTACTAGAAACTAATTGAACTTTTTCACCACCAAATTTCTCGAAAATTTCTTGGTACTCTTCTCCTATTTCAATTATTGTCTCAAGACAATCTGCTACAAAGGCAGGACTAAATACTAATAATTTTTTAGCCCCTTTCTTTCCCCATTCTTCAACAACTTTATCTGAAAAAGGAGTTAACCACTTCTTATCTAATCGAGATTGAAAACACACAGTGTAATCTTCTTCATTCAATCCTAATTTTGCAGCAATCAACCTTGTGGTTGCATAACTTGTTGCCTTGTAACAGAATTTATTTTTTTCATTCACTTGAGTTTCGCAGGGCTGATCCGAACATAAATCAGTATCGTCATAGACTTTATCTACTTGTCTTTCTGGAAGTCCATGATAGGAAAAAAGAACATGATCATATTCTTTCAAATCAAAAACGGAAGCATTTTCTACAATTGAGTTGATGTATCCTTCATTATCATAAAATTGACTAATAATTGATATTTCAGGAATTACCCACCACTTTTGAATAATTGACATAGCCTTCTCAATTGCTGACCCGGTGGAGGCACTAGCATACTGCGGAAATAAAGGCAATAAAATTATTTTATCATAATTTTCCCGCTTCATTCTTTCAAGAACAGATTCTAATGAAGGATTTTGGTAACGCATAGCAAACTCAACTACAACATCTTCGTTTGGAAATCTATCTTGCAATAATATTTTCAATCGCTCAGTATGAAAAAGGAGTGGCGAAATCCCATTACTGTGCTGCCATAACTCCTTGTAAACCTTAGTTGATTTTGGAGCTCGAAAAGGTACAATAATTCCATTAACTAAAATTTTTCTAGCCAACCAAGGAATATCAATTACTCGTGGGTCATTTAAAAATTCTGACAAATATCTTCTAACAGCGGTTACCGTTGGTTTGTCTGGAGTCCCTAACTGAATTAATAATACACCTACTTTCATAAATTAACTTCTTTTTCTAACTAACCACTTTTAAATTTCAACTAAAACAAATGAATCAAATTTCAGCGTGAAATTACTAGTTAGAACTAATATAAAACAAAATTGTTCAAAACATCATCTGGGTAACGCACACCTATTAGTTTTCCCCATTCTAAATGTTAGTGACGCACTATAATATACATACCAATCATTGGTTGATGAATTACCTCTTCTTCCGTAACGAGAGTTATCTAAACTTCTATTTGAAAGTTCTTGTGCAATTGTTTGATTACTCGAAAAAGCATTTGGATCTACGTTATAATTTGCACCAATATCGTCAATATAATCTGTAAATGTCTTTCGAATTGCAATATCAAAATTGATATTTGTAAATTTACCAATACATAATTTAGCCCCTAGACCTATTGGGATACTGGGCTGATAACGAAAGTACTTCCTCTTCTTGCCGTAACTCGTGCCTTGCCCCTCAGTTCCTAGCGGTTGGAGTTTTATAGTGTCACCGTCATAAATTGTTGTCGGATTAAAATGGAACAAACCACCTTGTATAATCATGTATGTTGTAAATCTATACTTTTTATTACCTAATTGGTATTTGTAATAATGAAATTCTAATCCGCCAGCTACCTCTTGTATATTACTTTGAAAACTCAGATTTCGATTTCTTAAAATTTCATTTTTTGAATCTGAATCATACGCCTCTACTGAACCAGCTAAGACATTAAAACGATATGTCAAACGAGCATTCACATTATACCTATACATTAATCCTACCCCTAAATTTTGCTTGTAAAATTGTTTTGAAGGATTCAAATCTCCTAAATAATACATGTTTCCAATTGTTGGACCTATTTCAGACAGTGAATAAAAGTTTTGCTGATATGATCCTTGTGAAAATAACAGCATTGAGCTAAATAAAAAATTAAAAATTATTACTATTCTTTGAAACATATTAAAATAACGAGAATTTTCACCTTAAAGTACGTTACTCGATTAAAAAAGTTAATAATTCAAGTTATTCGTTACATTGAAACGTGAATCGCACAGAACCACATCAACTTCATTTCCCTTGAAAATTGTTTTATTCAACTCATTTTCCAAGGTTTGGAGCTTACTGATATCGTCAAATTTAAGTGATTTAACATCTAAATTTTTAACTGCAATAAGTTGAAGTTGACGATTGTTTTTACCCTCAGTTATAAGGCGAATCGTCTGTGCCTTGGTGCCAATTAACCCGTTTGAGAACCAATAATCAGCAAGTTTTTTTACTAAATTCAAGTCATTATTATTTGTATAATAAACTGTTAAGTTTTTTTGGAGATATGAAGTGCCATATCCCTTTGAGCATGAAAACATGATACCTGAAATTAAAACACATAAAAAGAATATTCTTATATTTTTCATAAAACCAAAATTAAAAATTTAATTTGAACTATCGTGATTATTTTTTAGTAATAAATTTGATTATATTTTAAATATTTCCGTATTTTTGTAAAAAAGTAAAATCATGACAATAGGATCAAATTTAAAAGCCTTGAGAAAAAGAAAAAAACTATCTCAGGAAGAAGTTGCAAAAGCATTAAGTTTATTCCGATCTACATATAGCGGTTATGAAAATGGAGTTGCGCAGCCAAATCTTGAAAATTTGCTCTTGCTCTCCGATTTCTATCAAGTCTCAACAGATTTTTTATTGCGTGAAAACTTTGAAAAATTTAATGATTCAGACTGGAAAAGAATTGAGTATGGCAATTCATCTGATGTTAAAGGGCAAAATTTACGTGTTTTAGCATCCGTTGTTGATCAAAATAATGAGGAGGTAATTGAAATGGTTCCACTGAAAGCATCAGCTGGTTATGTTTCTGGTTACGCAGATCCTGAATACCTCAAAGTTTTACCTACTTTTTCATTACCCTTTTTATCTAAACAAAAGAAATATCGTTCATTTCCAATTCAGGGAGATTCTATGCCACCGGTTGTTGAAGGTTCGTTTGTAGTTGGAGAATTTATTCAAAATTGGCAATCTATACGTTCAGGAACCCCATGCATTGTTGTGACTAAGGAAGACGGCATTGTATTCAAAGTTCTAAACAACATGCTTGAAGAATCTGGTTCTTTTCAATTATGTTCAACCAATACATTGTATAAACCCTATATGGTACATGTAAATTCAATTGTTGAAATTTGGCGCTTTGTGAACTATATTTCCCCTGAGCTACCTGATGTTCAAATGGATACTAACGCTATTAGTCAATCACTTCAAGAAATAAGAAAAGACATACAATACATTCAGCAAAAGATAAAATTCTAATGTTGTTGCATTTGTTTATCTTCCTCTGGATCAGGTGGGAATAACTTTGGTAAATCTTTCTTTCCCTGAAGTGCATCCAACATTTCTTCTATCTGAGAAATAGAAACTCGTTTTGCAATTATTTTCCCTTCCTTATCTAAAATATATACTTGTGGAGTTGAGAATATATCATAAGAAGTTTGATAATTCAATGATTCCAAAGTAGTTGGTTTTGGTCTATTGTCACCAGGAACAGGAACTAAACTATTTGGATCTTTCTTTGCTATTTCATATAGTTTATCAGTAACTGCAACATTTATGAAAGTCATTTTATTTTCTCGAATAAATTTCTTCCATGCTTCAAAATCTTTACCTACCGCTTTTCCAACAGCAAAAATCTCTATATTTCTTTCACGAAACTTTTTGTCATAAAGTGTTTGTAGTTTTGGCGTTGTCTTTTTACAATGCCCGCATTCCGGATCCCAAAAATATAATACAGTGTATTCCGACTTTTGCGCCACCTCATACAAATTATGCCATTTATTATCCGTTGAATCTTTCAATATCAAATTTGGCGGACGTACTCCCATGACTAAGTTCATTTCTATTTGTATTTTCTCACAAAGATCTTTAAACTTATCCTCTGCCACCCAAAAGGCAGGAGATTTTCCTTCTGAATTCTTAGAACAATAATATCTATTTCTCATGTAGGTATATACCTTATCCATACCCATGATTTGACTTTTTCCATAGGTAGATGTTATCCAACCTACAACGTATTCAAAAATCTTAGATTTTGGATTTAATTTATCACAAAAATCAAACGAATAATAAATGACTGTATCCCAATGTTGAAGCATCATTTTCGTAAAATAATACTCCATCTTATTATGAAACACTGGGTTATTTACTAATCGATCATCGTTCAAATCAACATTATCCCAATAATGAGCTCTGTAATATTTAAATCGAAAATCAGGATCAATCGGTTCTCCTTTCTCATTTTTAGGAGATTCAGGCACATCAACTTCACGCGACATTTTTACAATTTTCGCAACAAGCTTATCTGGATTATTTTTAATTAGTTCCAATTGATAAGTCTCAACTTCTAGATTTAAATTATCAATCTGCTCAGCAATTGATTTATAACTTGGATCAGTTTCTTTTAGCTTGGATTTTTGTTCGCTTAATCTACCAACTTGCGTTTTTTTATCAGTAATAAACTTAACATAGGGTAAAAAAATTGAATTTTCAACAGATTTTTTAACTTTCAAATTAGGTGTATAATCTGGTGCCGAAGTTTCAAGATGAATTTCTTCATTATTGTAAATGAATTCAAAAAATTTCTGATCAGGCAAATACAAGCCCATTATTCCAGGTTGTTGTTTTTTTCCGTCGAATTCTACATACCCATTTTTCAAAACCGCGGTATCCGCATAGAATAACTTTTGACCATAATATTTAATAAGAAAAACGGTAGAATCTTTTACTCCTGTTACTTTGAATTTCATTTTTTGAGAATAACCGAAGAAGGTAAACACAAAAAGAAAAAGGATAAATAAAAATTTTGATTTCATAACATGCGATTTTGTTGATTTGACGAAGAAATTCATAGATTGAAAACAATTTAACAAAACATTAACTAAAAAACTCACTCATTATTTTCCGTTTTGCAACAAGAAAACTAATTGATACAAAAATACAAAATGAAATAAATACAGAAACCATACTTATAAGCGAAATGGAATGACTAATTGTAACACCTCCTTTTTCAAGTAGATTATCAACTACAATTTTTTCTAAAATAAAAAAAGTAAATGATATAATGGATACTATGCCAAAAGTTAATCCTAAATACCTCGTAAACAAAAAGATAATTCTTCGTGGATTATACCCTAAACGCAATAAGGTTCTGATTTGATATTGATTGGTTGCAATAAGCAATTGCATGTACTGAATAAGAACTAAACTAGACACCAACACGGTGACAACAGAAATCACTAATAAAACAAGAAATAATGTACTTACGATACTTTTTAATTTTCCAATTACAACTTGCGATTTCCTTGATTCTAAACCTCTTTCTTCTAAAAACTTCTCCATTTTACCAAATTCACCTTCTTTTGATGAAATCATAACATTGGTTATTTTACTATCATTTCCATTACTATACTTTTCATTTGCAAATTTCATAAATGACTCTGGAACCAATAAAGAAGGTATTTCATTTGTGAATCCAACAATTCTTGCAATAACAAAATCATTTTTTGAATCGTTAGAAATTCGCAATTTAAACTTAATATCTTTGGCTAAATCCTCGGAAACCTGTGGAATACCACTTGCACTCATGAACGTATTCAACATAACTAAAAAATCACGAGGCATAACAATTGGAACTATTGTATCTCCTTCTTTCCATTTCCATCTATCAACGGGTACATCCAAAAACTTCGAATTTACAGTCTGTAAAAATACATCTGAACTAAACTTTGGCACATAAGGATCATCTGTCAAAAGCAAAACATTAAAGTTATTACAAATAATAGCCTGAGCATCAGCAACAAATTGCTCATTTTTAAATCTTTCTATCTCCTCTTTACTGAAATCGGTTTTTGTAAGATTTAATGAGGATGAATTACTTACCTTTTTCTGAACGATCATTGTATTTGGACCTAAGATTTCTTCTCCCTTACCAAATTCGTTAACCCGAATTAAATAATGAATCGAAGAAATAAGAAATAGTAATCCAATTATCGAACCTAACACAGCAATAGCAAGTTGAGTTTTGTCTTGATTGTGGAAAAGCACTTTTTTCAACATGACTATAAATTTAGGTATTTGTCAAACTGAAAATCGGCAACAGGATCAAGAGAGGTAAGAATAAAACCTGCATTGATAGTTTTACATCGAGTTTGAATCATTTCAAAACATATCTTCGAGTTATTTTCATCCAAATGAGAAAATGGTTCATCTAAAATCAACCACTCAAAAGGTTGACAAAGGGCTCGAATTATTGCAATTCGCTGTTTTTGTCCCATTGACAATGTTGCTACCAACTGGTCCTTTTTATCAAATAAATCAACTTGTTTGAGGAAATCTAATATCTCTAAATATGAAAAAGTTCTTGTTAATTCATTCTTTATCGCTATATTTTCGAAAGCAGTTAAATTAGAGAATAATTGTAAATCTTGATGAACCACTGAAATTTTCTTAGCTCGAATTTCTACCCATTCTTCCGTAATAAATGAATTAATATCTCTATCGTTAAAGTAAATAGCTCCTGTATAATCTCTTCGTATGCCGAGCAATAAATTTGAAAATGTTGTCTTTCCCTTTCCACTGGATGCATTTAAAATCACATTTTTACATTCTGCACTATTAATGGTAAATTGAGAATTCCAAATGCTTTGGCTATGATGCTTTATGGAAGTTAATGGTTCTGGGACTACTTCAGAGAATTGAATTTTCATGAAAAATGATTTTCTCGATTTTTTCAATAATCATTCCAAAACTATCGAATTAAGTTAATATGACCAACAAGTGTATTTTTCTTTGTTTGACCAGATTTTGAATAGGTAATTTGGTAGGTATACATTCCATGTTGAACCTGGTTACCTCTAAATGTACCATCCCAGCCTTGAAGATAATCGTTGGTTGAGAAAAATAATTCACCCCATCTGTTATAAATATTCAATTCATACGAATTTTGTTCAATGCCCGATGTTATAACTGGTATCCAAATATCATTAAGTTCATCATCATCAGGAGTAAATGAATTAGGTATATAAATGTTGACTTCATTGCTCAATTGAATAATTTGGAAGGTTGTATCGATACATCCATGTTCAGAAATAGCGGTTAATATTATATAATACTCACTTTGAAGTAACCCTGAATATATATGCGGTTCTGGATTATAAATTGAACTATCATAGAAATTATCTCCATAATTCCAGATATAATCAACAGCACCTGCAGAATTATTATTTATCGTGACCGTTGGATCTGTAACATCAATTATAGTAGACGAAACGGTAAAGTCTGCAATTGGACTTTGATAAACTGTAATAAAATCATTAAGTGTTAATGTATTTGAACAGCCATTCGGTGAATCAGTAGTTAATGCTACATCAAAAACACCCGGATTTTGAAATGTAAAATTCAACTCATCACACTCATTAAATGTTGCTCCATCACCAATATTCCAAATACAATTCGTGGTATTCGGAGTTGCATTTGTTAAGGTAACTGTTAAAGGTGCACAGCCTTCCGTAAAGTCTACATCGAAATTTATTACCGGAATTGGCTCAACATTGACAACTGCATTTGCCTGAGGACTCGGACAACCATTTAAGAAGTAAATAACTGAATATACAGTCGTTTCTTGAGGATTCACATTTATAGATGCTGTCGTTTCATTTGTTGACCATAAATAAGTCCCACCAGATACATTTGGAATAGCTGTTAGTGTACCTATTTCATTTTGACAAACTGTAATGTCATTGACTAAAACTGAAGGGGTGTTTACAAGTGTAACTAGGGCTGTATCAGGTAGACTCGGACAATCATTAAGGGAATAAACAACGGAAACTGAAGTTGACGTGACTGGTGAAATATCATAGGTATTGCCGGTTGAACCATTGAAAGGCGTCCAATTGAATACACCTCCTGGAACAGAAGGTATTGCAGTTAAAGTGCCTGTTTGACCTTCACAAACAAAAATATCATCTAATTGAACAGATGGAACATCTGTTACTGTAACAGTTCCTGAAACAGGCTGACTTGGGCAATTATTGGTGGATGTATATACAACAGTATATGTTGATGTACTTAAAGGTTGAACTGATATACTTTGGGTTGTGGATATTGTAGGTGATGTATTCCATGAATATGTTCCTCCAAGTACACTTGGAATTGCTGTTAGTGTTGCCTGAGACCCCGTACATATACCGACATTATTGACAAATACAGTAGGTGTCTGATAAACAGTAACTAGATGATTCGCTGCATTTGAAGGACATCCATTCAAAGTATAATAAACTGAATAAGTTGTGGAAATATTCGGTGTAACCGTAACGGATTGCGCTGATGCGGTATTTGGACTCCATGTATAATACCCGCCTGCTCCGGTTAATGATGAATTAGCCGTTAAAACAGCATTGTTACCCGAACAGATGGTCGTTGTTCCACTCACATTAACAACAGGTGTTGGAATAACGACAACATTGGACATTACCGTATTACTTGGACAATTGTTAACATCAAAATACTGAACGTTGTAAATGGCGTTAGACGTTGGACTCACACTAATTGAAGCTCCAGTGCCCGGAAGTATAATATTACCCGGTAATTGTGTCCATACAAAACTACCACCAGGGCTTGATGGAACAGCTACTAATGTACCCGAACTTCCAGAACAAATAGTTGCTGAACTAACTGTTATTGTAGGATTTTGGACTTGGCTTATCGCTATGGTTTCAATATCAGTACATCCGTTTGCTGCCGTAGCTGTTACAGTAAATGTTCCTGAGCTTACCAAATTAACTGTTGGATTTGAACCTAAACCATTGCTCCATTGATAAGAAACACCTCCAGATGCAGTAACATTAATTTGCGTTTGATTACAATGCAATGATGTGGAACCTGTATTATTTATTATAACTGCTGTTGGAGCTGCCTGATTACTTGTAAGCGTTATCGAAGCCGATGCAGTACATGCATTAGAACCAGTTACAGTAACTGTGTATATTCCTGATTGAGTTAACGCTTGATTTGCATTTGTACCGAGTCCATTCGACCATTGATAGGACACTCCTCCAGTCGCTTGAACGAAAATAGTTGGTGTTATACATGTCAATATCGTATTATTAGAAATGTTGTTAATACCTGCATTCGGTGGGTTAATGTCTTGTGTGATATTAACTGTAAACTGCATTGGACAAAAATTTCCATCCGTTATATTTAATATAAACTGTCCTGGTGAGTTAAATGTATTTGTAGAAGAAGTAGGCGTTTGACCTCCATTCCAAAGAATTGAATTTGTATTAGTTATGCCATAACTGATTGTTGTTGTTGCACATGTTAATAGGGTTGTACCAGCATTATTAGTTAAAACTGGCGTTGGAGCAAAAGAGTTTACAACCGAGTAATTAAATGTTTGCTGACAATTATTTTGATCCGTTATTAATGCTGAATAAGAACCAGCAACCACACTTAATAAATCTTCAGAATTTATCGAATTATTCCATAGCACATTATATGGTCCTACTCCTCCATTAACTGACAAATCAATACTTCCAGATCCATTTAAGCAATAAACATCGACAACTGTGGCACTGGCAGTAATTGGGCTTGGCTGTGTGATGCTTATTGATGTCTGCGATGTACAGCCATTGGCATCTGTAACTATATATGAATATGACCCAGCCGTTTCACTAAAATTTCCTGTCCCAGTATATGGTGTTGTTCCACCTAAAGCACTTACCGTTACTATTGATAAATCTCCATTGCATAATATAGGTGTCGATGACGAAGCGGAAGTTAGTAAAGTTGGTTCTGTTACAGTGATTGTGGTGGTTGCAGTATTCCCATAGAAATCTGTAATAATATAAGCATACGTACCTGCTGTAACAGCAAATATTCCTGTTCCTGAATATGGTGTAGTTCCGCCATTACCACTAACAGTAATTTGAGTAGTACCTCCATTACATAGGATCATAGATGATGTCGAACTTGCCGTTAACGGTAAAGGCTGAGTAATTGTAACGGTTACAACATCAACACATCCATTTGCATCTGTAACTGTGTAAGAATAAGTTCCAGCAGTTACAGTAAATGTTCCGGCTCCTGTGTACGGTAAAGTTCCACCTGAAGCAGAAACGACAACTGTTGACGTTCCACCACTTGCTGTAATCACTGTATTTGAAATTTGGGCAATCAATGTTGTAGGTTCGGTAATGGTTGTTACAACAGATGAAGAACAACCATTATTATCAACTATATTAAATGTATAAACTCCCGCTGCTAAATTTGTTGTTGTTGGATTTGTTATATAAGGAGCTGTCCCTCCTGAAATTGACAAATTAACTGATCCATCAGAAAGCCCATTGCAACTAACATTTGTTTGACTTAAAATTGAAACGGTTAAATCTGATTGAGGTTCTAAAATTTGAGTAGTTACAAAATATTGACAACCATTATTATCTGTAACAATAAAGGTGTAGGAACCGGCAGTTAAATTAGTTTGACTAGGAGAAATTGAATATGGACTAACACCACCTGACGGATTTATTGTAACTGAACCATTATTACCCCCAAAACATGTTACATTTGACTGACTAACTAATACTGCCGTTAACAATGTAGGCTCGGTTATTGTTTCATTTACTATAGTAGAACATCCATTTGCATCTGTTATTGTTCCTGTATAACTTCCAGCTAATAATGACGATATATCTTCTGTAGTTTGAACCGGGGTTGTGCTCCATGAATAAGCATATGGTCCTGTTCCTCCTGCTACTGTTAATTCGATTGAGCCTGTTGAATTTCCTGTACACAATACATTTACCTGAGTTGTTGTGGCTGATAATGGTGCTGCTGGTTCCGTTATTGTTACAGTCGCGGTTGTTGTACAATTGCTCTGATCGGTTACAGTTACGGTATACGTTCCAGCTTGTAAATTCGATAAATCCTCTGTGGTTTGAATAGGTGTTGTATTCCACGAATAGGTATAGGTTCCTGTTCCACCTGTTACCGTTAAATCAATCGAGCCCGTTGCATTTCCATTACACAAAACATCCACTTGGCTTGTACTCGCTGACATGCCTGAAGCAGGTTGACTCAATGTAGCGCTTGCTGTTGTTGTACATCCGTTTGCATCCGTTATTGTTGCTGTATAACTTCCTGCTGATAATGACGATAAATCCTCTGTCGTTTGAGCAGGTGTTGTATTCCACAAATAACCATATGGTCCTGTTCCTCCTGTTACCGTTAAATCAATTGAGCCCGTTGAATTACCGAAACATAAAATATCCACTTGAGTTGTACTAGCTGATAATGTTGCTGTTGGTTCTGTTATTGTTTCATTTACTATAGTAGAACATCCATTTGCATCTGTTATTGTTCCTGTATAACTTCCAGCTAATAATGACGATATATCTTCTGTAGTTTGAACCGGGGTTGTGCTCCATGAATAAGCATATGGTCCTGTTCCTCCTGCTACTGTTAATTCGATTGAGCCTGTTGAATTTCCTGTACACAATACATTTACCTGAGTTGTTGTGGCTGATAATGGTGCTGCTGGTTCCGTTATTGTTACAGTCGCGGTTGTTGTACAATTGCTCTGATCGGTTACAGTTACGGTATACGTTCCAGCTTGTAAATTCGATAAATCCTCTGTGGTTTGAATAGGTGTTGTATTCCACGAATAGGTATAGGTTCCTGTTCCACCTGTTACCGTTAAATCAATCGAGCCCGTTGCATTTCCATTACACAAAACATCCACTTGGCTTGTACTCGCTGACATGCCTGAAGCAGGTTGACTCAATGTAGCGCTTGCTGTTGTTGTACATCCGTTTGCATCCGTTATTGTTGCTGTATAACTTCCTGCTGATAATGACGATAAATCCTCTGTCGTTTGAGCAGGTGTTGTATTCCACAAATAACCATATGGTCCTGTTCCTCCTGTTACCGTTAAATCAATTGAGCCCGTTGAATTACCGAAACATAAAATATCCACTTGAGTTGTACTAGCTGATAATGTTGCTGTTGGTTCTGTTATTGTTTCATTTACTATAGTAGAACATCCATTTGCATCTGTTATTGTTCCTGTATAACTTCCAGCTAATAATGACGATATATCTTCTGTAGTTTGAACCGGGGTTGTGCTCCATGAATAAGCATATGGTCCTGTTCCTCCTGCTACTGTTAATTCGATTGAGCCTGTTGAATTTCCTGTACACAATACATTTACCTGAGTTGTTGTGGCTGATAATGGTGCTGCTGGTTCCGTTATTGTTACAGTCGCGGTTGTTGTACAATTGCTCTGATCGGTTACAGTTACGGTATACGTTCCAGCTTGTAAATTCGATAAATCCTCTGTGGTTTGAATAGGTGTTGTATTCCACGAATAGGTATAGGTTCCTGTTCCACCTGTTACCGTTAAATCAATCGAGCCCGTTGCATTTCCATTACACAAAACATCCACTTGGCTTGTACTCGCTGACATGCCTGAAGCAGGTTGACTCAATGTAGCGCTTGCTGTTGTTGTACATCCGTTTGCATCCGTTATTGTTGCTGTATAACTTCCTGCTGATAATGACGATAAATCCTCTGTCGTTTGAGCAGGTGTTGTATTCCACAAATAACCATATGGTCCTGTTCCTCCTGTTACCGTTAAATCAATTGAGCCCGTTGAATTACCGAAACATAAAATATCCACTTGAGTTGTACTAGCTGATAATGTTGCTGTTGGTTCTGTTATTGTTTCATTTACTATAGTAGAACATCCATTTGCATCTGTTATTGTTCCTGTATAACTTCCAGCTAATAATGACGATATATCTTCTGTAGTTTGAACCGGGGTTGTGCTCCATGAATAAGCATATGGTCCTGTTCCTCCTGCTACTGTTAATTCGATTGAGCCTGTTGAATTTCCTGTACACAATACATTTACCTGAGTTGTTGTGGCTGATAATGGTGCTGCTGGTTCCGTTATTGTTACAGTCGCGGTTGTTGTACAATTGCTCTGATCGGTTACAGTTACGGTATACGTTCCAGCTTGTAAATTCGATAAATCCTCTGTGGTTTGAATAGGTGTTGTATTCCACGAATAGGTATAGGTTCCTGTTCCACCTGTTACCGTTAAATCAATCGAGCCCGTTGCATTTCCATTACACAAAACATCCACTTGGCTTGTACTCGCTGACATGCCTGAAGCAGGTTGACTCAATGTAGCGCTTGCTGTTGTTGTACATCCGTTTGCATCCGTTATTGTTGCTGTATAACTTCCTGCTGATAATGACGATAAATCCTCTGTCGTTTGAGCAGGTGTTGTATTCCACAAATAACCATATGGTCCTGTTCCTCCTGTTACCGTTAAATCAATTGAGCCGGTTGAATTACCAAAACATAAAATATCCACTTGAGTTGTACTAGCATTAACAGTTTGAATTGAAACATTCAGAGTAACAATTGAATCGCATCCATTTATGGTTGTCAAGGAAGACATATAACTACCTGGAGAATTGATAATTTGGCTGTTCCATACCACAGGCAAAACATTAGAACAAAAAGCTGTGTCAATTACACTATTATATTCTGGATTAACAGTTATTGTCATTGTAGTTGTAGTTGCACATTGACCAACACAGTTTGTTGCATTGTAAAAATTACTCGTTGTATTAGGTTGAGCAAAAGATACAGGATTTGGAATTCCATTATTGAACTGCAATGTAAAGCCTTGATTTGTATTACAATTATTAATTAGTAATGCGTATTTTGCTCCAGGAGTAGTTTGTACGAATTGACAATATGAATTTTCTCCCGGATCACAATTTGGGTCTTCAGAAATATCACTATCTGTCATACTTAATCCAGTACTTCCAGTTGAATTCAGGCATGAAGCAGAATTACATCTAATTATAGTTCTGGGTCCGCATGGATTATCCGAATTTAATTGGTACAAAATAAAATCAATATCATCATTTGGTAAATTCGGAATAATATCAAACGTTAAATTACCTGATGTAGTAGCATTAAAAATAAACCAAGCAGAATTTTGCTCATTCGGACCAGGAACATCCATACAACTACCTAACTCAGGTTCTTCATCATTATTTCCTGCACCATTTAAACTTGTGACAGAAATAACTTGATTAGGATCACAAATCAAAACTGCTTGGTCGCAATCAGGACCAGGAATTGGATTTGGGGTAAACGTATAACTTGTGGTTGCAGTATTGTTTATTGCTGGTGACCATGATCCTGTAATTCCATTCACAGAAGTAGTTGGCAAAGCAGATAACAAATCACCAACACAAATTGGCGATACTTGACTGAATTGTGGAATAACGGTAGGCGTAACTGACACTGTCATAAAAGCTATTGTTGCACATTGACCAGTACTCGGATTAAAAGTATACGTTGTCGTTGAACTCGTATTTATTGCAGGTGACCAACTTCCAGTTATTCCCTCATTGGATTGAATTGGCAGACTAAATGAACCTCCCGAACAAATCTCTCCCTCTTGAGTAAATGTAGTAGTTACTATTGGAAGAATAGTAATTGTGAGACTAATTGGATCTGCGCATTCACCAATACTTGGAGTAAATAGGTAAGTTGTCGTTTGCATATTATCTATTGCAGGTGACCATGTTCCTGAAATCCCATTATTAGACAAGTTAGGTAAAACTGGAATGCTTGCCCCTTCACAATAAGGACCATATGAGTTAAAGCTTGGTATTATTGGACCAGTTCCCGTAACATCCCATTGACATGAGGTTGTGTTAAATGTCGCTGTCTCATAACAAGCTACTGTAGGTTGTTGGGGTTGAGTTCCCGTTACATCCCATTGACATGAGGTTGTGTTAAACGTCGCTGTTTCGTAAC
>JBIKIQ010000005.1:0-212112 GCA_044361535.1 Crocinitomicaceae bacterium
GTTTCATTACCTTCGAAAATAACATCGTCGGTTGGGTCAATCGTCACAGTTCCAGTTGTTGAACCTGCAGGAATAGTAATAGTGGTACTAGAAGCTGAATAATCAGCACCAGAGGCAGTTCCTGTATAAGTAAGTGTAACCGTAGTAGCAGTAGTTGTAGCAACGGACAAAGTTGCAGTTAAGGTAGCTACTCCTGCAGCATTTTCAGCGATTGTTGTTGTACCTGTTAAAGTAACAGTAGGTGTAGTTTCATCATCTGTAATAGTAACGGTAGCCGTTTGGGTACCAGATTCTGTTGCACCGTTTCCACCAGTTACATTCGTAATGTCAGCAATAACTGTTTCATTACCTTCGAAAATAACATCGTCGGTTGGGTCAATCGTCACAGTTCCAGTTGTTGAACCTGCAGGAATAGTAATAGTGGTACTAGAAGCTGAATAATCAGCACCAGAGGCAGTTCCTGTATTAGTAAGTGTAACCGTAGTAGCAGTAGTTGTAGCAACGGACAAAGTTGCAGTTAAGGTAGCTACTCCTGCAGCATTTTCAGCGATTGTTGTTGTACCTGATAAAGTAACAATAGGTGTAGTTTCATCATCTGTAATAGTAACGGTAGCCGTTTGAGTCCCTGTTTCTGTTGCTCCGTCTCCACCTGTTACATTTGTTATGTCAGCAATAACTGTTTCATTTCCTTCGAAAATAACATCGTCAGTTGGATCAATCGTTACAGTTCCTGTTGTTGATCCTGCAGGAATAGTAATTGTTACAGACGAGGTTGTATAATCAACCCCTGTGGCTGTTCCGGAATATGTCAATGTTACAGTAGTTGGAGATGATGCTGCCGCTGACAAGGTTGCAGTAAGAGTAGCTACTCCTGCAGCATTTTCAGCAATGGTTGTTGTTCCGGATAGAGTAACTCCAATTGGAAGACAATCTTCCGTTTGCAAAGCAATTGTAGTTGTTTTAGAAATTGGACAACCAGGAACGGTTACAGCATACTGCACATTAATTGTAGTATTTCCTGTTCCGTTGAAATTCATTATTGTACCGTTTAGCGTTGCTGGACCAGACAATAAGGTTAAAACTCCACCTGTTGGACTTGGGATTAAATCTACCGACGAACCGTTACAATATAATCCCCCGGCTCCAAATGTGGGAGCCCCAGTAATACTAACATCCAAATTTGTTGCACCACATATAAATACGACAGCAGTTGCGAAGGTATAACTATTTTCATTTGTTGTATTTGCAGTCCCATCACCCATACTTCCGTTTATTCGGTGACCAACATATCCAAAGTAATCTTCACACTTTTTTACGAGCATGGAAGTATGTCCGCCTGTTTCAACAGCCAAAATTTTATTTGCTGCAGTAATTCCATCAGGTATAGCCGGATTTGCTGCACCTGCCGCTGCTCTTCCGAGCATGAGTCCATTGGATTCACCCCAATTGTAATTCGTAGAATCTGCCGTTAAGACATTTACTGCAGCAAAAGCATGGTCGTGTTCATTTGGAGAAACCCAACGAATATTATTCATTACAGGACCTGTTAAAGATGTGTACCTTGGTTGAACCCAACTGAGTCGATCTGTTGTAGACCAATCTCCAATTTGTCTAAAGTTATTACCACCTACAGAGTACAAATTCCCATCAGTGTTTAAGACATAATAGGTTGGTTTTAAATTGGATTGATCGCGCGTCACTCCAATCATTTTTATAGAGTTTCCGTTTGGATTGGTCATTAAAGTCGCGCGATTTCTTGATCCAATTGCGGTGTTGTTTCCTAAATATGTTTCGGTTCCCCAAGTATACAATTCACCTGTTGTAGTTAAAGCGAACATGGTATTTTGATTTCCTCTAACCGCAACAACATTGGCAAGTGCAGGGTTTCCTGCTGCGGATGTTGTTACTTTATACCATAAAACTGCATTTGCCGCACTTAATGCGCCTGTCAATCCTGTCCCAGTATTTTCTCCCTGATGCGTCAAAACCCAAACATCGCCACTACATGTTGTAATTACCATTGTTTTATAAGTGGTAAAAATCATTTTAACATCTGTAGGAGCAACACCTGCTGGTAAACCTTGCGCATTTCCACCAACGGTTATTTTTTGAAATGTATTAGATGTAGTTATATTTTGATGAATTATAGTCCCTTCAACACCCCAGGCAAATAATCCTGTTGTTGTAAGCACAATTCCTTGAGCTGTCCCACTTCGTATACTTGCTAAGTGAGCTTTGAGTATCTGACCTGTTAAAGCTGGATAATTGGTTGAATTTATTTCAATAGGAGCAAGAACATTTGCAATACCATTATTTGCTAAACCTTCTCCCCACGTTTTGTAGGTGCCATTTGCCGTTCGCACTACAGTTGAGTGGTAGCTCGAACAAAAATTATCATATTCTATTGTGTTTCTATCGGAATTGGATCCCATACCAAAATTCAAATAGTTGGTGTTTGGACAAGTTGCTTGAAATCCACATTGTGAATAAACATTGTTGAAAAAAGCAAATGTTATGAGAATAGAAAACGATTGAATAATTATTCTCGTTCTAATTGAAAATTTCATGCTCTGATTATTTTATTACGTTAGGTATATAATAGGTTTGAATCAAATTATCTTGATTGTAAAAATCAAACATAATATAGGTGTTTGATGTTGCTTTTCCTGATAAATTAAAAGAAATAAGATTTTTACCGACCTGCAATGGAGTGTCTTTGCCAACAACTTCACCAATTATACTTGTATTAACGCCTGATGAAATCATTTTTAATCCTTCTAATTGACCTGCTTTATTGGTATAACTTGAATATATAATTGGAATAGAAAGAATGATACCTTTCGACTCAACATTTCCAACAAGAGTATTTGACAAGGTTAATTCGTCAAATAAAAATTCATATTTGGAATCCAAAACTTTCAATCGGTATATTATTTTTTCACTGCCGTGATTACAGGCTTTAGCACTAGTTTTTTCAGTATGATTTAAAACTACGTCATATTCACCAGGTATTTCAAATAAAATATCCATAATTTGTTTACCTATTCCATGAATATTAAAGGAATCTCCATTTGTAATTTTCCAGCTATATTCTTCAATATCAGAAATGGAAATAATATTTGAATTGAGTTTTTCACCAAAGGAGATGAGGATATTATTAACCTGATCATCTGTGCTCAAATTATTATTTTGAGTTAATGAAATTCCACTCTCAGGTTTAAAGGTTGTAATAGGAGTTTGAGATTGAACGAATGAGGATATTGAAAAAAACGCAGACAGCGCAAACAATATTTGTATTTTCATAATTAAATTTCTTAAAAACGGTGCAAAAGTAGCTAATAAAAACTGTAATCTTACAATAAATTCCTTTTGTCACTCCCTTAATTTAGTATGAAAGGTTTGCTTTCAGACGAAAAAACAAAGAAATCCGTTGAATTAATTCACTTACAAATGAATCGTTAAAATTGCCTAATTTCAGGCCTATGAAAATCCTACTTCTTGAAATTGTCGGCAATAACTAAATCTTTCGTGCCGTGTGTCCAAGAATAAAATCCTTCTCCGGTTTTCACTCCTTTTTTTCCGGCAGTGACCATGTTAACCAATAATGGACATGGCGCATATTTTGGATTGCCAAACCCGTCATGCAAAACTTGAAGAATGGCAAGACATACATCAAGACCAATAAAATCAGCGAGTTGTAATGGACCCATTGGATGAGCCATTCCCAATTTCATAACCGTATCAATTTCATATACACCAGCAACTCCTTCGTACAATGAATAGATGGCCTCGTTAATCATCGGCATTAAAATACGATTAGCCACAAATCCAGGATAATCATTTACTTCAACCGGAACTTTGTCCAATTTTTTTGATGTTTCCATAATGAGTGCAGTTACGTCATCCGAAGTTGAATAACCCCTAATAATTTCCACCAATTTCATTACTGGAACCGGATTCATAAAGTGCATTCCAATTACTTTATCAGCCCTGTTTGTTACTGATCCTATTTTTGTAATAGAAATAGAAGAAGTGTTGGTTGCTAAAATTACATGAGGTTCCGTTACTTCATCAAGTTGCTTAAATATCTTTAGCTTTAAATCTATATTTTCTGTTGCAGCCTCAACCACTAAATCAATTCCTTTTACTCCTTCTTCGATAGAGGTAAATGTATTTAAATTTTTTAAAGTAGATGCTTTATCGGATTCACTAAGTGAACCTTTAGCTACTTGTCTATCCAGATTTTTTTCAATGGTCGCCATTGCTTTTTCAAGAGCAGAGGCAGAAATATCAATCAAGTTTACTGTATAGCCAAATTGCGCAAAAACATGAGCAATTCCATTTCCCATTGTTCCGCTACCGATAACTGCAATATTTTTCATAGAATTTTGTTTTTGCAAACTTACTTATTTTATGGCTATTCTTGACGACTCAGAAACTGAATGAAATCAATTTCTCAAAAAATCTCTGTAAAAAAGACTCAGCCTTCTTCTGAAAGCTCTAAATGTTTTTGAATTATTGTTTTAACCAAGTTTTTACAGGAATAGTTGCGTACCCATTCCATCGAGTTTTTTTGGATGGTTTCATACGCGATGTCGCTAAGTTGTAATGTTTTTTGAAGTAAATCCGAATAATTGGAATATTCGATGCAATTTACCCCATCGACTAAATCATGTGGCGCACAAAAACTTGGTTTTTCATTCAAATTTTTAAAGCATATCACGGCTTGATTAGCAGCAATTTCATAATGCCTTAGACAGTCCCATCCTCCTCGTTTTGTTGTGATTCCAAATTTTGAATTCTGTAAATCAGTGTAGTAGTCTTCTTCATTTGAGAAGGCGTATTTTATCATGCTACCTTCAATGTTTTGACATACTTCTTCATCGACGATATGTTTACCAAAAAGTTTATTTTTTTCAGTCTTACCTAACTTTACTTTTGAATCAGGTATTGAAAAGGATATTGGGTGAATGTTTGGCAAGGGAAGAAATGCGCATAAAAACTTCGGAATGAATTTGTAAAAACGATAGTAGTTTGTTCTTTTGGCAATAATCTCTCGTTTAAAATAGTTAAATCGCTTGTGAGGTTTGGGATAAGTCAATGAAAATGGTGCTTTCCAAGGCGCTTTGTAGTAGGGCCAAATCGCAGGAGTGTCTTCTCCATCTAAAATTAGGGTTTGTTTTCGCTTCAAACGTTTGTGCCACTTCAAATAAAGATCAGACTGTCGGTATATATCTCCAAAAATCACTAAATCAAAATCCTCAACATGCATAGAATGATTATATTCTCGGCATTCGGAAGCATCTAAAATCCCATATAAGGTAAATCCAATGCCATGCATGCTTTGAACATCCTCATTTCTTGATTTGTAGACGAACTTATTTGCAGGATATTCATAAACAATAGATCCAAAGAGCTCCTTTAGTCCAATTAAAAAGCTATCCGCTAGAAAATCATTCTTGGGAGAATTGATGTACAGGATTTTTTGAATACCAGCGAATTCTTGCATTTTGAGTGGCTAAAAATACAAAAAAATGCTGATTCGAAAATCACGTCCTGCGGAGCGGAATGAGCATACTGTCAGAAAAGTTTGTTGAGAAAAAAAAGGCTAACTATTCTGTTTTAGTAACTTCCTTTTGTTGAGGGATTAAAGGCCTGCCATTTAATGCTTGAATAAGAGTCAATAGAGCCAAAAGTCCATAAAGAATTGACAGTACTAACGTCAACTTTGTATTCTTGAGAAGGTAATACGAAAGAATTGGCAATACCTGAAGAGCGTGCATACCAATAAAATGCGAAACTCGAAGATCTCCGACCGTTTTGCTCCAGCCAAGTATAAACCAATTTGAATTGTCATTCAAAGCACCAACACTATGATTCAATCTTGACCCCATGGCAAAACCTTCAAATGAAAAAATAACGAAAATGAGAATACCTAATCGAATTGCCCAAACATAGTAGTTTGGTAATTCTGGAAATGAATTTGTAAAAAACAAGAACCCTACATAGGCTGTATATATTGTTGCCAACGAGGCAGCCAAAGCCATTAGAGTAAACATTGCAGAATAAAACCCTGTACTCATGTTGTAATGTGAGAGTTGTCCTCTGCTCGCTTGAATTGCAATATAGACAATCTCAAAGCCTAGCAATAGGATAATAGACCAGTTAAAGAATTTAACGTTAAAGTCCGGTAAGTAATAACAATACCAAGCCATGGCCCAAGAGAATGTCAATGTTGAAAATGCAAATTTGAAAGGCTTGTACCATGCGTTGACGCCGTAGACTTGTGTTTCAGTGGTCTTTGCTAAAATCAAAAATAGGATTGAAAAGATTAAGCAAATTAGACCGAAATAAAAAAGTGTTTCGTTTCTTGCTTTTAGGTTTTGAATGAATTCTATCATTGATGTATGCTTGTTTGGTGCATTTTAATTTTATAATTATTTCTGAATGAATTGAGGTACACGGATTATCTGATAAAGAATTTTCCCTTTGAATAGTATTTATTTTGGGCTGTTTCGGTCATGGACTTATTATATATGAATTTTTATTGTTAATATAATACTTAGATGTGCTGCTCTTATCAAATGCTCCAAAGGAGAGAAAAATTGGTTTTGATGGTGAGTATCTCAATTCATTTTTTGGAATAACAAAGTGGTAATTATTTTTATTTACGATGAGAGTAGCACGAGTAGCTTGGCCACACGTTGTTGTCGCGTCATTTTCGAGTTGATTTGCCACACATAAAGAATTTCCATCAATTACTGAGTATAGCCTATCAATGTAAGGATCAGTCACATTGTTTCTATTTATATCAGTGTAGATAAATGGAGTATATTTTGATTCAATTACAATTCCAATATAATCTTCGTTTTGATAGTATTTTACTCTAAAGTTATCCTTATTAAAAAGCGTTGTCAATTCAATTTGACTCAAGGAAATGGTTGAAATTAAAAAAAACAAGAAAATAAATGATTTATTCATGACTTTTTTCATTTGATTTTTAAGTGTTAGTTAGATGAGGTTAATATTCGTAATTAATTTTTTATTTAAGCAAATGGGTTTACTCATAAATTTACTAATTGTGCTTTTCATTCAAGTAGTAATACTTTCCATTGGTTGTATTAGCGAACTCTTTCGACCTCTTTATAAAAATACAATTTTCTCACTTCCCTTTCACGAGTTTCATCTCATCCACCAAATGCTTTGCGCCTGAATATTTGTCCATCACCCACAGTACGTAGCGAATATCAACCACCACGTTTCGGCAACGGTTGGCGTCAAACATGTAATCACTCATCGTACTTTCCCAAGTGCGGTCAAAATTTAAGCCCATCAAATGACCGTTTTTATCCAATACAGGCGAACCTGAATTTCCTCCTGTTGTGTGATTAGAGCCTGTGAAACATACCCACAATTCGCCTTTCTGCGCATACGGACCATAGTCTTTGGCCTTGTGTAAATCCAACATGCGTGGAAGCAACTCAAAATCAGGGTTGCCCGAATTGTATTTGGCAATTATTCCATCTAAAGTGGTGTGCTCGGTATATTTCATACCGTCCGCTGGTGAGGATCCTTCCAGTTTTCCGTAAGAAATTCTTAAAGTGCTATTGGCATCTGGCCAATGTTTAGCATTTGGAAACATCACTTTCTTCCCTTCCACGTAGAGTTTTAATAAGGCTGTCATTTCGGCATTGAATGCTTGAAAATCGGGACTTGTAGAAGCTCTGAAAGTTGAAATCAACCCATTGTAGTGTTTGAATCCAAGATCATTTTCCAATTTTCCTTTGCTCTCATCATTGAAAGAATCTAAAAAGCTCAAGTAACGCTCTTTGTTCGTTAAAACGGATTGTGCATATATATCGTTTTTTAGTTGCTTCACTTCTGCTTCACTTAATTTGACGTTGCCAATACGTTTGAAGTATTCAATCGTTAGCAATTCGAATATTTTTCCATCCACAATTTCATTGTAATTTTTGAAAAATCCCTCACCACTGGTTTTTAGCTTGGAAATAACACCTGAAAGTTCATTTTTTTCTTTGTATTTGGAATAATTCGTAAGTAAATCATTCAGTCCACGCGTCAATTTAAAGTACTCGGGGCCATACGAGAAATATTCAACCCCCATAGCATATTGAAATTCAATTTCCACTTTTTTCGCGACTAAATCATTCATTTTCTGAACAACATCGCCATATTTTGCTTTCCATTCAGGATTAGAATTGGCTTTGTCCGTATATTCTTTTTCACGATTGATTTTTACCGTAACTGCATCCAAACGCTTCAACCCATCAATTTGACCAATCCATTTTTTCCATGCATTTGCAATGCTTGCTTGCTTCGCCGAATACTGAATGCGCGTCTTATCTGATTCTTTCATCGCGGCATCAATAACACCTAGTGACAAATCACGCATTCTAATACGAGCTGGACGTTCCTTTTCAATGATGAATTTCAAATACGAAGAAACTACGTGTTGCTCCGTTGCTCCCGGAAAGCCATATACCATGGTAAAATCTCCTTCTTTTCGATTTTTGAATGAGATGGGTAAAAAATGAATTGGTTTGTATGGAACATTATCAGCAGAGTAGGGTGCAGGCTTATTGTCTTTTCCAACATAAATTCTAAAAACAGAAAAATCACCTGTATGTCGCGGCCAAACCCAATTATCTGTGTCTCCACCAAATTTACCAATTGAATTGGGAGGTGTTCCTACGAAACGAACATCTAAAAAAACTTCCTTTACCATCATGTAATAATCATTCCCATAGTTGAATGGTTTGATTTCTGCTTCGTAATGCGTACCTGAAATTGCTTTGGCAGTCAATTCTTTAATCAATGCTTGAATACTTGCCTCGTCCGTTTTTCCAGAGCCCAAAATCAATTTTGTAACATCTTCGATACGAACGATACGAACAGCTGTTAATCCTGGATTTTGCAATTCATCTCCTTTTGTTTTTGCCCAAAATCCGTATTTTAGATAATCATTTTCGAGTGAGGAATGCGATTGAATTTGAGAATACCCACAATGGTGATTCGTCAACAACAATCCTTGATCTGAAACAAGTTCTGCTGTACAACCTCCTCCAAATTGAAGAATAGCATCTTTCAAACTTGCTTTGTTTACGCTGTAAATATCTTCTGCAGACAACTTCATTCCTTTAGCTTTCATATCAGACTCAAAAGCAGCAATCAGAGATGGAATAAGCATCCCCTCATCCGCTCGAAGAGATTTACTAAAAATGAAAATAAGTGCGAGAAATAAAAATAGTTTATTCATGTTATTGAGTTTAGCTCACGAATTTACAATTTTCATCGTTAATGTTGAAGAATATCAATTTTTGGTTTCGTTCTTATCGTTATTTTTGTTCTCAAATTATTTCTAGATGAAAGTTTTCAAATTTGGAGGAGCATCGGTAAAAGATGCCGCAGCAGTTCGAAATGTGGCTTCTATTTTAGCGAGATTTAAAGGGGAAAAGTTGATTGTGGTTGTTTCGGCCATGGGCAAATCAACAAACAAACTGGAGGAAATTGTTGCAGCAGAGAAAGAAAAAAATATTGGACAATTTACAGCTTTGGTAAACGAATTATATGATTTTCACATAGCTATTCTGGGTGAATTGTTTACAGAAAAACATTTTAAAATTTACCATGAAATTGAAACCATTTTTGACCAAATAAGAGACCGATTACAAAAGCCCTTTCCTGATAATTATTCGTTTGAATACGATCAAATTGTATCATTAGGCGAGGTTATTTCTTCAAAAATAGTATCGGCATATTTATTTGAACAGGGTTTTTCAAGCGGTTGGGCTGATTCAAGAGAATTGATTCGAACAAACAACCAGTACCAAGAAGGAAAAGTAGATTGGCAGAAGACAGAAGAATTGGTGAACCAAACATTGCTCCCTAAATTTTCAAAAGTAGATATTATTGTTACCCAAGGTTTTGTTGGACATACACCCGAAGGATTTACCACTACACTTGGAAGAGAAGGTTCAGACTACACAGCAGGAATTTATGCCTATTGTTCTGATTCCGAAAGTGTAACGATCTGGAAGGACGTTCCTGGCATGCTTAACGCAGATCCAAAGTATTTTTCGGATACGGTTAAATTGGATCAAATTTCCTTTAAAGAAGCCATCGAATTGTCGTATTATGGTGCATCAGTGATTCATCCAAAAACGATTAAACCACTCCAAAATAAAGGAATTCCTTTGTTTGTAAAATCGTTCATCCATCCAGACGAACCAGGCACCATTATACAAGAATCAACGGATAACGATAATTTAGTTCCTTCGTTTATCGTAAAAAAGGAACAAGTTTTATTCTCGATTCGCCCAAAAGATTTTTCGTTTATCGCCGAGGAAAATTTAAGCGACATTTTCAATAGACTAGCTGCAGCAGGAATAAAAATCAATGTCATGCAAAATTCAGCATTGAGTTTTTCGATTCTTTTGGACCAGAAGAAGGCGGATCCAGAATTGTTAAAATCAATTTTAGGTGACCATTATAAAGTTTGGTACAATGATGAATTAGAATTGGTAACCATCAGACATTACGACCAAAAGACAATTGATTTAGTTTCAAAAGAAAAAACAGTCATTTTGGAACAGCGCACAAGACAAACCATTCGATTAATTCTTAAATAAAATGGAAGTTCTTCTTTCTGAGGTCACTCAATCTTCAAAATTAAAAATCGTTCGTATTCTCTCCACGAATTTAGAGGCCAAATTCGCTGAAATGGGATTGATCTCAGAAAAGGAAATTCAGTGGCTTTTTCGCGCACCACTGAAAGATCCAATTGCAATTGAAGTGGATGACTATGTTTTGTCTTTACGTCTGGATGAGGCAAAATACATACTTGTGACAAAAATTTAACTCGCTGAAATACAACAACATGTAATTTTAATCCTTGATTTTTGTAACTTAGGCATGAAACATGTCGTAGTACCTCGTGAATTAAAATTTAAAAATGAAAGAAAATTTTCAATATTTAAACAGAAGCTCATTAGGAACAGCTAAATCTAAATTGTCGCAACATCGTTCAATGGGTATTCACTCCAATCTATCAATCTTTGAAGTAGCTCAATTGATGGACATCGTTAAAAGTGGTTCAGAATCAGATAAAAATCAAGCGCCCTCTTTGTTCTTTAGCGTAGGGTTAAATTAATTCCTCTCGTTTCAAAGTAATTTTTTTTAGCTATTTTTGCATGCTTGCGCAACTTTATTTAGCTAAACATAGTCTTTGAATCATGATAAAGAAAATTATACCATTTTTGTTTTTTCTAGTAGGATTGTCTACTGCTTATTCTCAATTTACAATAAATCCTAATGGAGCAATTTCTCCTCAACAAGCAGTTCAAGATGTTTTGGTTGGATTTGGAATCCAAGCCTTTAATGTGACCTACAATGGTTCGGCGGCAAATGCCCAAAACGTTAGTCCAAGTGTTTTTCAATTTGATTATACGGGTGCAAATTTTCCGCTTCAGTCGGGCATATTAATGCAGACACAAGGCGCTCCATCAGTCTTCAACGATGCTGATTTGTTGTCATTATCAGGCCAACCAGTAACAAACGGTGTAATCATCGAGTTCGATTTTATTCCAACGGGTGATACCTTATCTTTCCGTTACCATTTTGCATCATCAGAGTATACGAGTTATACTTGTTCAAACTTCAATGATGTCTTTGGATTTTTCATTTCTGGCCCAGGAATCAATGGCCCTTTCTCTAATAATGCAGTGAATTTGGCTGTAGTGCCGGGAACAAACATTCCAGTAGCAATTAACACGGTAAATAGTGGAAGTGCCGGATTTAATAGCCCTGCAACCTGTGCTGCTGCAGACCCTAACTGGCAGGCAAATTCAATTTATTTTACAACTAGTTACAATCCGTTGTTTACTGCGAATACGCAAATTGTCGATTTTAACGGAGCAACAATTACCTTATCAGCAAATACTGACTTGGTTTGTAATCAAGTGTATCACATTAAATTAGCGATTGCAAATGCAGTTGATCAAGCTCTTGATTCGGGAGTGTTCTTAGAGGCAGGAAGTTTTGCATCTGATGCAGTTGCTGTAACTGTTGCAACGGTTTCTGGAGACACTACCATTGTTGAGGGTTGTACCGATGCAAATTTCATTTTTACTCGTCCTTCTACAGATACGGCTGACACTTTGCTTATCAATTATACCATAACAGGAGATGCTGTTGAAGGTACTGATTTTAACTTTTTGCCTGATACAATCATTTTCCTTCCTGGACAAGATTCAGTTATTATTAATTTAATTCCTACACAAGATGGAGTTACGGAAGGTTTTGAGTCAGTTATCATAACCGTTGAATTAATCAACCCATGTAATGATACCATTTTCTCACAAGGAACAATTTTTATTGGTGAAGGCCCAATCATTAATATTACCGAAAATGATCCTATTTTACAATGTGCAACTGACAGTATACCGCTCTTTGTATCTGCATCTGGAGGTTATGCCCCTTATGTTTATGAATGGACGGATATTGGAGGTAGCCCCGCAGGAACAGGCGATACAATATTTGGTGCAATTTCTCAAAATGGGACGATTTCATATCTTGTAACAGCAACCGACTTTTGTAATTTTTCTAATACGGATACAGTTACAATAACAATGAATCAAACATTAGCGATTGACACCATGGGTACTGTTCCATCAAGTTGTCAACCGACTGGTGTAGTTTGGGGATTAGCTACTGGCACAACGGGAATACCAGCTTATAATTGGACAGGGCCTGGTTCAAATAGTACCAATTTCATAAATGCTTCAGTTTGGGAAGATATCCCATCAGGTTGGTATTATTTTACGGTTACAGATTTAGTTTGCTCTGTGAATGATAGTGTTTTTGTTGAGTTATTAGATCCACCAGTTGCCTCATTTTCGGTAACTCCATTATCAGGGTGTTCTCCGCTAGAGGTTACAATTACCAATTCTAGTCAAAATGGTACAGCATACTTGTGGAATTTAGGAGATGGCACGACGAATACCACAACGGATTTAACTGGATTTACCCATACATTTACAGATTCATTAATGAATCAAGCATATACCATTCAATTAATAGTTCAACAAGGACAATTCTGTTCTGACACAGCTGTTGTTGGAGTTGTAACGTCCGTTTGTGGTTGTACAAATTTAGAAGCGGACAATTACAATCCAAATGCAACTGTTGATGATGGTAGTTGTATTTTCCCAGATCCAATCATTAATGCACCAAACGTATTAACTCCTGATGGTGATGGGATAAATGATATATTTGATTTGGATTGGTTAAACTTGAATTCATTGAGATTAGTTATTCTAAATCGTTGGGGGAACGTAATTTATGATGAGACGAGTGATAATTTACTTCTTTCGGTTCCAAGCTGGGATGGAGGAACTTCTGAAGATGGAGTGTATTTCTATCGATATGAAGGAACTGGAATCGCCGGACAAGAATTAGATGGGCATGGATTCTTACACTTGATTAGAAATAATTAATCTCCTCAAGATTTTAATAAGTATAGATAGTGGATATTTAACTAGAATCAATTAAGTATTGATTCTAGTTTCCTTTTTTGATATTTACTGCTAAAAGTTTGTTCCAAAACTTACCGGTAATAACTAATTCTTTGTTTATCGAATTATAAGCAATTCCGTTTAGAACTTCTCCCTTGCCTCTGTATTTTGCTGAAATATCTCCTGCTTGAATAATCGCTTCAACAGCACCTGATGACGGATTAATTACAGCAATTAGGTCTTGCATGTAAATGTTAGCATAAATGCGACCATTTATATACTCTAATTCGTTGAGTTGAGGAATTGAGCCTTCATGAGTAGTAGCTTCAATAGTTTTTATTATCTCAAACGTTCGTGGGTTTCTAAAAACAAGTTGTTCAGTACCATTTGACATAATTAAATACTTACCATCGTTACAGAGCCCCCAACCTTCGCCATTATATTTGAACTCTTTAGAAAGCACCGAAAGGTCATTTGAATTGTACAAAAGACACTTTTGATTTTTCCAGGTTAATTGGTAAAGGGTATCATTCAAAATTGTAATACCTTCTCCAAAATGAGTAGCATCAAGCCCAACCTTTTTAAGAACTTTACCAGAATTTTGGTCTATTTTGGCAACGATTGTATTTCCTTGATTTGATGGATCACCTGTGCCTTCAAATAATTCGCCTTTGTAAAATTCTAGTCCTTGCGTATAACTTGAATCCCTGTGGCTATATTCTTTACCAACTTCTAATTTCCATGTCTCTGGTTTTTTATCATTCAATATTTTCAAATAACGCTCTTCTGTTTCAGTAGAATTATCCGATAATGTTGCTATCAGAATTAGTTTTTTCATACCCAACTTCATGGAAGTTGTCTTTAATAGATGAAAAATCGATCCCTTTGGCGAATTCCATATTTGTAAGGTGCTATCATTTAATTTTAACTCGATTTTTTGAATGTCGGAGCTATTAATGTTCACTTCAATTTTAGCATCCTTTTGAGTTACAACGGAAATATTTTCCTCAAAAGCAAAGGATGCAGGTACATTATCGTTAACATCTAGTGCACTATCCATCCAGATTTTATAAATGAACGCACCTCCTACAAGTAGCAACAGAGCAATTATTACTTTCTTCTTCATAAGATTAAATTTTACAATTGGGGAACAATTAGTTTTTCTATTTCTTTGGCGTCAATTCCGTTGTGTGAATCAGTGTAAATTACTTCTTTTTGTTTGATTACAATTACCTGTGGAGATTAATGAATAACATGCATCGTGTTTGCAATTGAATTTGAAAAATCACGAAAACTAATTAAATCCAAATAATACAAAGACACTTCATTGTTTAAATTCCATTCTCGTTCAAAACGCGAGAGAGCCATTGAAGAAATACTGCAACGTGTACTATGTTTGAAAATAAGAACAGGTTTGATCTCGCTTTCAGCAATAAGATCTTCAATTGATTTATCATTTGACAAATTCAACCAAGGGAAATTGGATTTTTGAGAGAACCAGCCCATTAGAGATTTGATGTAAATTGACGTAAGAATCGCACATCATTTTCAGAATACATACGTAAATCATTTACCTTGTACTTTAGTTGAGTGATACGTTCAACCCCCATTCCAAAGGCAAAACCAGAATATTCCTTGGAATCAATGCCACAGGACTCTAAAACATTTGGATCTACCATGCCACAGCCTAAAATTTCAAGCCAACCTGTGTATTTACAGACATTACATCCCTTACTGTTGCAAATAGAACAAGAAACGTCAACTTCTGCGCTTGGCTCTGTAAAAGGAAAATAAGAAGGGCGCATACGAATTTGTGCTTTTTCTCCAAAAAGCTCCTTTGCAAAATAAAGTAGAGTTTGTTTCAAGTCTGCGAATGAAACACCTTTGTCAATGTAAAGTCCTTCCACTTGATGGAAGAAACAATGTGCTCGAGCTGAAATAGCCTCGTTTCGATATACTCTTCCTGGCGAAATTGTACGAATTGGTGGAGTAGAATTTTCCATAACACGCACTTGCACTGAACTGGTGTGTGTACGTAAGGCAATTTCTTGTTCGCCTTTTTCGATAAAAAAAGTATCCTGCATGTCACGAGCAGGGTGTTCTGGCGGAAAATTTAACGCTGAAAAATTGTGCCAATCATCCTCTATTTCTGGTCCTTCAGAAACAGCAAAACCAATTTTCTTGAAAATTTCAATGATTTCAGAGCGGACAATTGATAATGGATGTCTTGACCCTATTGATTCATCAAATCCAGGCCTGGTTAAATCAAATTTATCGTTTTTTACATCTGAATCTGATAGGTTTTCTTTTGCCTGATTGTATTTCTCTTCAGCTTGATTTTTTAATTGATTAATTTGTTGCCCGAATTCTCTTTTTTGATCTGCGGTAATATTTTTGAGCTCTGCATACAAATCTTTAATCAATCCTTTGGATCCAATAAACTTAATGCGAAATTCTTCTGCTTGTTTGGAGTCGGTTATCACATAAGATTGAATTTCTGAAGCTATTTCTATTAAGTTTGTCATTATTTTTTTTGAGTTGTAACTTTTTTTTATCTTTAACTGTTAAACAGCTATATATTTACACAAAAATAAAAATAATTGATGAATAGTAGAATATCTGGTAAACTAAGGCCACTAGCAGCTCTTTTTTCTTTTGCTGTATTATTTGTAATCCTAAGTGCTTGTGTAAAAATAAAGCCTACAACAGCTATTATTTACGTTAAAAAACCAGATGGAACAATGTGTTCGGGTGCAGTAGTGAGGCTTTATGGCCAACCCGCCAATATTACATCTGCAAATGCATCTCAAGAATTAAGAATCGATTTGAATGCAGTAACAGATGCAGAAGGTCGCGCCTATTTTGACCTTTCACAATTTTATGATGGTGGGCAGACAGGCTTAGCCATTTTGAATGTAGATATAATGAAAGGCAGTCTCGAGCAATCTTCATTTATACAAGTAATTGAACAGGAAGTCAATGAAGAAACATTTTTCCTGCAATAGTTTTAAATAAATGAATAAATGTGTATCTTTGAATTTAACAATTAATGGCATGAAACATTTAATTAGTATACTTTCAGTTTTTGTTATTTTGTTTGGCTTCACTTCTTGTGAACCAAATGATCCAGCTATATTGAAAGTTTTTGTACGATCTTCAACAAATCAGTTGATTAACGGCGCTAAAGTAGTTGTGATAGGTGACCAGCAGTCAAATCCACCTACACAAGATTTTGTTGATACCACTTTCACCAATTCTTCTGGTTTTAGTGTAGTTGATATGGATCAATATTTCGATAAATACCGTAGTGGGGATGAAAATACTACAGGATATTTTGATATTGTTGTAAAGTACAATAATAAAACAGCCTACGGTAAAGCAAGATGTAGAATTCATACTACTTCTGTTGAAACTATTTATTTACCTAATTAATCTTTATGAAGTCTATTGTTTTTTTAAGTGTAATTGCATTAATTGCGGCAGCTAGTGTTTCCGGTTGTAGAAAGAAAAAAGATACGGTTGCCCTTATCTATGTGAGGGATAATGCAAATTTATCGGTTGATAATGCTATGGTTGTATTGTATGGAACTAATACAGCAGGAACTCCACAACAAGTTGCAGTTTTTGATACGACCTATACGAATGCTGATGGTCTGGCAACGTTTAATTTTAATTACATTTATCAATTAGGACAAGCAGGTGTTGCAGTTCTTGATATCAAAGCACAAAGGTTGAATCAAGTTGGAATTGGAATAATCAAAATTGAGGCAGAAAAAACAAACGAAGAGACTGTAATTATCAATTAATACATTTCTCATTTCAAATAAGTATTAGCCCGTTAAGACTGTTCTTAACGGGCTTTCTTTTATAATGAAATTTTCTGATTGTCTTATTGAAGTGTTTTCTTAGGATCAAATGGGGTCGTACTTATTAGGCCTGAGAATCCTTACTAATTAGCTTGTTAGGATAACCCAAACTATGTTTGACGAAAAATATTATTGGATAAAAGCCAATATAAAAACTAGTATACTAGAAAAAATATTCTTTTTAGGGAATAGTGAAAATTTTAACAAGTAATCCGCAAGTACTTAAATTCTACAATCCCAATAATACCTCCATTGGATCTTTGGCGCCGAAAATAATTCTTTCAGGATTTTCTAACATTTCTTTCACTTTAACCAAGAAACCAACCGATTCCTTACCATCGATTATTCTGTGGTCATATGAAAGCGCTACATACATTATTGGACGAATTTCAACCTTACCGTTGATGGCAACTGGTCGTTCAACTACATTATGCATTCCTAAAATAGCCGACTGAGGAGGGTTGATAATTGGTGTAGATAACATAGAGCCAAAAACACCACCATTTGTGATTGTAAATGTACCACCTGTCATATCATCTGGAGTGATTTTTCCATCTCTTGCTTTTATAGCTAATCGCTTGATTTCTCTTTCGATTTCAGCCAATGACATTTGTTCTGCATTACGAACAACTGGAACCATTAAACCTTTAGGTGAAGAAACGGCAATTCCAATATCTGCATAATCGTGAAAAACCATTTCTTGCCCATCAATTTGTGCATTAACGGCTGGATATAACTTCAATGCTTCCGTAACTGCCTTCGTGAAAAAAGACATAAAACCTAAATTGACTTCATGGTGTTTGGAAAATGCATCTTTATATTTTGCACGAATATCCATGATTGGTTTCATATCCACCTCATTGAATGTAGTCAACATGGCAGTTTCATTTTTTACAGAAACCAGACGTTCTGCAATTTTTCTGCGTAACATTGACATTTTTTCACGATTCTGATTTCTTGTTCCGCCCCAACCTTGAGTTGCCTCCGCGGAGAAACCTGCCGACATTGCGTTTACAACATCTTGCTTTGTAATTCTTCCGTCTTTGCCAGAACCATTTACTTGATTAGCAGAAATCCCATTTTCAGACATGATTTTAGCCGCTGCTGGGGAAGGAATTCCTGAAGCATAAGAAACATCTTTTTTAACTGGATCGGGATTTGGAGCCGCAGTTTTAGTTTCAACATCAGTTGCTGGTGCTGATTTCACTTCTTCCGTTTTAGCTTCTACTTTTGGTGCAGTACTTCCAGCAGGTTTAGCCGCAGATGTATCAATTAAACAAACTACTTGTCCTACTTTGACAACATCGCCTTCAGCTGCCTTTAGCGTTATCGTACCACTTGCCTCAGCTGGTAATTCAAGTGTTGCTTTATCAGAATCTACTTCTGCAATTGTTTGGTCTTTTTCAACATAATCTCCGTCTGAAACTAACCATGTTGCAATTTCAACCTCTGAGATTGATTCTCCCGGACTGGGAACTTTCATTTCAAGTACTGACATTTTCTTTCTTTTATCAATAATTATTTAACAGGAACTTTCGCATAGCTAAATAGTTGGCTATACAATTTCTCCAAACGTTTTTCGTGTAATTTTTTTGAACCCTCTGCCGATGCTGCTGAAGCTGGTCTGCATACTCCAATCAATGGAATATGGCGAAGGTTCATTGCCATGTGGGTCCAAGCACCCATGTTAGCAGGTTCTTCTTGTGCCCAAATAATATTTTTTGCATTTTTATATTTCTTGACAATGGCATCAATTTGTTTTTGTGGCAACGGATATAATTGCTCGATACGCACAAAAGCATAGGAATCTATTCCCAACGATTGCGCTTTCTCTTTCATTTCGTAATAAAACTTACCAGAGCAAAGGACCAATGTTTCAACATTTTTAACGTCTGCTGAAGTATTATCTATAACTTCTTGGAAAGCACCGTTTGCCATTTCAGTCAGTGTAGATGTTGCCGCAGGATAGCGTAATAGCATTTTTGGTGAAAAAACTACCAATGGCTTACGGAATTCCCGTTTCAATTGCCTTCTCAACAAATGAAAATGATTGGCAGGAGTGGATGTATTTACAATTTGCATATTGTAATCCGCACACTGTTGTAGGAAACGTTCCATGCGACCGCTTGAATGTTCAGCCCCTTGACCTTCGTATCCGTGAGGAAGAAGCATCACCAAGCCACTCTGTGTTGCCCATTTATCCTCACCTGCAGAAATAAATTGATCAACCATGATTTGAGCACCGTTGAAGAAATCACCAAATTGTGCTTCCCATATAGTCAGCCCATTCGGCGTTGCTAACGAATATCCGTATTCGAAACCAAGTACACCATATTCAGACAATAATGAATTGTATACTTCAAACTTTGCTTGTTTTTCGGATAGGTGATTCAACGTCAACACTTCTTCTTCAGTATCTTCTGTTTTTACAACTGCATGTCTGTGTGAGAATGTTCCGCGCTCTACGTCCTGACCAGATATACGAATTGGGTGACCTTCCTCTAATAACGTGGCATAAGCCAACATTTCTGCTGAACCCCAATCTAATTTATCTGATTTTATAGCATTCAACCGATCTTCGAAAATTTTAGCAATTTTTCGGAAGTATTTTTTTCCTTCAGGAAGCGTAGAAAGTTTAACTCCAAGATCAAGTAATTTCTTTTTGTCATAACCGGTTTTTGGTGAAGCATCAAAATCTTCCGGTTTACTATGTCGATACCCTTCCCAAGCATGGCTTAGAAAGTCATAAACTAAAGATTTCTCTTGTTTTTTTGCTATGTCAAATTCGGTTTCTAAAAAGGCATTGTATTCCTCTTCAATTTTGCCAGCCTCGTCTTTTGAGAGAACACCTTCAGCTTCCAATTGGTTGAAATAAATTTCTCTAGGATTTGGATGTTTTGCAATGATGTTGTACAAACTTGGTTGCGTAAATTTAGGTTCATCACCCTCATTATGACCATATTTCCGGTAGCACAATAAATCAATGAAAATATCTCGATTAAATGCTTGTCTGTATTCAACTGCGATTTCCATAGCTTGAACAACCGCCTCAACATCGTCGCCATTCACGTGGAAAACTGGACAAAGTGTTGTTTTCGCTACGTCTGTACAATAGGTTGATGATCGAGCATCCAAATAATTTGTGGTAAATCCAACTTGATTATTTACAACAATATGAATAGTTCCTCCTGCGCGATATCCATCCAACTGAGCCATTTGAATTGTTTCATAAACAATGCCTTGTCCTGCAACAGCTGCATCCCCATGAATTAGAACAGGACAAATTTTAGATTCATCGTGTAATTCATGATCGACCTTAGCACGTGCAATTCCTTCAACTACTGTATTTACAGCCTCTAGATGCGATGGATTTGGGGAAAGTGTTAAACCAATTCTTTTTCCATTTTCAAGAGTAACATAAGAAGTGAATCCTTGGTGGTATTTTACATCTCCATCAAAGGTTGATTCAAAATCAAATTCTTTTCCTTCAAATTCAGAGAAAATATCTTTTGGTCTTTTTTCGAATATATTCGTTAGGGTATTCAATCTCCCTCGGTGTGCCATTCCCATTACGAAATACTCAACACCTAAGCTTGAACCTCTTTTTACCAAAACGTCTAAGGCTGGAATTAAAGCTTCACCACCTTCGACGGAAAAACGTTTTTGACCAACAAATTTTTTACCCAAAAATGCTTCAAAAGAGGACGCTTGATTCAACTTTTTGTATATTTCAATCTTCCGATTTTTATCAATTACAGGTCGATTCTTTAGTTCAATCTTATGCTTTATCCACTCTACTCTTTCTGGATCTCGAATGTAAACATATTCAATACCAATTGATTGGCAATATGTCAATTCAAGATGATTAATAATTTCGCGAAGTGAATTAGGCCCAATTCCAACGATTTCTCCTGCTTGAAATACCGTCTCTAAATCAGTTTCATTGAGGTCAAAGTTTTCAATACTTAAAGTAGGGGAATATTGGCGTCTTTCACGAACGGGATTTGTCTTGGTAAATAAATGCCCGCGAGATCGATAGCCGGTAATTAAATTAATAACGCGAAATTCTTTTTGGTAATTTTCAGGTATTTGACCCTGATCTTCGAAATTTGTTCGTGCAAAATCAAATCCTTCAAAAAACTTTTGCCAACCGATATCTACGTTGTTGGGGTTTTGAGTGTATTCTTTGTACAAATGATCTATCGCGGATACATCCGCATTACCGACGTATGAAATTTTGTCCATTTTTTGACTACTGTAGTGTGTCGCAAAGTTAAGGAATTAAATAGAAAAACGTGTTAAATGTACTTTCTTTTTGTATGTTCCATAGATTTAAATCGCAATTGAAAATCGAAAAAATTCATTAATTTTAGTTTGAACATGCAACTTTAACAAGGAGAGATGAGTCTAATAACCGAGATGAGGGAAGACACCACACTGGTAATAGCCTGTTTGAAGGGTGATCCTCGTGCTCAAAAAACGTTGTTTGAAAAGTTTGCGCCAAAAATGTTTGCTGTTTGTTTGCGGTACATGGGAGATTCTGACGAAGCTCAAGATGCTTTGCAAGATGGTTTCGTGAAAGTGTTTTCAAAACTTGCGGATTTCAAGAATGAAGGAGTTTTAGAGGGGTGGATTAGACGAATAATTGTCAACACCTGTTTAGATGCCATTCGTAAAAACCAAAAAACCAAATTTGATGTTTCTATAAACGATGTGGAATATCAACTAGAGTACAATGATAATGGTCTTCAAAGTTTGGAATTAGAGGAACTAATGAATTTGGTACAATCTATGCCTAACGGATATCGAGTTGTATTTAATATGTTTGCTATTGAAGGGTATACCCACAAAGAAATTGGAGAGAAGTTAGGAATTAATGAAAATACATCCAAATCACAATATTTGAGAGCGCGCGCTTTTTTACGAGAACGAATTGAAAAATTAGAATGGAAGGAAAAGACACTATAAAAGAATTGTTTAGCCAAAAGTTGGGCAATTATGAAGTTCCGGTAAAACCGGAGCTATGGTCTTCTATTTCTTCACAAATTCCTGCTGTAACGACAACTTCGGTTGCTACAAGTGTTGGTTTAGCAACGAAAATTTTAATTGGGATTTCCGTTGCCGCATCTCTTGCCACAGGGATTTATTTCCTTCAAACTGAAAATAAAGACCAAGAAGTAAAGGATACTCCTAAAACAATTTTGCCATCTGAGGTAAAGCAAACTCTTGAGACGGATAACAAAATTGACAATTCAACTGTTGATAATCGTTCTGAAAAAACTTTTGAATCCAAAAACCAAGTAGATTCAAAAATCGCAGACAATTACACGCAAAGCAAAACACAAAACAATGTCATTTCTGGTGTATCTAATCCAGTGAAAAATGATGTGAATATTTTAGTGGAGACTAATTCAAACATTGAAATAAAAGGTAACTTTGAAATATGCCCTAAATCAGATGTAAAAGCTAAGGAAGATAGTAAAGTTAGTGACAATAAAGTTCATATTCAGAACGAAAATATCAATCCAACCGTTCAAACAAATAGTGTTTTAATTCCTAAGGAAAGCTCAATTCAATTTACTTTGCCGAATGTTTTCACACCAAATGGAGATGGCACCAATGATTATTTGGAAACAAAAATTGAGGGTGTTAATGAATTTAGCGTAGTTGTATTAAATGAAAACGGAAAAGTAGTTTATCAATCTCAAGATACTGATTTCAAATGGGATGGCACTTTACCAAATGGCGATAAAGCTCCTCAAGGGACCTACGTTTATTACATTACGGGAAAAGATTTGGAAGGCAGATTAGTTTCCAAACACAGCAGATTAACAATCAAGTATTAATTATATTTCAGAAAAAGAAAACGTTTCTTTTAAGCGAACGCCTTTTTCAGTATGTTGAACTGTGCAACATTCATTTACAGAATCGTGTTCAAAAAATAAAATAAATTCTTCATCAGCGGCACGATTTAGAAATGCTTCCTTTTCAGATATAGTAATAAGAGGCCGAGTATCATACCCCATCACATAGGGCAGAGGAATGTGTCCAACACTTGGTAATAAGTCGGCCATAAAAACAATGGTTTTTCCTTTGTACTTGATATGTGGAATCATCATACTTTCCGTGTGTCCATCGACAAATAAAACATCAACGTTTTGGAAGCAATTTGTTGAGAAATTATCCTGACGTTGTAAAAATTTTAATTGTCCGCTTTCTTCTATTGGTAAGATATTTTCTGAAAGGAAGGAAGCTTTTTCACGAGGATTCGGTTTTGTTGCCCATTCCCAGTGATTTTGTGTGCTCCAGAAAGTTGCATTATTAAATGTAGGTCTGTATGCTGATTTTGATTCATTCCATTCGATACTTCCACCGCAATGGTCAAAATGCAAATGTGTTAGAAAAACATCGGTAATGTCATTTTTAGAAAATCCAAGTTTGTGGAGGTTGCCTTCAAGCGAATCAGACCCGTGAAGAGAATAATGGGAAAAGAATTTATCGGATTGTTTATTTCCTATACCGGTATCCACTAAAATTAAATTATTTCCATCTTCAATAAGTAATGAGCGCATCGCCCATGTACACATGTTATATTCATCAGCTGGATTGGTTTTTTGCCAGATTGTTTTAGGAACAACGCCAAACATGGCCCCGCCATCTAGTTTGAAAAATCCGGTATTTAGAACGTGTATTTGCATTTTTTGAAAATTAAAAAGGCTAACTGTAAAGCTAGCCTTTGATAATGATAGTAAATAAACTTATTTTACGTAAACTTTCTTAGAAACTGAACCTTGTTCTGATTTTAAAGTAGCAAAATAAATTCCTGTTTTTAAATCAGCATACCCAAGTACGGTTCCAATATCGTTGATTGAAACAGAATTAACTTCTTTGCCACTCATATCGCTTAGAACCAATTCAGATCCCAATAAATCTGGAGTAATGTTAACAGCAACACCTTCCAATAATGGAGTAAAAGATACTTTGCTTTCTAAGGCAGCTTGTGCAATAATTGACGCTCCGGGCATATCACCTGCGTTAATGGGTTGATCGGCATCACCGTTGTATGCGTAATCATGAATTGTCAATTTTAAACCAGCAGGGTCTAATGTGTCAAGACTCAAACGAACCCATCCGTAATGAACTCCTGAACCTGCAGAAAATTTCATACCAAGAAACTTTTGGCTTACTCCTAAAAATTCGCCTTGATTGATATTATAATTAAAATTGAACGCAGGAACGGAAACCGTTCCTTGAACCCCAAGCGCAGCTTGTTGCGAACTAAAATTGTTAGCAGCAGCAATTGCATCCCCGGAATTAAGAGCAGTTACTCCGAATGTACTGCTTGATCCAATAATCTGACCTTGAACTCCACCAAGAGGCCCTGGGGTTGCAGATACTTGTGAGCCATTGTATACATAGGTAAAAGGAATTCCGTTGTAGGTCGATGAGCCTGAACCAGTTGCAAACGCAACTTGAAAAGTCATATCTGGACCTAAGTCGTTGTTGAAATCCATTTCAAAGGGTCCAGAATTTTTATCCAAGATGACATCTGGATTTACATCTGTATATTGTAAATTTTGAGCAGAAGCCACACCTGATAAAACAAGTGAACCAGCCGCTGCAGAATAAGCTTTTAATTTTGAATGAGTATTCGTTTTCTTCATGTGATTTTATTTCAAATGGTTAACAATTCAAAGATAGGAAAAAATAGTATATGGACACAATTAACGCAAACCTATACTAGCTTTATTTTGTGATTGAAAAAGTCGGAAAGAATAGTAGAAATATCATCAGGAGAAAGAATTATTTCGTTGACATTAATAAACAAGGAAGCTATTCCCGGCTGAGATTCTATCCACATTTCAATTACGGTTTTATCCTTTTCATATTTCGAAAGAACCTCGACCGAGATGGATTTTTCATTTCTTTTTTTTACGAGGTTAGAATTTGTAGAAGGTTCAATCTCCGTGATATCCTCATTGATATAAATTATTTTGTAGGAATAAAAATTGGGGAGTTCATTTAAATATCTACAAGGAATGTAAACAATTTTACCAACGACAGTTTCTAACCAGCTTGTTTTAAAGAGAGATTCCTTAGCTAGCTGATATTCGGTGTCTTCAGCAACTATAGGCAAGCCTGAATCACTCAGGAGATTCATAACATTCGAATAGTTGCAATTTGAGACACTCGTGCAAACTATTATTTCACCTTTTATTTTGTTTTCTAGAAAATCAATACTCTCTTTTGCTTTTTCGGGTTGATGCAAATAGTTGGAATATATTTCTACGAGCCATTTGTGCGCTTTGGTTATTCCTGGTGCAAGTTTAATGCATGTGTTAAAAGCATTTGAGGCATCTTCCCACAGTTCCATTTTTGCTAATGCTTCGCCCAAATGATAATGAATATTTGCCTGGAAAAAATCTTGTTCTAAAGAAATTAGAAATTCATCAACTGCTTCATTGTACATATTTCTTCGCAGGAAGGTTAATCCTAATCCATAATGAGCAGCTGTATTTCTTTCGTCTAGTGACAATGCTGTAATATATTGTTTCTCAGCTGCTTCAAAATTCTTTCTTAGTGTATGTATTTTAGCAATGCTAATGGCAACTTGTGAGTTATTTGGGTTTTTCTTCTGAACCTTCTCTAGAAGTGGGAGTGCTTGCCTGGGTTTATTCATGGCAAGCAATAACAGTCCTTCCAAGTATTCAAAATACATGGGCTCTTCAAATTCTTGATTACCAAAAGTATCGTTAGAATCCTTATACTTTTTACTTTCCGTTTGATAATTTTCTTTTAATTCTTGAATCAAATCATTGCATTTTAAATACATTTTTCGATTGAGATAGGCAAATGCAAGTCGTTGACCGTATCGAAGAATTTTTGTTTCGGAGTAAATGCGTTGGAGAATTTCTATAGCAGGAATTACTCTGCCACCATTTATCATATTTCGCGCAACATAGTACTGATTTTCTCTTTTGCATTTTTCAACTTGTTGTAGTTTATCGTCATCCAAGGCTTCAATGTATCCTAGTTCAACAAGTTGTTGCAGTGCTTCCTGTGCTGCCCAAGGATCTTCACGTAACATGGGATCGTGTTGACCTGAGTTACCTTGCACATTTTCCCAAGATTCAATAAAATCAGCAATTGAGGGAGATTCGAAACAATTATACAGCACTTTTCCTTCCATGTCTTTTCCAACCGGCAAACCTGCGTGATAGAGAATTGTTGGGGTAATATCGATAATACTCGCACCAGATACAAGATGATTTTTCTTAACGCCAGGTCCAGAAATAACAAAAATACCATATGGACTATGTTCAACAGCTGGACCTGAAGGTTCCTTGGGTATGTATAAAGGACGCTGGTGATCCGAATAAAAGCCATGATCTGAAAGAAGAATAACGGTAGTATTGTCGTCGATTAATTCAAGTGTACGTTGAAGCATCATGTCGTGAAATCGATAACCAGCCTCTACAATATCTTTAAAATCTTCAAAATCTTTTTCAGGAATTTCAGGTCGACGAGGAGGAAAATACTTCATGGATAAATGACAGAAGTGATCAATGGCATCGTGGTAAATTGCCATAAAATCCCATTCGGTTTCTTCCATTAAATAGGTCGATGCTGCATGAACAGTTGCCGCATTTGCAAGTGTTTTTAGAACAGACAGAGTTTTTGGAGCTTGACGTAGTTCTTGATCCGTAGCGAGATTTGGTATGAATGGAAGTGCCATTTCTAAGGTTATCTCGTGTGGGTGAACTCTAAATTCTTTCATCACTTCTGTTAGTTCCTTTGGATGAATAGTCCCTTGTGGCATATCCCATTTATCCCCAAAAGCTTTATTGGCAATTTGATAAAGGTTTGAAACTATAACGCCGTTTATTGGTTCAGCAGGATTACTAGGCCACCATGCTACAACATTGCTTTTCCATCCTTCTTGATTTAATATATTCCAAATGGCTTTTACCTTTCGTGAGGTAGATGTAACCGGTCTAAGTCCTTCTCCGTTTGGAGTAGGTTCAACAAACCCACCTATTCCGTGTTTATCTGCTCTAAATCCCGTGGCAATACTAGTCCATAACATAGGCGAGAGGGGAGGGTCCAAAGTCTGAATTCGGCCAACAGAACCTCCTTCCATTAATTTTTGGAGAGCTGGCATTTTCCCTTGTTTAATTAGCGGGTTGATTATACTCCAGTCAGCAGCGTCCCAACCAATTACAAGAATTTTATTTTTTTTGGTTTTTGTCATCTTTTATAGTTGATTGTTTTACTGATTCTTGCTTGGTTTTTTCAACCTCCTTACGCCATAATCGTAAACCAACATGACCAAGAGCAAGAATGCCTAATGATCCTTGTGGAGTTATCTTGTATTCTTTTCCCATAAGTCTGTAAAAATAAAATAAACGCAAAAAAAAACTGTCACCAGTTAGATCTGATGACAGTTTCGAAAGTTAAAATTTTTCTTAGTTTTTAACGAAGTTTCCTGTAGATACTTTACCGTTTACAGTTACTTGATAAATATACATTCCAGAAGTTAAATTTGAAACATCAACACTAGATTCATTGCTTGTTTTCATTACCTTTCCATCTAGAGTAGAAATAACAACATTAGACACTTCTCCATTTGCTGTAATATTCAAAATATCATTTGCTGGGTTTGGATAAACAGTCACTTCATTTTTAGAAAGCTCAATAACGTCAGATGTAGAAGATAATGAGATATTATCTAACCACAATTCACTTCCTGGATAACCGTTTCCGTTTCCGAATAAAAATCCAATTGATGAAGACGCAATGAAAACAAATGCATTAGCTGTGTATCCTGTTGTTGTAAATGCCTGTACAGGAACAGACTCCATAGTCCAGTTTGTTGTTGAACCTGAATAAACACCTGCAGCTCCGTACATTACTACGTCATCGTTTGGATCTGCTGTCAATGTATCATAAATTTGAACAATAACAACAGCTGAATCACCTGCAACAGATATGTTTTTGTATGCATAATTTAATGTCCAAGAAGCTGGATTTGCAATAGCACCAGGAACATATTGTTGAATGAATCCTGCAATTGTATCCGATGGGAATTGAATTAACCCTGCTGTTGTTGGGTCATAGATTGTTTTCATTTTTCCAAATTGAGAACCAGCATAAGCTCCTGTAGTTTCAACGGTATACAAACCTTGTCCCCAACCTGCTGTTTGTGTTGCTACTCCTGGTAACAAAGGCGTTGCAGCAGCCTCAAAGTCACCGTTTACCAACTGTGCATTAAGAGAAATTCCAAATGTCAAACATGACACTAAAAGTAAAAGTTTTTTCATAAATTAATTTTTTAATTACACAAAGCTAACGATTTTATGGAACAAAAAAAAATAACAAAAAAAGCCGACTTACAGCCGGCTTAATTCAAAAATTTATGTGTTCAGATTAGTGAACAATAATTTTCTTTGTAGTAGCTCCTTCATTAAAAGTTACATTAACCATATAAATTCCAGAAGACAAATTATTCATGTCCACAAAGAATGTCTTATCTTTAATAACATCAGTAGAAACGACTTGACCCGTAGAAGAAATAACAGAAACAACTCCATTTGTTAGATTTCCGTTCACAACTACTTTTACTGAATTATTAGCTTGATTTACAAATTTCACTAAATTTTCAATTTGAGTCTCAGTCAAAGAAGCACCCATATTACCAGTCATAATTCCTACGTTTGGTGTTGCTTCGTATGCATAATCTTTAAGAACGATAGAATCACCTATTGCATAAGAATCTAAACGAGCCCAACCGTAATGAGTATTACCGCCAACTACAAATTGTAACCCTAAATATTTATCAGTTACACCATTCCAATTTTCGTTGTATGGATTAGCACTATCAACATTGTACGCCATGGTGTTTGTTGCTGCAATCCAATTTAATGTTGAATCAACCATTGTATTGATATCTAATGCCAATGCATAATCGTAAGCACTTGGTGTTTCTCCTGCAACTGCATTACCTGCTCCGTATGGCGCAGCAAATGTAAGTCGTACATGAGAATTAGGAGTTACGGTATCTCTTGAAGCAACTACGAAATCGATAGTTTGGTCATTGTTTAAATCTAAAGGGTACGCTGCAAAACCATTATTTTGTGGAGCATCGTGGGAATAATCTGGATTCACATCCGTATAAACTACCTGAGCTTGTGCACCAGCAGCAGAAACAACTGCACCTGCAACTGCAGTATACTTAGAAATTCGACTGTGTAGATTTTTTTTCATGTTAATTGATTTTTAAACGTTTAAGTAAGTTACAAATTTAATTTATTATTTTGTAAATAAAAAATTTTACACCTTATTATTGAATATCAATTAGTTAATAACTTTGATGCGTGTTTAGCTAAAGGTATTTTATTTCACAAAAAGAGCCACTGATAGAGTGGCTCTTTCTGATAGTAGTAGACATAATTAACTTATGCCTTCGGTAGAGCTTGTAAGTTCCTCATTTTCTAAACTCTTATTTTTTCTGAAATTTAATTTGTCTTTTAAGCGGTCTACGATATAATACATAATTGGAACGACAATTATAGTTAAAAACATGGAGCTTGTAAGTCCACCTATAAGAATCCAAGCTAGTCCATTTTTCCATTCAGCCCCTGATCCTTTGGCAATTGCAATTGGAATCATTCCTATAACCATAGCGATCGTTGTCATCAAAATTGGTCGCATACGTTCCCTTACAGCTGCTAATAAAGAATCATAGGTATTTTTTCCTTCCGCCTTGAGATGGTTTGTAAAATCGACAATTAATATGGCGTTTTTGGCAACCAAACCAAGTAGCATTAACATTCCAAGCATTGTAAAAATACCCATACTTGATGAGGTTAAATTGAGCGCTAAAATCGCTCCAATAAGTGATACTAATATGGAAAACAATACAACAAATGGGTAAACGAAATTATCATACAATGCTACCATAATAAGATAAACCAAAATCAACCCTATCCCCATTGCTGTCCCTAATGCTCCCATGGATTCTTTTTGGCGTTTAACCTCGCCGCCCCAAAGCATACGTATATTTTTATCCAATGGATTTTTCTCAAGGTATTTTTCAATTTCAGTAGCTACATTTCCGGAAGCCGTTCCAAGAACATAACTCCGAATAGTTGTATTTGAAATTCTATTTTTTCGTTCTAATGAACCATTTCCATTGTCCACAGTTACTTTGGCAAATTCGGATAGTCTAATTTGTTTTCCATCATTCGTTGAAAACATCATTTCTTCTATATCATCAGCGCTTCTGCGATCAAATTTGTCGAGCATAATACGGATATCATATTCTTCTCCTTTATCGTCAAATTGAGCATCATCATTTCCTGTAAGCGCATTTTGTAATTGCATCCCAACCGATGCTATAGGTAGACCTAAATTACCCATTTTGTTTCGATCCAATTCTACCCGTACTTCTGGAGAAATATCATCTGTTGAAATGGTTGGGTCTTTAGCCCCTTTTATTGCTTGAATTGCTGATTTGAGGCGACGTGCTTCTTTCAATAACAATTCATTATCATCAGAAGAAAGAAAAATCTCGATTGGGGCTTCCTCGGATTCTACCATTCCTATATTCAATGCTTTAACCTCAATGCCAGGATATTTCTTTTCGATTTTATCTCTGATTTTATTCATGTAATTGGCAGTTGGATAGATATTTTGCATACCCTCCTTCATTTTCACCGTAATTTCTGATTTATTTTCGGCACCAAAGGCAGCAGCTCCCATTCCAGAACTAGGCCCACCAATGTTTGAAAAAACGATATCAACTACCTCTTTTTGTGCAAGAATAAGCTGTTCAATTTCTAAGGTAGTGGCATTATTTTCTTCAAAAGTGGTGCTTTTATCGTATTTTAATTTGATCATGAATTTTCCTTGATCCCCTTGAGCAACAAATTCTTGCCCTACAATTCCTAATCCCATGGATGCCATACTTGCGACAAATAAAACGATGATGGCAATACCCATTATTATTTTATGCCTTAGCGACCAAGCGACCAAGCTAACGTATGATTCAGTAAAAATAGTAACGCGTCGCTCAAACCAAAGCAAAATAGCTTGAAAAGGATTTTTTGGATTTAACTTAACTTCTTTTGCAAATCGTGAAGCTAACCAAGGCGTTAAGGTGAAACAAACAAATAAAGACATCAATGTTGATACCACAACTACAACTGAAAACTGACGAAGAATATCTGAGATTACACCTTCAATGAAAATTACAGGAGAGAATACAACAACATCAACTAATGTAATGGCTAATGCTGTAAATCCAATTTCATTTCTTCCGTCTAAAGCAGCTTGACGCCGATTTTTACCCATTTGAAGGTGACGATAGATGTTTTCCAAGACCACAATTGAGTCATCCACAAGAATTCCAATTACTAAGGACATGGCCAATAACGTCATTAAATTCAATGTGTATCCTAAAAGATACATGACAATGAAAGTTGAAATAAGGGATGCAGGAATAGAAATTAAAACGATGAAAGCATTTCTAAGGCTATGAAGAAAAAGCAACATAACTGCAGCTACCAAAATAATTGCAAGCTCCAAATCGTGAATTACTGCATTTACAGAGCTTATGGTTGGAATGGAGGTATCTGTGGCAACTGTGAATTTGACACCCTCCTTTTTGTATTTTTCTTCAATTTGTTTAAATCTCTCTTTGGTGGCATTCGACATGTCAACTGCGTTTGCATCGCTTTGTTTCATGATTCGCAAACCGACCCCATTTTCACCGTTGTAGCGGCTAATGGCAATTTGATCTTGCTTAGAATCTGAAATACTCGCCACATCTTTTAAGCGAACTAGTGAATTGTTATTGGAAATCAAAATATGTTCTCCTAATTCCTGAACAGACTTAAATTTCCCAGATAGACGAACAGTCATTTGTTCGCTTTCATTTTTGACCTTTCCTGTGGGAAAATCAACATTTGCTGCAGAAACGGATTGATTTACATTGGCTAAAGTCAAACCAAATGCCTTTAACTTATCGGCATCAATGTCTATTTTAAATTCTCTTTTTTCACCCCCAATTACTTGAACTTCGGCAACACCTTTTGTTTGTTTAATGGAAGGTAAAATCTGATTGTCCATCAACTGCATGAAATCCTTGTCAGACATATTTGGTGCAATGGCACTTACTTGAAGTACTGGAGCTGCATTGGGTTCAATTTTTGCCAAAATTGGTTTTTGAGCACTTGATGGTAATTTATTTTGAACGTTATTAATTTTCCGTTGGGCATCTTGAAGCGCCTCATCCATATTGGCTGAAGGTTTGAATTCTAGAAGGACAACAGACGCATTATCAAGAGAAAATGAGGTAACTTCAGCAATATTTTCCAAACCACTTAAGGCATCCTCTAAGGGTTTTGACACCTGATTTTCAACGGTTGAGGGCGATGCACCAGGATAGGTTGTGGTTACTGTTAAAATTGGAGGAGAGAAATCAGGTAAAAGCTCATAGCTTAACTGATTGTAACTGATTAATCCTCCACCAATTAGTATCGTAAAGATTACGATGATGAATGAAGGACGTTTAATGGATAATTCGGTCAGTGTCATCTGAAATTTGGCTATTTAATTTTAACATTTGAGTTATTCTTCAAATTGACTTGACCTTTGGTCACTACCTTATCGGTTTCAGTAATTCCGGAGACTACCTCGATAAAATCGCTATCCACAGTTCCTGCATTAAAGGATGTTAAAATAGCTTTTCCATTTTTCACAACATATACCTGAGGACTTTTGGTTGAACCTACAAGCGTTTTTCTTGGAATTGATAGGGCATTGATGCTAGTTCCACTAGACATATTTGCAGTAGCAAACATCCCGGATTTCAATTCATTTGTATTGTTTTTAATTTCAATTTGTACCTTAATGTTGTGTGTTTTATCTGCCTGGGGAGAAATTGTTTTGATAGTACCACTTATAATTTCGTCTGGCTTTGTATCTGCTGTAACATCTACTTTTTGTCCTTCTTTAAACTTATTAATATCGCGTTCAGGAATGTTAATTGCTAGTTTTAACATTGAAATATCTGTGATTTCCGCTACCGGGGTTCCAGCACCTATTACAGAACCCAAATCAATCATTTTTTTAGTAATTATACCGTTGAAAGGAGAAATTATCGTACATCCTTTAATTTGTTTTAATATTTGTGCTTTTTGAATTTCTAATCCTTTGATTGCTAGCTCTATTTTTTCGAGTTGAATGTCAGGTGCTGCATTTTGTTCAGCTAAAATCCTGTAGCGCTTTTCGTCTTTGCGTTGTCCTTCCAAATTAAGTTCAATCGTTTGCAATTGAAGCCTTAGCATTTCATCGTCTAATCTAGCTAATACACTTCCTTTTTTCACTACATCGCCTTCTTCAAAATCAACCGTAAGAACTTTCCCTTGTCCTTCGGAGCTAACCATTGCTTGTTTATTTGGTTCGAAAGTACCTAAATAGGAAAATTGACTATCAAATGTATGGAGTTGAGGCTTAGTTGTTTCAACGAGTACAGAGGCATTAACATCATGTATATAAATTTTAGCAGCCGCCTTTTCCTTATTTCCAAATAATGTGATTATTGTTATTACAATTAATGCTATTCCAATAATACTTACAATTATAACTCTCTTCATGCTTTTTTTATTTTATGTTGCCTATTGATTTAAGATATTGAATTTCTGCTTGTCTTAGTTTTACGTAAGTGCTAATAAGGTTGCTTTGTGCTTGTTGAACTCCATTGTCAGCTTGAATTAAATCATTCGTGCTAATTGTGCCCTGCTTGAATAAATTCTCAGTTTGACGATAAACTTTTTGAGACAATTCCAATTGATCTTTATTAAGACGTAAGGCATTTGATTGATTGTCAATTTCTCTCCGCGCATTCAGTGTGCTTTGATCTAATTGTTGTTTCAAGTATAATTCTTGATTTTCAAGCTTTTCACGATTGAGTATGTTCATTTTTTGCTTGTAGTGTTTTTCTAATCCATCGAAAAGCGTCCAATCTAATCGCAATCCAATAAATGCAGATTCAATACCTGTTCTAAAGTTATCTTCAGGCTTCAAGTTGTAAGTATAGTTATAAGCAGCATAAAAGGATAGATTTGGCAAATAAGCCATTTTATTCCCTTTGTTTTCTTCTAAATTCATTTGTTTTTGTGCGTCTAACAAGTCTAGTTGAGGTCGATAAACAGTTGTTGTGTCAACCAAAATCGTTTTTTCAATAAGTTCATCTGAAAGTATTGAAATGCGATTTTTAACAGGAATTCCAGTAAGTATGCATAACGCATCTTCCACTTGCACCTTGCTTGATTCAATGTTCTGAATCGCATTTTGGAGCGAGAGTTTATTTAAGGTAAGCTTGTCAATTTCTAAAGGCGTCAGTAGACCTTGTTTAACCATAGCATTCATATTCAGAATGAGTTTGTCAAGATTCTGAATATTGCTATCAATGAATGCTTTTTGTTTGTTTAATGCTTGTAAGTTAAAGTAAGCACTGGCAATTTGATATTTAATTTCATCTTGAGTTAACTTCAATTGAAGGTCAACTATTTTTTTATTAATATCAAGAACAGCGAGTCCATAATCCAATTGTGAGTTATAAATTATTTGAGTAAGTTGAATGGTATTTCCAAGGTTGTATGGAACTCCAAATTTAACGGTAGAGTAGGTGCCGGGTTGTCCGCCAAAGAAAGCCGCTGGAACAACTTGTCCTGGAATTAAAGCATTGTATCTGTAATCACCCGTGGCGGTAACCTTTGGAAAGCGAGCAGCTAAATACGCATTTTTTTGTTTACCATTAATTTCAATATCAAGTTTAGCATTTCTAACACTTGGATTAGCTGTGTCGGAAATTTGAAGGAGTTGTTGAAGACTATAAATTTGGCTAAACGCTTCACTTGATAAAAAACCGAATAGTAGAACGAAAAACAATTTTATAGGAATAGTATGGCTCATAGGTTAATCGTTTGTAGGAAATAAATAATTTAACAGCATTTCTTTAACCACTTCTTTGTGTCTAGAAAGCTGTTCTTTGTATTGTTCATGAGATAGACCGTTCAATTGTTGATTAAGCAATCTTGCCATAAATGGATGTTGACAATTAGACATGATTAGCATGATAATACTTACCAAATCAACTTTTCTCATCGTCCCTTTTTCTTGCGCTTCTATTGCTTCTTGAAAGATACCTGTTGTGCTTAATTTTGATAGAATTACATGAGGTTCTATACCAGCATTTTTATTTCGCTCCATCTCGTTGATAACAAATACTGGGATCTCTGGATGTCGGCCTAAGAATTCAAATTCCCGCTCAATTAATTCACTCACTTTATCTTTTAGACTTAATTTCGAAGAAAAAACATCTACCATTGACAGGAAAAAGTCTTCTGTAACTGATTGATAGATTAGGAGAAAAAGTTGGTTTTTAGAACGAAAATAATAATTTACCAAAGCAACGTTAGTTCCGGCCTCTTTTGCTATTTCACGTGAGGTACAGCCAGAGAAGCCTTTTGAAACAAAAACCCGCTTAGCTGCAGCTTTTATTTTCTCTTCCGCTTGTTTATCCTTGGGCATAAATAATTTGTCAGTGCAAATATAAACAGAGATTTTAAACAATTGTTTAAAACGGAGCAATAATTTTTATATCATTCCTGTTTTTGAATGATAAACACCCTGAAAAAATAAAAGTATAAAGAAAAGATGGAAATTTTATTTTAAGATTTACGCAATCTTTTATACCATTTTATGGCAATCATTAAGGCTATTCCAACGCCAAAAAATCCGATAACTCCGTTGATCCAATTGAAACTATTTTTTAGAACAACAAGAAAAACAATACTTACTAGAAATAAAGTAGCTACTTCATTCCAAATTCTCAATTGCGTTGATCTCCATTTGAATTCATTTTTTATAAATTGGGACAATATTTTTTGGCAAATAAAATGATAGATGATTAGTAAAAAGACAAATCCCAGTTTTATATGCATCCATCCAGAAATTTTATAGTATTCCCAATTTAAGGTCAACATCCAAATACCAAAAGCAACAGTAAGTATCATTGCTGGGGTTGTAATTATCCACCACAATTTTTTTTCCATTATTAAGAATTGTCGCGATAAAATATCCCGTTCGGTTACTTCCTTTGTTTGAGCCTCTACATGGTAAATGAAAAGACGGACCATATAGAACAATCCGGCAAACCAGCTTACCATAAAAATAATATGAAGTGCTTTGAGAATATCCATAGAGTTTATTACTGTTTCGCGAATGAATTGGTTACATCAAATAAAACAAAAAAGGCGAACAAATGCTCGCCTTCAAAATTTTGTTCTTAAAAAATTACTGTTTAATATAAGTTGCTGTACAAGTATCAGAACCTCCGATTAAAGGGGTCGTATTTACATAGGTGTACGTTATGTTTATAATTGTACCTTCTGGATTCATTGTACCAACTCCTGAAAAGGTAATATTTCCTGCTGTAATGTTAATCGTTTGCTCAGGAATAGTAATAGAAGCACCATTAATTGTTGCGTTTGCAGTCCCGCCAACTAATGTAAACATACCATCAATAATGAGATCATTTTCGGTAGCTCCAGCTGTAATCGTTGGTGATCCGGCTAAAGGAAATGAAGTTGTACCGCAGTTACTAGTAACATCCCATGTTACAAGCCAGTTGTCTTGACCAATTACAACATTTATGGTTCTCTGTGCCGTAGTTGTGCCATTAGCATTTGTTGCAGAATAGTTCAAATAATTAACACCTGTTGAGGTTGTATTAACTTGTCCCGTTGTTGTAACAGTTACTGAACTTCCATCCTTATTTACTGCAGTTGCTCCTGGATCAGTGTATGTTGTTCCAACAGAAATCGTAGTATCGCCACCAATTAAGTTAAGAATCGGCTTGTAAAGACAACTTCCATCATCTTTTTTGGCTTTACTGTTGTAATTTGTTGCTGCACTGTCTGTACAGCCTTTCTTTTTACAAGAAGAGATTCCAGCACCCAACGTGAATGCTAAAAAGAAAATTGCTAGTTTTTTCATGGTTCAAATATTTAATGCGAATTTAGTAAAATATTAATTGAAAGCAAATGAAAAAGGGATTACTTACCTATTTTGGTTTTTTTTATTTACTACTTTCTAGTGTGGGGTTAAGTGCTCAAAATGGTTGCACGGATCCGCAAGCACAAAACTATGATAATAATGCCTTAGTAAATGACGGATCGTGTATCTACACCGTTACCACTTATTCTTTGCAATTAATCGCTAATTTAACCGGATCCCTGGATGAAAACTCTGGTTTCATTTATTCAAATTCACGAATTTTTTCAATTAATGATGGTGGTAATGGAACTAAAATTCAGGAATTAGGGCTTCAAGGAAATATAGTTCGAACTGTTCATGTAGATTCAACTCAAAACATGGATTGGGAAGCAATAGGCCAAAGTGAAAGTACTGTTTATATTGGTGATTTTGGAAATAATGGGGGAAATCGAACGGATTTACACATTCTTCAATTAAATAAAAATGCACTTCAAAATTTAGATACAGTTCAACCAAGTAAAATTCACTTTTCATACTCAGACCAATTAAATTTTACAACTGCTGTGAATCAAAATAATTTTGATTGCGAGGCATTTTTCTTCTATCGTGATTCCTTGCATTTATTTACTAAAGGATGGGAAAATCTATACACCAAGCATTATGTAATACCACTGAATAATGAAGATTCAGTTCAAGCACAACTTCAAGATAGTTTATTTGTCGATGGTTTAATTACAGATGCTACGATGGATACAACTACTGGAAGAGTTCTATTGTTGGGATATAAAAATAACGGATCCAATTTCTACACAAGTTTTGTTTATTTGCTTTTTGATTATAATCAAACCCATTTTTTCACGGGTAATAAACGTCGCATCGAAATTGGTAATATGTTGACTGTTTCTCAAACTGAAGGAATCGCATTTGAAAGCTCAACATCCGGTTTTATTACTGCTGAAAAAATTACGTCAAGTTTTATTACTGTTTCGCCAAAATTATTTCATTTTGATTTTACAAGCTATTTTGAGAATTTTAATGTTGATCAGACGATTCTTCAATCAAATGAAATTAGAATTTATCCCAATCCCGCGACACAATCCATCCAATTAACCGATTGGTCAAATATGCAAGGAATAGAAATTATAGATTGCTCTAATCGATTGGTTTTGAAATTAAGTGGTGATGAAATATCAAAACAAATTGATATTTCTCACTTATTACAAGGTACTTACTTTGTCAGAATAACCAAAAACAATGAGGTGATAACAATTCCAGTTATCAATAAGTAGAAAAAATTAAATTTATTCTACCGTAACCGATTTTGCCAAATTTCGAGGTTGGTCAACATTACAACCACGCATCACTGCAATGTGATAGGATAATAATTGAAGTGGAATTGTAGCCAATAGGGGCACAAGGAACTCATTCGTTTCAGGAATTTCAATTACCTCGTCCGCAATTTCTCGAACATGAACATCTCCTTCCGTTACTATGGCAATTATTTTTCCTTTTCGTGCTTTAACCTCTTGAATGTTTGAAACCACCTTTTCATAGGAATTCCCTTGAGTGGCAATAACAAAAACAGGCATGTTTTCATCAATCAAAGCGATAGGACCATGTTTCATTTCAGCGGCTGGATAACCCTCAGCATGAATGTATGAAATCTCTTTTAATTTTAATGCACCTTCTAATGCTACAGGGAATGAACTGCCTCTTCCAAGGTAAAGTGCATTTGAAACATCTTTGTATTGTGAAGCAATTTTTTCAATGTGAGCATTACTTTCCAAAACTCGTTTTACTTTATTTGGAATAGCCTCCAGCTCAGCTAATAAAGTGTGTAAAGCTGTTTTTGTAATCGTTCCTTTTTTATGAGCTAAAGTCAAAGCCATTAAGGTAAGTATGGTTACTTGAGCGGTAAATGCTTTGGTTGAAGCAACGCCAATTTCAGGCCCGGCATGCGTATATGAACCAGCATCTGTTACACGAGAAATGGAAGATCCTACAACATTACAAACGCCAAGTATGGTTGCTCCTTTTGATTTTGCCAATTCCAGTGCAGCAAGCGTATCTGCTGTTTCACCTGATTGAGAAATAGCAATAACAACGTCATTTTCGTTGATTATCGGATTGCGGTATCTGAATTCGCTGGCATATTCCACTTCTACATTTATTCTAGCTAAATCTTCAATGAGATATTCTCCAACTAAACCTGCATGCCATGAAGTACCACATGCTACAATTATCAAGCGATTTGCTTGAATCATTTTATCCTCATACTCACGAATTCCACGTAATGAAACCCATCCTTCATCTGTATTTAATCTTCCTCTGAAACAATCAAGTATAGACCGTGGTTGCTCGTAAATTTCTTTCAACATAAAATGCTCGTAGCCACCTTTTTCTAAGGCTTCTAATTCGAGTTCTAATTGTTGGATATACGGAGTTTTTTGTTGGTCTCCAATGTTGTATAGTTTTAATCCTTCAGCAAGATCTATTACGGCAATTTCCTCATCATCAAGATAAACAACTTGTTTCGTGTATTCAACGATTGGAGTTGCATCAGAAGCTAAATAAAAATCACCTTCAGTACCTATTCCAACTACGAGAGGACTACTTTTTCTAGCAGCAACCAATCGATTTGGATGATCTTTGGAAATAGCAACTATTGCATAGGCTCCAATAACATAATGAAGCGCTATACGTAGAGCTTCGCCAAACCAAACGTTCTCTTTTTTACTAATGTTGTCAATAAGATGAACTAAAACCTCCGTATCAGTTTCACTTTTGAATACATAGCCCTGGCTCATCAATTCTTTGCGAAGGGAATCGTAATTTTCAATTATTCCATTATGAATAAGAGCGAGTGATCCATCCATTGAAACATGGGGATGAGCATTGATGTCATTTGGAGCCCCATGTGTAGCCCAACGTGTATGTCCAATTCCAGCATGACCGGAAACATTATGTTGTTTTGCATGGTCTTCCAAATTAGATACTTTCCCCGCTTTTTTATGTACGGAAAGTTCACCATTTGAGAGAAGAGCTACTCCAGCACTATCATACCCGCGATATTCAAGTCTTTTCAGACCTTTTAATACAATTGGAAACGCTTCTTTTTTTCCAATATAAGCTACAATTCCGCACATAAATTAATAAGTTGTATAGGTAAGGATTAATTTAGGTTTCACTTTATTTGTGGTATTCAAACCATTAAAAACAATTCTCTCCGCCGAATTTATAAAAAATCTTGGAGAAATTACCAACCCTGTATTTTCCAAATCCCCAGCTACAATCGATTGTGCATAATCACGAATGTCAACCGAGAACATTTTTTTCAAGTCATTGTATTCACCCAGAGTTGACAAACTAGTAAAGAAATTATCAGTGCTTTTTACCTTCGTAGACACAGAAACCCCAACACCAGGTTTGTATCTGTAACCAGTTTGATATTGAATAGGCAAACTCAATTCAGCCTTATGGATAATTGTTTTCTGAGGAAGATTATTAAGCCCAGGTATTTTTACAATCGCGCGATGCTTCAATGCTTGCGCATAGAATTCAGTTTTCCCCAAGGAATTATTCTGTACCACATTTTCTACAGCTGTACCTGAAGAGTTAATGTCCACATGAGTAAAGTCAGCACAACTTGCATTTAGCAACAAATCAAATGTTTTAAATATTCCATCTTGGCGGAAATACATTGTAATCTTCGAAGATGGATCGTTTAATTTTACGTACAATGCAGCTCCCACACCTGGTCCTTGAAATCCATTATTTGTTTTAATATGGATTCCTTTGAAAAAATTCACAAAATTCTCGTTGCTCGCAAACGTAGCGCTTCCACTTACCGCCTCTTGAATTAAGGCTTTTGCAAAATTGGTATCTAGATGAATTCTCAATTGGGCTTCAACAGTATCGCCACCTACAATTGTTTTTTCCGTCGGTCTTGGTGTTATAGATCCTTTTCCGAAAGGAACAAGGTTTGTTGATTTAATAGCTTTCGTTGAAAAGGAATAGTAGGTCGAATCAATATCTAAATCTTCATTCAGTTCATATACTTCAAACGTTTGCATACTTTGATCTCCATAATACCCTGCATATTCTAGAGCGAGTACCACGGAGTCCATAATAATTGAAGAAACATTTCCGAAATTTGGGTTAATAGTAGCAATACTAACTTGGGTATATATTGAAGCGTTAAATGTTCCAAATTTAGGGTCATTGTAACTTCCTAGTAGACCATTTGGACCATTGTCCGTGATTAAAGAATCTTCTTCGACTGTATAGGTAATTAAGTCGAACGTATCAACAGTAATTCCATTCAATATATCATTTTCATCAATTGTACCTATGCCGACCGAAGAATCTTTTTTGTTGCACGAAGAAATCATGCTTAATATCGACACTAAAAACAAAATTTGAGTAAAGAAAAACGTATTAAACTTCCTCATCTCTTAATTAGGCTAAGATCGACTCATCAATAATTTTATCAAAAAAAGCGGATAATTCCTTGCCTTGGTTTTCCTCAGGAATAAAGCCTAATTTTGGACAAGAAGCCGATGTAAAAACATCTGTAAGTTCATTGGAAATCCTTTCAGACCCAATACACAAACCATCAATGTATTCAGATAGAGCTTTGGTAATTCCTAAGCACGAAGTATCAGCGAATTTTGAAGCTACTTCTTGTGGAATTCCATCAAACATTAATTTTTCAGGAAGTCTGCTATCCCATGGAGATGAGAAAACTTCATCGTACAAGTTATATACAACTTTCGTATTTGCGAAATGTGGATCTTTGTTGTAAACGTACTTTATGTAAAGTGCCATCATAGACGTTAACCAACCATTACAGTGAATGATATCTGGCTGCCAACCTAATTTTTTGACTGTCTCTAATACCCCTCTGCAGAAAAAAATTGAACGCTCATCGTTGTCAGCATAATATTGCCCTTCTTCTTCACCTAGCGCTCCTTTTCGACGAAAAAACTCATCGTTATCAATAAAATAAACTTGCATTCTTGCTGGGGCTACAGATGCAACTTTTATGATCAGTGGATGATCGTGATCGTCAATCGTTAGGTTCTGGCCTGAAAGTCTAATAACCTCATGCAATTGATGTCTTCGTTCATTAATACAGCCAAAGCGAGGCATAAATACGCGAATTTCTTTTCCAGCCTCTTGTATTACTTGAGGAAGTCGCCTTGAAGTGTTAGAAATCTCAGATTTAGGTAAAAACGGGAATATTTCCTGGGAAATAAAAAGAATCTTCTTTTTTTCCATGCAATTATAAAGTGCTAATTAAGAGTGCTAAATTACGAAAAAAATACGGATCTTCAAAAAAAGACCTAGTTTTGTGTCCAATTTAGATAAAATTGAAAAAGAATACAGTTTGCTATACAGCGAAAAGTTTATTAGATGAAGTAGAACATTCTTCAATAAATGGTTCCGTTGAGGTCGGATTTGTTCCGACTATGGGAGCATTGCATTCGGGTCATATTCAATTGGTAAAAAAGGCTTGCATTGAAAATCAGTTGGTTGTAGTCAGTATTTTTGTGAATCCAACACAGTTTAACAACAAGGAAGATCTTCAAAAGTATCCAAGAACCTTGGATAGCGATTTGTGCTTATTGGCTGAATTTTCGAATTGCATTGTTTTTGTTCCTGAACCATCAGAAATTTATCCTGAAAATGATGGTTTCGAGGGTGTTGATTTACAAGGCATGGATACAATTCTGGAAGGAGAATTTCGACCTGGTCATTTTCAAGGTGTTGTTCATGTTGTTCATAATTTCTTTCAATTAATTAAGCCAACCCGCGCTTATTTTGGTCAAAAAGATTTTCAACAATTGGCTATCATCAAAAAAATGACAAAAGCCTTAGAGTTCCCTATACATATTGTAGCTTGTGAAACGGTTAGGGACGAATCGGGTCTGGCAAAAAGCAGCAGAAATATGAGGCTAAGTGATTCTGAAAAAATAGAAGCATTGATAGTTTATAAAACATTGAATTATGCAAGGTTAAATTGCAATGCATTTATTAGTCCTGCCGAATTGAAAAAGTCAGCGATTTCCTATTTTAATAAGGGTAATTTAAAACTTGAATATCTCGAGATTTGCGATTCAACCACGCTTGAAATTTTGGAAGTTAATTGGAGTGAATTTATGACCGTTTCTATTGCAGCTTATTGTGGTGAGGTTAGGCTAATCGACAATATGGAAATTTAAAAGTTCATTTTATCTTCTTCTAAATTTTCTTTCTGCTTCTTAGATAGTGAATTATACACCAATTCATAGGATTCGTTGATGCATTTTAGAATTATATTTTCAGAAATCCCGGCGTACAAGTCAATTGTTATCCAATGCTTCTTATTCATGTGAAATCCTGGCTTTATTCCATCATATTGTTCCCTCAAGTCAATGGCTTTTTCTGGATCACATTTAACATTGATGGCAACTGGATTATCACTGTCAATAATTAAAAAGATTTTACCACCTACTTTGAAAACAAGGGTGTTTTTATCGAAAGGATAGTCTTCCTGAGAAAAGGATTTTGAAATGCAATGAGTATATATACTCTCGAAATTCATTTAATGAAGTGCAGGTGCATTATCGTATTTGCCCAAATTATAAAGCATTTTGGAATGACCAATCAATGCGCCAACAAATGTTTCATAAGAATGATAAGGCAGGTTAAATTCTGAAGCAGTTTCACGAACAATTTTAGATAATTTTGGATAATGTACGTGGCAAATATTTGGAAACAAATGATGTTCTACTTGATAGTTTAACCCCCCTACATACCATGTTAAAATAGGGTCTTTTGGCGCGAAGTTGGCAGTGTTGTAAAGTTGATTTACAGCCCAATCTGCGTCAACATTTCCAGATTCGTCAGGTAGTGGATAATCTGAACTTGGAACAACGTGAGCAGGCTGAAAAATAGCTGCTAATATGAGTCCACATATAAACTGCATTATCGACCAACCAATAATTGAAATGTACCATGGCGCATCGGAAAAAACTAATGGAAGGACAATAAAAATTGTCATGTAAGCTATTTTGCTAAAAATCAGATTTGTTAAATGTCTTCCAAACGTAATTTTTTGAGTTTCAATTAAGCCTTTCTTTTTATACCTAATAGCTTGTTGGAAATCTTTCGTAGTTGACCACATCATCGTCATTAATCCATAGAAAAACCAAGCATAAACATGCTGGAATCTGTGAAGTTTATTGCGTTTTGTGTGAGGAGAAAAACGCAGGATAAATGCAGGTGGCTTAATGTCTTCATCCATATCTGTAACATTCGTATAGGTGTGGTGTAAAACGTTGTGTTGAATTCGCCAATTAACATCACTTCCTCCCAATAATACCATAACTTTTCCAATCAAAGTATTAACCCATTCAATTTTAGAATATGCTCCATGGTTTGCATCGTGCATAACCGATAAACCAACGCCGGCCATACCAACCCCTGTGATACTCCAAAGAAGAATAAATAACCACGGAGAATAATCAAGAATAAACAAAAGAATGAAAGGCACTAGATATACAGAAAGCATTACTATTGTTTTGATTACCATATTTGTATTGGCATGTCGAGAGATGTTTTTTTCTTTGAAATAACCATTCACCCGAGATCTCAAAACTTTATAAAACTCAGTATTTTGAGTTCCAGTAAATCGAACATTTTGATGTTGCATAATATCTTTTTGTAAAAATACGGCTAAATACGAATGAATTTACAAAATCCATTTTTCTTTTTTCATATTTCTCGGTTAATAAGTATACTTCAATCTTTTTGAAGTCCACGAGCAATTAAAAGTATAATAACAAAGGATAAATTTATAAGTTCATGCAGCGAGACAAAATAGTTCACACCGATTAAAACTCCCCATATAGCTATTGAAACCCACGACTGCTTGAAGTTTACTTTTAGAAGAATAAGTTCATCAACTGATTTCATATTTCGAATGGTTAAAATAACGTCTTGTTTCTTTTTCATTTGAGAGGAGAAATAGATCAATGGGAGCAAAATAATTCCTTGTGGAATTCCTAGGTCTTGATACATGAAAAAGTTAATCCATTCTGTTGTAAAAGATTGATTGGGATAGATAAGCATTATGAAAATATGCACCAAAATAAATTCGATCAGCCAGAGAAAGAATGATTTAACTAAATCTTGATATTCTCTTTTTTGTTCCGTTTTTAAAACTGTTTTTTTTATCACTCGAATAGTTTCAATTCGAAAATAGGAAAAAAATAAATTTTCAATCAAGTAAAATAAAAGAATAAACAATAAGGACCAGTCCCAAAAAAAATAACCCAATAAGGGAATTACCAATTCTCCAATTAATTGAATAAAAAAAGTAGTTCGTTTATTCATCACTTCAAAGCGGCTACGCGCTCCTTGGTCAATTCAAAATTTGGATTGTGCTTTAGTGCTTTAGCATACGATTGTAACGCTCTTGTACGGTCATTTTTATCCTCGTAGCAAAGCCCGATATTGTGCCATGCTTTAACAAATTCAGGTTGAATGTCGGTAGCCATTTGATAATAAATAATTGCACTATCTAATTGATTTTCAGTGTGAAATTGTTTGATATAGCCTATGTTAAACCACCCTAAGTGGTATTTCCCATCCACTTTCATTAACTTGTGGTAACCCATCTCCGCTTCCTTATACCTTTCAAGCAGTTGATCGCAGTAGGCTACTCCATAAATTGCATCTGCTAATTTTGGATTTAAGGCAACAGCATTTCTAAATTTTTCAATGGCAATTTCGTATTTTTCATCCTCTGTGTATAGTTGACCAAGTCGCAAATAAGCTAATTCGAATGTTGGGTCTTGTTGAACTGCAGTTTCGTAGGAGGATATAGCTAATTTACGATTGTTTTGCATGAGGAAAATTGTTCCCTTCATCACATAAGCATCACGGTACTTTGGGTTTATTTTTAGAGCTTGATCAACGTATTGTAGGGCAGTTTGAAAGTCAGCAAAATAAGCGTAAGTGGAGGAAAGTCCGACAAGTGCCTTTACATTTTTTGGTTGTTTTTTCACAATAAATGAATAGTGATACTGTGAACGAGAAACATCAGTAACTGTTCTTTCAGGATCATTGGCAAGGACATCAGCGTATAAAAGGCGGGTGTCAATGCGTGAACTATCCAGACGAAACGCCTTAGTGGCATCAGGTTTTGCTATTTCAAAAAATTTCTTGTTGTATTTCAAAAGAAAAGAATCGAGCATCAAGTTTCCTCGTTTAACCAGCAATCCAACATTGTTTGGATCCTTAGCTAAAAGGCTGTCTAAATTCTCGTTTTTAGACGTGGCTTTTTTGTTCGTTTCTCCACAACTTGAATAAAGTAGAAGGGAAAGAAAAAGAGAAAAAATAAATATTAATCGATTCATGAAATAAAAGTTGAACAAAAATACCGTTTTTGTTGATGATACTGTAATTTCTAGTTAATTTTGATACATATTTTATCGACATGAAAATTCGTTTGGTGCTTTTCCTGCTTATTTCGTTTGTTATTATAACGACAGATTATTTTGCTCAAGGGTGTTCTCAATGTAAAATGTTAGCGGAGCAAGGAGCAGAAGTTGATGAAAGTTCATTTGGCAGCACCATAAATACAGGTATTTTGTATCTCATGACAATTCCTTATTTGATATTGATGTTTCTTTTTAGAGAACGTATTTTTCAATTTGTTAAAGGCTTATTGAAAAAATAAATAAACTAAAAAAGCCCCCCAGAATACGATAATTCCAGAGAGCTTCTCTACCGATCATTATGAATTATTATTCAAATTTATTAAGTTGCTTTTTGCTCTTAACTACATTAAATCCTACGTTGAATCCGGCATAACCACCCCCTTTTTGTGAAGAGTAGAATAAATTAACCGGTATGTTTAATGCTCCTGCTTTGAAGGTTCTTCCAACAGCAAATACAAAAGAAGTATTCAATTTAGTAACCCCTCTCTTATCAAAATGAGATGATGAAAAGTCGTAGGTTGATACTCCTGAAACATCAGAAGGAGTTGGTGCTGTGAATAACCCTGTCAATGGATCTCCATTAGAATAGTATTGAGGATCATCCTTGTATGTTTCGTAAGCATAGGTGTCCCAATCAGAAGAGGAAAAATAACGACTGTCTGACCCAAATTTGTTTTCAGTATCAAAGAAACCATTTGAAACTTGCTTCAAACCAAATCCAGGACCAAAAGCCAATTCCCAATTTCCCTTACCAAATCTAAAACCGTTCATAAAGATGAATGAAGGAATAAATTGTCCTTGTTCAAGTCCTGAAATATTAAATACACCCTCAACCAAGGCTGAAAAGTTTTCTGTCCCAACATATTGCCCTTCCAATTGATATCCAATCATACTAACAAATGGAGCAATTCCAATTCCACCTTGATCCTCAGGTCTTGTTGCAAATTCATAAATTGAACCAACCAATCCAGCTGCTCCAATACGCGGACCTGAATTGTTTATTTTTCCCAAGTTATTTGATGTTATAACGTCGTTTTTGAATGCCAAACGATCTACTAACATTTTATCAGTTGTAACACCATGCATCTCTTTTAATAAGATTTCAATCATGCGTTGTACCTCCATTTCTTGGTTGTCAAATTCACGCACAGCAGATTTATAAATTGTTTTATTCTTTACATCAATTATTTTTAATGTGATGGCAATTTTATTACCCAACAAATCTAAACTTCCACACATTACATAATCTGTATTCAATGAATTACCGAGCTTAACTAAACAATTTTGACCAAAACATTCTTTCGAATATTCCGGATTTGATTTAATAACATCGGCCATATCAAATTCATCATAAACTTTGTATTTATTGAGTTTGATTAATTCGAGTCTCATCATTCGCGCAGCTGATTCTGCTTTTACTGTCAGGGATGTTACATTTGGATTTGCAACTGCAATAGTCTGATTAGGGTCTGTTGCTTGTGCAATGAATTTTGAACTAACTATTAATGATAGTAGGATAAAAAAGAAACTTTGTGTTTTCATAATTTTTAATTTTATGATACAAAGTTCTTGTAAAAAACAAAAGTGAAGAAACTGTTTTTTGAAAGTAGAGAATCTTTATTTGCGAAATTCGCAACTCATAAATAATTACTCAAATGCGATATCTGCTTCAATTCTTGTTTTAAATGATCGAATCATTTTTTCCAAATCGTAGAAATAATTATTTCGCTCTTTTTCGTTTACTTGACTTATCAAACTTGAATTTGCTAATTGTTTGTCCAATATTTGTTTGGTATCCAAAACGTAATTTTTATCCGTTGTGTGGAGGTAATTCATAATATTGTGCGAGATAAACAATCCTTTTGTCTCATTCGTCTCGTAGTAAAAAGTCGCTTCTGAATTTATGGTTTCATTAATATACATTTGAAATGAGTTCCCATCGGCAGGAGGGGTGGTTCCGTAAATAAATTTTTTTCCTACGGCTGCTTGATCTTTTAAATGTTCTAGAAAAAGCAAGGCTCTTTCGCAAAGAAATATCGCATATGTTGGGTCATCAAATAGGTGGGCCTTGTAGTAATACCAGATTTGTCTCATAAAACCACGCATTAGTTCTTGGTCATAGATTTCAACTGTTGGAATATGATTGTACAATTGTAAAATTTCTTTTCCTAATTCAAATACACGATCCGGTGCCTTTTCATGAACAAATTTTTGATTGGCATAATCTGACATTTGCAAATGTGTTTTTGCCCAAAAGAATAAACGAAAACGAATGAGTTGGGGGAAATTAAATAATTGAAAAAACTGTACATTGTTTATTGCCAATAAAATCTGTGGATTTGAAAATGATTTCAGGTGGATAAAACGATCTCTTATTCCTTCCAAATAACTTACTAAACTAAAATCATAGGTGTTTAGTGGAGGAAAATCAAACATAGCTTTTCCTGTGCCTATTTCCGCAAGTTTATCAAAAGAAATACCATAATGCTTACATATTTTCTGAATTTCACTTGCACTCAAAGGAGTTTCATTTCGATATCTTCGATATACGGCATCTGGGCTAATGTGCAATACTTCTGAAAGGGCATTACCAAGCGAATCTTGATTTCCTAATTTGAATTTAATTTCCTGAAAAATGAGACTTTGAATACTTGTTTTCATTCAGATTTAAAATTTGTAAAACCATGTACACATCGGGATTGGGAGCGAATTATTCTCCCCCTGATCAAATAATGCTACACCGGCAAGTGAAACCTGAAAAGCTTTGTTCTCTTTTAATTGAAAGCGCATTCCAGGCATTAAAAACAAGGCATAAACTTCTTGGTTTAACGTTACTTTTTGTCGGTAAATTCCATTTGAAAAATTCGGTGGTATAGCTTCTTTAATAACTTCAACATCTCCAAAATTATTAGAGCGATCAGCATTGTAGAACATTCCAAACATGGAGTCAAAAATAAAACTTGCTTTTGCTCCAACTTTTAGGATGGCAGCTACCGATATTATTGGTCCTTGTAGCAATATTTTAGAAGAATATTCTTTGTACTTGTATAAAAATGAATATCCATCCGATGAACTATATGTTCCTGGTTCTACAAGCATTCTTTTGTTCAAATTTCGATTGAAGTTTGATAAATATCCATATCCTGCACTAAAAGTAATGTTATTTTTCCGATCTCCGTATGTCATATTGGCAAAATGTAAACCTCCATATCCCTCAAAACTGTTAAAGTATCCGGATGTTCCAATCAAGGTTCCCACGGAAAAATTAATTTTTTCATTAGCAGTAGGAATTGTATATTTCAATGCAAAAACCAATGGACTCGCCAACCAAGTCGACATAATGCCAATGTTTAGATGATTCGTTACCGCAAAATGTACTTCCGGTCCGTACAAATTTAGCATAGCATAATTTTCTCCCTTGGTTATGGGCAAGGCATTGGTTGTAAATGCATGTCTCGTTGTGAATGGCCCCGAAGCACGGTATTCACCTCGTATAACCGATTTTGCGTCATTAATTGCAATGATACTTCTAACGTCTGCTTTGGGAATATAAATTTTCCCAAGGTTTTCCGTTTGTATAAGAATTTCTCTTCCATCATCTGAGAGAATTTTACCGATATATTCTGTTCCATTTGTTTTTGTAATGACATAGGTATTGGTGTCTCCAGGTTGACGAATGGGTAGTTGTGCGTAAGGCTTTCCTATGCATACCAAGAAAAGTAAAATAAGTAAATTTGACTTCATGATTAAGTAATTGATTTATAATAATATAAGAAAAAATATAATTTAAATTATATAAAGCAAAACTAGGAGGATGAGGTAAATTTACCCTTGTAAAAAACAGTAAATTACTAGTGAATTTTTAAGTTTAACTTCTTTTTTTTATCTAGCTAAGCTTAATTATTTTCTGAGATAATTTTTTTGAGGCAACCGCACAACAAAAATGGAGTTTTTTACGTAGTAACATTGTTGTATATTTACATGACAAATAACAATTGAAAAAATTAAGTTTTATCATTTTATTGCTCCTTTCTCTTGATAGCTTGAGTCAAGATGTTTGGATGACTCCCAATCGCGGGCAATGGGATGATCGAATTCTCTACAATGTAGATTTGAATCAGGGTAAACTTTATTTGGAAAATACTCAAATGACATTTTACTTAAGTGATGCCATGTCTCACAATCACGGTGAACACGAGCATCATTCAGAGGAAAAAAACGGTATTTCCTATCATGTAATTAAGCAAACATTTTTAAATGCAAACTTAAATTCATCTCGACTTGAGGCGAATTCATCGGCACATTATTCCAATTTTATTTTAGGTTCTGATCCTACCAAATGGAAATCAGAAGTTTATTCCTTTGGGGAGGTCGAGTACAAACAGTTTTATCCAAATATTGATTTAGTTTACGATTCGAGAAAAGGTCAGCTAACATATAACTTTACGGTTCTTCCTCAGGGGAATCCTTCATTGATACAATTTGTTTTAACCGGTGCTGAATCAGTAAAACTTTCTCCTGATGGTTCATTGATTGTGAAACATCGATTTGGGGAAATAATAGAATCTGCACCCATTGCGTGGACGGAAGATGAAAATGGGAAAAGGTCTGAAGTGGCTTGTCTATTTCAGTTACAAAATGATACAGTTCGTTTTCAATTCCCAAATGGTTATAATGCCAATCAAAAGTTAATAATTGATCCAAGTCTAACATTTTCTACGTTTACGGGTTCAACGGCCGATAACTGGGGATTCACTGCTACACCTGATATCAATGGCAATTTATTTGGTGGTGGAATTGTTTTTGGATCTGGTTATCCATTGTCAACGGGCGCGTATGATGTTTCATACAATTCTGGTACTGGGACCTTTCCAATGGATGTTGGTATTACCAAATACAATACAACTGGAACAAGTATATTGTATTCTACCTATTTGGGAGGAAGTGGAAATGAAACTCCGCATTCAATTGTATCCGCTCAAAATGGAGAATTATACATATATGGGGTAACTTCATCTACCAACTTTCCAATGGCGGGTGCACCCTACGATAATACACACAATGGTGGCCCCTATGAAATTGAAAATTCGTTAGAATTTAATGGAGCAGATATTTACGTTGCTCGTTTAAATGCAAATGGAACAGCCTTATTATCATCGACCTATGTTGGAGGAACAAATACAGATGGGTTGAATACAAATAACTTGCATTACAATTATGGCGATCAATTTCGAGGAGAAATCATACTAGATGACAATCAAAACGTCTATATCTCAAGTACAACGGCATCTTCAAATTTCCCTACGGTTTCGGCAAGTCAATCAACGCTTAATGGAGGTCAAGATGCTGTAATTTTTAGATTAAACTCTTCGCTAAGTGCATTAACTTGGAGTACTTTTTTTGGAGGAAGTGGTCTTGAAACAGGGAATTCAGTGACGATATCTAGTAATGGATTTGTATATGCAGCAGGAGGAACATCTTCACTGTCTTTGCCATTGTCAGCAGGAAATGATTTATCTTTTAATGGAGGTATTTCTGATGGTTATGTCTTGCGATTGAATCAATCAAACGGCCAATTTGTTTCTGGGACGTACATGGGGATGAATGAATACGACCAAACCTATTTTGTGGATACAGACATTGATAATTACGTGTATGTTTATGGTCAAACCGAATCTGATTGGGGTGTTTCTCCGGGTTGTTATGGCACTCCAAATTCAGGACAGTTTGTAAGAAAATACTCAGCTGATTTACAAACAATTGCGTGGTCTACAATGATTGGCGCTGCACACGGACATGTAGAAATTTCACCAACGGCATTTTTGGTTTCCGATTGTTACGATATATATCTTGCTGGTTGGGGTGGTATATTAAATCAAAACAATCAAGCTACCTTTTCAACGAGCAGTAGTTTTCAATGTACGCCTGATGGGTATCAATTAACAACTAATGGCAATAATTTTTACATAGCGGTTCTTGATCAGAACGCAAGCGCTTTGAAGTATGCAACATTTATGGGAGGTACCAACAGTAGTTATAATCATGTGGATGGTGGCACAAGTCGTTTTGATAAATCTGGTAGAATTTATCATGCAGTATGTGGCGCTTGTGGTGGAAATGATTACGGTTTTACAAGTACGCCAGGAAGTTGGTCGCCCACAAATAACAGTTCGAATTGCAATATGGCGACTTTTAAATTTGAATTAAGTACCATTCAAGCTGCGGCAGCCCAACCCGCACCACTAATTTGTATTCCTCAATCGGTTTATTTTCAGAACAACAGTACAAATGGGAACGCTTATTTATGGGATTTTGGTGATGGAAATTCTTCAACTGAATTTGAGCCGATTTATCAATATACCGAACCGGGAATTTACGATGTAACCTTAGTCGTTTATGATACAAATGGATGTTTTAGTTCTGATTCAGTTACAATTACAGTTTTTATTGGAGCTTTTGAAGGTGGAGTTGTTCAGCCATCAAGTCCAATTTGTCCCGGTGATGGTTATCAATTTGATGCTTTTGGAGGGGTAAACTACAGTTGGACACCGGCAAATTTATTGAACAACCCAAATATTTCAAATCCCGTAGCAACAATTACCTCCACAACAACTTTTTCGGTAGTCATTTCTGATAGTTGTGGTTCGGTAACCGTTCCTGTAACACTTGAAGTTTTTCAAAGTTCATTATCTGTTTCGCCAGACACTAGTATCTGCATTGGAGGTTCGGTACCTTTGGATGCCGAGACAAACGGAACAGTGGTTTGGAATCCTCCAACGTTTTTAGATAATCCTACTATTTCAAATCCAATTTCAACGCCGGATGCTACAACAACCTACCTAGTTACATCTACTAGTCCTGATGGCTGTGTAAATGAGGATTCTGTAACTATTTCGGTTTATTACAATGCTCCAGTTCCAGTTCTTCCTGATACAGTTAATATGTGCAAAGGTGGCGCAGCAACAATTAATGCTAGTGGAGGAAACACATATTTATGGAGCCCAAATTCATATATTAATACAACGATAGGAACAACAGTAACTGTTAACCCACCTGCTGATCAATGGTATTTTTGTGAGGTTACAAATGCATGTGGCACTGTTCCAGATTCTGTTTGGATAAATGTGATTGAGGCGTCTATAACAGCGGGAAATGATACTATTATTTGTCCTGGAGAAACCGCTTTTATTTGGGCAGCTGGAGCAAGTACTTACCAGTGGTTACCATCAAACACTGTTGTATTCGTAAATGGAAATGTAGCTGAAGTAATGCCAAATCAAAGTACAAATTATATGATAATTGGAACGGATGTGACCGGATGTAAGGATACGACATATGTAGAAATTGTATTACATCCAGCACCAAGTATACAATTAACCACTGATATAATCGCCTTTTTCGGCGATGAGATTCAATTAGAGGCAATTACTCATTCCCCAGGTATTTTCTCTTGGAGCCCACCTGAGTTTCTGTCTTGCGTAAATTGTCCAAATCCTATTGCTACTCCTAATAGGAATATTACTTATCAGGTCTTTTTTACCGATCAAAATGGCTGTTCAACTTCAAGTTCTGTTTCAATTACCTATGATGCAGTAGTTTATGTCCCAAATACCTTTATTCCCGATGGAAATGGTATTAATGAAGTTTTTAAGGTATATGGTGGTAATTTAAAAGAGATGGAGTGTTTAATTTTCAATCGTTGGGGTGAGTTGATTCATACATTGAAATCTATTGATGAAAGCTGGGATGGCACCTTTAATGGAAGAATATGTCAAGATGGAACCTATACGTGGAAATTAGTGTACAAGGATTATTTTGGTAATAAAAATGAAATTACAGGTCACGTAAATTTAATACGTTAAATGCAGGTACATTTACTTATTTACATTATATTCGCAAAAAAAACAGTATGAATAATCAGAAGAAAAAAATTTTAGCTGCTGCTGGTGTTACAGCAGTTGTAGTTGCAGGTTGTGGCAAATACGAGGATGGTCCAGGCTTTTCATTGATGAGCAAGAAGTCAAGAATGGTAGGTACATGGGACCTTGTTTCTAGTACAGACTCTCAAACTGGTGAAGTTTATAACTATTGTGGAAATACAGGATATTGTGTCGAAGTTACAATGGATAAAGATAGCAAGTTGACTCAAAAATTAATTTACAGTGGTCAGACGCAAACATATTCTGGTACATGGGATTTTAATGATGATAAAACACAATTGAATTGGACGCAAGGTGGATATACACAAACCTTTGAAATCAAGCGTTTGACGAACAAAGAATTGTGGTTAGATGATGATATTACAAGTGTTGATGGTGATATACTAAAACTAGAAGCTAAATAAGATAAGTTTAATTTATAGTTAAAGCCTCTTCGGAGGCTTTTTTAATTTATGGAGTACCAAATTCAATATACACAAAATTTACCTGAAGTTCTTAAAGAGCTCAATTTAAGTGTGTTAATAACCACCTATCAAGCGGGAAAATTAATCGCATTAAGTGCTCAGGAGGATTTCATTAGTCAAATTCCAATCTCTTTCAAGAAACCCATGGGAATAGCTCTGCAAAATTCAAAGATTGCGATTGCTAGTATTGATGAAATTCACTTTTTTTCCAATGAAGAGCAGGGGAGTTTCTTGACAAAAGAAGAATTTGAAGGCCATGATGCTGTTTATTTGCAACGAGCAAGTTATCATACGGGAATATTGGATATACATGATTTAGATTTTGGAGATGGCTTATTGTGGGGAATAAATACTTTGTATTCATGTATTGCGGTTTATGATGTAAACTTTAGTTTCCGACCTAAATGGAAACCTCCCTTTATTTCTTCAATTACCCCGGAGGATAAATGCCATTTAAATGGTATGGTTTTGAAGGATAAACTACCAAAATATGTAACGGCACTTAGTACAGATGATTCAGCGTATGGTTGGAGAGCAGATAAAATGAAAACTGGCGTTTTAATGGAAGTGCCTACAGGTGAAATTATTTTGGGCAATCTCGCAATGCCTCATTCCCCTAGGTTTTACAAGGATGATTTGTTTGTTCTTGAATCAGGTTCTGGCAAGCTACTTTTAGTTGATGTTGTTAATAAACAGTCTGAAGTATATTATAATTTCGATTGCTTCGTTCGAGGATTGTCATTTCAAGATAACATTGCCATTCTTGGAAAATCAAAAATTCGAGAAACATCCAAAGATTTTAATGACTTATCAGTTAAAGATAATTCAAAATATGCTGGTATAATCTTCTTTGACATGGAAAGTAGAACTATTATAGGAGAACTAGATTATTTAACGGACGTGGAGGAAATTTTTGATGTGCGATTATTAAATAATTGTAACAATCCTGTATTTGTGACAAAAGATCACGAGATATTCAAAAATATAACTACTTTCCCAGGTAACGCTTTTTGGATTAAACCAAAAGAAGAGAAATAGTTTTACTTACAAGGATAGCGATTTCAAAAATTCATTTTTTGTAGCTTCATTTTCAAATTTACCTGAATAAAAACTTGTTACCGTTGCTGAAGATTCATCTTTAATACCTCGTGAAGATACACAAAGGTGCTTTGCATCAATTAAAACGGCAATATCTTGTGTTCCCAATACACGTTGTAATTCTTTGGCAATCTGAACAGTTAATCGCTCTTGAACTTGAGGTCTTTTCGCAAAATATTGCACAATTCGATTTAATTTTGATAATCCAATAACAGTTCCATTCGAGATGTAAGCAACGTGAGCTTTGCCAATGATTGGAACGAAATGATGCTCGCAATTACTATAAAATGAAATATTTTTTTCTACCAACATTTGATTGTATTGGTATTTATTATCGAAAAGTGCAATTTTAGGTTTGTTATCAGGATTTAATCCCGAAAAAATTTCCTGAACATACATTTTAGCTACTCTGTAAGGAGTTCCTTTTAAACTATCATCGGTTAAATCAAGACCCAATGTCTCCATTATTTTTTCAAAATGATAGGCTATTTCATCGATTTTTTGAGAATCAGATTTTTTAAATGCATCAGCGTGCATTGGTGTTTCAATAGACGTTAAAGTATGTTCATCGCCTAATTGCTCGTATAGTTCGCTCAGTGAAATAGATTCTGCTTTCATGTTTTGTATTTTGTCAAGTTAGATTATTCTATGGTCATTTTCTAGTTTGAATGAGACCGTAAAAGTAAAGACAGATGAAAGTAAATAATGTTTAATTTTGATTGATAAAAGTTAAACAAAAATTTGAATGTCTTGGTATTTCTCATGATTAGTAAATTTTTTGATTCATAAAAAGCAGGAATAAAAGTAGTTGAGGGAGGAATCTTTTCTTTAATACATAAATCAAATAGCCACAAGGGGGATTCCACCACCTAATGTGATTCTATTAAATATGATTTCATGAATTTTCTGATAATAAAAAGTGCCAAAAACGTCCATTGTGCTGACGTAAGTAAAATGGTCTAGAACTAATTGATTGGTTTTATTACATGTATTTTAGGTTTTTTCCTAATTGTTTTATTGGAATTGGAATCCGTTTTTTTCATTTATTATTTTCAATTTAACAGAATCATTACTGTCTCTTTATTCAAAATAATAAGTAAGTTTATTCGATCAAATTGAATTTCATGAAATCAATCATTTTTTTTGCAGGAACGTTTTTTTTACTAATTATTCCATTTTCAGGAAAAGCGCAAAATCCTGATCCAGAATGGAAAGACAATTTTGCTTATATTGGAGACTTCCATGGCGATTGTGCCATATTTCGGGCTAAAGAATCTGAAGGAGGCGATTTAGGACTTGTAAATCGCAGCGGAAAAATAATTTTGCAACCTGAGTATCGGGAAATGACTTGGAAAACCCCAACGCTCGTGGAAGTGATAAAAAGCTACCCATCAGGCTCCAAATCTGGATTATTCAATCAATTAGGTCAGCGATTATTTGAAGATAAACTTGAAAGTATTGGAAATTTTTCAAGAGGAATTGCCATCATTACTGCCGATAATTATTTAAAAGGAATCATTAATGAAGAAGGGAAGCTAATAGTTCCGATTATTTACACTTATATCGAACAAAATGAAAAACAGCCTTATTTAGTTTTAAAGTGGAGAAATTCAGACGAAACAGAAAACGCTATTTATTCGGATACTCTGGGAAATAAAATTGGAAAAAAGGTTTTTGAGGATGCGGAATTATTTGAATTTGGAGTTGGTGTGGTAAAGGTAAAGGGACAATTTGGGCTCGTTGATCAACAATTTCAATTTCTAATTCCCCCCAAATTTTCAGGTATTTACTATCTGCAAAAGGGTCTATTAAAGGTGGAGAAAATGGAGAAGTTCGGTATTCGCAACATGGAAGGTAAAGAAATAATTCCATGCCAATATCACGCTCTTGACATCATTGATCAAAATCGATTCAGAGCAACTAAAAATAACGGTAAAGTTGGAATATTAAATGGGCAAAATCATTGGACTATTCCTCCTATTTACGATGGGTGCGGTGTTTTGGAAGGAATGAAAGCAGATAAGGTGGCCTATTTAGTTGCTAAAGATGAAAAAATGGGAGTCATTGGAAGCAGTGGGCAAATTTTGGTTCCTTTAGAATATAGTGAAATTTTAGAAGCTGATTACGATCCAACCCACTACTATGGGTTATTGGTGAAAAAAGACGATAAATGGGGGCTCATTAATCGAGATGGAAAGGAAGTTACACCTCCCATTTATGACGCTTTTTCATATGATTTTGATGGGCACGGAACCTGCCAATTGGTGTTGGTTCAAAAAAATGGTTTGTGGGGTTGCTTGGATACGAAAACTGGAAAAGAAGTCGTTACAACCGACTATTCTTCTCTTCGCTTTATTGCTTCAAAAGAGGAGAAGGAAGATTCCACAATTATTTTCCATATATATCACTTTAAGGGCGGAAAAGAGATTGTGTTAGATACCGTTTACAGCTATGATAACATGTTTCAACGGGTCCAAACTGGCCTTTGGGAAGTTCTTCAGGAGAAAGAAAATGAAAACGGGCAGGTTTTTTTTGTTTTAAAGGGAGCAAAAGAATGGAAAATATTAAATCGTTCGGGTCAAGTAATTTATGAACGCCCATTTTCGAATGTACTTATGTATTTTAATGAAGGTTTATTGCCATTTGAACAAAATGGACGTTGGGGATTTCTAGATTCATTGGGAAATGAGACTATTGCTCCCCAATTTGAAACATCCAGTGGAGAAATCCAAGAATATTTTTCCGGAGGAAAGGCTTGGGTAAAAAAGGACGGAAATTGGTATTACATCAATTTTAAAGGAGAAAAAATAGAGATTGAGGAAGAATAAATTAATGTAAATAGTAAGTCTTTTTCTTAAGTTTCAATATTTTTTCAATCAGCTTGTTCTTTAGTTTACTAAGGTTACCCATTTTTTTAATAAATCATAGTAAATGATGTTCAGTATAAGTAGCTTAAAAGATAGTCTGTGATTTGTAACTTGAAATTGAGTATTTGAAGAAGATGGACGTATTTTAGTAGTAGTTGAAGAAGGCAGAATGAAAAACAGAAAGTTGCTTATCAGCATTAAATCTTTAATTGTGAATCAATCACCTCCCAAACCTTCTCAGCCGTATGATCCCAAGAAAACAATTTAGCTCGTTGAATTCCATTCTTTATTAACGTTTCTCTTAATTCTTGTTTGTGAAACAACCGATTCATACCTTTAGCAATATCGTTTTCGTTAAATGGATCGCAATAAATCGCTGCATCTCCTGCTATTTCTGGCAAACTCGTCTTGTTGCCTGATAAAATAGGGATTCCACATTTCATTGCTTCAACCAAAGGAATTCCAAAACCCTCGAAATAGGGCGCGTAGGTCAAGGCAAAGGCTGAAGCGGTATACTCAATTAATTTATCTTGGGATAGATGTCCAGTAAATCGAACGTTATTTTTGACTGAGACTGGAATTTCTATCGATTGTCCTTTCCACATGGGTTTACCGACGATTACCAATTCCATGTCCGGGAAGGAATTTTGCTCCATGAATAACGCAAAGGAATTTACCAATCGCTGCACATTCTTTCTTGGATGAATTGAACCAACAAAAAGAAAATAGGGTTTTAAGTTATTTTCAGCTCTAACGGTTTGAATTTCCTCTTTTGAAAAAACATTAAATTTTTCAGATGCACCATTCCACGCAACAACAATTTTCTTTGGATCAATAGTATAAGTTGAAATAATATCTGCCTTTGATGCCTCGGAAACCGTGATGATTCTTTGAGAATGACGAGCGAATTTCGGGAAATATTTTCTGTAATACCAACCCACCAAACCAGGCAAATCCTCAGGATAATGCTCAAAATTAATATCGTGAATTACGTGAATTTGAGGAACAGTTGAACCTAATACTAAAGAACCATCAGGAGAAAATAAAACATCTATTTTGTGTTTTTTAATTGCTTTTTTCAAGCTACATTCAAACCAAATCAAGTAAAGAAACGGATGTCTTGCTTGTGGTTTTAGAACTATTTCTAAAGAATTAGAACCAAATTTGAACCGTTCATCTACTTTTCGATCAAAAAACAAAATAAATTCATGTTCGGGATGATTTTGAATAATTCTTCGTACAACTTCATAGGTATACCAGCCGAATCCTTCCATTTTTTCAGAAAGTAAAAAGCGGGTATTTATTCCTATGCGCAAAATTTAGTTTAAGATCGGAACAGATTTAATTTCATGTAATACACCATCCCACAAATGCATTCTCATTTTTAATGCTTCGATGGAAACATTTGTAGCCTCTTGCCATTTTTGTTCATCGTTCCCACATAAATCCTGAATCATTTCTAATGCCATCGGACCATGTTCTCCTCCATCTACCTCAATATGTCTCTCAAGGTAATAGATCAATTCAGACATGGAATTACCAGTTTGTTTTTCAACTGTTTTCACAATTTCGATGAACATATCTGGAATTAAATCTTCGCGTCCAAACGTGAATAAAGCAGCGAGTTCATGAGCCTTATTTTCTGCGATTTTTTGAAAGGTAAAATTTACAAAGTTCTTGGTATTTGTCGTAACAGAGAGTTTTCCTAAATCAGATGAAATGGTATGAATGGAACTTGAATTAACAAATGAAAGAACTTCGGAAGTGTTTACGCCAATCTGTTCCATTGCCTGAACATACAGCTCAAAATGACTGGTTGGATTACCAAATTGATCAACATCACTTTCCTCACCCCAGACGATTTCATTAATCAATCTGCGTGTCGAGGCTTTGCCCACTGGTTTCCAAGGTAGTTCTACAGATGTTAAGTTAATTTGAAGTGCTTTAAGAAGACTCATAAAATCCCACACGGCAAATACATGTTGTTTCATGAAAATGCGGATTGCCTGGAGTGTATTTAAATTTGAATATAGAGGGTGAGTCAATAGTTCCTTTCTGTAAGGCTCAATAGTTGATTTAAGTGTTTGAAGTTCTTGAGTCATTTATCTCAATTTTATTCCTAATTCTTGAAATTGCGTATCTTCCAACGGTGATGGTGCGTCAATCATTGTGTCTCTTCCACTGTTGTTTTTTGGAAAAGCAATATAATCTCGAATAGATTCAGATCCGCCCATGGTAGCAACCAGACGATCTAGGCCAAACGCCAATCCGCCATGTGGTGGTGCTCCAAATTCAAAAGCATTCATCAAAAAGCCAAATTGTGCTTGGGCTTGTTCGGGCAAGAATCCAAGAAGGTCAAACATTTTTGCTTGTAGTTCCTTGTTGTGAATTCGTATCGATCCACCGCCCAATTCAACACCGTTCATGGCTAAATCATAGGCATTTGCCCGAACCTTGCCTGGATCTACCTCCAATAAATGAAAATCCTCCGGTTTTGGTGAAGTAAATGGATGGTGCATAGCATGCCAACGCTTTGAATCTTCGTCCCATTCTAACAAAGGGAAATCGACTACCCAAAGCGGTTTAAATTCATCTGCTTTTCTCAAACCTAATTGATTTCCCAAATGCAAACGTAATTCATTTAATTGCTTACGTGTTTTATCTATATCACCACAAAGAACCAATAGCAAATCACCTGGTTTCATTTCCGTTTTATCTGCCCATTTTTCGAGTTCCGCTGTATTATAAAATTTATCTACAGATGATTTAAAGGTTCCATCAGTATTGTAACGCATATAAACCAGTCCTTTTGCTCCAATTTGCGGACGTTTTACCCAATCGGTAAGCTCATCCAATTGCTTGCGAGTATATTCAGCAGCACCATTCACGTTAATTGCAAGAACGGATTCTGCGCTATCAAAAACAACAAAATCTTTTCCTTGTGTGAGTGATGTCAAATCTTGAAATTCCATGCCAAAGCGTATATCCGGTTTGTCTGAACCGTATTTTTCCATGGCTTCTGCATAGGTCATTCGTGGAAACGAGCCTTCAAATTCAACATTCTTAACTGTTTTAAATAAGTGTTTGATCAATCCTTCAAATGTTTGAAGGACGTCCTCTTGTTCCACAAACGACATTTCACAATCGATTTGAGTAAACTCAGGTTGTCTGTCTGCGCGTAAATCTTCATCTCTAAAACATTTCACAATCTGATAATAACGATCAATTCCAGATACCATCAATAATTGCTTGAAAGTTTGAGGAGATTGAGGTAAGGCATAAAACTGTCCTTGGTTCATTCTACTTGGCACAACAAAATCACGAGCACCTTCGGGAGTTGATTTTATCAAAACAGGCGTTTCAACATCCATGAAATTTTGAGAATCCAAGTATTTGCGGGTTTCAAGTGCCACTTTATTTCTCAAAAACAACTTTTGCTGAACCGGATTTCTTCTCAAATCCAAATAACGATATTGCATGCGTAACTCATCTCCACCATCTGTTTCATCTTCAATTGTAAATGGAGGTGTTTTGGCTGCATTAAGAATATGTAGATTTTCTACAACGATTTCTATTTCACCCGTAGGTAAATTTTTATTTTTACTCGATCTTTCGATTACAGTTCCAGTTACTTGAATAACGAACTCACGACCTAATTTTCGTGCGCTTTCACATAATTCAGAATTGGTATCCATGTTGAAAGCTAACTGAGTGATGCCATATCTATCGCGTAAATCGATAAAAGTCATCCCACCTAAATCCCTTGATTTCTGAACCCAACCAGAAACCGTAACTTTTTCATTGCAGTTTTCTAATCGAAGCTCACCACACGTATGCGTTCTGTACATAATCTAAATTTGAGATACAAAAATAGAAAAACAAAACTGATAGGGAAAGGTTTAAAGTAAAGATGAGAGAATAAAAAGCCTATTTTTCTTTCTCTTTTAAAATTTGTTTTCGCAATGCTTCAGTAGCATCGTCAACTGCCTCTTCAAAAGATTTACTTTGTTTTTTTGCAAATAATTCTTTTCCTGGGAGATGCACCTTTACTTCCGCAATTTTATTTTCCTTTTCCTTGTCTTTATCCAATCGCAAGAACACCTCTGATGACAGTGCTTTTTGATTAAAAAGTTCTAATTTATCCATTCGTTCTTGAATGAAATCGATTAATTTTTGATCTGCTTTGAAATGAATTGAATGAACTTTAGTTTCCATAATTGTTACTTTTTACCACCGCGAGGGTGTGTTTGTGAATAAATAGAATTCAATTGCGCAAATGAATTGTGCGTATATACTTGAGTTGCAGATAAATTGGCATGACCCAATAAATCTTTTAACGTTTCCAATCCTGTTCCTCTGTTTAACATGTGAGTGGCAAATGTATGTCGTAAAACGTGTGGACTTGTTTTATCTAAATTTGTTGCAATACTAAGGTATCGATTAATTATCCGGTAAACAAGCATAGGATATAATTTTTTACCAAATTTCAAAGAAAATACAAAAGGCGATTCACCCAAGTGTTGATTTTTAGTTTGTAAGTAAGAGTTGATTTGGTGGTGTAATTCTTTGGAAATGGGTATGATTCGTTCTTTGTTTCTTTTTCCAATTACTTTGATGGATTCATTAGAGGTATTTTGAGTTCGCAAGTCAATCAACTCACTTAATCGAATTCCGGTTTGGTAAAATAATTCAAAAATCAGCTTATCTCTTTCTCCTTCTAAGGAATCAGTATATAAGTCATCTAATTTTTCAGTTTGTAATTCGGATTCTTTTGCAAATGCAGGAAGCCGTTTTTCATTTTTAGGCCCTTGAATTTTTGCCATTGGATTGAAAGATACCAACTCCTCTTTTCGTAACCATTTGTAAAATGTCCTCAAGGCGGCAAGCTTTCGATTGATTGATTTGGCTTTTCTATTCTCTTCAAATAGTTGTACAATCCAACCTCTAATAAATGTCGATGACAATTCGTTAAACTCGATGATTTTCGTAATCTCTGCGTATCTAATAAACTGACCCAAATCCCGCTCATACGCATCAATTGTGTGTTGCGAATATCGTTTTTCAGTTGTTAAATAAATTATGAAATTATCGAGCATAAAAAAAGGAGCTATAAGCTCCTTATAATACGCTATTATCAGTGTTTTGTTACTGTTCTGCAGAAATTAAATGTTGTTTGTAGGCAGCACGAATAATTTGTTGTCTTTTAGTAATAGAAGGTTTTTCAAATTCTTTACGAGCACGTAATTGTTTCATTACATTCGTTTTTTCGAATTTCTTCTTGTACTTTTTCAACGCTTTTTCAATGTTTTCGCCTTCTTTAATTGGTATAATTAACATACAAACTTTATTTTTAATTGTTTTAAGGGGAGCAAATATATGTATTTACTTCTTGAAATACAAATTATTTTAGAATTTCTCGTGAAATAACTAATTTTTGTATTTCTGATGTCCCTTCTCCGATTGTCATCAACTTAGAATCACGTAGAAATTTCTCTGCTGGATACTCTTTTGTATATCCGTATCCACCCATGATTTGAACGGCTTCATTTCCACATTTCACAGCTACTTCTGAGGCAAAGTATTTAGCAAAAGCTCCTTGTCTTGTCAACGGTTGTTTTTTGTTTTTTAAATCTGCTGCTTGAAAGGTAAGTAATTCAGCTGCATGCACTTCTGTTGCCATGTCTGCTAATTTAAATCCAATTGCTTGGAAATGAGCGATTGGCTGACCAAACTGTTCTCTTTCTTTTGCATACTTTACAGATGCTTCAAAGGCTCCTCGAGCAATCCCACAACTTAATGCAGCAATTGAGATTCTGCCACCATCTAAAATCTGCATAGCCTGTTTGAATCCCATTCCTACCTCACCAATTACGTTTTCTTGAGGAATTCTCACGTTTTCAAAGATCAATTCAGCTGTTTCACTTGCTCTAACGCCTAATTTATCTTTAATTTTCACAGCCGAAAAACCTGGAGTTCCTTTTTCAATGATAAAGGCCGTTATTCCGTTACTATCCAACAATTCACCAGTTCGAATTAAAACAACTGCTACATCACCAGATAAACCATGTGTTATCCAATTTTTTGAACCATTAATAACCCACTCATCACCTTCTTTCACTGCCGTACATTTCATGCGCATGGCATCAGAGCCTGTGTTTGCCTCAGTCAATCCCCAAGCACCTATCCATTCACCACTTGCTAATTTTGGTAAATATTTTTTCTTTTGTTCTTCTGATCCGTGGTAATAAATATGACCTGTGCAAAGTGAATTATGAGCGGCTACGCTTAATCCGATTCCACCACACACTTTACCTAATTCCATAAGTGCTGTTGCGTATTCAAAGTAACCAAATCCAGATCCTCCGTATTCTTCCGGAATAAAAATCCCGAGTAGTCCAAGTTCGCCCATTTTTTTCATTACATCCACAGGAAAATGTTCTTCGTCATCCCATTTCTTGTAATTAGGTCTAATTTCTTTTTCTGCAAAATCACGCACCATTTGAGTGATCATTTCTTGGTTTTCGTTGAATTCAAATTCCATTTTGTGTTGATTGATTTAATAAGTAACTAAACTATGAATGTTATTTGTGTATTTTTTTAATTTATCGTCGCCATTTAAAAAGCTTAAGTTGACCAAAAAACTAAATCCAGCGATTGTGCCTCCGCATTTTTGAATCAATTCAGCAGCAGCAGATGCGGATCCTCCCGTAGCCAATAAATCATCATGAATCAGTACATTTTGTCCGTGGCTTATAGCATCTGTATGCATTTCAATCACGGCACTTCCGTATTCCAATTCGTAAGAATGACTGATTTTATCATAGGGTAATTTCCCCTGTTTTCTGATCAAGATAAATGGAACCCCAAGACGAATAGCCAATGGATAACCAAACAAAAAGCCTCTGCTTTCAACACCAGCAACAGCCTCAATACCTTTAGATTGATAGATTTCCACCAAATGATCTAAGACATCAGCCGATAATTTAGGATCAAGCATTATGGTTGAAATATCCTTAAAAATAATACCTGGTTTCGGAAAATCAGGTACGTCGCGAATAACAGATTTTAGTTTTGCTTCAAGTGACATGCTACAAAGATAAGTAGGGTTTTAGTTTTTCAAAACATTCTTCATCAATTAATACAGATTCTTTAATTTCCTCGACACTTTTAAATCCTTTTTTCCTTTCCCGTATTTTAATGATTGAATTAGCGATATTCCAATTTAAGTAAGGATGCTTCTTCAATTCTTCTGCAGTAATCGTGTTTAATTTCAATTTGAAAACAAGTCCATTATTGACTGTCACGTAAGGTTCTATCTGAGCATATTTATCCGCGTCAATTTTCCAAACCTCCAATAACTGTTCTGGTTTCGTAAATCCTCCTAATCGCGTTCTATAATTTATGATCCATTTGGCAAAAGATTCCCCAATTCCATTAATTTTCATCAGATCTTCTTGCGAAGCAGCATTTAGTTCGATACTGATTTTTGGTTTTTCAACAGTCGGAGTTGGTTTTTTTTCATAATTCACTAATTTTTCGTTAGATGGATAAAAAGTAGAATCTTTTATGATTTCAAATAATTCATCAGATATAACAAAAACTCGCTTTAAGTCTTCGTTTGATTTTAATCCTCGCGCAGTGAATTTTAATACTACATTTGTTTGCTTTTCAGTAAGTCCCAACTGCATCCAATCCGCCAATGTATATGAATTTGGATCAAACTTGGATGAAGGCAAGTGGTAACGACTTTTCTTTTCGCGATTAAAATTGGAATACGCTCTTTTCTTTTTTTGATACTGAGCAATTTTATTTTTTGTATCCTCAATTTCGGCCTCTGAAATTTTAATAGTTGCTTCAGTTTTGTCAAATACACGTAAAACTCTGGGAATGTAAACAATAATAAGTGATGCAAAGATCACGAATACGAGTGCTTGTCTATTTCGTTTAGAGATGTAGGGCATTTCAAAAAAATCTAGAACATCAACTATTTGCTTTTTTCTTAGTCATAATTAAATAAATTGGTAAACCAAGTAAAACAATTAAGAGACCCATTCCTGCATTTTTACTGTCGTAAATCAAAAGGCAAACACAAATGGCCAAGGTAATTATAATATATATCAAGGGCACTATGGGATAACCGATAACTTTGTATGGTCGCGGAGTATTAGGTTCTTTTACACGGAGCACAAATATTCCAGCAATAGTAATCACATAAAAAATGAGAGAAGCAAACGTACTGTAAACTACAAGGTCACTGTATTTTCCTGAAAAGCATAGTGCACAAGCCCAAATACATTGAATCCATAAGGCGATTCCAGGTACATTATTTTTATTAAGTTTAGCGGCTTTTTTGAAAAATAATCCATCTTGTGCCATTGCATAAAAAAGTCGTGACCCAGATAAAATCAATCCATTATTACATCCAAAAGTGGAAATCATAATTAATCCTGCCATTAACCAAACTCCCATTTCTCCTATCATTACGGATGCAGCACTTGCACCAATACGATCGTGTTCAGGAAACATAAGTCCTTGACCAAGAGCAGTCGTAGCATCGGGAGATCCTACAACCGGAAGTAACATTAAATAGGCAATATTTGCCAATAGATAAATGCAAGTAACGATAAGTGTTCCAAGGAAGAGACTCCTCGGTATATTCCTTTGAGGGTTTTTGATCTCACCAGCGATAAAAGTTACGTTATTCCAGGCGTCAGAAGAGAATAATGAGTTAATTATGGTAGCACCAAGAGCACCCATTAAGGCAAACCCAGTCAATGAAGTTACGCTTATCGAATTATCAGGATTAACAACAGTCTTTTTAGCTTCCCAAATTGAAGTAAAGTTTTGAACCCATATATCTTTATTTAATCCGATATAAATTCCAAAGAAAATTAGCGCAAACAAGGCTAAAAGTTTGGCCGATGTAAATATAATTTGTAACCACTTTCCATTTTGTATTCCACCGGTATTAAGAAAAGTTAGAAAGATGATACTTCCCACAGCAACTAGTTGTCCGTATGTGATTGAACCTATGAAAAACCCATTTAAAGATGGAAAAAACACACCACAATATTTTGCAAATGCAACAGCCACAGCTGCAATAACACCTGTTTGAATTACACTGAACACTGTCCAACCGTATAAGAACGAAGGGAGTTTACCAAATGCTCTTTGGATATATACATATTGACCTCCTGCATTTGGCATCATGCCAGCTAATTCGCCATAACTCAATGCGGCAAAAACCGTGATTAAACCAGTCAATATCCACAGGACAAGCAACCAACCAACAGAGCCTATATCTCTCATCATGAAACTTGTCACGATAAAAATACCGGAACCAATCATAGAGCCAGCTACTATAGTTGTAGCATCGAAAAGTCCTAGACTTCGTTTGAAATCCGAACTCACTTCTCGTCGTCTGAATTATCTATGGCAACATCTGCTACAGCATCATGACCTCTTAACGAATCTTCATAAGCATGGTCATTCAAATTACTTTTGTGACGTGAGTATAAGAAATAGATTAGTATTCCAAGGGTAGACCAACAAAGAAATGCAATCCAAGTATCAGGTCGAACGAAGTACATTAAGCCAAAATTAAATGCTGCACCTAGTGGTCCAATTACAAATAGAAGAGGAGTTTTGAATGGTCTATCTAAATGTGGTTGTTTTACACGTAAAACCACAACAGCAATGGAAATCATCGCAAATGCCAACAAGGTACCCATCGAACACATTTCAGAAACTTTGTCAATTGGAGTTAAGGCCGCTACAATAGAAACAATAGCACCTACCAATAATGTACTTCTGTAGGGGGTTTTATAAACCTCATGAACTTTACCAAACACATTAAATGGAAGCAATCCATCTTTTGCCATTCCCAAGAAAATACGTGTTTGACCAAGCATCATAACAAGCATTACGGAAGTTAAACCAGCAACAGCTGCTATTGTGATTAATACCGTTGCCCAAGGCATACCAATTCCCTCAAAGGCAGAGGCTACAGGAGCTTTTAAGTCAAGCTGATTGTATTTTACCATTCCCGTAAGGACAAGTGAAACAATTATATATAAAACGGTACAAATTACAAGTGACATTATTATGGCAAAAGGCACATCTTTTTTGGGATTGATGGCCTCACCTGCTTGGGTAGAAACGGCATCAAAACCAATATATGCGAAAAATACAATTGTTGCGGCAGTCACCACACCACTCCATCCGAAATGTGAAACACCTTTAGCATCAACAACTTCTTCCGGAATAAATGGTGTGTAGTTGCTTATATCAATGTAGAAAAACCCAACAAATATTACGAAAAGAACTACAGCAACCTTTAAAATAACAATTAAATTATTTGTTTTAGCAGCTTCCTTGATTCCTTTTATGAGAATTGCGGTAACAATAAATGTAATAATCAATGCTGGTAAGTTAAAAGCAAATGAGCCTTGACTAGCCAAATCAGCCGCCAACTGCATATTCCCAGCTTTTTCAGCTGCCTTAATTGCTAATTCTGTCTTTTCAGCCGCTGTTGCCGGGTCATTCATTAACCAAATGGGTGGATGAATGCCAAACTGATGCAATAATTTTTCAAAATAACCACTCCAAGCAACAGCAACGGTAGTAGCTCCCATCATATATTCCAGAATTAGATTCCATCCGATAATCCAGGCAAATAACTCACCCATCGTCCCGTATGAATAGGCATAAGCGGAACCTTCAACAGGTAAAACAGAAGAGAATTCAGCATAGCATAGTGAAGCAAACAAACACCCTATTCCCGCGATTACAAAGGAAAGAGCAAGCGCTGGACCAGCATGGTCGTGAGCAGCAATACCAGTTAATGTAAAAATACCACCACCGATGATTGCACCTATTCCGAGCGAAGTTAGCCCCCAACGACCCAAAATACGATTTAGATTATTCTTCTTCATATCAGCCTCAAAGGCTGCAATGGGTTTTTTTCTCCAAGGACTTTTTGACATTCTCAATGATTTAAAATTAGCTTGGTAAAGATAACAAATCCTACTAATTTACAACAATTGATAAAAAAAATACAAGAATGTATTTTGGGAAATAAATTCGATAAGTCAAACTTATCAAGAGATCACTTAATTTTTTGAAGCGTCTTCCTGTGGGATTTGATTGATTAGACTTTCTAATATTCCATCAATTCGCTTTCGTTCCTGCTCCCAGGTTGTTTTAAAATTGTTTGAATTGATTGAGAAAAGAGCAACACCGTTTTTTAATTCATAAAATCCAGAAAGAGCAATCGTTCCATTAAGTGTTCCTGTTTTTGCAAATACTTTACCTTGATGATTCAATAGTCGCTTTTCTAGTGTTCCAGGTTTACCTGGTTGAGCCATAAGATTTTTAAATATATTGTAATATTTATCCATATAAATTTTTTCGAGCAGACAAACTTGTAATTCACATGTTGTTCTGTTTTTACTGCTTAATCCAGAGCCATCATAAACAATGAAGTTTTTTTCATGAATATCTAGAATTTGATTATTTATCAAATAGTTTTTTAAAACGGGGCCTCCACCCGACAATAAGAATAAACTATCTGCCTTGTTATTATCGCTTTTCATGAGTACTTCTCGCAGATAATCATGTGTGGCATAACCTTGATTGAAACTCATCCATGACACAAACAATTTTAAGGTTGAAGCAGGTGCAAGCGGCAAATCGGAATGGTCTTTAGTAATCACTTGAGAAGGTTGATTGAAAGGAATATATTTTAATAAATAGGCCGTTGTTTGTCCATAACCAATATTAAAACAAATTATAAGATACAGAAAAGCCAGTATAATCTTATTCATTCCTCTTTTTCATTTGACATCACACAAATGTAACAAATAAGGAAAAAACTTTTTGCGCAAAATCTTAGAGTTTCAAACAATAAATTTTTGAAAAAGTGAAGATTATTTTTTTCTTAAAAATCGAGGAAGTATCCAAGCACCAATAAATAAGTAAGGAAAATAGGATATTAAACGCCAAATGACTGCCATGCCAGCTAATAAAATTGTAGACCCTGAAAACGAGATAAGCAATTCACCAAAAGCGTATTCAGCAACACCACTTGCACCAGGAGTTGGGCTTACAAGCATAAACAACCACAAAACGAATTGTTTACCAAGAATTAACATATGGTCGTTTAGCGTTAAATCTAAAAAGGCTTGAAGTATAGCGTTAATTACTAAATATCGAGATATCCAACTTCCACATGTAACCAAAAATAGCTTAAGCCATGAAAGAAATGTTTCCTTCTTCATTTCCTTTGAAGTGATAATAATATCATCACCCGTTTGAATTGCTTTTGATTTCCACCGTTTGAGTATGGGCAAACTAAAAATCCCACCGAGGAATTTTTTTGAAAATGTTGGCCAAATAAAAAGAGCAACAAAAAGTAACATTGCTGCTGCTGCTATTACTGAATAACCTGTCCAAAAAACAACCTGAATTGCTTGTGAACCTGAATAGGAATGCGGAAATAAATCACTTGATGAAATAAAAAGAAATGTAAGGGGAATCATCATGACATAGAACAAGTTATCCATCATTGTCGTAATGATAACGATGGCAGTCGACCTACCTAAAGCTATTTTTTCCCTATTTAAAATGAACATCGCAACAGCAGCTCCCCCAACCACACCAGGCGAGAGGGCAGAGGCAAATTCCCACAACATAATAACCGAAAAGCTCTTGTTCCATGTTAGTTGGTGATTGGTGAGTAAGCGAATTCGCCACATGTAGAAAAAATCACGCCCAACCATGCAAAGCAAAGCAATGAATATCCAGAAAAATGTTTTTTCGGTCCAATGGATGGAAAGCAAGACATCAGACAAGGATTCAATTTTGTAATCTCCAACATTATCTAATTTAAAATCAATTGATTGTGACAAATCAACAACCTTATTGTGATTTCCATCAACCCAACGATGCGTACCTTTTCCTGCACCAACTTTAACAAATCTTGTCTCGTTCAATGAGCGATATAGCATGAATCCAGCTACAGAAATGCCCAAAAAGATTGCTGCCCATATTTTCCATTTTTGGAACGAGGATTTTATAACGTCTGGATCACTCATTTTTAGGATTCAGTTCTGTTTTAATATCCCAATTTGCTCGAACTTTAATCGGTGTTGAAAACCACAAAACCTTTTCTGGTTCCTTTTTTAAGTTTATATCCCAACCATCCCAACGGTTATTTTGATTTTTATCTCGAATAACCCGAAAGGTATATTCTGAGGGAACAAGTTCGGTGAAATCAATCGATTGGTTGCTTTCACGTCGTTTCGTTTTTATAATCTTCCCATTGAGCAAAAGTTGTACGATATCATTTTGATCCAATTTGGAAATATCAATCTTTAAGGTTCCTAATTCCCTTGATGTGAAAACTGAAATAGACAATTTTAATCGATCAGACTTTAAATTTGTTCTACCTGTTATCGCCTCTTTTATAAACAAGATTTCTAATTCTTTAGCCAAGTTTTTTTCAAGCTTTAAGGTTAATTGATTTCCAATTTTCTCAATAGATTCAATTTTAATTGTGTCTTTGGAAGATTTGTCAATACAACTGATTTTTTTCTCATCAATTTTGGAAATAAAATCAGTTAACTCAAAAGTAATGGGTGAATCTGGCGTAATCCACGTGGAGGTAGGTTTAATTTTTACAGATGTAATTTCCTCGGCAGAAGATTCTAATCTGGCTGAATCGAGTACAATTGTATTTCGTTTTATAAATATCTTATTGGATAAATTGGTTTTGAAATTGTAAGGAATAAGTAAGCTATCATTGCCTTTCCATACTATTTCCGAATTGGCTAATTCATTCGTGTCAGAATAGAAAAACTTGAAATCTGTTTCATATCTATTTAGGCTTAAACCTATCAATCCGGGCTCAATAACAGAGACGTTGCGTATAATTCTATCAAATTCTGGCTGGGCAATTTTTAAGGATATAGAATCAATTATACTGTCATTTATTTGAAGAGTTTCTGTTCGAAAAGCCACTCGTTCTGTCGAATCGTATTTGCCGCTTGAATTTTGATCATCCCAACCTTTTACTAGGTAGGTTCCAGATTTGATGTACGAGAAAAAAGCAAACCCTTGGTCGTTCGTTTTTTGGAGGTATCTTGGTTCTGCATCAAGTGAGTCAAAAAGACCAACATATATTTTCTTAAGCGGTTGATTGTTGAATGCATCTACTATTCTAGTTTGAAAATAAGCTGAATCAAGAGTGGGCCCAGTAGAAAAGACAAAGACCATTAAGGAATCATTTCCTTCATTAATATCTTTCACTGCAGAATTTAAGATAAGTTGGTAGGTTGTGTTTGGCTGCAAAGAATCCAAGAATTCAATTTTCAATTTCTTCGCAGATGTACTTGTTTTTAATCGCGTATGATTGGGAGTAATCGAAACACTATTTTGCGGATTGTTCAATTGAAAGTACTCGTCAAAAACCCATTCAATTTTTTCCCCAGAAAAGTTTACTGTTCTATTTTCAACAGATGATTTTACAACTCTTGGTGGATTTTCGTCCTTTTTTCCGCCCTCAATTGTCCCTATCTGAGCGCAGGAGGTCAAAATACTGACTACTAGTCCGATTATAAAATAGACCCTAACCAAGCGCATAATTCTTCTAAGTATTTTTGATCTATCTTGTCAAAGTCATTTAGCTCACTGCTATCTACATCCAAAACGCCGATTATAGCACTGCCTTTTCGAATTGGAACTACAATTTCGCTTTTTGAGAGTGAACTGCAGGCAATGTGACCCGGGAATTCATCCACATTCGGAACTAGAATTGTCTGATTATTTTTCCAAGCAGCGCCACAGACGCCTTTTCCTAAAGCTATGCGAGTACAAGCAATAGGGCCTTGAAAAGGACCAAGTACTAATTCATTTTGATCAACAAGGTAAAATCCTACCCAGAAAAAACCGAAAAATTCTTTCAATCCAGCAGCTACATTGGCCAAGTTTGCAATACTATTTATCTCATTGCCAATTAAATAATTCAATTGAGTGAGAAGCTCTTCGTACTGTTCAGACTTTGTTGTTCCGTTTTTGATTAATGTTTCTGCCATGTTATATCCATTTTAGAAAATCAGTTTCTTTTTCATTGGGAACAAAGAAATAATCGCCTTCCTCAATTGGTGAACCTGTTTCTTTAACAAATTGATAATTGGCTATGCCATATTGTTGATAACCGTTTCGCGAAAAAAGCTGCAGTAGTTTTTCCTTATTTTCCGAACTAATTTCAAGTTGAACAAAAGGTTTGAATTTTTGAATAATGGGTTCAATCTCTTTAAACACGACACCCTCAAAACCCTCAATATCGCATTTGATGTAATCAATTTTTGGTAAATCTTTCAGTAATTCAGATCCTTTTACAATGGCTACTTCTTGATTATCATGCTTTTGCAATTCAGCATCGTTTTTGGCAATATGAGGAAGCCCCGTACGAATCATTCCGTTATCTGTTGGTAAAACCATAATTGTTTTTCCTTCTTCCATTCCAAGTGCAACATTATACGTTTTGACATGGTTGTACTTTTTCAATAAACTAGTTAATACCTCGTAAAAAAGTGGAATAGGCTCAATTGAAATTACTTTACCCTTAGGTGTAAGTCGTGCAAAATTTTTGGAGAAATACCCTAAGTTGGCTCCGATGTCTACCACAACAAAATCAGGTTGAATTACTTTTTTCACCAAATAGTGGTATTTGAAAGCTGGTTTTCCTTTCAATAGATTTAGGTCATACATCCAATAAAATACAATTTGCAGCAACTTAAGGTAGTTTTTTGGACTTAAAATGCGGTAGAGAAGTCGCTTTACAAAATTCATGTGATGTATTGAGAAACGAAGTTACGATTTTTGGTAGAATTTGAGATTCATTTTTATGCTTCAACTTTTATTTTATTTGCAGCTCGATATTTGGGTCCCAAAAGAATTTTTGAAAGTCTAAAATTTGATCCTTGTTTACCTGTATTCCTTCTTTCACCAATAGGTCTTCCATTTCTGTAGGAGATGAAAAATGCATTTTCCCAGTAAGTAATCCGTTTCTGTTTACAACACGATGTGCAGGAATTTCTGGTCTATTGTGACATGCATTCATTGCCCAACCAACCATTCTCGATGATTTTTTAGTTCCCAAGGCTTGAGCGATTGCACCGTAGGATGTTACTCTTCCCAAAGGAATTTCTTTTACAATGTCATAGACTTGTTCAAAAAAGTCATGATGATTCGCTCTTGTATTCATTTTCGTAAAAGTATTTCCGTATAAATATAGATTGATTTAGTGAGAAGGAAATATTGTTTTCAATTTTCAAGTTAAATTCCCAAAAAATGCAATCCCAATTCTTTTTCAATTAAATTTGTCAATCAACGGAAAATTCATGAACAAAAACGACATTTTACTTCAGAAAAGAGAAGAAGCAAAGCAGGGTGGGGGACAAGCTCGAATTGACAAACAACACCATCAAGGAAAATTGTCTGCGCGCGAGCGAATTGAAATTTTGCTCGACGAAAATTCATTTCAAGAAATTGGGGCATTTGTTTCCCACAGATCAAGAGATTTTGGGTTGGATAAGCAGCATTTTCCGGGTGATGGAGTAGTTACGGGCTATGGTAATATTCACGGACGATTGGTCTATGTTTTTTCTCAAGATTTTACGGTACTTGGAGGTTCACTTTCAGAAAGTCACGCCATGAAAATTTGTAAAATCATGGATATGGCAATGATCAATGGAGCACCGGTTATAGGATTGAATGATTCGGGAGGAGCGAGAATTCAAGAGGGAGTGGTTTCCTTGGCCGGATATGCAGACATTTTTTACCGAAATACAAGAGCATCTGGAGTTATACCTCAAATTTCTGTTGTAATGGGACCATGTGCAGGAGGAGCTGTGTATTCACCTGCCTTGACAGATTTTATCTTCATGGTTGAGGATACTTCGTATATGTTTGTTACAGGACCAAATGTTGTGAAAACCGTTACTCATGAGGAAGTTACTTCAGAAGACTTAGGTGGAGCCAGAGCACACGCTGAAAAATCGGGAGTAAATCATTTTACTGCACCTAACGACGTTGCCTGTTTAAAACAAGTTAGAGAATTGTTGACTTACATGCCGCAGAATTACACCGAAAAGGCACCAACTGTTTCTACTTCAAGTTTTAGTGATAAGAAGAATGATTTTATCAAAACAATTTTGCCTGATAATTCAAATTTACCATACGACATTCGAAAAGTGGTTGATTGTGTAATTGACGACGACACTTTTAGAGAAGTTCAGGCAGATTTCGCGAAGAATATTGTTGTTGGTTTTGCTCGTTTGGATGGAAGAACTATTGGAATTGTTGCCAATCAACCAGCGAGTATGGCAGGCGTTCTAGATATTGATGCATCTCGCAAAGGAGCTCGTTTTGTTCGTTTTTGCGATTCATTTAACATTCCACTTTTGGTTTTTGAAGACGTACCTGGCTTTTTACCGGGAACGGACCAAGAATGGCGAGGAATCATTACCCACGGAGCGAAGTTGCTTTATGCTTTTTCAGAGGCTACAGTTCCTCGAATCACGGTAATTACTCGTAAAGCATATGGTGGTGCATTTGACGTAATGAATTCAAAAAACATTGGAGCAGATTTAAATTTTGCTTGGCCAACAGCAGAAATTGCGGTAATGGGAGCAAAAGGAGCGGCAGAAATTATTTTTAAACGAGAAATTGCAGAAGCCGAAAACTCAGAAGCAAAATGGTTGGAGAAAGAAGCCGAATATGCCGATTTATTTTCCAATCCGTATCGTGCGGCTGAAAGAGGTTTTGTGGATGAGGTAATACTACCTGAAGAAACAAGACAGCGAGTGATCAATGGCTTCAAAATGCTTGAAAATAAATCAGAAGAATTGCCTCGCAAGAAGCACGGGAATATTCCGTTGTAGGATTTTTTTAAATAATTCATTCATGTATGCGGGATTATTCCGATTTCTATCGGAACCGCATCTATGGGTTGATAACCAAATATTTACCCATCCATTTCAATGGTTTAACCACCCTCGAAAAACAATTTCTCATCATAGATTCATCTAAATAAAATATACGAATAAATAATCAAATTAAAGATTAGAAAACCATCTTTTTAATTCGTAACTTGAATAGGAAAATTTATAAAAATGTCAAAATCGTATTCAAAAATTTGGGTTCATGCCGTTTGGTCAACAAAAAATAGAATGCCGCTAATTCATCCAAAAATGGAACAAAAATTATTTGATTTTCTAAAAGAGGAATTGAAAAAAATGGGTTGTATGGTGAGCATTGTCAATGGAATGCCCGACCATGTTCATTGTTTATTTGGAATAAATCCTCAAATATCAATTACGGATATTATCAAACAAATTAAAGGGAGCAGCTCCCATTTTGTAAACAGCAACAATTTAATTCCCGAAAAATTCATTTGGCAACGAGGATTTGGGGTGTTTGGTGTTTCCCATTCCGCTGTGGATAATGTTTACCGTTACATTCGCGACCAAAAACAACATCATCAAAAACGATCCTTCGAAATTGAATATATTAAATTCATGAAATTACATGGGTTTGAGGATGTGAAAATTGATTGATGAATAAATCGTTGAAACGATTGGTAATACGCCATGATCCATCCAATGATTCACCCATAGGTGCGGGATTAATCCCGCACCTATGGGGACGTCCATACCACACATTCACCAACCATTTTAATGGTTTACAAAAAACAATAAACGAACATTCGAAACGGAATACATTAAATTCATTGCATCACATGGGTTCAATGATGTAAAATTATGTGATGAATAAATCGTTGAAACGATTGGTAAATAATGGTTATCGCCTCCTAGGCTCGGGTTTAAACCCGAGCCTAGGAGGATAATCACACATTCCGCAAACCATTTTATTGATTTAAACACACACACAAAAACACCCCGAGAGGTGTTTTTGAAAAAAATATTTTGAAAAAAATCGCCCATCACGCAGCTCGGAGGCGAATATGGAAATATTAATTATATCTAACGGCTTGAAAAGATCCAGAAATTGGAACTGTTCCTCCTCCAGGAAAAACCCCAATTGTACCTGAAAAATTTCCTTTAACAGATCCATAAACTGAGGTAGCATACTCAGTGAGGTTAACAGTAACTTGCCCTCCTACCAATGTGCTATGGGTTACAGATTGACCACTACTAAAAGTCACTGCTAAAGCATTTGGATTTGACAGGGAGCCTCCACTAATTACACTTGAACCAATATTCGCATTTGGAAGTTTTATAGAAAGAGATTTTGGTCCCGTTTGATTTACAAGCACAATGTTTAGTGTTCCATCTGATTGATTTATTGCTGTTGTCGCATCTCCTGTCGTACCATGGTTATCAGGATATGAACCTTGCCAAGAATATGTTTGGCCACCAATTGTTGCAGTCCATTGAAGTGTAACACTTTGAGGATTAGGCTGAGGATTGTTAGGGTTACAACTTAAAAAGGATACTCCAATCATTGCAGCCAATGTGAGATTTAAGAACTTTCTTGTTAAACTTTTTACATTTTTCATTTTACTAGAATTTAGGATATTTATTTATTTTTCTATTACCATTTTCTTTTCAATACTACCATCACTATAAAGATAAAATTGAAGTTCATTTGGGCAAATAGGAGTTTCTATTCCCATTACGTTAAAGACTTTGATTAATGTCTTTGATAAAGGCTTTATTTCGCTAACATCTGACGTGATGTTTTTTAAGCAACGAATAGAGTGACCACAACCTTTTGGACATGGGATTCTATTTAAAAATTCGTTGTAATAAAACACTGTGCGAATAAAATATGTTGAATTAGTATCCGTAGAACTCCACCAATTCCCAATTTCACCAAGACCCTCGGAGGTGCCAAGAGGGTACATCATACCACCAGGCCGACCTGAAAAACCACTTTCGTTCGTAGCATACAAATTCAGGCCTGACCAATATTGTGAGTCAATACTTTTCATTTTGCCTCCTGCAACACCTTGCCCGCCTAGATAGTCCGAAAGAAGCGAATATTCTGCATCTGTTGATATATGCCAATCTGTAGGACAAACGTTTCTTGGATCTGAGATTATATACCCATTATACAATTTGCCATAAGGGTTTTCGTATTGGCTGTCGTAGTTGTAATGCGCCCAAGCACCAGTGGTTAAGTTTGACCATTGAGCGCCATCCGTTATATTTGGAATCGAATCACCATTAGCATACTTACTCGTTCTCAAGTTTTCCGACATCCATTCTTGGCCATTGATAATAATTGTTTGGTAAGAATTTCCATCAATGTCTGTTACACCGGCTCCTGGAGTAAAAAGTTGAGATATTCCCAAAAATGGAATTGAGAATAATAAAATTAAAATTGATTGTTTTTTCATATTTGATTTGCAGTTAGTTATTTCTAAAATTTTTAACTTATTCTTCCTCGTTTTTAAAAGAAATTCTAACAATTCGTAGAATTAATCTGATATTTCGGATTATACTTCTGACTATTTCTTTCTGATCTTCTGGAGTTTTTGAATTGAACCATTCGAATTTTGACAAAAAAGCAAGTAATTTATCTTCAGATTCGTTTTCATGAGTTTCAATCAGGTAGTGAAGTATATCTAAAACAAACGGAGAAACATTGAGCACAAAATCAATCCAATATGGCGATTTCTTACTCATGGATTCAATCAAAACGGCATTTCGTTCTTGATTATTATAAATTATACGTCTGTCATCTTGTATTGGATGAATTGAATCTTTTAATTCATGTGCCGTCTCAAAATTCTTCAATAAGTTCACCAAATTCGTAATCCCGTTTACCGGTAAAAGTAATTCCGAGGGATGAATTAGGCTATCATTGTTGATCGAAGTAAGACGAATTTTATTCATTACATTTAGATTTGATCAATGCTTTTCAGATCCCGGCGACTCACAAACTTTACAAGTCTTTTTTAGAGTTTTGCAAATTTCATAGGTTTTTCTCATGTGCAAGTAATTTGCTGCTTGTAATTTATTCACTCAGATTGTAATGTATTCTAAATGGGAATAAAATTAGTTTGAGAATCGATTGGGTTTTGTATTTCTTTAATTTCCTTATCTTTGATTCGTTAAAACTTACACATCATGGATCTTCGTACAATGCACATCGGTCAAAAAATCAAAAAGTTGCGAGAACTGAAGAATCTAACACAAACACACGTTGCTCAAAAATTGGGTGTATCCCAAAGTGCCTATTCTAAAATGGAATTGGGAGAATCAGAGGTTACCTTCAACAGACTTGAGAAAATTTCAGAAGTACTGGAAATGAAGCCCGAAGAAGTGATTGCCTTCAATGAATCGATGGTTTTTAATGTTATGCACAATCAAAACGGAGGAAATGTATTCGGCGATATCAATAATACGGTTTCCGATACTGAACGCCAATTGTACCAGGATCAAATTAATTTATTAAAAGAGGAAGTTACCTACCTGAAGAAAATGTTGGAGAAGGTGTTGAGATAACTTGTCCTTGTCTGTTTTTTTTAGCTGTTACCAAATTAAATTTTTTTCGTTCTCTTGAAATTAAAAATCAAGTTGCATGAAAAGTCTAGTTTTATCTGTAGCCTTTCTTCTAATTATCGGAAAGTTTCATAGCCAATTGAGAGAGTATTATTCGGGAGTTTCCTATTCCAATTATTTTTGGAATGTTCCTCATTCAGAAAACAATCAATTAAACTACTCGCCAGGTTTTCAAGTAGGGGCAATGGCCAGTCCAAAACTAAAGATTTTTCGTTTTTTGAGCAATAATAGTATTTCGCCGTATACTGCCGCTGAATATTCGTTTAGTTCTATTATGTTAGCAAATACCAACGAAATAAAACTTCATTCATTAAGAGCTTCATTACCCGTTCGAATTAAACTTATCAATTACAATACTAAAAAAAACTCGATTGCTGCACTCGTTGAACCTGGCGCTAACTTGAATTTTTTTCAGCAAAATAGTTCTCGAACTGACTTGAACTTGCGGGTGAATCCCTTTGACTTTTACATCAATTTTGGACTCGGTACAACCTATAATTTCAAAACGAAGGAAGTGGAAAAGGCTGGATTCAAATTTTCTGGTATTTCACTTTACGCCAACAAGTTCGTTCCCATAAAAGTTACTCGAGTTTTTTCAGTGAACTCGACAGGAATGTTGGATCAAGTTCGTTTGAATGTGGGAATGAGATTTACCTACCAAGAACCGCCTAAAAAAAGTATTTTTAAGAAGAAATCAACTAAGAATAAAAAAAATAAAAAGAACTAGGCAACTATTTTTAGTTAGTTCACGTCAATAATTTGGTTTAGATTGACAATGGTTAATCTTTTGGTTTACAATTAACTTGCAGAATTCCTGAAAAGAACGATAGCTTTAAACCCTTTCGTTTTTTTCAGGTTTTTTTTTTGCTATTTTTTCTTGATACTAACATTTTCAATTAATCGAAAAAGGAAAAACCCATAATTTCTTCCTCTAAAATCCCGTCTTAAAACTTAATCATTTTGACTAATTAATTGATTGATTGAAAGGGAGGCATTCATTCTTAATTGATAAAGAATTATTTTGACCTTGGGTTTTTAGGTTTTCAAACCGAACTGAGTTTCGTCGTTCTAGAGGTAGCCGAAGGATCACTGATAGAACAGAAACCCAGAAGGTGTAGAAAAGGGTTCGGATAGAATTACAATTAAATTTGAAAAAATCACGCCGAACCCATAAAAATCTAAAGTCTTGATTTTTTACTCCACTTTTTCATCAAGGAAAAAAGTGGAAATTTCTTTATGAACAAGAATTTTTTGGTTATAATTTTATTTTTCTTAAAACTTTATCAAACAATAACCCAATCAAAACCCCACCAGAATTAGCTGCCATATCCCATATGCTCACTTCCCTTCCGGGTACAAATCCTTGGAAAAATTCCATTAGTCCACCGTAAACTACTAAACAAAGAATTAATAAAAGCGTATTTGAACGAAATACGCGAATTAACAATGCATTTGTAGCGAGAACTGAATAAGCTACGAAATGACTTAATTTGTCCTTATTTCCTAAATCAACTGTAGATCGTGGAGGAAGCAAAGAAAGTAGGGTAATCACTACAAGAATCAGAAGAAAACTAAAAAAAACAATTTTCTGATTATTCTTGATCCAATTCATAATTCAACTTTTTGCCTTTATCAATTGCTGGTAATCCCTCTGACATCCAAACAGGAATAGGTTTCTCTAATAAGTAATGATCAAAAAACTGACGCATGCGAATACTCAAATCAATTTTATTGGCAAGCTTGGTCAAATTGTGATCGTCCCCATTGTAGTTCAACATCCAACAAGGTTTGCCTAATCTGCGGAGCCCTGTATAAATCTCAATTCCTTGATACCAGGGAACTGCGCCATCTTGGTCGTTGTGCATGATCAACAAAGGTGTTGAAACTTTAGGTAAATGGAAAATAGGTGAATTTTCAATGAATAATTCAGGAGCCTCCCAAATTGTTTTTCCAATTCTACTCTGCGTACTTTCGTATTGAAATTGGCGATTTAATCCGCTTCCCCAGCGTATTCCACCATAAGCAGAAAACATGTTCCCAACGGGAGCGCCAGCCATTGCTGCTTTGTAGCGCTTAGTCATTGTAATTAATTGAGCAGATTGGTAACCACCCCAACTTTGTCCTTGAAGTCCCATCCTTGTAGAGTCAATATTTGTATATTTTTTCAAAACATAATCTGTACCGCTCATAATGCAATCGTAGGCACCTCGTGCTGGATATCCTGGTTTGTATCGAATATCCGGAATAAACACAACATATCCTGCAGAAGCATATTCGGTTGGATGCACAACACTAGCAGTGGGGCGTGGGGGATGATGAGTATGCAATTCGTCAGAATTTAACTCGTAATAATACACAATAAGCGGATATTTTTTTGCTACATCAAAATCAGTTGGTTTATATACTAATCCTTCCAATTCAAAACCCGAATAACTTTTCCATTTTACCAATTCAACGGTCGACCATACATACTCATTTTGTTGTGGATTAGTTTTTGAAATTTCTTTTTCAAACTTCCAATCGTTGGCTAGGACAGTTAATTCGGGATATTGAGAAACGGATGATTTCCTTAATAAAACTGTGCTTTTATCTTTCGATCGAGAAGTTGATACGATAGAAAAATCACCTGAATATACCTGTTTAAAATCAATGTGATTTTCGTGTTTTATGAACTGATGAATTGATTCAGATTTGGTTTTCGTATTAAAGCCTTTAACATATAAATTATCAAAATCTACATAAACTGAGTCGTTCGACCAGAAAATAGGTTCAAATCTTGTCTTTGATTTTTCTCCTTCAAATTCGGTAAGACAAGTCAATTCTTGTTTTGCGATATCATAACTCCATAAATCAAATTCAGACCGTAATAGGAAGGCTTGTTCATTGGCTGTAAATCCAATTTCACCAATAGGTCCAGCTTTCATTGGCATTCCATTTACATCTTCCACCCAATTGATATTTTTCTCACTACATGATGAGACGCAGTTATCTGTTTTTAAATCCAAATCTATCAAACGGTGCTCTTGTAAATCAGGATTAAAGTAGGAAAAATAACGCCCATTTGGAGAAAGAGACCCTGGATAATAAATCCCAGTTTTAATAGGATCGATTTTACCATTAAAATTTATTCTGTAATAATCTGAACGTGAGGGAGCCGTCCACTGAGCTTCAACTTTATAATTTTCGCTGGAGCGAGCCAAAAGATATTCTCCTCTTAATCTACTTGTGGGTGAAACTTCTAATGTGTCATTTGATAACTGAACAAAACTATCCGTTTTCAAATCAAGTACGCATAAGTAATTTCGTTTTTCATCGCGTTTTAAATTTACCAATTGCTGAGGTTGTATTGTTTTATCTTGGTAATGCCAAATGTCGAGTTTGGGTTTTTCTGACTCTAATAAGGTATCTTTTTTTTCAGGTTCAATTCGCTGGTGTTTTCCAAAAAATAAGAATCTGCCATTCTCTGTAAATAGCGGCTTACGATGTTCTGAAACTCCTTGTTCTTTCCCGAAAAATACGTGATTTGTGTCACCGTAAATAGTTGTTTTCATCGAATTTAAATCTACAAGAGCCAATTCGAATTGTTTTATTTTACTGGTATCTGACGAAAAAATAAAGGATATTTTTGTTTCAGCTTCATTCCAGATTGGCAATTGAATCGCGGTTTTTGCAGCTATAACTGTTTTTTTAATTTGATTTCGTGAATCGAACAAGATTAATTTAAATGAATCAATCTTATCTTTTTGATGCTCAATATATGCCACATAATTTCCTTTTTTGGAAAGTGAAAATTCAGTTACATTTTTTTCTTTTAATAATTCGCCTTTTTCAGGACTAAAAACAAAAAACGGAAAACCATCCGATGCTACTTCTTTTTCGGGTTTCTTCTTTTTTTGAAACCATTTTTTCTTTTTCGTTTCAACTTTTTTATCTGATTTCTCAGTTAGATACCCCAACAAATTTGACGCTTCTGAAATAGAAAACGATTTAACTTTCGGTATTTTAATCAAGGAATCTTTTTTAACCAATCGAATACACAAAGTATCTTTTGGCCATTTTTTTTTGTCGATTTTTTTCAGTTCACTCTTTCTTAACGTGTCATATCCGGGAAGTAGTTTATACGCTATAAAATCTTCATTGAATGATAGTGAAGCATCTTTTCCTCTTTTTATAGAATCTAGTTTATCAAGGGTACGATTGTAAAAATAAAGATATCCATCTCCTTTTAATGGATTTATTTCATAGGATATCCAGGCTCCAGATAATGATGTTTGGTGTTTTTCAAGTTTTTTCCATGAATCATAGGCTTGAAAATCAATTTGTTTCTTTTGGGAATAGAGATTTGCGCAAAAAAAAGTGAGCATCCCAAAAGATGCCCACAATGATATTTTTGTTGAAAAAGATACTTTATTCATATTAATACTTCATAAGTTTCATATAAAAAATTTGATTGTTAGCAGAGAATTTAACCAAATAATTAGATCGTGATAAATGTGAAATATCAAAATTATTGTTTTGATTATCAATTTGTTGAATCAATTTTCCTTCCATTGAATACAGTTCAATTGTTTCTATTTCATTAAACCCAGAGATGCTGAAGGTATTGATAACCGGATTTGGATAGATTTGTGTTGTTTGGGAAAGTTCAAAAAGACTAGTGCATTCATCGACTGTGATATTTTGCGACGCCGAAGAGGAGCAACCATTATTTGTATAAGTATAAGTAATTTGATGAGTGCCAATCCCAGCTATACTTGGGTCAAAAAATGAATCATTCACAATTCCTGTTCCTGAAAATATACCTCCTGATGGATTTACTCCACCCAAAGAAATGATAGATGAAGTATCGCATATACTTGAAATTGGATCAAATGAAATAGTTGGTGCTTCGTTAACTATAATAACCCCAGTAACTGAATCAGAACAGCCATTAGGCGAAGTGTAAGAATAGGTTAAACTATTACTCCCAATTACACCCTGTGTTGGTGAAAAGTCAGCTCCAGTTACACCTACGCCTGAATAAGTACCACCATTTGGTAAACCAAGATTCAAAGTAATGGAACTTCCATTCGTACATAAATCGGGATATTGTCCAAAGGTTAAGTTTGTTGGTAATTCAACATTTATTAATTGTGATGCAGAATCCAAACAACCATTTTGATCAGTAACAACATATGTAATTAAACTCGATCCTAACGCTGGATTGAATTCATTATTTTGTATAGAAGTACCAGAGTATATGCCGCCACTAGGACTTGCTGTAAGTGGTGTTAAATTATCCGAAGGACAAAACAGACCTGGATTAGGAAAAACGACTTCAGGACCTTGAATTTCAACAACAAAGGAGTCTACGATTTCTGGACATGAACCAGATGCTGAAATTGTGTTATATATTGTAAATGTACCAAGCGCACTCTGATTTAACGCTATTTCTCCTGTGCTTGCAGATAGATTTAAGCCACCCGAATTTGAACTAAATACTCCAATCGACGCATTAGTTCCTAATTGAATTTGTTGATTGCCTGTATTTTGACAATACGTAGCTGAAGTATAACCAAATGAAGCATCCGGATTTGATGTTATTACAAAATTTTGAGTTGAAGAAGCCGGACAAGTTCCGTTTGTTTGAAAGGTAATGACATAATTTCCTTCTTGAGAGGCTGTCATATCAATTTCACCAGCAGCTGTATTTGCGAAAACAATTCCTGAAGAATTAGCCGTAAAAAGTCCTGAATTCTGAGTTGTTGGGACCACATTAGGAGAACCAACACACACTGTGTTCGTTGAATAGGCGAATGAAGAATTATCCAATGGAAGCGACTGAATTACAATACTATTACTTCCGCTTGCACACCCATTTACATCAGTATATGTGGCGGAATAAGAACCGGGTAAGGATATTTGGGTTGTTTGTCCGGCAGCAAAGAAAGAGCCATTTAAATTCCAACTATAATTAGCAAGTGGTGATCCGGATAGAAGTGCAGTGCCGTTTGGACAAACACCGGCAGATGATGAACTAATTTGAGCTTGTACAGGAGGTAAGTTAAGCCATAGTAAATAATCCGTATTGTTACCGCATGCATATCCATCAAAAAGGGCTGGAGCTATAATTGCTGCATAATTACCAGAGGTTGGGAAATTATAACTAATCGTTCCATTTTGGCAAGCGTTATAGTTAGCAGAAGTTACAATTACAGGATTGGCACAGTTTGAGATATCTACCAAATAAATGTAATATGGAAATTCAGCTTGAGCAGTTAAAGTGACATTTCCTGGGGAATTTAATGTGAATCTATACCAATCTAAATCCCTATTACCACCCGTTGCCCAGCTACTTCCAAAAACGGTATCGCCACACGTGATTTGTTGATAAACAGGTGGTGTAGAGTTGCAACCACCATTTGCATCAAGTCCACAGGTCTCAGATTCAGTTAATGAGCCGAAAGGCTGTTGTAAATTACACTGAGTAAATTGTTCTACACAAATCCCAAAAGTCATCGTATTTGGAATATCATCTAACCAATCGTGTACGCGAATGTAATAGGTTTGCCCAATAGTTAAATTATTTAAGACACTAGATTCAGACTCGCCTTCAACACCCGCATCTATACAGCTAAGCGATGTTAAGCTTGCACAATTACCAGTAAAAACCTCATAAACTGCATCAAATGCTGTACTTCCATTTACCGTAATAGATGCGCCTGTTGTATTAGCCGTAAATGAATACCAAACATCATTATTAGCCGTACCTGAACATGCAACTTGAGACTCAGTAGCATAAGCGACAGTACCATTAACTGGGTTGCATGAGGTTCCTTGATTTAATGGAATAGCCCCTGCACACTGATTATTTACTGGTGGTTGAGCAACAGATGTGTAGGTGTAAGAATCAAGACCAATCAAATCTGAATTAGTACCAGCAGGACCTCCATTTGTTACAAAGTAACGAAAAGCCACTCTACCATTAGTTGGTGCAGCTAATCCTGAAATTGTAATTGTATATTGTGTCCATAATTGTGGATATCCAGTAGTTGTTAAAGCAGGATTTATAGTTGTTAATAAGGTTGTAAATGTTCCAACACTAGTTGCAGTTGTCCCACAATCTAATCCATTACCTGCTGAGCTAAAACGGACTTCCATTCTATCTGGATACAGTGGACCTGTAACTGTTCGTGAATAAAAGGTAATTACATCTCCGTTATTATACGTTCTTGTTGGTGTAAAAAGCCAGTTACTAATTGTTGTGCCAACAGCACTTGAAGTACTTTGAAAGTTGACAGATAAGTAGGAGTTAGCAGTGCCTGCTTGTGCTGGAAAATTTGTCGAACTTCCCCCTCCCCAATCAGCATCAGGAGAAACTGAATTGTTTTGAACAAACCAATCCGTCAAATTTGCTAAATTCTCAAATCCTTCTGTGAACGATTGACTAAAAACGGATGAGTTGAAAACTAAGAAAAAGATTCCTAGTAAATAATTAGTCTTTTTGAGGTACTGCTTCATAATTCTCTCTTCTTAATACAGGTTTAACTTTTCGAGTCATTTTAGCGCGAGAGACAGGTTGATATTGTGCTTCACTCAAGCTTTTAGCATTCGAATTTTTTTGAATCTCTTTTGGTTTTTCAATAGAGTTTAAAGATTTTACTTGGGAAATTGATAAAAGACTAATTCCACAAAAAAGAATACATACAGCTATTTTATTCATGTTTTTAATAATTAATTAATTTTTGAGTTAATGAGTACTTGCCAGATTTTACTTTAACAAGGTAGTTTCCAGCTTTCAATGAACTAATATTCATTTCGCAAATTGATACATTATCATTTGAGGAAAGTAAAACTCTACCTGCGTAATCTAGTATTTCAACAGAATAGTTTCCATTAATGCTAGGAATAACTTGTATTTTTCCTTGAGATGGATTTGGATAAATAAGGGCTGAAAATAAGTTTTCTTCTGAAATACTTGATGTTGGACAAACCTCGTCGACAGGAGATCCATCGCAATAATTTGTAGAATAAAGGTTTACGGCTTGAGCAGGAGCATTTTCAGGTTGCAAGATTGCATCTGTACATCCAAGCTGTTTGATTAAAAAGTCTCTGAAAAAGTTTACTGTTGTATCCATGTAGGCAGAATTTCCAGCATATGGAACATGAGGAGCTCCTTGGAATGTATAAAACTGATTTTCAACACCTACCGCACAGGCTCTTTCATGAATCATTCTACTTCCATCCAGGTACATTAATGGTGTTCCCGGATTTACAACTCCACGATTGTATTTTACGGTTCCATCATTTGTTCCATGCACTGAAGCAACTGGAATATTACCAGCTTCTAACCAGCTATATCTTGCTAATGCCCCACAACCATTTAATATTCCATGAACAGTTGATGAGTACCCAGGATTTCCACTTGAGCCTTCTAAACCTCCTAACTGATTAATCGTTGCTTGATTCAAATAATCAGCTATTTCACATTCATTATTTAAATACCCAACATGAAGTGCGGTTATTGCTCCAGCAGAACTTCCTCCTATAAAAATGTGGTTTGTATCAATTTTGAACGTGTTAGTTGTTTGTTTGTCTTTGTAAAAATAACGAATGGCAGCACGTAAATCTTGCGTAGCTCTAACTACCGCCTTAACCGCATTTGCAGAATCAAAAGGAAAAAAACCAAGGCGATAATCTATTGAGGCACAGACATACCCTTTTTTTGCAAATTTTTGAGAGAAGGTTACCATATCACCATCCGTTTTGGATCCACCTATGAAACTTCCACCATGGACCAAAATAATTAAAGGTCTATTTGTTTCTGTGTCACCAGTTGGCTGATAAACATCCAGTTTTAAGGTGGTTGCTGCCCCGTTCCATGAATTATTTTGGCCATACACAATGTCACTTGTTGTTGTAACATTTGGAAATACATCTGTTGCGTATCTTCCAGTGGCACATGGACTTTGAGCAAAGAAGCTCCCAGTGATTATACAGCTCAATAGTAAGGTAATTTTTTTCATAGTTTAAAGAATTAAGGGAATAAAGTTGCATCATACGCATTAGCATTTAATAGCGGGATGCGAGATTTATAGGTTAGATTAATTGATTTTATAAATTCATTGGCAAGTAAAGCATTTCCTTTGGCATTAAGATGTATTCCATCCAAAGAATATGCACCTCCAGAAACAAATTTAGAGCTCATGCTAACTCCATTGTAAACAAATCCTGATTTGAGATTCTTTGAAAATTCATAAACATCAACAACAGCAAGGTTATATTCAGCTGCTAAATCTCTAATAATTTGATTGTATTCTGCGATTACACCCTGCAAATATTGTAATTCACCTGCATCCAAAACAAATTCGTCACGAATGGGAAATAAAACACCCATTTGATTGCACTTAACAGAATCCAATGGAAGACTCAATGTTAGTAATTCGGTTGGCAGAATTTGGCGCACGGCAAACGCATTTGCTGTTGAATCAACTATCATAAATGGGTTACTTCCAACAGTAAAGTAATACCCTAAGGGATTATAAATCGAATTTAGTGTAGTATTATTTGCTGCATCAAGGGTTAATCCGTTCCATGGAATTGTCGTAAAATAGGGCATTTCGCTGACATCTGGAATAGTTGCAAGTACACCCTTTGATCCATTTGCTGTAGCAATTTGTAAAACTTGTTCATAATTGCTTGCAAATAAAATATTCGGTGACATACTTTCAATTGTACCTCCAGATTTTGCATACTCTAAAACCTCTTCTAATCCTAAAAACAATGAGAAAAAAGTAGGTTGAGATGCAAATGCATCACCCAAAACGCTTGCATTTGAAGAGGATGCCATTCTTGCAAAAAAAGAATTAGAAGAGGCATTAAAAACATCCGAAAGTTTTAATCCAGGAATACCATAATTTCCAAAAAGAGCGTTTGGTGAATAAATGTTTTGATTAAAAATACTTCCGTCTCCTTGCGAAGCAACCCGAACGGGAGAAAGCGAGTTCACTCCTTTACAATCGGTTTTATAGCCCAACTTTAAGGGTGAAAGCAAGTTTGAACTAATCCCAATAGATGATTGATCCACAAGAGGTTGATTGAAATCCCCCCCCCCAACTTTTGCTAACTGCTGAGAGATCAAATTGGCTAATGAATTTTCCTGTCCTTCAAAATACAAACCGTCATTCATGTATCCAGCCACATGTCCTCCTCCAATCATCACAAAACGAGATGGGTCTATTTCACCCTTGGAATAAGTAGGTTCTTCATATTTTGGTTTACACGAAAAAACAGCTAATAACGTAAATGCTACAATACTTATGGAGGTAGTTATTCGATTCATCTTACCATTTGTAAATTAGTGAAAATCCTGGTGCGATAGCTTTTGTACGATACGTCCCATTTAAATTTGTTTCTGCATTTTTGGCAGTGCGTTTAAGCTGCGTGTAATAAACTGATGCATCAATTGAAAAACTTTTTGAAAATCGATAAGACAATCCACCTGTTACATAAGCTCTATTGGCATCCGGTGTTTCAGGTGTTACACTCGCATCAGGAACAGGCGTAAATCCAAAACCACCCCCAATTCTAAGGTCTAATTTTGACATTGCTTGGTACTGAGCCCCTCCTCTAAAGGCAAAGATACTTTTGTAGTTTCTTGGAGATTTGGTATCTAAAAGTGATGATGTATTTTGAGCATAATCAAAGGCTAAAGTGTCGTAAGCTTTCCAACCAACGTGGTTGATATCCAAAATTATTTTCCATTTTTCATTTGGTTTGTATGCCCATCCGAGTGTTGTTACATTTGGCAAAGGCAAGGCGCCTGTAAATGAACTGTCGGGAAAATTTGAATCTAAAGAGCTAGGAACGGTAAATTCTGCCTCTCCATTTTTTAAATTCATCGTAATCTTTGAACGATAAGTTATGCCAATTGATAATTTTTTATTCACATCGTAATGAATCCCTGCATTAAAACCAAAACCCAGCGCTTTACCCGACAATTCTGCGTGTCCATAATTACCCATTGAGTCTTGTACGGGTATGTCTTTTTGTAAATTTACATTCCCCGTTGAAACAATAAAACCAGCGCCAATTCCAATGACATCGGCAATGCGATAGGAGAGTGTAGATTGAAGAAAAATAGCCTTTAATTCTAATCTAGTAAGCGCAAACCGACCAATCCAAGCATCCTCCCATTGCACGGTAGAGCCAAAAGGGGTATATGCCGCAAAACCAAATTTTAATTTATCGTGTTTGTGTGCTTGAAATAAGCCGTAAGCAGAAAAAGGTGTGCCAACTGGATTATTCGTCCGAAAACCTTGACCAGTAGCTGAATCAACGTATAAAACATTTCCAAAGATTGGCGTTAGCGCAAGATTTATAGAATTCTCATTCGAAAATGCAACGGAACCAGGATTAAAAAAAATACTTGCCCCATCTTGAAATAATGCCGTTCCTGCACAGCCCATACCTTGTTGCTTTTGGCCTTGAAAATTTACTTGAAATCCTTGAGAATGACTCAAAATCGGAGCAATTAAAAAGAAAAAGATGCAAGAGAATTTGTAAATTTGTTTCATCAGTAAGTAAGATACCTCTCAAATATAACAATAATCAATTTAGTGCTGTTATTTTTGGAAAAAATAGTTTAAAAAATATAAAATCAATGACTTAGCCATGATAGAAATACAGTCAATCTCTAAATGCCATTACAGGGTAATAGGGAGAGGTCGTGTGGGCTAATTCAAAACCTAATCAGTTACCAATGAAAATCATTTATTTATTTTTTGTTTCTGCTTTAATAAGTTCGTATTCGTTTTCTCAAGACAAGCCGGCGTATGCCATTTATTCTTCAACAGGCAAAAAAACAAGTTTCAAGAAACTAGTTCATCAATCAAAAAATGCCGATTGTATCTTATTTGGTGAATACCACGACAATCCGATAGTACATTGGTTACAATTTGAATTGTCTAATGAGATAGCTTCAACAAATCTTGTTTTGGGTTTTGAAATGTTTGAATCAGATCAACAAAGGATTTTAGATTTGTATCTTACCGGTAAAATGGATGATAAACAGTTTAAGGATAGTTGTCGTTTTTGGCCAAACTATGAAACTGATTACAAACCCTTAATTGATTTGGCAAAAAACAAGAATCTTACATGCGTTGCCACTAACGTGAAAAGAAAATACGCTTCATTGTTGTTTAAAAAAGGGAGAGCAGCTTTGGATAGTTTACCAGAGTTTGAAAGAAAGCTCTTTGCCCCACTTGATTTCAAGATCGATTCAACGCTTTCTCAATACCGAGAAGTGCGAAAAATGGGTGGTCATGAAATGGGCGGAAATATGATGGAGGCACAAGCATTTAAGGATGCAACAATGGCAATGCATATTGTGAAATATTTAAATTTAAACTTTCAATTTATTCATTTCAATGGTGCTTTTCATTCCGATTATTACCAAGGGATTCTTTGGTATATTCAACAAACTGAAGTAGGAAAGAAAAAGAAGTTTCTGACTATTTCTACTGTAACTCAAAATGATATTTCCAAATTGGAGAAGGAAAATCTGAAAAAGGCTGACTTCATTATTTGTGTTCCTGAAACTATGACAAGAACACACTAATGCTGACAAAAAAAATAGTTGTTTGGGGGGCTGGATGGTTGGGTTTACCACTTGCCAAATCTCTACAATCAGTAAATAATCAGGTTGTTTGTATAACAAGAAGTACGGACAAAAAAGAGTATCTAAGATCAATTAATATTGATGCGGTATCAATGGATGAACTTCTTGGAAATCCTGCTGAGGTAGTAGATTGTAATGTTTTAATAGTTTCTGTTCCTCCTTCCGCTGATACAACGTTTTTTGAAGCACTTGATTTCGTTTTAAAAACATTGCCAATCAATGCACAGGTAATCTATACAAGTTCAACCGGTATTTATAAAAACAGGAACGGATTGGTTGATGAAAATTCAGAATTAGAAACAACAAGCAAAGTCTATCAAGTAGAGCAGTTCCTTTTAACTCGTAAATTCAATAAGACAACTATTTTAAGACTTGGTGGTTTGATTGGACCAAAAAGACATCCCGTTCATTATTTAGCGAAAAACACCATAAACTCATGCCCTCATCAACTGGTAAATTTGATTCAACAAAAAGATGTCATTGATCTAATTCAATTATTTATTGAAACAAAAATCACCGGGGTTTTCAATGTTTGTTCTGCCGAACATCCGACACGTCAAGAGTACTATACACTCGCTGCCAAAACATTTAATCTGGGCAAATTGTTATTTGAAATGGATGTAAATCAAACTGGTAAAGTTATTGATACAAGAAAATTAATAGAATTATTTCCAACTTATACCTTCTCTTCGATATATGATTTCGAAAAATGTAAGTAAAATAATTCGGAAAGAGCATAACTTAATAGCTAACTTTACGTCTAACTTTAGGTATGAAATTGCGATTCGTAATAATCTTTTTTTTGCTGAATTTTTCAGCTAAGGCTTCGCATATAATTGGAGGTGATATTTACTACGATTATTTGGGGAATAACCAATATCGTTTTTTTATAACACTTTATCGTGATTGTTTTTCAACTGGAGCTGAGTTCGATAATCCACTCAAACTAACAGTTTACAATGCTTCTGGTACTATTGTTCAAGATTTAAGTGTGCCATTTCCAGGTAGCGTAACTCTGCCTCTAATCTTTAATAATCCATGTGCCACTCCGCCCAATAATATTTGTGTAGAACGCGCTATTTACACCATAGTTGTCACTTTACCTCCAACACCCGGTGGATATACCATTTCATACCAGCGTTGTTGCAGAGGACCAAATATTTCCAATTTGGTCAACCCTGATGAAACTGGACTAACTCTAACTACCCAAGTTCCAGGTTCGGAAACTGGATTTACACAAAATAGTAGTCCAAGATTTTCCAATTATCCTCCCATTTTGTTGTGTAATAATGATGAATTAGTTTTTGATCACTCCGCTGTAGATCCGGATGGCGATGCCCTTCAGTATTCATTAGTAACCCCTTTTTCAGGAGCTTCATCCTCTAATCCAGCTCCGACACAAGCGCCGCCGCCGCCCTACTTTCCTGTTCAATGGATTGGCCCATTCAATGCACAAGCACCTCTTGGGCCTGGTTCCAGCACCGTAATTGATCTGAATACAGGTATTCTAACAGTTAATCCAAGTATGATTGGACTTTTTGTGGTGGGTGTAATGGTGCGTGAATACAGAAATGGTGTTCTTGTTGGACAAACTGTTCGAGATTTTGTATTTAAGGTCTTTGATTGCAATATTACGCTTCAAGCCATTTTACCAGATCAAGAAGAATTGGCATCATTTGTTTCGTATTGCCAAGGATTGACAGTTAACTTTGAAAATAATTCTTATGGAGGTTCAAATTACGCCTGGAATTTTGGAGTCGGCGGATCAACGACTGATGTGAGTAGTACTTTTGAGCCTGTTTTTACTTATCCAACACCTGGAACCTACACTGCACAACTGATCGTCAATCCAGGTCAGCCATGCACAGATACAGCTTACATGCAATTGACGGTTAACAATCCGTTTTCACTTTCATGGACTAGTCAGGATTCTCTTTGCGTAGAAGGCAATTCCTTTGATTTTGTTTGCCAAACAAGCAATCCTTCTGCTAATTTCTCGTGGGATTTCCCTCTTGAAGCATCCGTTCAATCATCCTCAAATTTGGCAGTTAATGACGTTAATTTTTCAACTGCTGGTTTTCATTCTGTGACCATAAATGGCGATGATGGAGATTGTGTCACTAGCTTTACTGATTCTGTATTTATTTTTGAAATGCCGATTAGCTCATTTAATGCACCACCCCTTGTGCAATGTATTGGTTTAACCATTCCTTTTGAAAATAATACCACCAATGCTAGTACATTTCTTTGGGATTTTGGCACTTCTAATTCGACTTCTGACCAAAGTGCCGAATTTGAGCCAACTGTTACTTATCAAAATCCAGGAACATATACTATTCAACTGATTGCTAGTTCTTCGGGTTCATGCATAGATACCTCAGATGTTACAATTACTGTTAATGAGCCACTGGTAATGTCTTTTACTCATACAGATTCCCTTTGTATAACCGACGGATTTTATGATTTTGATGCAAGCGTATCGGGCCCAATAAATACAGTCTACGAATGGGATTTTGGCACTTTTGCATCACCTGCGGGATCTCAATCATTGGATGTTAGTGGTGTTCAATTTACAACATCCGGAAATCATCCTGTTTACCTCGTTGGTTCCTATGATGTTTGCTCAGATACGGTATTTTCATCCGTTTTTATATATGCCGAACCAGTAATCAACTTTGTATATGCCAATTCTTTGCAATGCGCGCCATCTACCGCTCAATTTATTAATTTGAGTATTTCAGACACACAACCACTCTATTTTTGGGATTTTGGAGACGGGGGAACTTCTACCCAATTTAGTCCAAGTCATGTATATCACAATGTTGGAAATTATAGTGTAGGTCTAACAATGATCACAACTAGCGGGTGTATCGATACTCTTTACATGATGCAACAAGATCTCGTAAATGTTTATCCGAGTCCCATAGCTGGATTTACGGTTAACCCGAACAAGGTAGATATTTGTAATTCTCAAGTCCGTTTTATAGATCAATCTTCAGGAGCAACTGAATACTATTATATTTTTGATGATAATAACTTCATTTCTCAAGAATCAGATTTTGTGCATTCATACGTCAATTCAGGAACTGATTATCCACTGCAAGTTGTAACCAATCAATACGGTTGCTCAGACTCAAGTAGAAGTACAGTTTTTGTTGAGCCTTTCTCACTTTATATTCCGAATGCCTTTATTCCGGATGATGATGGTGTAAATGATTGTTTTGAGCCCATTACAGATTTCGAAATTATCGATTGGGATTTTCAAATTTATAATCGATGGGGGCAACAGGTATTTCAAACTAGTGAATTCGGGAATGCTTGGAATGGAACTTTTGAAGGAATAAAATGCCAAGATGGTTTATACGCCTACATTCTTACCTATAGGTCTTGCGCAAATCCTTACAATGCTGAAAAAGTTACCGGGCACGTTTCTTTGTTGAAATAATATGTCAAATCCTGACTTACTTACTAAAATTAAATCGTTACCGGAAAACCCCGGAATTTATCAATATTTGAATAATCAAGGCCTAATTATCTACGTCGGTAAGGCTAAAAATCTCAAAAAACGTGTTTCATCCTATTTTACGAAAAACCATGACAATACAAAAACGAGTATTTTGGTTAAGCAAATTTATGATATTCGGTTTGTTGTAGTTAGTTCCGAATTTGATGCTTTAATTCTAGAAAACAATCTTATAAAGGAATACCAGCCCAAATACAATATTCAACTAAAAGATGATAAGACTTTTCCTTGGATATGTATAAAAAATGAACCATTCCCACGGATTTTTTCAACCAGAAGAATTATCAAAGATGGGTCGCTGTATTTCGGGCCTTATCCAGATGCTAAGGTAATGTATATGCTTCTTAAGTTAATTAAAGATTTATTTCCCTTAAGAACGTGTAAACTAGATTTAAAGCCGTCTAAAATCCATGCTAAAAAGTTTAGTGTTTGTCTAGAATACCACATAGGCAACTGTTTAGGACCATGTGCAGCGCATCAATCATCTGAAAATTATTTAGATGCCATTGAGCAAATAAAAAACCTTCTAAAGGGAAATTATAATTCGGTTAAAACCATGCTCAAAAATAATATGCATGAAGCCTCCGCAAATTTTGAGTTTGAGAAAGCCCAAGTTTTAAAAGAAAAGCTTCTTGCTCTTGAAGGATATCAATCTAAATCAACGATTGTTTCTGCAGGTGTGGATTCAGTTGATGTTTTTTCATGTGAAATTGAAATTGGAACTGCCTTTTTTAATTACATGGTTATTCAAAATGGTGCAATTATTCATGCTTTTTCTTCGGAAGTGATTTGTTATCACGAGGAGACGTTTGATGAGGTAATTGAAAAAATAATACCCTCACTTAGAAAACTTTACAATAGTCATTCAAAAGAAATTTTAGTTGAAAATGAACCACAAATATCCTGCGATGATTACCGCTTTTTTGTTCCTCAGAGGGGTGACAAAAAACAACTTCTTGAACTATCAAAAAAAAATATATTCTTTTATAGGCAAGAGAAACGCAAACGACAATTTCTTCAAACACCGGAAAAGCATTACGATGAAATTCTAGAACGAGTTCAATCTGATCTTAGGTTGGGTGAACGACCTGTCCACATTGAATGTTTTGATAATTCTAATTTTCAAGGAACAAATGCGGTTTCGGCATGTGTTGTGTTCAAAAATGGCAAGCCAAGTAAAGCCGATTACCGGCATTTTAATGTCAAAACCGTTGTTGGTCCAGATGATTTTGCCACCATGAAAGAGGTGGTTTATCGAAGGTATGCTAGGTTGCTAAATGAAAATCAACCTCTGCCTCAGCTTATTGTAATTGATGGTGGAAAAGGGCAGTTAGGCGCTGCATTGGAGGTCTTAAACGAGTTGAACTTACGGGGTGAAATCGCCATTATTGGCCTTGCAAAGCGGATTGAAGAAGTTTTTTTTCCAGGTGACGTAAAAGCAATCATTTTGGATAGAAGGTCAGAAACCTTGAAATTATTGCAGCAAATGCGTGATGAAGCACATCGCTTTGGTATTACACATCATCGCAATCGAAGAAGTAAATCAGGAATTCAGTCAGAATTGGATACTATTCCTGGTATTGGCCCCAAAATGAAGGAGAAACTATACAAAGATTTCAAAACAATTTCTAATATTAAAGCGGCATCAAAAGAAGCATTGTTACAAAGTATAGGAAAAAAATACAGTAGCATATTAATGGATTGGTTAACTGCAAATAGTTAGTTCATTAAATAGCCGATTTCATGTATTTACTAGTCCTGTTAAAACCTCAAATTGTCAGGATAAGAAAAATTTATCTTTTTTTAGAACATTTCATCTAAAAAAGTTTTTATTAATTGACTTTTATTTTTTAATTTGGCAGTCCGATAATTTATTTAGACTATTCTTAAATATGAAAAAACAATCTATACTCTTTGGAACCCTAGTTTTGGGTGGTATCGCAGCAGCAATAACCTACAGCTTAGATGCCTTCAATTCTAATCCTGCGTCAACCTATGAGCAAAAGGAATTATCAATTCTTCAAGCAAGAAAGGCAGATGAGGCACAGGCTTGGTTGAAAGCACGCTACGTTGATGTTAATACAGGTCTACCAATAACGTCTGAAAAACTAGCTGAAGTTCAAAAGAATTTCAATAAATTACCGAAAGAGAAATCTATCGCTTGGGAAGAACAAGGTCCAGACAACATTGGAGGTAGAACAAGAGCTATTCAAGTAGATAGAACAAACGTAAATGAAATTTGGACTGGTGGTGTTTCCGGAGGGTTATTCTACTCTACAAGTGGAGGGAATTTTTGGACAAGAGTGGATTCATACATTGCTGCAAATGCAAGTCCTTTTATTTCGAGTATCACAATGACCAAAGACGGTACTTTGTATGTTGCTACTGGTTCAAATCAAGAAGGTTGGGATGGAAATGGGGTGTGGTATACAACTGACAAAGGGGTAACATGGAATAAAGTGCCAGGCACGAGTAATTGTACAGAAGTAGAAAGCGGAAATGCATCTGACTTTGTTTGGATGGCTACTCCAGCAGGATTGAAAAAATGGAAATTAGGGGATGCATCAATGACTTCTGTTACTGTTGCTTCTGGTGGATGTTTAGCTCTAAAAGTCTCAGGTGATGAACAAGTTATCGTAACTTCATTTGGTGCTAATAAGACATATGTTTCTGAAAATGGTGGGGACTCTTTTACAGATAAATCAGGTACCGCTGCTAATAATTTAGTGCCAACAGGTGCTCCAAGAATGGAGTATGCTATGTCTCATGAACGAAATAATTCAGGAAACTATTCACTTTACGCAGTACGAACAAACTCTAATTTGTTAGGGATGCATGTTTCTCATGACAATGGAAATACATGGACTGAATTCGTAGGTAATCCTGGAGCTCCTGCGCCATCTGATTTTGATATCTACAGAGATCAAGGTACCTACAATTCAATCGCTTCTGTTTCTCCAAATGATCCTGAGATGCTTTTAATTGGTGGGATTGATGTTTGGAGATGGAAACAAACAGTAAATAATCCTCCATCTGGTGGATTTAGAAAAGTTAGTCAATGGTTTGTTGATCCTAGTTCTTCGATTTATGTACATGCTGATAATCACGAAATGAAATGGGACAGCAATGGAAGGTTTTATGCGGGTTCAGACGGTGGTGTTAGCATTTCAAACAATGCAGATGTTACTAATCCTGATAATATCGAGTGGTTTGTGGCAAATAGAGGATACAATATTACACAATTCTACGGAATTGCATTTGATAAATACGGCGCTGTGATGGGTGGTACTCAAGATAACGGAACTTTGTATAACGACCACACAATGAATACGTATAAAGAATTTAGAGAAGTTAATGGTGGTGATGGATTTGAATGTGAGATTTCGCATTATAACGAAAGAGTAATGTTCTCATCTGTATATTACAATTCAATATCAAGATCAGGCGATAAAGGTCAAACTTGGACAAATTTTGCTCCACAGTTGCCTACTTCTTATGATGATCCAGGTACAGATGGAAGTCCATTTCATCCATTCCATACAGAATTTATTTTAGCTGAATATTATGATTTAAATTCAGAAGATTCAGTTACTTTTATTCCAAAGAAAGATATTGTGGCAGGTGAAGTTGTGAGAGTGCCTAGTCTTTCATCTGGGGACAGTATAAGTTATGTAGCTCCACAAAACTATTATTACGATGAAGAATTGGTATATGATCCATCGCTAACGGTTAATGGGGTGAATTATGGTATTAATCCAGTTACTGGTGAAACAGTTGAAATGGGATCGGATACGGCAATTTTTAACGTGTCTTGGGATACTGTACAAGTTCAAGATCCATATCAATCATGGTTTTTAGTTTATGTAAATGCTAATGGTGGTGAGCTATGGGGAACAAGAAACGCTCTTCGTTTTAGTGTAACAGATCCAGTTTGGGTATGTGTAGCACGAGGATTTGGAGGTCCAATGGCAGGAAGTAACATGAATAGTAATTTTGATGCTGAATTTTCTAGTGATTTAGAACATTTGTATATCGCTACTGGTTCTGGGGTAACAAGAATTTCTGGATTAGGCTCTGTTTATACATCTGACCCGCTTTTTGAGGATAAGGTGGCATTTCAAGGTCAGGGTGGAACAGCTACTACACCAACCTTTACGACAGCTACGAAAATTGCAAATGGTTCTTATGAAGGTGTTGCAATAAACCCTAATGATGCAAATGACCTATTATTGTTACCAGGTTTTAATGGAATTATCCGACGTTCATCCAATGCAACAACGGCAACTACAAATGGATTGTCAACAATCAACTTAGGAAGTGTAGGTGGTGTTGCATGTTACGATGGAATTATAAACCGTTTCGATGAGGATGTACTTGTAATTGGTACGGCAAGTGGTATGGTTGTTTCTATCGATGGAGGAGCAACATTCACGAATTCATCTGCAGGTTTTGAAGGAACTCCGGTTTTTGAAGTTAGACAGGCTTGGAGAACGTATGATGAAGGAAGTTACCGTCCAGGTGAAATTTATATAGGTACATATGGACGCGGTATTTGGAGTTCAACCTCTTATTTAGGAATAGATGAAAGTCAAACAACAATTGATGGTAAAAAAGAATTCAAGTTTCATTTAGTGCCAAACCCAACTTCAACTTCAACATCAATATCAGTTAATCTTGATAATACATCAGATGTAGAAGTAGAGGTTTATAATATCAATGGCTCTCGAGTGAAAGCAATTTCAATGAAGAACCTATCTTCCGGTAATCAGTCAATTGAAATTGATGCTAACGACCTTCAGACGGGAACATATATAGTTAAATTGGTAGCAAATGGAAAAGTAGCTACATCCAAGTTTATTAAATTATAAAATCGTCTTTGATTTTTGTAAAAACCGATCCTTAGGGTCGGTTTTTCTTTTTATAAATACTTTAAGTTTATTTCTTTTAATGTAACTTTAGCTTTCAAAAATTCAACAAATGAAAAAATTGTTTTTATCCTTTTCTGTTTGTCTGTCGGTTACCTCCGTATTTAGCCAGCGAAACATTGATTTTATGGAATATGACCTACCAAATGGTATGCATGTAATTCTACATGAAGAGCATGCAACACCCATAGTTGCTGTTTCTGTCTTGTATCATGTTGGTTCTAAAAATGAAACAGCTGACAGAACTGGATTTGCTCATTTTTTTGAACACCTATTATTTGAAGGAACGGTAAATATTGAAAGAGGGGAATACAGTAAGATTGTTGAAAGGAATGGAGGAACTTTAAATGCTAACACATCACAAGATAGAACTTTTTATTTTGAGTTGCTACCGTCTAATAAATTGGAATTGGGTCTTTGGTTGGAAAGTGAGCGTTTATTGCATGCAAAAGTAGATACAAAAGGGATTGAAACTCAACGTTCAGTTGTAAAAGAGGAAAAGAGACAGCGTGTGGATAATCAACCGTATGCATCATTTTTAACTGAAATGAGTAAACGAATGTTTCCAAGTCATCCATATAATTGGGTTCCAATCGGAAGTATGGAACATTTAGACGCAGCTCAAGAAGAAGATTATGTAAATTTCTATAAAAACTACTATGTTCCATCCAATGCAACCTTATCAATTGCTGGGGATATTGACATCAACCAAACAAAAAAATTAATTGATTCTTATTTTGCCTCTATACCGAAAGGGCAAGCATTGAATCTATATCGTGATTTTGTCAATTATTCCGATGCTGAATTTGAAAAGAAATACCAACTAGCAAAGTCGAAATTTGATGCAAAGAATTTTATGGCTTCAACAAATGCTGATGCTAAAAAGATAATTGCCAAGTATCAAAATACTCCGATTGAGATAAAACGGACAACAAAAGACAAAGAAGCTATCAAAGGTATTATTAAAGATCAGATTGAAGATAATATACAGCTTTCAGCTCTTTTTATGGGTTATAAATTCCCTGAACAAACCCATCCAGATAGTTATGCACTTGAAATGATGAATGAAGTTTTGTCTGGAGGTAGTTCATCTCGAATTAATAAAACCATAGTTGAGAAAAAAGAAATGGCAAACTTTGCTTTCTCATTTAATTTCGGTCTTGAAGATGCAGGAATGGGTATTTTCGCTGCAATTGCTTCTGATAGTGTTAGTTTAGAAGATCTCCAAAAAGAATTTGATGCGCAAATCAATTTGATAAAATCAGAGTTGATTTCTCAGGAGGAATTTGAAAAAGTAAGAAATAAATATGAAAATGATTTGGTTTCTTCAAATGCATCTATTTCCGGAATTTCAGAAAATCTTGCTGATAATTACGTATATTATAGAAACACCAATCGTGTGAATTCACTTCTCAATGAATATATGAAAGTTACGAAAGAGGATATTCAACGTGTCGCACAAAAGTATCTAACTCAAGATGCTCGTATTATTTTACATTATGTTCCAAAATCTAAATAAAAGAGAGATGAAAAAAATATGTACAATACTCTTAGCTGTTTCTCCATTTTTTGTAACAGCACAAGTTGACCGATCAAAACAACCGGTTCCTGGAAAGGCACCTGTAATTAATATAAAAGATTCAGAAGTATTTAGAACTGACAATGGAATCACGGTAATCTTATCTGAGAATCATAAACTTCCTCGAGTATCATTTGACCTCGTAATGGGTTCTGACCCAAGAATGGGAAAAGCAGGATTGTCTGATATGGCTGGATCACTTATTATGTCAGGGACATCAAACAGAACAAAAGACCAATTAGACAAAGAAGTAGATTATATTGGTGCTAGCTTGTCAGCAGATAATTCTTCCATTACTCTTTCATGTTTGACGAAACACGTGACAAAAGGATTGGATTTAATGTCTGATGTTTTATTAAATGCAAGTTTCCCGGAAAGTGAGGTAGAGCGTATTCGTAAACAAAACCAAAATAATTTAACCTCAACAAAATCGGATGCGGCAAGTATGGCTACGAATGCTACGGTTAAGGTTAATTTTCCAAATCATCCGTTTGGAGAGGTGATGACTGAAGAGTCCTTAAATTCAATTACTCGCGAGGATATTATAAATTATTACAAATCTAACTTTACACCAAATGGAAGTTATTTGGTTATTGTTGGAGATATCACCAAAGAGGAAGCGAAAAAAATGGTTGAATCCTATTTTGGATCTTGGAAAGGGGGTGAAGTGTTTAAGTCAGATTTAGGAAATGGAAAGCCAGCAAATGGTAATCAAGTCTTTTTTGTTAAGAAACCTGGAGCAGTTCAATCAGTTGTATATATTACATTTCCAATGAAGATAAAAACAGGTGACAAGGATCAACTTGCTCTGTCCGTTTTGAATGGGATTCTTGGTGGAGGAGGTTTTGGAACACGATTGTTTCAAAATTTACGCGAGAATAAAGCATATACATATGGTTGTTATTCAACGCTTAATGTGACGGAAAATGGTTCGTGGATGTCGGCAGGAGGTAATTTTAGAAATGCTGTAACCGACTCTGCAATCATTGAAATCCTGAAAGAATTTGCGGTAATTACAACAGACCTTGTAAAGGACGATGAACTTAGCTTAACCAAATCATCTATGTCAGGTGGTTTCGCTCGTTCGTTAGAACGTCCACAAACAATAGCTCGCTTTGCGCTCAATATAATTAAGAATAAATTAGATCAAGACTATTACAAAAGTTATTTGCAACGATTAGACGCAGTAACTAAGGAAGATGTACTTGCTATGGCAAAAAAATACTTTACTGCCAAAAATTGCAATATTATTGTTGTTGGGAACGAAGAAATTGTTGAGAAGTTAAAAGTATTTGATAGTGACGGTAAGGTTCAGTTTTTAGATCCATTTGGCAACCCTTTAAAAGAAGGTAAGCCTGCCGATATAACGAAAGAACAATTGTTTGATAAATACATTTCTGTTGTAACTCAAACAAAAAACTCAAAGGAACTTGCTAAAAAAATGAAGAAATTCAAGAGCTTTGAATCAAAAACTGAGCTTTCTAATCCACAATTCCCTGCGCCATTTATGATGACAAATTATTGGGTTTCTGCAAATGTGGAGGCACAAAAGCTTGAAGGAATGGGAGCTGTAATGCAGAAGTCTTATTTCGATGGTAAGGCAGGTTATGTTTATTCGCAAGGCAAACGAACAGAAATGACAAATGAAGAAATTGCTAAAAAAAGTAAAACACCAGGTATTTTTCCAGAATTGCATCATAAAGAACAAAACTTTACTTTAACGGGTATTGAAAACATCGATGGGAAAGAAATGTATGTTGTAAAACAAATTGATGGTGAAGAAGAATCTTTCATTTACTATGATAAGACAAGCTTTTTAAAGGAAAAAGTGGTATCTATTAGAAAGCAAGGAGAGGAAACGTCCGAAACAACCATAACGTATGCGGATTACAAAGACGTGGGTGGATTTTTATTTCCACATACTACTTCAATAGGTTTTGGTCCATTTGTAATGACAGGAAAGGTGACGTCAATTGTATTAAATAAAAAACCAGATTTGAGTTCTTTTAAATAATCATTACAAAATACCAGTTAATTTAATTCTAACATTGGCATACTTTTAGAGAATGGCGAAGAGCAAATTATTCGTATGAGAAAGATCCTCTTTTTACTTTTGTTTATTCCCTTATTCTTATCATCTTGTATAGAAATAATTGATGATTTGTCTTTTAATTCAGACCGATCTGGAACATTTAAATACACGATAAATCTGAGTTCAAGCAAAGTTAAAGTAAACTCGATTCTTCAACTTGACAGCCTTAATGGTAAGAAGGTATTGAAACTACCTGAAATAAAGGTGAAAATCAATCAATTCAAATCTATTCTTGCTTCACAACCTGGGATTTCCAATGTAAAGATAGAGATAAATGAACCGGAATTTATCGTTAAATTAACTTGTGATTTTGCCGATGTCAACAAGCTACAAGATGCGATAAAGAATTCTTTAGCCAGCATGGATGCAGGGATTAAGAACTCAGCTGATTTTTCCTTTAATTGGATTTCATGGAACGGCAGTAAACTTGAACGTTCTGTACCCGAATTCTCTCAAAACCAAATCAGAAATTTAAAACAAGAAGAAATTGATTTATTGAAGACTGGAAATTATACTGTTATCTCAAGATTTTACAAACCCGTTGAAAAGTATGATAACTCAAATGCCAGCATTTCAAAAAGTAGAACAGCCGTAATGTTGAAGGCAAATGCCTTTGCTCTTACAAAAAATTCTAAAATTTTAGAAAATACCATCTACCTTAATCAGAAGTAATTGAGACATACGCTAAAATGATTAACTTCGTGTAATATACTGCGTTAATTTGATCCCATGAAAATCATATCTATTTGTCTTTTCTTTCTTGCTTTTGCCATAACGGCATATTCTCAAAAGTCGGAAGAGCTTGTTCCTAGTGAAGCAATAACTGTTTTTAGCTTAAATAACATAAAGCTTCTTCAAAAGATTTCTATGGATCAATTGGTTCAATACGAATTCATGGAAGAGTTGCAGCAAGAATTATTTGATGGCTCAACAAATGAAAAAACAATAAAAGATTCCGGCCTTGATTTTGATCAAAAAATTAATGTGTTTCTGGGTAAAAACCCGGACTATGCACTCTCAGGTATTACTTTCGGTGTTGCCAATAAATCAAATCTATTCAATGTCTTTGATGATTTCAATGCTGTTGAATCCCCTTATCAAGAGGTAGAATGGTACGATTCGTATATCAATAATTTATTGATAAGAAAAAATTCAGCCATTTTGTTAAGAATTGAACCAAACTCTCGAAAGGTTGATTTGATGACAGACTCAATTTGGTATGCCCGAGGAAATTCAAGCCCTTGGGAATATTGGGACGAGGGATACGATGAACCGCCGGTATATAGCGAAGATTCAGCAGCTGTGGAAATTGAAATACCGATTGATGAAAACGGACCAGTAGAAAGCACGGATGACAATGAAATGTTAATGAAGAACTATTATGAACTGCGTGATAGTATCCAGTTCTCTCTTCAACAGTTTTATGAAAAGCAAGTATTGGACGAGTTGTTTCTACAAAACAAACGACTTATTTTAACGGACAAACGATTTGCTGATCAATTGGCACATGAAACAGAAGGTTCATTCTATTTTGATTACTCAAGAAAGATGGAGAAAAATGACAATTTGTTCTATTTTAAGGGAATAATGCCTGACATCTACAGTAATATAAATGAACTCTATACGGATAACATCATCCTCGGCGATTTGGTGTTAGTTGATGATCATTTGGAATTTCAAATGGAGACGAAATACAATGAGAAATTGGGAGCCATATATTCCAAACTGGGTGATACAAAAATGGATAAAAGTGTAAAAAAGTATATTCATGAAAACTGCCCAGCCTTCTTTATTTACAAGGTGAATTTGCGTGAAGCCTACGAAAAAGCATTTGAGATAGTAATGCCGATTCTCGCGCAAGAAACTAAAGACAACGATTTGATAGCCAATGCAATGATTCTTGATTTGCTCAATGAATTTATCAACAAAGACGCTGTGTTTGATACTTATAAGGGGAGTTTTTTCGGTAGTTTTAATGGTGTGAAAAAAATCAAAACAACGAAAGTTGAGTTTATTTATGATGATGAAACCTTTGACTATTACGAGAAGGAAACAGAAGCTGAGGAAGATATGCCAATTTTCACGTTTGGAGTAAGTACAAAAAGACACGACGTGCCAGAGAAAATTTTAAATTATTTATCTAAGATTTTTGCAACTAGAAAATATGGTCAACTTACCTATGTCAACAACCAAAAAGGCAAAGAATATTACATAATGGAAAAGGCAATTTTGAATTCGGCACCGTTGTATATAATAAATAAAAATGGTTTATTTATTTTGACTAATGACGAAGATCTTGCTAAGAATTATTCAAATGGATTCGAGGATAATGCAATTTCATCAAAAGATTTAAAAAAGGCTGAAAAAGGTGGTATTTTGTATGCTAAGCTAGATTTAAATTCAACGGTCAATTTGTTCCCGCGCGATGTATTTGTAGCGAAAGAAAATGAGGTAATTGATGCACTTCGAGGTAAATCTGGTAAAATGGAAATGACTACATCCAAAACTTCCTCAAATAGCACAAATCTTAATTTGACCTATGATTTTAAGTCTGATACAGATGGCCCAGGTAAACATGTATTGGATTTGATAAATGCAATTTATGTCTTAACGAGGTAGTTTATGGCAAAAAAAGTAGTAGTTATAGTTCTATTGGCTATTGCGCTTGGTGCATTTCTTATACTAAGACCCCTTCTATTTCAAACTCAATTGCCACCCTCAATCGTAGACAGATTGCCAGATGATGAGTTTATTGGCAGAATAAATATTTTATCCTTTGCGCGAGAATCTCAAAAAATAACTGAGAAAAATAAGGTTGGTATTAAAGATATTCTTTCCTATGAATTTTTATTAAGTCAAAGTAAAAATTACGGAATTGACTTGAGAAAAAATGCTTTTGTATTTGGAAATAGTTCAGGTGATTATGGAATGTTAGTTGAACTAGCTGACAGTTCAAAAATTATCTCGGGTATCAATCGATTAAAAATTATATATCCCATTAAAGACTCGCTAGTTGAATCTCATAAAGTTTATATACTTAAGAAAGAAAAGCTTTATTTCTATTATGATAAAAATTTTGCATTCATATACAGAGGGAAGAAGTTTAATCCAACTTTTGATCGAATTGTTAATGCCAAATCTGGTAGTCAATCTAAAAAATGGAAAGAATTTTTAGCAGAAAATCTTTTTAAGGAAGATTTTTGTGTAGTTAGTACAAGTGCTAAAAAACTAAATGAATTTGGTTTAAATCGCGCCCTGTTGTCTATTCACAGTGATTCAAGTCACTTTCTAGTAAAAACAGGTGTTACTAGGAAGTTCCCTTTGAATCTTTCTCTCAAACAAAAGGGATATTGTTTTGAGAAAAACCAAGAAACATCCAGTTTTTTAAATCTACATTTAGACATAACACGCTTTAGAGAAAATCCAGATGATGAATTTATTCAAGCGTTTAACAGATACGCTAAAAAAATTGCCTTTCCAACAAAAGAGTTTTTAGATGTTTGGGAAGGTGATATTTCCTTTAGCCAAGGAGGATTAACAAGCTCAACAGAAACGTATATTGAGACTGAATTGGATGAGGAGTTTAATCCAATTGAAGTTAGAAAGTCTAAATTGATTTCAGTTCCTAAATACTCCATAATGTTGTCAATGAATGATAAAAAAACCTCATTTTTTGAATTATTGACGCAAAAAGGAATCCTTACAATGGACGGTTCAAATTATCGTTTTTTGACATCTCCGCTTCTAATGAAAAAAGAACATGAGAATTACATGATTTTCAATTCTGGAGATGTTCATCCCAAAATCATTGAGTCAACTGAAAATACTGGTTTCCAATTCTGGAATGGCAAAAAATATGACTTTTTGGTTAAGAGCATAGAAGATACGTTCATTTTAGGGGAGTTTAAAATTCAATTTTCAGATGTTGAAAATTACCTAAAATCAATCTAATACGATTTGTAATTTCTTTTCAAGTACTTATAAAAATTATTTATACTTTGTTTTTAGAAAATGTCTAAATAAATTGGTAATTTAGGCAAACTATTAAACTTAATACTTGTTTCAATTAAAACCCTTGCTATGAAAACTAGATATTTTAGCTTGATTTCACTATCTTTTCTATTAATTACTCAGACTTTTGGACAAAAAAGCACATTTGATCCAACGAATGCTCGTGAAGGAGAGAAGGTAGAATATTGTCATCAACATAAAAAAATGGCGCAATTGCTTGCTAATCCTGAATTTGCAGCAATGTATGAGCAAGATAAAATTGCATTTGATAAAGCTAAAAACAAAGCTGTTCCTAAAGGAATTGTATATAAAATACCTGTCGTTTTTCATGTACTTCACAACAATGGAGTAGAAAATATTTCAGATGAACAAATCTATGATGCATTGTCTATTTTGAATCGAGATTTTAGAAAGCAAAACGCAGATACAGCAAATGTTCATTCCGATTTTGAAGGCATGCCTTCTGACGTTGAAATCGAATTTGTTTTAGCAACAAAAGCTCCGAATGGTACATGTTTCAAAGGAATTACAAGAACAATGTCTCCTTTATCCAATGATGGTGCTGATGGCAATGCACAAGTAACTGCAATTAGAAATGGCAATGATGTTTATCAAAATAGTTGGCCAGGAAATAAATATTTGAATGTGTTTATTTGTGGTGAAATTGGAGGTGCAGCAGGTTACACAACTAATCCAGCTTCTTGGTCGGCAACACAAATGACCAATGGCATTTGGATTCTTCATGATTATGTGGGTTCTATTGGAACTGGTTCTGTCAACGGTAGTAGAGCACTAACACACGAAGTTGGTCATTGGTTAAATCTTGACCACACATGGGGGCCAAATAATAACCCGGGTAATGCGTCTTCATGCTCCACGGACGATGATGTAGATGATACACCAAATTGTATCGGAGTAACTGCGTGTTTGCTTAATGCAAATACATGTAATTCAGTTAATTCTTATTGGAATTTTGACGTGCGTGACAATGTAGAAAACTATATGGACTATTCGTACTGTTCTAAAATGTACACGCAAGGTCAGGTGGATAGAATGCGAACTGCCCTTCAAGTTTCCTCAACGGGTAGATTCAATTTGTGGCAAGCGGCTAATTTAACGGCTACAGGTGCAACGAATGATTTCTATTTGTGCAAGGCGCAATTTACGACTGATCGTACAACAATCTGTTTAGGTGATTCAGTTCAATTATTTGATGACTCATACAATGCTGTTACCGGATGGAGCTGGGAAATAACACCTGCTACCGGATGGAGTTTTGGCGCAGGATCTACGGCAGTTACTCAAAATCCTAAGATCAATTTTTCTTTGCCTGGATTGTATTCCGTTAAGTTAACAGCAACCGATGGATCAACTACGGATGATGAAGTTAAATCAAATTTTATTCGAGTATTACCAGAAGCTACTGTTCTTCCATACTGGGAAGGGTTTGAAAATTATTCTACTTTCGCAAATAACAACAATTGGGAGGTTTCTAATCCAAATAATAACAACACTTGGACAATTGAGAGTACAACTGGACACTCAGGTTTAAAATGTGCTAGAATTACAAATTTTGGACAAGCAATAGGTAGTGTAGATGAATTAACATCAGCACCGATAGATTTATCAGTTGTACCTTCTACTGGATCGGTGACTTTGAGTTTTAGATATGCTTACCGTAAGAAGTCTGCAGCAGATTATGAGTACTTAAAAGTATTCGCGTCTTCAAATTGTGGAGAGTCATGGGCTCAACGAAGAACGATAGGAGGAAACACGTTGTCTTCATTGACATCAAGTACAAGTTGGAAACCTACTCAATCTTCTGATTGGGTAACCGTTCACATGACAAACATTACAAATTCGTATTTTACACCAAATTTCGAAATGAGATTCCGATTTGAAGGAGAAGGAGGAAATAATATTTATTTAGATGATATTAACTTGTATACTGGTGCACCTTCAGATAATTTAGTGCTTGGTGTTAATGAAATATCTGAACTTCAAGGGATTGAACTTTACCCGAATCCAACAGATGGCGACATACATTTGCGTTATTTTTCTGAAGTTGATGCAAAATTAAACGTTTCAATTACTGATATTTCTGGCAAAGAAGTAAATAAAAACACCATTCTTTCTAAGTCAGGCACGAATTTAATTGTTCTGCCTACTGAAGGACTTTCATCAGGAACATACTTCATAAAACTAGGAAATAGCAATCAGACATTAAAATTTGTCGTAAAATAATAGTCAAATAAAAGTATCTGCTTAATTTTGTTGCCTAACTATCAGACAAAAAATGAGAACCGTACAATTTAGAGAAGCTCTTCGTGAGGCGATGAGTGAGGAAATGAGAAGAGATGAATCTGTTTTTCTTTTAGGAGAGGAGGTTGCAGAATACAACGGAGCCTATAAAGTTTCTCAGGGAATGCTCGATGAATTTGGTGCTAAACGAATTATTGATACACCTATTGCAGAATTGGGATTTGCCGGTATAGCAGTGGGGGCTTCAATGAATGGATTGAGACCTATCGTTGAATTTATGACTTGGAACTTTGCAATTTTAGCAGCTGATCAAATTATTAACAGTGCTGCAAAAATGCTTCAAATGTCAGGTGGTCAATACCATTGTCCAATTGTTTTTAGAGGTGGAAATGGAACAGCAGGACAGTTAGCTGCAACGCATTCTCAAAGTTTTGAGGCTTTCTATGCACATGTACCAGGACTGAAAGTTATTACCCCATCAAATCCAGCAGATGCTAAAGGACTATTGAAGGCCGCTATCAGGGATAATGATCCAGTTGTATTTTTAGAGTCTGAAAAAATGTACGGCGATAAGGGAGAAATTCCTGAAGGAGAATATATTATTCCAATTGGTGTTGCCGATATTAAACGTAAAGGTTCTGACGTAACGATTGTATCCTTTGGGAAGATCATAAAAGTTGCTTACGAAGCTGCTGAAGTTCTTCAAAAGGAAGGTATTTCTGTTGAAATCATAGATTTGAGAACTGTGCGACCAATTGATTATAAAACCGTAGTTGAATCTATTAAGAAAACAAATCGTTGTGTAGTAGTTGAAGAATCTTGGCCGTTAGCTTCTATTTCGTCTGAAATAGCATACCACCTTCAGCATTATGCGTTTGATTATTTAGATGCCCCTGTTTACAGAGTTACTCAAACTGATACACCATTTGCTTTTTCTCCAACGTTGATTGAGGCTGCTCTTCCAAATGTTGAGAGAATTGTTGCAGCTGTAAAAGCAAGTATGTATCGTTAAGATTTCTTTTTATTCTTCTCGGTAATTGACTCTTTGATTTCCTGCATAAATTCAGATGCATAAACAAAACTTGAGACTTCAGGATTTTCAGTTGTAATAATTGAATTTTTATTACCCGTCCACCAGTTTTGTCCATTGTGAATGAATAATACAGAATCCCCGATTTCCATTACACTATTCATGTCATGGGTAATAACAACTGTTGTTATTTGATATTCATAGGTTATTTCTCGAATCAAATTATCAATTAAAATTGCTGTTTTTGGGTCAAGACCCGAATTAGGCTCATCACAAAATAAATATTTTGGATTCATTGCGATAGCACGAGCAATTCCAATTCTCTTTTGCATCCCACCGCTACATTCGGATGGAAATAATGCGTTTCGTCCTGTTAAATTGACTCTTTCTAAACAAAAGTTTACGCGATCCAACATTTCTTTTTTGGTCATTTTTTTAAACATAACCAATGGAAACATAACGTTTTCTTCAACGGTCATTGAATCAAAAAGGGCCGAACCTTGAAATAACATTCCAATTTCTTGTCTTATAGCTGTTCGCTGAACACGATTCATCTTACAAAAATCACGACCATCAAATAGTATTTCACCTGAATCTACCTCATGTAAGCCAACAATACATTTAGCCAATACAGTTTTTCCATGTCCTGATTGACCTATAATTAAGTTTACCTTGCCTTTCTCAAAAGTTGAACTTATATCTTTGAGAATTTGGGTTTTACCAAAAGATTTATTTACATGTTTAACCTCGATCATGAAAGTAGAATCATTTGAGTTAACAAGAAATTGGCAATTAGAATCGCAACACTACTACTCACTACTGCTTGCGTACTAGATTTCCCTACTTCTAAAGACCCTCCTTTGACATAATATCCGTAATAGGAAGAAATGGTAATAATTATAAAACCAAAAACGATACACTTTGTTAACGCATACCAGACATTACCCATTTCAAAGTAATACCTGATTCCATACACGTAGGTGTCTGTTGATGATAAATTAGATAAAACTAAGGCAATCCAACCACCAGCCAAGCTTAATCCCATCGAGAAAATAACCAAAACAGGAAAAAATAGAACGGCTGCAATTACTTTTGGAAAAACTAAAAAGTTCAAAGAGTTAACACCCATAATTTCAAGTGCATCTATTTGTTCGGTTACCCGCATCGTGCCTATTTCTGAAGCTATATTTGAACCAACTTTACCAGCGAGAATTAACGAAATAATGGTAGGAGAGAATTCTAATATAGTACTCGATTGCGTTATGTATCCTACTGTATAGGTTGGCAAGAGTGGGTTTGTCATATTGGAGGCTGTCTGTAAGGAAATTACACCACCAATAAACGCAGACATCAATGCAACAAGTGGAATCGAATTTATGCCAATCAATTCAATTTCATCAAACATTCTCTTTCGAAAAACAGAAAATTTTTCGGGCATACGAAAAATGATGGTTAACATTAAAAAATACTTTCCAAATCCTTCAAGCCATTTCATATCTGCTAAGTTAAGGCTTATTTAAATTACACTGTTTCAAAATACCAATTTTTTACATACAAAAGAATAATATTCCTATTTTTGGATTGTATGTCAATCAGTGAAAAACACACCGCCTATCAAAAAGCAATTGCGAAATATGTACCTGAGGCGTTTGTTGAAACAGTTGTTATTTTACTTATAAATCACAAAGTGCGTTTTAAAATTGTTCCCCCAAGAAGTACTAAGTTAGGTGATTTTAGACCAGGTAATCAAATTCGATTGCCACAAATTACGGTAAATGGAAATTTGAATCCCTATGCTTTTTTAATCACTACTTTGCATGAATTTGCTCATCACATAACCTTTGAAGAATATTCAAACAAAGTTTCACCGCATGGAGTAGAGTGGAAACATGCATTCAAATTGCTTTTACAGCCTGTTATTTATCACCCAGAATTTCCAGTAAATATTCGGATTGCTCTTGAAAAATCATTACACAATCTAAAAGCATCTTCTTGCAGTGACATCCATTTATCACGAGAATTGGCAAAGTTTGACTCAGACATAGAAACACTTATATTATTGGAAACCCTTCCTCATGGGGCTCATTTTTTATTACAAAATAAAATTTTTTATAAAGGCGAATTAAGAAGAAAGCGATTTCTTTGCACCGAAATACGAACCAATAAAAATTATTTAGTTAGCGGAATCGCTAAGGTTAAAATTGCATAATTATGGAAACAAAACACATTTACGGTTTGATCATGGCAGGTGGAGTTGGAAGTAGATTTTGGCCGATGTCAACCGAAGAAAAACCGAAGCAATTTTTGGATATTCTAGGCTTAGGCAAATCGTTATTACAATTAACTTTTGAGCGATTAAACAAGCAAATTCCAAGTGATCAGATTTACATTTTAACCAATAAATCGTATTTTTCATTAGTCAAGGAACATTTGCCTATGTTGCGTGATGATCAAATTATTTGTGAACCTCAACGAAAAAACACGGCGCCCTGTATTTTGTATGCGGCGATGAAAATACAGCATATTGACCCAAATTCAACCTTGGTAGTTTCTCCCTCTGACCATTTGATTTTGCAAGAAGATAGATTTCACGATCAGCTTTCAATTGCTTTTGATGAGGCTCAAAAAGGAAAACTTATAACGCTTGGAATTCATCCTACTCGTCCAGACGTAGGCTATGGATATATCGAATTTGATTCATCGATAAACAAAACCGCTGGTAATGTTGCTAAGGTTCTACAATTTAGAGAAAAACCTAAACTAGAGCAGGCAAAAGAATTTATTAAGGCAGGTAATTTTTATTGGAATGCAGGTATTTTTATTTGGAAAACGGCCGTTATTCTCTCGGCATTTGAACAATATCAATCTCAATTGTATCAGTTATTTCAAGGGATTTCAATTGGTTCTACGGATGAAATAGATCAGTTGGCTCATGCTTTCGCAGAATGTCAAGATGTTTCAATTGACTATGCCATCCTTGAAAAGTCAGATGAAATTTTGGTGGTATTAACAGATTTCGATTGGAGTGATTTGGGGACTTGGGGCAGTTTAAGCGAAAAAACATCGGTAAATGAATTTGGAAATTCGGTTATTAATGTAGATGCTCATTTTTTTAATTCATCCAATAACCTTGTCATTTCATCACTTTCAAAAAAAATAGTTATTGATGGATTAGATGATTATATTGTTGTAGACTCTGTAGATAAATTATTGATTATCAAAAAGGAAAATGAAGGCCAATTAAAAACATATCTCAAAACTATTGGTGAAATCGTGTAAACAATTGTATTTTTGTTGTTAATATGACCACTCAAACCATTTTTATTCTCATTATCATCGGACTTTTGGCGGGTATTTTAAGTGGTTTTGTTGGAGTAGGGGGTGGCATTGTAATCGTGCCAGGGTTAGTTTATATGCTAGGTTTTTCTCAGCATCAAGCACAGGGAACAAGTTTGTTTATTCTATCAATGCCAGTTGTCATTTTAGCGACAATAAATTATTGGAAATCAGGAAATGTGAATTGGAAATTTGGGTTGATCATAGCTGCAACTTTTATTTTAGGCGGTTATATCGGATCAAAATTAGCACTTAAAATTTCTCCGGGATTGGTGAAGTTTCTCTTTGGAATTCTCATGGCATACGTTTCTTTTCGTTTAATTGTATCTGGTTATCAATCGCTTTCATCTGATGAGTCCTGAGTTAATAAAGCACATAAAATCACGATCAGAAGCACTTTTTGAAAGAGTCAAGTCCTATCGTATCCATTTGCACAAGCATCCTGAATTATCCTATCAAGAAGTTGAAACTATGAATTTTGTTTCAGATCAACTTACAAAATTAGGGATCCCTCATCAAAAAAATATCGGTGGTACCGGAGTTGTTGGAATTATTGAAAATGAAAAGCACAAAGGCATGAAAGCTATTGCTTTACGTGCTGATTTGGACGCTCTTCCTATACAAGAGGAGAATGAGGTTCCATATAAATCAACCGTTGCAGGTGTGATGCATGCATGCGGACATGATGTTCATACTTCTGTTTTATTGGGTGCGGCTGCTATTTTGAATGAAATTAAAGAGCAATTACCTCAACCAGTTAAGTTGATTTTTCAGCCTGGAGAAGAAAAAAATCCGGGTGGCGCTACCTTCATGATACGTGATGGAGTACTTCAAAATCCAGATGTAGAAAAGATTTTTGCTTTGCACGTTTTTCCAGAATTGAATGTGGGTGAAGTTGGCTTTCGTGCAGGAAAATACATGGCTTCCTGCGATGAGATTTACATTACCATACATGGAAAGGGCGGACATGGAGCTACTCCACATCTATGCATAGACCCCATTGTAATAGGTGCGAATTTAATACTTCAACTGCAGCAAATTATTAGCAGAAGCTGTGATGCAAAAACGCCAAGCGTATTGAGTTTTGGTCATTTTGAAGCAAGAGGAGCAACGAATATAATTCCCGAAAAAGCAATTTTAAAAGGTACCTTTCGTACAATGGATGAATCTTGGCGAGAAGAAGCACTGCAATTAATTGCACATCAGGTTGATTTAATAGTGAAAGCGCATGGTGGGACGGTTGAGTTAGAAATATCACGTGGCTATCCTTGTGTAATCAACGATGATAAAGTAACGAGTGAATTGGCAGGTAAAGCTGAAGTAATTCTGGGGAAAAATAAAGTACATGATTTACCAATTCGCTTAACCTCTGAAGATTTTGCGTATTATTCTCAAGTTATACCCGCTTGTTTTTTTCGCCTAGGCGTTCGAAATGAAAAAAAAGGTATTATTTACAGTGTGCATCATCCTAAGTTTGATATTGATGAAGATGCATTAATCGTTGGAATGCAACTAATGTCAGCAGCATGTTTCTAAAAAACACATTTTTCATTCTAGTTATTTCATTGAGCCTTTTTTCTTGTAAAAAAGCTGTTAAAAAGGACAATTTACTTCAAGGAACTTGGGATTTAAAAAAAGTAACTCTTTTCGACTATGATGGATTATCCTACTCCACTGATACTTCTTGTACAGGGAATTTAATTGTTGATAGGGATGTTGATACATCCTTTAAGTTTAACCTAAATTATTCAATTCTTCCGGTTTTTGCCGATTCAACCGTTGCAAGTGGTAAATATTTACTAAAGGATGACGCCGAATATTTTACGCATGATTTTTTAACTGTAACTAACCCAAATCCCATACCTGGGAGTCACTCACGAATTTTATTTCTCTCAAATGATTATTTTAAGTGGGAGTATATTACTAGTGCCGGAATAAGATATCACTTGATTTTTGAGAAAAAATAATTAATTCATTGAATTTAATTAACTTAGTATAACTATAATTCTTCCTATGAAAAAATTTATTTGTGTAACTATTCTTTCTTTTCTTTTATTTTCATGTGGTTCAGATGGAGATGATAAAAAAACGAGTGCAAACACCTCTGGTGATAAAAAAGAAGCGGGAAAAACAAGCGAGTCTGAAAAAGAAAGTGTTTGGCTTTCAGGTTTAAAGATAAAAAAGGAACGACTGAAAGCAGAGAAGTGTTTAGACGTTCAACGAGAAGAATGGATGGATGAAGAACCAGAGCCTTTTTGTGCTTCAACAACAGTAGATTTGTTAAAAATCTCATTGAATGAGGAAGATGTTGCTGAAAAAATTAATGCGCAAATAGTATCTGCGATTACGGGAAAAAGAAATGATACGAATATCAAGGCCTATGTCAATAAAGTAAAATCTCTTAAAAATGTAGAGGAGGCAGTGGAAGAGGACTACGCTTGTAGTTTAATTGATTCAACAGATCGTTTACTTGTTGTTGGAGTTAATTTTTCGTATATGGCATATATGGCAGCTCATCCAGGTGCTAGTATGACTGTTTTCAACTTTGATCTTGAATCAGGTTCTACAATTGGTCTCCGAGAAGTATTGGTTGAAGATCATTTAAAGCCTTTGAAGGGAATTGTGTATAAGAAATTCGTCAAAAAAAATGGAAAAGATGGTTGGGATTTTACCAATGCCAATAACTTTAAGCTATCGAAAAATATAGCAATTAAACGAAAGGGATTAGAGTTTATGTACAATTCCTATGAAATTGGTTCCTATGCTGCCGGTGCACCAAATGTTTTAATTACATGGGAGGAATTGAAAGATTTGCGCAAAGAGAATCCATATGTAAAATTTGATTGAAAATAGATCAATCTCAGAATTGGCTTTTTAGTTCTCTTCACGTCTATCCTAGGCTTGAAGGTTTTGTTTTGTGAAAGTGTGTATTTTTATTAGCTAAACTACATCTTAATGCAATACTTATATGTAGTTCAAGTATTCACCATACTCTTATTTACATATTTTTTGACTGGAAGATACAATCTGTAAGGTTCCTATTTCTACTAAATTTTTAGAGCCATCTTACTCCTAACCTCTTTTTTTTCTTATTGGGAGATTCAATTTTGAATACGTAGGAGAGATTAAGAATATGTCTTGTTGATGGGTCAGGTAGATTAATTGATTGGTCATAAACATAACCGATCTCAATACCATGTGGACCTTTAAGTTCTAATTCTGTTCCAATAAAAGCTCTCATTTTGGTGAATCGTTTACCGAGGGGTCCGTTCGCGGGATTATAGAAAAACTCTACAGACGCAGATGGTGTTAGAATACTATTGTTAATGTCATAACTCAAACTCGGTCTGATCCGATAAGCTTTATCAAATTCAGGTTGGTAATTTGCTCCACTTATTTGGTTAAAAGAATATTGATATCGCATACGCAACCCAACATTCAATCTATCAAATAACTTATTGAAATTCAGGTTGAAATTTAACCGATTTGAACCGCTGTAATTCAAATTTGGTTCTTTTTTGAAAACAATTCGATAGTCAATGGAGGGTTTAAACCAATCGGTAACCTTGTATTTTAGTGTTGCTTGAGGAAAAAAAGTTTCCACTCCCAAATTCCCAACTCGGGTGGTTAGGTCAGCGCTGTAATCTAACCGTTTAATTATTTTTCCTTTAACACCGGTTTCAATCCAAGTTTGAAATTCTGATTCTTGACTAAATAGTGAGGTGAGAACGAAACAAAAAATAAAAGTAAGGAGCTTATTCAAACTCATATTTTTTTAACGTTAATCGTATCTAAATCAACAATTTGATTGTTTTTTGTGATTTCTACAGGGATTTTCACCTCTTTTACGCCACTTGGACAAGTACTGCAATCTTCATAAACAAAAACAGTATAATTCCCTTTTTTTAAGTAACGAAATTCAAACGAACCGTCATAACTAGTTTTAATATCATCATCATAAAATGTACTTTCATTTCCATATATGATGTACACGTCATGATCACCAATCGGATATTCAGAAATTAAGTTTCCTAGGCTATTAAATCGTTGTTCTTTAACTACTCCTTTGATTGTAGATGAACCACCTTCTCCTTCGTATTTGGTACATGAACTTATTATAATTCCAAGTGTTACCAATAATAAAAACTTTTGCATACTTTAATTTTATATTAAGATAATTTAAATCAAAAATACAACTTTAGAGGATTGAATACGTCATAATGTTGCTTTTATAAGTTTTTTTTTATAATATTGATCTTATTATTTCGGTATGAAAAACTATTATTTTTGTTTGATTTTACTACTCTTTTCAGTTCATTCCATTAATTCTCAAGTATTTATAAATGAGTATTCTTGTTCAAATGTTTCAGGAATTACGGATGCATATGGGGAGAGAGAAGATTGGATTGAAATTTATAATTCAACAGGTACAGCGATCAATTTAACGGGTTGGTATTTGTCAGATAAATCAACAAACCTTACCAAATGGATGATTCCGAGTGGAACAATAAATGCGAATGGGTATAAAATGGTATTCTGTTCGAAAAGGAATACAGTTAATGGAAATCAATATCATCCTAATTTTAATTTATCACAAACAGAAGGTGATTGGATTATTTTATCAAATGCGTTGGGCAATGTGGTAGATTCCTTCAAAATTGTTCATATGACAAAATCTAACCATTCTATTGGTCGGTCAACGGATGGTGCACCTGATTTCAGGTTGTTTACAACCCCAACCCCAAATGCGGCTAATGTTGGTTCTGTTAATTTTTACACACCGAAACCGGTTTTTAGTGTTCAGGCTGGTTTTTATGCTGCTCCTCAAACAGTGTCAATAACGTGTCCTGATCCTACGGCTACTATTAGGTATACATTGGACGGAAGCGATCCAGTAGCAACTTCTACCGTCTATTCCGGTCCAATAACAATTAATACAACCAGAGTTCTGCGAGCAGCAGCATTCAGTACAAATTTGCCGTCATTTACAGAAACAAACACCTATTTTATTAATGTTACCCACACGATACCTGTTGTGGCAGTTTGCGGTGCGGGTTTAAATACGTTATTAATCAATGGAAATCAAATTGAACCTATTGGAGGATTTGAATTATTTGAAGACAATGGACTTTTTATTGATGAAGGTCAAGGAGATTTTAACGAGCATGGAAATGATTCTTGGGCTTATGATCAGCGTGGATTTGATTTTATTATGAAAGATCAATATGGGTATAACGGCGATCTTGAGCACCAGATTTTTCCTGAAAGTACTAGAGACAACTTTCAAAGACTGATTTTAAAACCAGCCGCAAGTGATAATTATTCCTTCGAACAAGGAGCTCATATTAGAGATGCTTTTATACACACGTTGTCTATTAGGGCAGATATGAAATTAGACGAAAGAACGTGGAGACCGTGCGTCGTTTATTTGAATGGTCAATATTGGGGTGTTTATGAGATCCGAGAAAAGGCTGATGACCATGATTACACGGAGTATTATTACAATCAAGGAAAGTATAATTTGGAATACTTAAAAACATGGGGTGGTACTTGGCAAGAATATGGCGCGCCAAATGCGTTAGCAAATTGGAATGCTTTAAAAAATTACATTGCAACAAATAATATGGGTAATCCAACCAATTTTGCTTATGTTGATAGTTTGTTAAATTGGGAGTCACTTTGTGATTATTTTATGTTTAATTCATTTGTTGTGAATCAGGATTGGTTGAATTGGAACACAGCATGGTGGCATGGAACAGATCCCCTTGGAGACAAAAAGAAATGGCGATATACTCTATGGGATATGGATGCTACATTTGGTCATTATGTAAATTATACTGGAATACCTGATAATTCAGCGAATGCTGATCCTTGTAATGTCGAAAACCTCCCAAATCCTGGAGGACAAGGTCATACTGAGATTTTAGAAAAATTAATCAATGAAAATCCAATTGTAGAACAATACTACATTACGAGATATGCAGATTTAGCTAATACGTATTTCTCATGTAATTACTTGATTCCGTTACTGGATAGTATGGTGAATGAAATTGCTCCTGAAATGACTGCTCAATGTCAAAAATGGGGAGGAAGTTATAACGATTGGCAAAATAAGGTAACTCAACTTAGAAATTTTATTAATTCTCGCTGTTCGGCAATAACGGGAGGAATGATTGATTGTTATCAGTTAACTGGTCCATACAATGTTACCTTTAATGTTTCACCACCTTTATCAGGTGAAATAAAAGTAAATTCTCAATGGGCTCCGACTTATCCATGGACTACTTCTTATTTTGGAGGCATTCAAACCAATTTGATCGCTCAGGCTTTGCCTGGTTTTATTTTTGATCATTGGGAATATACTATTGGGCCTATGGGAACGGTTATAACTGAGGATACCAATTTTATTAATATTGCAGGAATCGAGAATATTGTGGCAGTATTCATTCAAGATAATCCAGATTTAGACGGTGATGGATGCTTAAATGTTGATGAGGTAATTGCAGGTACTGATCCTAATGTAGCTGACACGGATGGGGATGGTCAGAATGATTGTTTGGAAATAGGCGCTGATCCATTAAATCCACTTGATACAGATGGTGATGGAACAATTGATGCTTTGGAATCATCAATAATTGACACTGATGGAGATGGAGTAAACAATGAGGTCGATCCAGCAAATACAGATCCTTGTATACCAAACTTAACAGCTCCTAATTGTGATTCAGACGGCGATGGTTTAACCTATTCAGAGGAAACGGCCAACGGTACTGATGCTTCTAATCCAGATACCGATGGTGATGGATTAAACGATGGAACAGAAGTAGCAAACGGCTCTAGTCCACTTAATCCGTGCGATCCAGACGATTCAAGTATAGATTGCCAGATTGATACTGATGGAGACGGATTGACTGATGCTGATGAAAGTGTGTTGTGTACATCACCAACAGTAGCAGATACCGATGGAGATGGCATTTCTGACGGAATAGAAGTTGCAAACGGTAGTAATCCTTGTGATGCATGTAGTCCGGATGATTCTTCTCCTGATTGTACCGATGGAATTCATATTCCGACTGCTTTTTCACCAGATGGGATAGGCAATTCAGTAAATAACACGTATTCGATTATTGCAGGCAAGAATATTAAGAGTATTTACTTTACCATAATTGATCGCTGGGGCAATGTGATTTTAGAAACGGATGATCGTGATTTTAAATGGGATGGAACATACAAGAATAAACCTTGTAATTCAGGAATCTATGCTTACCAAGCAAGTGTTGAGTATATTGATGGCAAAAGAGAATTTTTAACAGGTAATATAACTTTGTTGAGATAAGAAATGAGAATTGTATTGATTTTAGCCTTTAGTTTTAGTTGTATTCTTGCTAATGCACAAGATTATCATTTCTCACAAATTGATAGAAATGCGATGTTGTATAATCCGGCAGCTACTGGTATGTTTAACGGTTATGAACAGTTTTCAATTTCTCATAGAAATCAATGGATTGGCGCTGGAACACAATTTATGACATCTTTAGTTTCCGCTGAATTTACTTTAGGGAAAGGAATACGTAATGAAAAACCATACCTCGGCGTTGGAATTCTCTTACTCAATGATATTGGTGGCGATTCTCGATTTGGAAATAAAACAGGCGGAATTAATCTTTCAGGTGTTGTGCCTGTTAATAATCAAAGTCATTTTTCTGCCGGAATTCAAACAGCATTTACCAATCGATCAGCTGATCTTTCGCGTGTTACTTTTTTAAGCCAATGGAATGGTAGCGAGTTAGATCCGACTATTCCTTCAGGGGAAGAAAATGGAATGACTTCTTTTAATTATTTAGACGCTTCTGCTGGATTAAATTATAAGTATGGACAAATGCAAAAGAAAGTAGTTAGAGAAAACGCCTTGTCTTTTGAAACAGGAATTGCATTTTTTCATTTAAATCAACCCAAGCTTCGGTACAATTCAATAACGTCTGATAGGTTGAAAATAAAAACCGTATTTAATTCAAAAGTAAATTATACATTTTCAGGAGATGCGGCATTAGAATTTTCATTTTTATACGCTCAACAAGGTCAACACAGAGAAATATTAGGAGGTGTCTTTTATAAAACAAGAGTGACTGAAGGATCAAAAATCACAAAAAACAAACAAGATTCTTACATTGGATTTGGATCCTATTTTCAATCAAGCGGTGTTTTAATACCATCAATATCACTTGATTTTGGCAATCTGAAATTCGGAGTATCCTACGACATGTTATTAACCAAACTACGAAATGGTTATGGTGGATCCCTTGAATTTTCATGCTCTTGGAGATCAACTAAATGGTCTCTTTTTCAGCGATAGTTATTTCCTTTAAATTCTACTTTTCCATTTGTTTTTGTTGCTGTTTTTAGTAATGTTACGAAAACGTTATGAAGTTTATATTAACATTATGCTTTTATAAATCTAATATTAACCAAATATTAAGAAGTTATTTTTGCTCCCAAAATAAAGGTTATGAGCAAAATACTATTGGTAAGTTTCTTAGTTATTGGATTTTCTAGTTTTACACAAGTTTCCAAAGATTCAACAGAAAAAAGTACGAAAAAATGGTACGATAAGATGTCTATCAGAGGCTATACTCAAATTCGATATAATGGTTTGCTCCAAACAAATGAAGATTTGCAATGCGAACAATGTGACAGAAGTTGGGGAGGTGAAGGAGGATTCTTTATACGAAGAATGCGGATAATTTTCTTTGGTCAGATTTCTCCTCGTGTATATTTCTACATTCAGCCCGATTTTGCGAGTGCGCCTTCAACATCCTCTCTTCATTTTACTCAATTAAGAGATGCTTATTTTGATGTTGGAATTGATAAAAAAAATGAATTTCGTTTTCGAATTGGTCAGAGTAAAGTCCCATTTGGTTTTGAAAATATGCAATCCTCACAAAATCGTTTACCTCTGGACCGTAATGATGCCTTGAATAGTGCTGTATCAAATGAGCGTGATTTAGGAGTGTTTTTTTATTGGGCTCCTCAAAAGACCCGAAAATTATTTTCTTCATTAGTTAACGATGGGTTAAAAGGTTCAGGGGATTATGGTGTGTTTGCGCTAGGTGTTTACAATGGACAAACAGCTAATAGACCCGAATTAAATTTAAATAGACATATTGTTTCTCGTTTGTCGTATCCTTTTCAAGTAAAAAATCAAATTATTGAAACAGGTATTCAAGCATATAAAGGAAAATTCACCTTATTGAGTACTTCCAGCGGAGTTAAATTCGCAGAAGACAAATTATATGATGATGAAAGAGTTGGAGGAACTTTTGTGTTATATCCAAAGCCGTTTGGGATTTTAGCTGAATACAATGTAGGTAGAGGCCCAGAATTTGATAAATTCTCAGATTCAATATCAACTCAAAGTTTGAGTGGCGGATTTATTACAGCTTCATATAAGATGAATATAGGTGACCAAACACTTATTCCTTTTGTTCGATACCAAAAGTACAAAGGAGGTAAAAAACATGAATTGGATGCAAGAAGTTATCGCGTAGAGGAGTTAGAGATTGGAACTGAGTGGCAAATGGGTAAAAACTTTGAGCTAGTGGTTATGTACACCATGTCGTCGAGACGGTATGAAGATTTTGCAAATCAAGATAATTATCAACGAGGAAATTTGTTGAGAATACAAGCGCAATTGAATTTTTAATATTATTGCAACAAGTTAAAGGATAAATTCTCAATCAAAGAGTTTATTATCGTTTCTATTTTGCTCAAATTCAGTATCAGTCAACCAAGGGCCTTTTTCGGCTGCAAGAACTGCTAAATAGTCACAACGTTCGTTTTCAGGATGACCTGCGTGACCTTTGACCCAATGAAAAACTAAATGAAATTTAGAATGTAAGGATAAATATTTTAACCATAAATCTTTATTCTTCTTTCCTTTGAATCCTTTCGTTGACCAATTAAATACCCAGCCTTTGGTGATTGAATCAATAACATATTTTGAGTCCGAAAAGATATGTACGGGGATTTGTGTTGTTTTTAAACTTTCTAATCCAACAATTACAGCTAATAATTCCATGCGATTATTGGTTGTTAGTTCATAACCACATTTCAATTCTTTTCTTTGGTTTTTATATTCAAGAATAACGCCATATCCACCTGGACCTGGGTTTCCTTTGCAAGCACCATCTGTATAAATATTGATTTGCATTATTTTTTAACTCGAGCTGGATTTGCGTTAATAAAAGAGGACCAACCCTTACCTTTTGCTTTATTATTTTCTCCAATACCCTTTGAAAAATGATGGCAAACAGCAACCGCTAATCCATCTGTTGCATCTAGAAACTTAGGCATTTCCTCAAAATTTAGCAGTTGCTGAAGCATAGCTGCGACTTGTTCTTTCGAAGCATTTCCAGAGCCTGTAATTGATTGTTTGATTCTTCTAGGGCTATATTCTTCGTATGGAATGTTATGATTTAAACAACTTGCAATTGCCACACCTTGTGCTCTTCCCAATTTTAGCATGGATTGAACATTCTTTCCAAAAAATGGGGCTTCAATTGCCATTTCATCCGGTTTGTACTCTGCAATTAATCCATTTAATCGATCTAAAATTCGCTTCAATTTATCAGGCTGATTAGTCAATTTAGATAATTGAACAATTCCAAAGGTAAGCATGGTTAGTTTATTATTCTGAACGTGAATAATTCCATAACCCAAAACGGTTGTTCCTGGGTCTATTCCTAAAATTACCTTATCCTTGACCATTTTATCCAAAGATAATAGGATATATAATAAACTGACTACCGCAAAGGGTAAATATAATTTATTGTTTACAAATTATTTGATGGTATGCTTTATTTGAGTTGCTTCAAATGAATCACCACTTACAGCAATAAGATAGGTTCCTTTAACCAAAGTTGAAATATTACCAATTTGGAAAAGATTTATTCCTTCATTCAGTGATAAATTCTTTTCCAAAAGAACTCTGCCATTCAAGTCAATCAATTGCATAACTCCCGTTGTGTTATTTTCAGCTGATTTAATGATTAAGTTAAAATTATCTTCACTTGGATTTGGATAAGTAATAACTTCGAAAGTAGAAATACAGTTAACCGCTATAGGACCATAAATTTTCTCTTCACCATTGATGTCTATTTGTCGTAGTCTTATGTAGTTTATTTTATAAGATTTTGCGATGAACTGAGAGTAACTTATACCCTCTGTACTATTTCCTGCAGCTTCGACATTACTAATAAAACCCCAATCATTACCATTGCTTGACTGCTCAAGTTCAAACGATGCGCTATTATACTCAGAATCGGTAGTCCAGTTTACATCAATTCCATTTTCAGAACAATTCACAGTAAATGAGGAAAGTTCAACGGGTAAAGGAGTTCCAGATCCACCCCCGATTCCCCAATTACTCCAGCCTGATGCTCCTAAGCGTTGTATATTCGGGCTAATTGCATCACCTAAGTTGTCAACATGAGTTCCTGATTGAGTCCATGGATTTGAACCTTGTCTTTTCAGGGCTGTGATGTGGCAATCATCAGAAAAATCAAGGAGTCCTTCTGCTTGTAGAGTAATATTGTAAGTTTTATTTTCAGCATTTGTGATTCCGTCACCAGGAGTCATACTCCAATAACCGCTTGCTGTAGTGTATATTTCAAAGTCACCATTACATAAAGTAGTTACAGGATCGTTCATGAAATTATATCCCATTGCAGCAGGAATCCATTCGGCTGTTAGTGTTCCTCCATCAGTTGCTTGTGTGTATTCAATTGACACAAAACGTTTAGTGTTTGTTCCTGACGATATAATTCCTAAGGGAAATAAACCACTTGAATTTCCAGCATTTGTTGAATTAAACCAACGTTTCAATTTGCCTTGTATAATTCCGGAAGTATAATTAATCAACCCTTTGTTTGCTTGAGAAACACCCACAGTAAGGGTATTTGAACCAAGGTTAATTCTACCACTCGTTAATGATAAAATATCGGAAACACTCATATTGTTGGAAACTGTTAATACTCCGTTATTTCCAACATTTGATGTAAGTCTAAACAGATTTAGAATAGGAATATTTGTTGAGCTGATATTTGAAGCAATATTCGTATATTCTACAGTGGTTGATGTGCCGAATGTTCTAGTGCCGGTCATTGTATAATGGCCATAAAAGGTAGCAGCTTTTAAAATTGTTTGTCCGTTAAATGTTAATGAACCTCCTCCAGTAAATTGATTTGAACTTGAACCGAATGTGACTAATCCATTTACAACTACTGCGCCTGCATCTCCAAATACATCTTGAGTAGAAAATGAAGTTTCTAAAGAAACACCTTTTGAATTATTTAAAAAAAGAGTACTTATTTGATTTCCTTTACCGATTAGTCTAAAAATACCAGACCCCGAAATAGTTTGAGGTGTATTACCACTAAAAATGATGTCTAAATCATATGCATTATTACTACCTGTTGTAGTCATTTCCCCATTATTGATAAAATTACCCTTTATTTCTAGTGCATTTTTACCATTACCAGTCCAATTATAATGTCTAAAAAAACCGCCATTATTTATGGTCATATTCCCAAGAACTTGAAATGTTCTTCCACTGCCCCCTGGAGGGGAAAAATTAGCGCCAGATTCAATCGTTAAATTCTTAATACTAAAGTCATTGAAAATAACGGCGTTCAATGGGCTATAGGCCCCATTAAAAGCGCTAATTATAATATTGGCAGTACCATTGTTTGGAGGTACTGAGCCACATTCCCAAGTTGTTGAAGAATTCCAAGCGAGATCACCTGTAAGATTAGTAACTGATCGAAAAGTATTTGCTGGCAATGTTTGGCTAGAAATTGTGTTAGTTGCTATAGTCCCTATGCCAAATCCATTGATCGATGCCGAACCACCTGTTCTAACAAAAGTATTTGAAGCAGCGGCTAAAACCCTAATTCGTAATCCAGAAATTTGAATGATATCCGACTTGGTTGTGCCTGTACAATCAAAGGTAATGGTTACGGTCGAACTTGTAACATTTATAGCTAAACCGTTGGATTTTAAATCACCACCAGGAGCAATTTGAACAGCACCTATACCACTTTGAAATTCAAAATTTACTGGTGCTGTAATTATAATTGTTTGGTTATTTCCAGAAGCAATGTCTGAAATATTTGTTTCGTCAATTCTTATATCTCCAAGTGAAACATAATTACTTGGATAGGAACATGCTGTGAATGATAATGAGGGTTTTGTAACAGTTGCTTGTGCAAATATAACACAAGCATTGAGCAAGCTAAAAGCTGCAAAAATCAGTTTTTTCATGATAAATGTATAGTAACTTATACCCTGAAAAACTGAAATTGTCATTTATTTAAAGGACAATGTCAACAATTGAGGGTGTCAATTTGTGTGTTCAAACTTACTACAAACTTTTCGAATGACAATGTTAAAATATGTGTATTTTTCGTACTTAGTGTTAAATCTTTTTACGTAATCAGGAATACGTGTAAATACGTAGATTAAAAAGAACTGATTAGCATCATATTTTTAATTAAAAAATTGCATGAACTTTACAGAAAAAAAGACAATGTTAAAATTTTATTCAGCAAGTACGCGTATGGTCAACACGAAAAGAAGTGTTGCAGAATTATTAGAAGCATCTATGGGGGATGATTTTCAAGATGCCGATTTATTAATTTTTCATTCTTCCATTGGGCATAATTTTCAGGAAATACTTGATCAAGCTCATGAAATGGCTCCTAATGCTCGAATTTTAGCAGCATCTTGTTGCGGAGTTGTTGGTAAAGAAGGAGTAAGTGAATCCATGAAAGATATGGCTGTAATGGCAATCAAAGGTAATGAATTCAAAATTGCAAACACGCATGAAATTTATGGGCACAATTCGTTTGAAAAAACTATTGAAATGGCTCAAAATCTCAAAGAGCAATGTGATGGAATAAACATGGTTTATTTCTTAGCCTCAGGTATCGATATTGATAATGACGAATGTATTCGTGCCATGGAGCAAGTATTTGGTTCGGAGGCAACTATTTTTGGTGCTACATCTTCAGATAATATGAAAGGATTTGTAAGTTACCAAGGAGTGGATGATACTGTAACAGAGCATGGAGCTTACATGGTAGGTTTTTGCGACCCAACTTTAAAAGTTGAAACTCAAGCAACACATGGATTTGTTGCAGTTGGAGAGCCATTGGTAGTTACTAAATCTACTGGTAATATAATTGAAGAATTCAATGGAAAACCTGCTTGGGAAGAGTATTTAAATAGACTTGGTTTGCCAGCTGATTCAACATGCGGAGATACTATTCCTATTGGAGCATTGGGCGAAAAACTTTCTCCTGAATTAGCAAAAGAGTACGGCAATAATCATTTACTTCGAGTAGTAACAAAGCACGAAGGTTCAAAAATGCATTATGCAACTACTTGTCCAGTTGGAACTGAGATGTGGTTGACGAAAAGAGATGAGGATCTAATATTTTCTGAAATGGATAATATGGTGAATGCTATGGTGAAAAATATCGGAGATCGTGAAGTAGTTGCCGTTTTTCATGCCGACTGTTTAGCAAGAGGTAGATTTCTATTCAATCGAATTATAAAAGAAGAATTGGTAAGCAAGATGCAGAACCCATTTTACGTTAATGGTGAATGTCCTCCTTGGTTGGGTATGTATGGTTTTGGAGAATTTGCGCGATTGGGTGGTAAAAACACGTATCATAATTACACTACCGCATTGTATGTTATTTATAGATAATACTAGTGCCGCATAATCTTACTTTTGAACAACTTAAGGAAAAATACCTTGAACTCCAATTACGGGTAACTCAGTTTTCTGGAGTTGAGCAGGAGCTTATTAATACTCAAGATAAACTTGATCAAGAATTAGTGTTGTATAAAAGGCTGAATGAATTTAATCGTTCAGCGCTTTCTCAACTATCAGAATCTGAGTTTTCTAGATTGGCCGTTGAGTCAGTGATTGATATTCTTGAATTGGAAGGTGCTTTAATTTTATTTTTTTGCAATGAGAATAATGGTAAAACTCGTCTTGAAGTGGAGGGGATTTCAGAACATCCGAACCCTTCATTTACAGAAGAATTAAGTGATTATTTTGTTTCTGAAAAAAATGAAAATAAAGGAAAAACTATTCACTTTCATGACTCAGCCCAATTTCCGACATTAAATATAGATTTTTCAGAATGTTTGTATTACATGCAGGCTGAAAAAAACTCGGGTGGTGGTGTTCTTATTTTGTCTTGGGTTTCGAAAGAGAATGCACCTTTGTACAAGCAAATTTCATCGCGTGAAAAAAATGTATTTTCTATATTTTGCCAACAAGTTTTTTCACTTTATATAAACCGGCTTAAAAACGAAAAAATCACTCAACAGATAGAGCAAATATCTGCTTCACAGCTCGAGTTGAAAAAATTATCTTTAATTGCTACAAAAACCAAAAACGGAGTAATTATCTCTAATAACAAGGGTGAAATTGAATGGGTTAATGATGCATTTACTCATATTACTGGGTATGAATTGAATGAGATTAAAGGATTAAAACCAAAATCATTTCTTCATCCAGAAAATCCTGATTTGGAAAAAATTGAACTCCTTCAAAGAAAGTTAGCCCAAAAAGAAGGGGTTCAAGTTACCTTAATGAATAAAACAAAAGACAATAGCCTTTATTATAATCAGTTAGAGATAATTCCAATTTTTGATGATCAGGGGAATCACATTAATTTTATTGCCCTTCAAAGAGATATTACCGAAGAAGTAGAATCAAAGGAGGAAATTTTAAGAATAAACTCACGGTTTGAATTAATTTCACAAAATGCTAAAATAGGAATTTGGGAATCAAGAACAAAGGACGGAATTCTTTCTTGGAATAGTATTTTGTTTGATCAATTTGGTATTAAGGAAAGTGAGGCAAAGAATATACGCGATATTTGGATGAATTGCATTCAAAAAGAGGATAAAGAGAGAGTTGAAAAAGCCATAGCAGAGATACGTGAAGGTAAAGTTGATAAACAAGAAATCAACTTTAGAATTATTCAGAAAAATACAGGAGAAATACGACATTTACGTTGTTTGATTATGGCTGAACGAGATCAACAAGGTGATTTAATTCGACTCGTTGGGTCTTCCATAGATCAAACCGAAGAGGTGAACTATTTACGTGAAATCGAAGAGGGTAAAAAGAAAATTGAACGGATAAATAAGAACCTTGAAAAAATGGTTCAGGAAAAAACCCAAAGCAATTTAGATTTAGCAAAAACTATATCCGATCAAGAGAAATTGGTTACAATTGGAGAGATTGCTGCCGGAATTGCACATGATCTGAATACTCCACTAGGTTCAATAAAAGTAGGTGCTGAAAGTATTCGTTCAACGTTGGAAGATCTATTTAAAGATACACTTCACGAATGTACCCTAGATCAAATAGAGTTTGCCTGTAATCGAGCTATGAATAATAAGTTTGAGCTTTTTGTAGGTGGACTGCAGAAACGTAAAGAAATGTCAGTTCTTTCTCAAGCACTTCAAGTGATTGAACACGAAGATTTTCAAAATTTGGAACTTTTGGACAGTTTAGTAAGGTGTAGATTTAGTCCTGAAAACATGGTTGAAATAAAGACGATTTTGGCCACTAAAAATAAAGCTTCATTTCTTAGACTTATTTATCAATTGCAATCATTAAGATCCTTTATTGACACAATTCTTACAAGTTCTGATAGGGCATCAAAAGTTGTTCAGGACATGAGAAATTACATTAAGGATAAACGCCAAGAGGAAAAAAATCAAGTTCAACTTAGTGAGAATATTTCTACAGTTTTAACAATTTTCAATTTTGAGTTAAAACGCAAAGCAGACATTATTTTCGAAGTGCCAGACAACTTATTTATTAAAGGGCTAGATGTACATTTATTTCAATTGTGGGCAAACATTATTAAAAATGCCGCCGAAGCTTTTGAAACGTATGACCCTAAAAATTATATTAAAATTGATGCTGAGGAAAAAGATGGATTTATTATCGTTAACCTTGAGAATAATGGTCCAATGATACCTGAAGAAATTAGGGATAAAATATTTCAGAAATTTTACACTACCAAAAGCAAGAAGAATGGTACTGGACTCGGTCTTTCAATAATTCGAAAAATTGTAGATGAACATAACGGTAAAATCAGTATTCATTCTGACGAAGAAAAAACAATTTTTTCTATTTATTTCCCAATAACAGAACAGTAATTACGCAATAAACCTCGCAGAATTTCTTTTTTCAAGTGAGCAAGATGTTGCAACTATTTTTTTGCGAATGCTGGCAATAATATCATAAAAAATATCTCGAATAAACCACGGAATAATCCATAAAACGAGGAACAACTGCCATTTTGATTTTAAATAGCGAACAATTTCAATGGCAGCACTTGATTTTCTATAAATTTTTGATCCGTCAAAAAAATACAAGGTGTTTAACAGGGTCGCATCATATCCTTTTTTCTTTAAAAACTCAACGGCAAATTCACTTTGTAATGAACAGAACATGAGTTTTTCTTCTCGCTCATTTTTGAGGATGAACTGAACGACATAACTACACAAACCACAATCTCCATCATAAAATACAATAGTATCTTCCATTATCTTAACATAGAAACCGAGCGCTCAAGTGCTGTAACAAAAAGATCTATTTCTTCTAATGTATTATACATGGCAAAAGACGCTCGTATTGTCCCTGGAATTTGGAAGTAATCCATGAGTGGCTGGGTACAATGATGCCCTGTTCGAACTGCGATTCCTTGCTTATCGAGTAAGGTTCCCGCATCAAATGGATGAATGCCATCGATAACAAAAGAAACCACACTTGCTTTGTTCTCCGCCGTTCCAATGATTTTTAACCCATCAATTTGCGTTAGTTTTTCTTCTGCGTACTTAAGTAATGCATGTTCGTAATTCATTACAGCTTCAATATCCAGTTCGCTCAAGAATTCAAAAGCTTTACCTAGTGCAATTCCACCTGAAATATGCGGTGTTCCAGCTTCAAATTTATGGGGCAACTCGTTATAGGTTGTTTTTTCAAAAGTTACCTTGGAAATCATATCTCCTCCACCTTGATAGGGAGGGATTGCCTCCAAAACTTCCTTTTTACCATATAAAATCCCAACGCCCGTAGGTCCAAAAACTTTATGTCCTGAAAAAGCGAAGAAATCACAATCTAATTCCTGAACATTGATCTGAAAATGTTGAATGCTTTGAGCTCCGTCTAAGAGCACTTTCGCCCCCACAGAATGTGCCTTTTCGATTAAGTAGTTTACTGGGTTTATTGTTCCGAGCGTGTTAGATACATGCGTAATTGAAAGTAATTTCGTTTTTTCTGTCAGTAGACTTTCAAACGCTTCTAGGTTTAATTCTCCATTATCATGAATTGGAATTACTTTTAGAACAAGTCCTTTTCGTTCGCACAACATTTGCCAAGGAACGATATTGGAATGATGCTCCATGTAGGATATCAGAATTTCATCTCCTTTTTGCAAGGTTTCCCCAAAGGATGAAGCTACTAAATTAATAGAGTCCGTTGTTCCTTTTGTAAACAGTACCTCGCATGATTCTTTTGCATGAATGTATTGTTGAATTGTTTCTCGGGCTTGCTCGTATTTGGTGGTAGCTTCTTGACTTAAAAAATGTACTCCCCGATGAATATTGGCATTCTCGAAGGAATAATACGTATTTATTTCATCAATAACACATTGTGGTTTTTGAGAAGTAGCACCATTGTCAAAATAAACCAATTTTTTTCCGTTAACGGAGCGCTCAAGAATAGGGAATTGAGCACGTATTTTGTCGATTGAAAAATTCAAATCTTTCATAGTACAAAAGTACGAATCTTTCTTCTTTAATAGGAAACTAAAACTTGATAAGTGGCATCAATAACTTTGGCCATTCTTGCAAAATCTAATGTTTCCATGGTGTCGGTTTCTTTGTGGTAATTTTTGTTTCGATAAAAAGAGGTGTCTGTTATCATTAACGCATCAATACCTATGTTCCAGTAATTCAAATGATCAGAAAAATCGATGCCCGGAAGTGACCGTGGTGCAGCAAATTTTTTAGCAGTAACTTGTTTCGTTTTTTTATATTTCTTGATAAACTGCTTGACAAATTTACCAGCTGTGTTTTTTCGAACAAGGGTTATGTAATTTCCTTTTCCGCAATAATACCACTTTAAAATTCCCAATGGATATTCTTGCGAATTTTTCTTATCCGAAAAATAGCCGATCATTTCCAAACTTATCATACCCAAAACTTGATCCTTTAATGGTTCAATAGATTTTGCGTGTATGGCACTCCCCATGTAATCTGTACGGAAAAATGGTGGTTCTTCAAGTGTATACGCAACTAACTCAATTCGATTTTTTAGTTCTTTTCCCTTCAGCATTCGACTTAACTCTAATAAACCAACAGTTCCACTGGCATTGTCATCAGCCCCTTCTTGATTTCCGCAAACATCATAATGAGCTCCAACTATTATCCGTTTTTCATTTTTACTTCCGAAAACTGCTATTACATTGCGATAGGTTGTTCCATTTGCCCTATAGGTTTGGTAATAAACTGAATCGGCCGATTTCTCAAATTCACGATAGATATAAGCTGCCACAGAATCAAGCACATCAGGATTTGCAAAATGACGCGCCTTTTCTCGTTTTGTGATAGTCGTGAGATGTTGCTTTAGGAAAGAAGTATCACATTTTTCTTGCGATAAAATAGTTGACACTTGAAAAAGTATGCATAGAAAGATAAGCGCTTTTATTTTGAGTAAGTTCATGTTTTTAAATTTTTTCGGCTCAGTTAATTTAACCAATCATCTATATTTACACTTTGATGTAAAATCCTTATTATTTCTAATTTTTGCTGATTTTCAATCTTATAAAAAACAAGGTGGGACTTTACAAACGAAACCCTGTATCCCGATCTAATTTGTTCAGCAGATTTTCCAGTGTTGTAGTTTGATCTTAGGAATTCAAATTCATCTATTATGAGTTTATAATACCTGTCTGCTTGTTCTTTTGACCATTTTTCAAGTGTGAAAAGCCAAATTTTTTCAAGATCCTGAAATGCTTCCGAACTGATTTTAATCTCCAGTTTTTTCATTTATAACCTTGTTCTTACTCTTTAGAGTATTTCTTATGAAGTGATTTTAAATGTTCTTCAGGATTAAAATCTTCAACCCAACCACTTTCCTCACCAACGATTAGGGCATTTCGTATTTCATTCAATTTTCTTTCTTCGCTTTCAAGTAAACGCAGCGCTGTTCGAATGACTTCACTTACAGAACCATATCGACCGGATTTTATTTCATTATTGATAAATTGCTCAAAATGATTTCCTAATGAAATTGATGTGTTTTTGCCCATAAATTTTATTTAAAAAATTAAATATACCAAAAATTGGTAACACATGAAAATGAAATAGCTTTCAATTAATCACTTTTAAATTCATCAAAACAAAAAAGTCGCCTCGAGGACGACTTTCCATTTAATTATTTAAATGCATGATTAAGCTTGAGCCAACTTAATTAAATTAAGTGCAGAACCTGCTTTGAACCATTCAATCTGTTGGTCATTATACGTATGATTTAATTCAATGGAGTCTTTAGAACCATTCTCGTGACAAATTTCTAATGTCAAGGTTTTACCAGGAGCAAAATCAACTAAATCAACAAAATTAAAGGTATCGTTTTCCTGAATTTTGTCGTAGTCTGCTTCTACTTTAAATGTCAACCCAAGCATTCCTTGTTTCTTCAAGTTTGTCTCGTGAATTCTGGCAAAAGATTTAACAATAACTGCTCTTACACCCAAGTGACGCGGTTCCATAGCTGCATGTTCTCTCGATGAACCTTCACCGTAGTTGTGATCTCCAACAACGATTGTTGCAATTCCAGCCGCTTTATACGCTCTTTGCACCGCTGGTACTTCTCCGTACTCGCCAGTCAATTGATTTTTAACATTATTCGCTTTGCCGTTAAATGCATTTTCTGCACCTATCAATAAGTTATTTGAAATATTGTCCAAGTGTCCTCTGTATTTCAACCAAGGACCGGCCATAGAAATATGATCCGTTGTGCATTTCCCCTTTACTTTAATCAAAAGTCGAGCGTTTTCTATATTATTTCCGTCCCACAATGGGAAGTTTTCCAAAAGTTGAAGTCTCGAAGAATTAGGATCAACTGCCACTTGAACATTACTTCCGTCTTCTGCAGGAGCTTGATAGCCATTGTCCTCTACAGCAAAACCTTTGGTTGGTAACTCATCTCCAAAAGGGGCATTCAATTTAACTTGTTCTCCTTTAGAATTTGTTAATGTATCCGTAATTGGGTTAAATCCAAGATCACCTGATATTGCCAATGCAGCAACCATCTCTGGAGAAGTTACGAACGCATGGGTGTTTGGATTCCCATCTGCTCTTTTAGAAAAGTTTCTATTAAAAGAGTGAACGATTGTATTTTTTTCTTGTTTTTCAGCGCCTTCACGATCCCATTGACCTATACATGGGCCACAAGCGTTTGTAAAGATTTTAGTTCCCATTTTCTCAAATGAATCTAAAATCCCATCTCTATCTGCTGTGTAGCGAACTTGTTCAGAACCTGGATTAATTCCAAACTCCGCTTTAGGCTCAATTCCTTGTTCAACAGCTTGTTGTACAATTGAAGCTGCACGAGCCAAATCCTCGTATGAAGAGTTTGTACAAGAACCAATTAATCCCCATTCAACTTTTGTTGGCCAACCGTTTGCCTCGGCTTCAGCACGCATTTTAGAAACTGGGGTACCTCTGTCTGGGGTAAATGGACCATTTACATGTGGCTCTAATTCACTTAAGTTGATTTCAATTAACTCGTCGAAATAAGATTGTGGATCAGCATATACCTCTGAATCACCCGTTAAATGTTCCGCAATTGCATCAGCAGCTTGAACCACTTCCTCTCTTCCTGTAGCTTTCAAATATCTTCTCATGGATTCATCGTACCCAAATGTTGAAGTTGTAGCGCCGATTTCAGCTCCCATATTACAAATGGTTCCTTTACCTGTGCATGACAAAGAGATTGCTCCTTCTCCAAAGTATTCAACTATTGCTCCTGTACCACCTTTCACAGTAAGAATATCAGCTACTTTAAGTATTACGTCTTTGGCTGAAGTCCAACCATTTAATTTTCCAGTTAATTTAACACCGATCAATTTTGGAAACTTTAATTCCCAAGCCATTCCAGCCATAACATCTACAGCATCAGCTCCACCAACACCAATTGCTACCATTCCAAGACCACCTGCATTTACAGTGTGTGAATCGGTTCCGATCATCATTCCACCTGGGAACGCATAATTTTCTAATACAACTTGGTGAATAATACCAGCTCCGGGTTTCCAAAAACCAATTCCATATTTATTTGAAATTGAAGAAAGGAAATTGAAAACTTCGTTATTTTGATTTAAAGATTCTTGAAGGTCTTTGCTCGCACCAACTTTTGCTTGAATTAAGTGATCAGCGTGAACCGTTGAAGGAACAGCTACTTTTTTCTTTCCTGCTTGCATAAATTGAAGCAAAGCCATTTGAGCGGTAGCATCTTGCATAGCCACTCGATCCGGTGCAAAATCAACGTAAGATTTCCCTCTTTCGCATGCTGATGTTGCATTTCCATCCCACAAGTGAGCGTATAATATTTTTTCAGAAAGTGTAAGTGGTTTACCAACTACTTTTCTAGCTGCAGCAATGCGTTCAGGGTATTTAGCATATACCGCTTTAATCATGTCCAAATCAAAAACCATAGTTAAATCTTTTGTGTGTTATTTTATCGTACGCAAATTTACAAAAAAGCTTTTTTAAATCATTCATAAAATTCAGTCATCAACAGAATTGACAGTATTTATTATCTGTACTATGCTCAATCAATTGTTCACTATCGTATAATTCGGTCATTAATTGTTGAATTAGTTCAGGCAGAAGGTTTATAATTTCAGAGAGTGTTAAGTTTTCTGAATTTAACTTAAATAGCCCTTCCTGAATATTTACAAGGGAATAAATTGCGGTGTCATTTGGTAAAAAGCCAAATTTCTTTTCAAATAATAAGCCATAAAAAGCTAACTGAAGAGCGTGTTTGCAGTCTAAAAACGATTTTTTTACATCTCCTTTTTTATCCAATTTGAAAAGAACGTGCTCCTCTTTTACATATCCTGATTTGTAGTCAATCACTCTCATTTTATCGTTCTCTCCATCAATACGATCAATATATCCTTGTAGTAAAATAGTAAGTTTTTCATTGCCGATTTCAATATCAACCTCGGCCGTCATATAACTTTCTAGTTGATAAATATATCGCTCAATTCCTTGTTCGATTTCTTGTTTCTCTTTTTCTAAAATCTTTTTGGTCAATTCCAATGACATTTTGTAGCTCAATAAGTTTTTTCCTGTTTCAAATGCTTTTTTATTGTTGCCAAAATGCGTCATAAATTGTTCAAACATTAATCCTTCATAGTCATCCAGCATTTTGTTTATATCAGCAACTTGAAGTATTTTTTTTTCTTTGCGAAGTGGTTTTCCCTGTTTGTCAAATAAGGCATACGGAGTAAATAGTTGCTCAAGAACAGAGTGAATGAATGTTCCAAAGGTATTTGATTCTATTTCTTCTTCTAAGCTTTCTTCCTCGCCAAATTCCAAAAGATAGCGATAGTAAAAATCTTTGGGACATTTCATGTATTTGTTCAATGCAGAAGCCGACAGTGGTTTTTTTAAAAATTCGTCTAATCGCTTGAAATAATGTTCATCCTTAACTATTTCATCTGTCATTTCAACGCTATCATCCTCAGGAATATGATAGTTCTTTTTTGTGATGGAAATATTTTTATTGTGACGTTGCAGTTCCATTTCCAGTTGTATGATGTATCTACTTGGTTCAGCTCCTCCAATCGATTCTCCAGTAGATGAATAGGTAATAAAGAGTTGCTTGGAATGATGTAAAAGTCGGTAAAAATGATGTGCAAATAACCCTTGTTTGTCCCGCGGAAGCGGCAGTCCCAAGTATTTTCTTAAATCCATTGGGATAAACGTGTCAATGATATTGGTTGGGGGAAGATTTCCTTCATTCATTCCTAAAATGAGAATGCGTTCAAAATCAAGCAATCTCGTTTCGAGCAATCCCATGATTTGAAGTCCATCAACCGGATTTCCATGATAAGCTATGCTTTTTTTGAAGGCATGATTTTTAAACAAAAGTCCGAAGCTTTTTAAATTCATAGCAGGTAATCCTTCTTGAGAAATATTTTCTATTTCAATTAAAGAGGAATCAAAATGCTGAACAACAGCTCGTTCAAATAAGTGCTTGTCTGATAATGTTTCAAAAATTGCTTGATTGGCATTTCGAATATTTTTAATCCCCGCAGACCATTGATCGTTCCAAGATGCTGAAATTAGATTTAACAGTGATATAAGGCGCTCAGAAAGGTCCAAATTATCAATGCGTTGAACGATTTTATTATATTTCTTTGAATTTTGCTCTAGCTCCGACATTTGTTTCTTTTCATTTTTATCAGAACCAGACTGAACAAACGGATGATTGAGAAATTGCTCAAGGTCACCGAAGTAAATTACCTCTTCTCCAAATCTTTTTTTGTTTTCTTGGATTCTAAAAATAAGGTCAACCCACGTTTTTACCGGTGTAAATTTGAGTGGCAACCCTAGCGTTATATTTGCTTTTTCAACGGATTTTGGAATATTTCTAAGCATAGGAACAATCAAAGCTTCATCAGCAAGTAAGACCAAGGTATCATTTAATTGTTCCTTTGATAATTTCGATAATTCCGTTGCCGCAACTTTTACTTGACCTGTATATTGAGCACAATCAACTAGGGTAATTTCTTTTGATGAGGTAGTCAATGTGTTTTCCGTAAAACTCAATTCTTTGACATCTAATTCTTGGATTAACTTGCGAAGGAATGAACCTGCCTCGTGAATGTTCTCTGATAAATAATAGGTATCCGCATCTATCAGAATTTCGGCGTTGTGGAAATTTTTCAGGTATTTCATGATTTCCATTTCTGATTTTGAGAGTGCATTGAATCCCGCAAAAAGATATTGAATGTTTTCATTTTCACTTGTATGATCAAGTAGGGCAATATTATCTGCTACCCATCGATAGGCTCTTCCTGAATAGGTTCTGTTTTTTGAAAGTAGCTTTTCGTTTAAACGCTGGTAATAATCAGGTAATTTTTCCCAAAAAGCCATGAATTTTTGCTGACTTATTGAAAGTTCCTCCGGATCTACATTCCAACTTTCTAATTCACGAATATCTTTCAAGTTTCGAAAAACTTCTGAATGGTCCAATAAATAGCGATCAATTTCATCAAAATCTTGTAGGAGGGTTTGTCCCCAAATCATAAATTGGTCAAAGGACAATTCTCCCTGTTCGATTGGATTTGTTTCTTGAATACGGTATAATTCAATGAGCAAACGCGTTTTATCCAAAATTGTTAAAGGGCAAATTGATCTAATCCAAGAGTCTATGGAAACAATTTTTGGAGAAAAAATCGGCTTGCCGTATTCTTCGTATAATGATTTGTAAATGAATTTAATAGCGCGTTCATTTGGAACAATAATTACTAGTGACTCCAAAGAATAATCATTTGTTTTAATGAATTTCGCAAGTTTATTCGTAAATTTCATGCTTTGAAATTAAGCAATTTATCGGTTGATGGGGTTCACAGAGTATGAGAAAAGGTAAAAAAAATTACATAAAATGTATAAAGTTTGGGTTGGTTTTCTCATCAATCTTGTTTTACAGTTCCTATTCTTCTTGTCAAGCACTCAATTATTTTCTATTAAAAGAAGCTTATGTGCATGAGGGCGGCTCATACGTATTGAGCAGTACAGGAACACCCGAAGATTTGATACATAATTCGGATACAATTCTTGCTAAAAGTCAGTCGGGTACATACTGTTCTGGTTATACATTCTACTTGCTTTTTAACGCGTTGAAAGAAAATGGTTGGATTGAGCGGTATACGAAATCAGATTTAAAAAGAATGCAGAAAGAGTGGTACGGAAATACGAAAGCAGCATTTGAAACGCAATGTTTGTATGTCTTGGAAAAGGAAAAGCTAGGTCGAAAAGTAGAGTGGGAGGAAGCTGAGCCTGGTGATTTTGTACAGTTTTGGAGAAATAATAAGTCGGGACATTCTGTGCTGTTTTTAGGGTGGGAACGAGATTCAGTGGGCGTAATTAATGGGATTAAATACAGAAGTTCACAAACAAAAACGGATGGAATAGGGGATCGTGTAGAATCGATTGGTGGTGGTCCCAAAGAAATAAATAGATGGCGTTTGTACGTCGTACGTTTGGAGAAAAAAGAAGAATCCGAGTCTGAAAATCCATTTGCAGATCAAAAAAACTAAAAAATTGCTTCTTTGAACATTCCTTACATTGATAAATCTGCTTAATTTAGCACTTTAAACGATTCATGGCACTAGACAAGAACGGCATAGCAAAAAGAATTGCACAGGAACTTCAAAACGGTTGGTATGTGAACCTCGGCATTGGTATACCAACCTTGGTTGCTAACTATATTCCGGAAGGGATTGAGGTAGAATTTCAATCAGAGAATGGGATTCTTGGCATGGGACCTTTTCCGTTTGAAGGAGAAGAAGATGCCGATTTGATTAATGCAGGTAAACAAACCATTACAGCTCGAAAAGGAGCAGTTTACTTTGATTCTGCCATGTCGTTTGCAATGATTCGTGGTCAACACGTTCAATTGACCGTTTTGGGTGCAATGGAAGTTTCTCAAAATGGGGATATAGCTAACTGGAAAATTCCCGGAAAAATGGTAAAAGGCATGGGCGGCGCGATGGATTTAGTAGCTTCTGCTGACAATATCATTGTTGCGATGATGCATACAAACAAGGCCGGTGAATCAAAAATTTTGAAGCAATGTACTTTGCCACTAACTGGTGTGGGATGCGTTAAGAAGGTTGTAACAGAAATAGCAGTTTTGGAAATAAAGGATGGTAAGTTTCATTTAATTGAGCGAGCACCTGGAGTGAGTGTAGAGGAAATTGTTTCTAAAACGGAAGGAGAGTTGGTTGTTCCCGAGTTTGTTCCGGAAATGAAGATAGATTAATCTGAAAGCGATCAGATTATAGAATCAATAAATGCCCACGTGGTGATCCCGATCCCGATAGCTATCGGGACTATCGGGATGTTAGACACATTGGGATGAAAAAGTATAATGCCCACGTGGTGATCCCGATAACTATCGGGATGTTAGACACGCTGGGATAAAAAGTATAATGCCCACGTGGTGAAATTGGTAGACACGCCATCTTGAGGGGGTGGTTCGCTACGCGTGTGCTGGTTCGAATCCAGTCGTGGGCACAAAAGAAGTCTGGCAGGTAGTGCTGGACTTTTTAGTTTTCAGACATGTCTAGTCCTGAAATAGCGATACACAAAATTTATCGTTATGGAAAAAAGAGAAAAAGTCGTTTATAAAAAACGCAGCCAAAAGGATTATTCAATGTCTTTTAAGTTAGAAGTTGTTAAAGAGATTGAATCTGGATTAATTTCCACTTCAGGAGCGAAAAAGAAGTATGGTATCCAAGCACGCTCTACAGTTATCAATTGGTTAAGAAAATATGGTACATTTGATTGGGAAAATCAAACACCATCGAATATGCCACATTCAAAAGAACAGCGTTTAATGGAGCTGGAAGCAAGGGTTAAATTGCTTGAGAAACAGAAAGCAATGCTTGAACATCAGGTGGAACGTGCAGATAAAAAAGCAATCATCTTTGATATGATGATAGACATCGCTGAGAAAGAGTATAATATCTCGATCCGAAAAAACCCCTCACCCGAACAATCGACATCTATCGAGAAAAACATCAAGAAAGCTTAATTGCTACCTGTGAATTGTTCGGGGTAAATAGACAGGTTTATTATCGCAGAATACAAACTGTTAAACGACGGAAATCAAGAGCTGTAAAAGTTATTGAACTCGTAGAATCGATTCGTTTACAGATGCCCAAAATCGGCGCAAGAAAGTTGTATTTTATGCTGGAGGATGAATTAAAACAATTAAATGTTGGACGAGATATGCTCTTCCGAATTTTAAAAGCCAATCACATGTTGATACAACCTAAACGTAGATATCATATAACGACAAACTCGCATCATCGGTTCAGAAAACATAAGAATCTGATTGAAAATGTTGTTCCAGAGAGACCTGAACAAATATGGGTATCAGATATAACTTATGTTGGTAATAGACAAAACCCTATGTATTTAGCATTGGTAACAGATTCCTATTCTAAACAAATAATGGGACATGATTTATCCAACTCTTTAGATGTATCAGGCTCATTGAGAGCATTGAAAATGGCAGTTAAAAAAAGGAAATATAAAAATAACATTGTCACACATCATTCAGACAGAGGACTCCAATACTGTAGCAACGAATATCAGAATTTACTCAAGCGTTCTAAAATAAATTGTAGCATGACTGAGTCTTATGATCCATACGCAAACGCTGTTGCAGAAAGAATTAATGGAATACTGAAAGGAGAGTTTACAGGATATAAAAACAAACATTCAATAGAAACAATGAATATGTTAATTAAAAACAGCATCACTATTTACAATGAACGAAGACCACATTTTTCCTGTTTCTACAAGACTCCATCACAAATGCATCTACAAAGTGAAATCAAAATAAAAACCTATAAAAATAAATATCCTCGTAATCACAGTGATTACGAGGATATAATTAGTTAATTTAGTCTTTAATAATCTGTATCGTTTATTTAGGACTAGTCAACAAATCCAAATCCCATTTGAGATTTGGCAAAACTAAAAACTCTATTGCTTCAAAGAAGCACAGACTTTATGCTTGGGTTAGATCACCATTTTGGTTCTTGAAAAAATCCAGTCTTATATTCAATGAAAAGTATGAAATTATGTAGGATTCTTGTTCTATTGAACGTTTCTTACCAAACAAAAAAACGGGACTACATTTCTGAGCCCCGTTTGGTTATAATTGGTTTTTTACTTTAACTTACCAACATCATCTAAACGAAAGAATTGAAAGTGTTCTCCGTTCCATGCACCGCCAACTTCCGCTGCACCTAATCTCATAGCATAAAGTGGGTATAAAACTCGATAATCAACAGAAATTGGAGTTCCATCCATTTGTTCCGCCTCCTTTGAATCTAAAGTTTCTGTTTTAACATCTAACGTGTTTAAACGACTATCATCGGTTTCGTATTTCTTGATACTTGTATCATTGCCTTTTTTTACATAAACTGATTGTGGATTACCATTCTGATCTATAATCATTTTAGGTATTGGAAAATGATCTCCTACAAAACCCATTTCATTTACCCATTTATCTGCTTTTTCAGGAAAAATTGATCTTAAACTACCAAAGGAACCATTCGCTGATAAAAGCTCAATTCCTTTATCAGAAATTTCACTTTGATCAATTAATTTACTGATTGCATTTTTTATTTCTTCAATTGAAACCATTCCAGGAAAAACAAAAAATTCTGACGCTTCCTCGTACTTTTTTTCCTTAAGTAGAGTATGTAATGCTTTTAAGTCTGTAATGAATTGTTCTTTATCTGCTTTCAGACCAAGTTTAGATGAACCTTTGAACATTGCTGAAACAATTCCTTGACTCGTACCTGAATATTTCACTTGTACCGAAAATGCACCTCCTCGAGCTACCCCGTTCAAAACCTTCAAATGTGCCTCAGAAATAGTATTTCCGGAGCCATCTAAACTTCCTTTTACTCCAGAAACAGCTATTGAATAGCTGACGATATCAAATTTTGTTTTAGATTTATCTAAAGGAATATAATCCCCCAATTTCATGTTCAATAAACTTGGAATTGAATCCAACGTTGCACCTTCCTCAAAATCTCCTAAATACAAATTGGGTTTTGGAGTAGGTTTTACGAGATATTTTCTTTCACCTAAAATAACCTCTTTTCCATTTTTATTTGTGCCAATACATTGAACTGTAATATATTGTCCAATTTGTTGAGTTGTTGCAGTAATTACCTCAGGAGATACTTTTACATTATCGTACCCAGCACCCCCACCCCCTGCTTGAAATGCCACAGGAATACCGACATAAACGACATCCATTCCTTCTAGTTCAATTACTGCTGATATTGCATTTTTTTGAGCAACAGAAAATTGCATTATACTTATTACACAAACAACTAAGCCAACTATCTTTTTCATGTCTTAAATTTTAAATGATGAATTAACCAACCCTTCGTATGGACCGGAAACTCTAACGCTGATGGTCACATTACTACCTTCAGCTGCAGATTTTAAAATCTCCATGTGCGATGCGGAAATGGATGAACCAGAACCATCCAAACTCCCTTTTATTCCTTCCAAAGTTATTGTATAGCTCACAACTTCAAATTGAGCTAAGGATGGATCAAATGGAACATTGTTGCCATACCTGCAACTCAAAGCACCAGCATTTTTGTTTGCCTGTCCTCCGTCTGGTATTCCGTTCCAATACAATTCGGGTTTCGGTGCTTTTTTAACTATGTAATTTCGACTCCCCAAGTTAACTGTATTGCCTTTTTTATCTTTCCCCGAAGCTGATACAGTTATCCTTTGACCGATTTGTCCTTGTGAAGCCAAAATGGTAGAAGGTGTTGCAATAATATCCGTATATTCCCCACTTGCTCCCGCCTTAAACGTTGCAGGAATTCCTGCATACACAACCATTATATCTTCACAAGATATTGCAACTTGTGCAGAAATACCACCAGAAAGAACCAAAATGGTTGTGACGGATAAAATTAATTTTTTCATGATTATTTTGATTTAATTATTTTACAACTCAAACATTGCCGTAACCCTTCCAGATGAATTACCTGAGTATTTTATGGAAATAGAAACTTTACTTCCTTTAGAAATTGCTTTCAACGCTTCTAAATGCAACTCAGAAATTTCACTTCCTTCACCTTCTAAAGATCCCTTCAATCCAGAAACAACGATTGAATAACTATCAACTAAAAAATTATCTTTCCCTTTTCCAAAAGGAACATTATCTCCGTAACCTACAGATAAAGTTTGTGAAAGAGCACTTACTGTAGATCCATCGGTAAAACCTCCCCAAGATAATTCGGGTTTTGGAGCTTGTTTAATCAAAAAGTTGGTGGTATGAACAACCTTGTAATTTCCTTTTTTATCTTTCTCTTCAACAGAAATTGAAAGTTGTGTTCCAACTTGACTTTGGGTTGGAGTTACAATGTATTTTCCTTCCTCGTTTTTTTGCATTCCGGCAATACGAACGTTCTCACAATTTTTGCCGCCAAAGGGAACAATTTCTTGGGGAACACCGGCATACAAAACTGAAATACTCGTATTTTGAACATGTCCTTCTCTTTCTTCTACCTGACCAAATGCTGTAAAGATTCCAAATACAGCAAGAATTGAATAAATTATTTTCATTTTTTTCTATTTAAATTTCAAACATTGCGGATACTCTACCCTCGGCAGTTCCACTGTATTTTACGCTAATGGTTACTTTTCCTTCCTTTATATCTTTCAATATATTTAGGTGAGCAGGAGAAATTGTCCCTCCCATTCCTTCAAGACCTCCTTTCAATCCTGAAACGATTATGGAATAGCTCTCTACTGTAAACTTTCCTAAACTTGGTGAAAAAGGCACATTATCTCCAAAACGGCAGGTTAAAGATCCAGCACTTTTATTTCCTCTTCCTCCATCTGCAACGCCATTCCATAATAATTCTGGTTTAGGTGTGGCTTTTACAAGGTATTTTTTTCCACCAAGTAAAACTACTTGACCCTTTGAATCTTTTGCAGTTAAATTAACTGTAATATAACTTCCCACCATACTTTGAGTAGCATTTAGAACACTAGGACTAGCAGTTACTGATTTATAATCTCCACAAGCTCCTCCTGTGAAATCCATTGGAATTCCTGCATAGACAACATTCATGTCTGGAATTTCGATGCCGTAGCTTTGCCCCCAGACTCCGAAAGAGCAGAAAAACAAACTGGCAATTACTATTACTTTTTTCATATTTATTTCGATTTATTTTTTATTGATTTTAACTAAAAATGTGGCTCATTTGATACTTCCATTTCTCCATCTAATGACACCATTTTTTTTCTAAACTGAAATTTCTTTTGAAGTGCAGGAATATTGGATGCGTCGATGGTTTCTCCCATTACCTCAACTTCATTTTGCAAAAGCGACATAGCCCATGGTTGACCTAAAAATAATTGTGATTGCATTTTAGGAAGCATGCTCAAAAGTTTAGGATCACTAGTTAGATCTACCTGCATGATAAGCGTTGGTTTGGTCTGACCTGGCATTTGTTGTGCGAAGCCAATGGTAGTTGGTTTTGCTACATAAACACCATAGGTTGGGTCGAACAAATATTTTCGCTTGATGAAAAGATCTGTAAGGCCCTTATATTGAGAATTTTTTATATCAATTATTCTATATTCAACTGGATATGGCTGATCAGTTCCTGGAATAATTTCAGCTTCTGAAGGATCTGTTGTTTCTGTATTATTATCGACAATAGTCTCATCACCATTATAACTGTTGTACTCCTTGACATTAGTTGTAGAACCTTTCTTGTGATATACGGTTAAGACAAGGCCTCCTTGAGGATCTAAAACAACTTTCTCAAATTTCGTTGGTTCTATTGATTTTTCGACTTCAATCAATTTACCATCACTTTTCCCACTTGGATCACAATCATCACCAAATTCAGTCGCACCACCCCGATTTAACATAGGAAAGCTAGCAATTCCAGATTCTCGTACTTTTTTGGTGTTTAAATATCCAAGTAACGATTTTGGATTTTCAAGGTCAAAGTAAGAAGCATTTGTTTTATCGTTCTTTAGTTGAATAGTTGGGGCATAGCTCTGGAATTTAACCAAGTCTTTCACTTTCATCGAAAATACGATATCAGCTAAGTCATTTTTACCAAATTTTCGTGCTAAACTGATTCGAGTAGGCTGAATTTCTATTGCGCCTGAACCAATATTCAAAACTGAATCATAGCGAATGATGATTTGTTGTATGCTGTCCGTGGTGTATGTGAATTTAAATTCACTAATACTATATTCAACTGGATAAACATCAGTTTCTGTTCCAGGAATAAGTTCCGCTTCAGTGGGGTCTATTGTTTCCGTGGATGGATCCAATTGCTCTATTATGGGATCCCAATTTAAGTAAGTTTTTCTTGAGATATCAGCTCCTTTTTTATGGTAAACTGTTGTGGCAATTCCATCATTAGAAATGATCATTTTTTCATGTATTGTTGGGTCGAATTCATCTACATATTTTAAATTTGCTTTAAACTTTAACTCTCTAAAGGATTGGGAATCCATACCGTCAATCACTGGGCCAATAAAATCGCCATCATTTGAAGAAGTTTTACTTTCGGTAAATCTACCTTTACTCAAATTTGGTTGAATGACATAATTATTATTCAACATCCCAATCAAACTACTTTGGTCTTTTTCGTCAAACCACGCCTTGTTCTGAGGCGTGTTGTTTAGTATCACGTATTTGGCTGCTGGAAGTTGTTGCGCCCCGATTGTGAAAATTCGAGAAGGCCAAGGTTGGTTGCCATAGGGATCTGTGTTGAAACCTGTATAACTTGCGGTAATTCGGTATTCAGTTCCTTCGGGTGCAAATCGAAGATAATTCATGACTTCATCCGAAAGAAAGTTCCCACTTCCATAAAATGTTTTCAACGGCTGAAAAAAGTCTGCTTTCTCTCCAAAATCTACAATCCACTCAAATACATCATTAGGATTCTTAATTACAAGTTCATCATATAATGACATATCATAGTTTTCATTTACAAAGTCTGTCATATTATATCCCACTTGGATTTCGTTGCCATACAGGTTCAAATCTGTCATAACAGGTATTTCAACTGCCGGAATTGATACCTCGGTCAACATTTTCATTTTGGATTTTTTCACCGAATAAATTTGAATTATCGCAGCACCTTCATTGGTGGTAATGGTATAGCTACCCGCTGAATTCTGTTTAATCGTTGCATTTGACGAGGTTAGTTTCAACTCCTTGTTTTTCTTTGAGTCAAGCTGCACCTCACAAGCCACTCCTCTGTAGATGGCCACTTGTTTGTTGGCTGTTGATAAATTCAAGTTGTGGTATTTTCCTGAATGAAAAACAGACCACTGTGCTTGCAATTGAAGGCAAAAAAGCAAACTAACTGAGAAAAATAATACGTGTTTCATACTATTATTTTATAAAAATTTCGTGAATATAGGAAGAATATACTAGGTCCGATCGATCAAGCCTAAAAATGCGGCTCATTTGATACTTCCTTATCTCCCATGATGGACACCATCTTTTTTCTAAACTGAAATTTCTTTTGAAGTGCAGGAATATTTGATGCATCAATTGTTTCTCCCATTGATTCAACTTCATTTTTCAAAAGTGACATAGCCCATGGTTGCCCTAAAAACAATTGTGACAGCATTTTAGGGAGCATGCTCAAAAGTTTAGGATCACTAGTTAGATCTACCTGCATGATAAGCGTTGGTTTAGTTTGCCCAGGCATTTGCTGAGCGAAGCCAATTGTAGTTGGTTTTGCTACATAAACACCGTAGGTTGGGTCGAACAAATATTTGCGTTTAACAAATAGATCTGTAAGGCCCTTATATTGAGAGTTCTTTAAATTATCGACTCTGCAACTAACCTGATATGGGAAACCATTAAGATCTAGCTCAGCTTCTTCAGGATTTAAGGTTTCTGTATTTGTATCTAAAATTTCTGCGTCATAAGAATTGAATTGATTAAATATCTTAGTGTCTGTTGCTAAACCTTTTTTGTGATAAACATTTACTGCATAACCATTTGAAGGATCAATAACGTACTTTTCAAAAACTTGTCCTATTTCAGTTTCAGTTTCAAATAACTTACTATCTTTCTTCCCATTTGGATCACAATCATCTCCAAATTCTGCAGGACCTCTTTGGTTTAACATAGGAAAACTAGCAATTCCAGATTCTCGTACCTTCTTCGAGTTTAAATATCCAAGTAATGATTTTGGATTTTCAAGGTCAAAGTAAGAAGCATTTGTTTTATCGTTCTTTAGTTGAATAGTTGGGGCATAGCTCTGGAATTTTACCAAGTCTTTCACTTTCATGGAGAACACGATGTCAGCCAAATCATTTTTACCAAATTTACGCGCTAAACTGATGCGAGTTGGTTGAATATCAATTGCGCCTGAAGCAATATTTAACACCGAATCATAACGAATAATAATTTGTTGAATACTGTCGGTTGTGTATGCGAAATTTACCATTTTAACTTTAAATACAACAATTGATGGAATGCCTGCAGGGTCAAGTTCAGCCAATGAAGGGTCTAATGTTTCGGTTGTTGGGTCGAGCTGATCCATCATTGAATCCCAATAGTAATAGTGCTTGATCATTGGTTCTTGTCCAGTTTTATAATAAACTGGAACTGCCATTCCATCTATAAGGACCATCTTTTCATTTACATTCCCAACTTCTTCTAAATATTTCAGATTTGCATTGTATGGCAGATCTCTTAATGATTGAGAATCCATACCGCCATTTACCAAACTACTATCTATGCCACTAGTTAAAAATTCTCCATCCTTTGAAGAAGTTTTATATTCAGTAAAAATACCTTTACTTAAATCCGGGAGAATAAAGTAATTATTATTCAACATCCCAATCAAACTACTTTGGTCTTTTTCATCAAACCATGCCTTGTTTTGAGGGGTGTTGTTGAGAATTACGTATTTGGCAGCTGGAAGTTGTTGAGCCCCGATTGTGAAAATTCTAGAAGGCCAAGGTTGATTGCCATAGGGATCTGTGTTGAAACCTGTATAACTTGCGGTTACTCGGTATTCAGTTCCTTCGGGTGCAAATCGAAGATAATTCATGACTTCATCCGAAAGAAAGTTTCCACTTCCGTTGAAGGTTTTCAATGACTGAGAGGATATTAAATTAGTTCCAAACTCAACACTCCAAGAATAAATTTCTCTGGGTTGATAATAAACAAGAGAATCATAGAGTGATAAGGCGTAATTCTCATTTACAAAATCTGACAAATTAAAGCCCACTTGGATTTCGTTGCCATACAGGTTTAAATCTGTCATAACAGGTATTTCAACTGCCGGAATGGAAACTTCAGCCAACAATTTCATTTTGGATTTTTTAACCTTATATATTTGAACTATCGCAGCGCTTTCATTGGTGGTAATGGTATAGCTACCAGCTGAATTCTGTTTAATCGTTGCATTGGATGAGGTTAATTTCAACTCTTTGTTTTTCTTTGAGTCAAGCCGCACCTCACATGCCACTCCTCTGTAGATAGCCACTTGTTTGTTGGCTGTTGATAAATTCAAGTTGTGGTATTTTCCTGAATGATAAACAGACCACTGTGCTTGCAATTGAATGCAAAAAAGAAAACTAATTGAGAAAAATACTAATCGTTTCATACCATTATTTTATAAAAATTTCGTGAATATAGGAAGAAATTCAAGTTAATAAAAATGCCAACCAAAAATAATTGGTTGGCATTCAGTATAAAAACAAACTTATTTCAACGCAATTTTAGCTCTCAAATGACCAACTGCTGTTGCACGCGCATTTAACACCTCAGCTTGAATTGCAGTGAGCGAAGCCAAAGCACCAACTAGCGGCGAATGATCAAATGTTTTTCCAATCCAATGAACATTTTTTATATCGTAATGCTCAGCAAAACGTTCTTGTTTGGTAAGTTCCATGTAGATTTGTTTTAAAAGGTAAAAATCCTCAGGACTTACATTTGAAGCTTTAAGCATTGCCTCCACTTGTTTATCAAGATCCATATTATCTCTAAAGCTATTTATAGGTCTAGTTTTAACAGTGAAATTTGGAGCTCCCACCCCTTTTTCAGTGGTTGAATCTATCGATGTATGGAACGTGCCAACTTCTTCAACCACAAAACTTCTGTAATCATTTAGCATTTTCCATACTTTCATACCTGCTTTACTTGGGTCAGGATTATTTATTTCCTCCCCAATAATCTCGTACATAGGAACATCATAATTGTCTTTTGACCTCAATGCAATTAGATTTAAACGACTTGGTCGTAAAGGATCTTTTTTGTCATAGCGCTTCCAAATGAGGATATCACTGTCTATATGACCATACTGGGATTTGTATTTTTCTTTATCATGAACTTCAGACCAGTTTATCTTTGCATTTATGCCACTTCCAAATACTGTTTTACTTCCGTTTGTGTTAATTACTTCTCCACTCCTTTCTAAAATAAGCATTTTAATTCTATCAATAAATTCAATAAGTTCAGCAGTTTTCTCGTCTATTTTGGCAATTTTAGCGTTGTAGTAATTGATTTTAGCTGCCTTGACTTTATTCTCATTTTTAGATTCGATATAACCGGCTTTCATGTCAGCCACATACACATTGCCTCTGTCTAATTGCATAATTGCTGATTTTTGGGTATTGTCTTCAATTTCTACAAAGTTGTCAAGTATAGCCTTGCTTACTCGGGTCACATAAAAAAACGTGATAAAAAGAACTGGAATGAGCATAGCCTTGACAACAAAACCAGGAGATTTGAAATAACCTTGAAAATCAGAGTTTCTCCAAATTATAACTATTGAAAACAATCCAATTGTCACTAGTGGAATGCATGCGAATCCGATTAATCCACTACCTGGCCAATGCATCATTTTAAATAAGAAGAGATTACATACAGCAATTCCTCCCAGAGCTGAAAAAATGCGGGCAAATTTTGTTTTACTTGCACCAAATCCTTTTAGGGCAGACACAACCATGGACAGAGGTAAGACTAGGAAGAGACTAATTAATAGTAGAAATCCACTTCCAGGCCAGTACATCATTTTGAATAAAATACCGTAAGCTAAAATTAAAAACCCTAAACTGCTTAATAGATTTACAAACCAGGAACCCTGTTTGTCTTTGATATCTAAAACAAACTGAATTGCTAAAAAGATTGGAAAAAGTAAACCTATCCCAATTGTGAATATCAATTTTTGGTAAGGAAATCCAGTGCCCAAGGCAAAAATAGAGCCTATCGCCAAAGCACCAATAAACGCATTTACATTTCTCATAAGTTAACGGTTTTAATAAATTAATTCACACAAATATAACTAAATACTTGAACTATTTTATTTTTATTCAATCGTTGGAAAATTTTATGTCTAGAATTTTAAAATAAATTCTAAATTGAAACATAAATCCTGTTTTTTGTATTTCGTTACATATTTAAATCTGATAAATAATTTTATGAACTGCAACCATAATTTCGTATACTCGTCTAAACTTAAAATCCTTATTATGAAAAAAATTATTTTACCTTCTCTTTTACTCGTTTCGCTAAATCTATCTGCCCAACTTTCTATCGAAGGTGGAGTCAAAGGAGGTTATAACTCGACTTGGTTGTTTAATAAAAACATTTCTGACCAAGGTACTGAACAAGATTATGCTGCTGGTTGGGGAGCAAATTACGGTGTAGGAGCTTCCGTTTATTATGGTTCTATTGGCTTGGGTGCTGATTTTTTAATGGGTTCCCATACGGGACGTTATGCAGGCGATTTTGCAGGAAAATATTCTTCTGATGTTAAGTTAAATGTTACTCAAATTCCCTTGTTGTTAAAATTAAAAGGTGAATATGGTGGTTACGTTGAATTGGGCGTGCAGTTTAATACTATCAGTAAAGCAACCTATTCGTTCGATTATACAGATTCAGATATTTTTGATAGAACGAGTGATGAAACCAATAATTACTCAAAGTCTTTTACCTCAGCTATTCTTGGGTTTGGAGCAAATATTCAGTTGACCAAAGCCATTCCACTTTCCCTAAATGCAGGTATTCGACTTCAATACGGTTTCTCCGATGCAATGGGAGTTGATGCACTTGGAATCAACCTAGATAACACTGTGTTTTATCCAACCTATGAAAAAACAAATGCTATTTCTGGAGGTATTATGGTTGGGTTGAATTATACCTTTGAACCAAAAAAGTAATTCCTATTATTAGATGATTTTTGAAAGCTCCTTTTGGGGCTTTTTTTATGAAATTATTTTCCCGTCTTCCATTTGAATTATGCGATTGGTCTTTTTTGCAAAATCCTCATCGTGTGTTACAACTAACAAAGATAATTTTTCTTTTTCAGACAATTCTTTGAAAATAGCGAAAACCGTTTCGGCATTTTTACTATCCAAGTTTCCTGTAGGTTCGTCACCCATGATGATTATTGGATTATTTATCAATGCCCTCGCAATGGCAACGCGCTGCTTCTGTCCACCGGATAGGCGATAGGTTAATTTGGTTGCTTGGTCTTCCATATCGAGTAGCTTGAGTTTGGTCATGGCGTCATGTTTGATTTCTTCAAATGATTTTTTACCAAGTTTTTTCGCAGGCAACATGACATTTTCCAATACCGTAAATTCCGAAAGTAAATAGTGAAATTGAAAAACAAAACCGATTTTTTCATTTCGAATTTGAGATAATACGAGCGGTTTTTGTCCGGTAATGAGTTGTTCGTTAATGAATAATTCTCCGGAATACTCAGAATCCATCGTTGACAAAATATAAAGAAGCGTCGATTTTCCGCAACCCGATTTCCCCATGATAGAAACGAATTCTCCTTGTTCAAGCTGGAAGGAAATATCTTTTAGTATTTCCATTTCAACCGGAACATGAAATGATTTTGAAATGGATTTGGCTTCAAGAATTGGCATTATTGTCCTCTGATTATATCCACTGGATCGATTTTTCCTGCTTTTCGTGATGGAAAATACCCGGCAAAATACGTTGACAACATTGCGAAAATAATTCCAATGACATAGTATGTTGGATTATAGTTTACGGGGTAGGTATCCATGTTCGGAATAGCATGAGAATTAAAAGGTGTTTGATCAATTAAGACTGAAACAAAATAGCCTAAAAGCAGGCCTAAACCACCGCCAATTATTCCAATAATGATTGCCTGACTGATGAAAATCCAACGAACATCAGCACTCGAAAAACCAGTTGCTTTGAGAATCGCAATATCGTTTATTTTTTCATAAATAAGCATGTTTAGAATGTTGTAGATGCCAAATCCAGCAACAATTAACAAGGTAATGGACACAGCATACGAAATTATATTTCGAACAAAAGTTCCGGTATCAAATTGTGCATTAGCTGTTTGAATATCTAAAGCTGTTACGGAGAATTTATTTTCCAATTCCTTCGCATACATTGGAGCTGTTTCGATCGATTTTAATTTCACTAAAATATCGGTTATATAGTCATTTGATTCACCCATAATTCGTTGTGCCATTTTGATGTTTACGTAGCTTTGAACGTTATCAATCTCAGTCATTCCACTTTGAAAAAAACCTATAATTTTCAATGGGAATATTTCACCTCTTAGTGTTCCAATTTGGACAAAGTCACCTAGGTTGAGCGATAGTTTTTTTGCAACGCCAATTCCCAAAATAATTCCTTTGTCATTTTTGACCAAATCGAGTGCATTGCCATCAATGATATAATCAGAAATATGATATTGTTCTACTTCCTTTAAAATGTTTACGCCGGTCAGCATTCCGTTTAATTGACTTGATCCACCCAGATAAAGGGCTTGTGCCTTTACTTGTGAAGTTATGCTTTGCACTTCTTTTTTTGATTCCAAATACTTGATAATTGGAAGTGCGTTATGTATTTTCTGTTGCTGTTTTTTAGGTTTTATGGATTGAATAATTTTTAGTTGATTGGCATACCCATTAGCAATATTAATGGGCTGATTTTTAGTTGGTTTAATTTCATTGTACAAATGAACGTGAGGTGTTCTATTCAAAATTAAATTATCCAATAATTCGTTGAGTCCACTCATAAAACTCATCATAATGATGTATGCGCCAATTCCAAATGTTACTCCTAATGCCGCGATGAACGATTGTTTTTTTCGAGCAAGCATTTGTGTTTTGGTAATTGATAACAAAAGCGGAAAGTTCATGTTTATTTTGGTTTGTAAATGAGTGTTTTTTCCGTGATTCCTGATAGAATTTCTATGTAATCCCAATTTGCCATTCCCGTTTTAACCGAAACTAAGCCTTTGTCTGTTTCCACTTTATTTCCAGGAAGTAGATAATCCCTCGGTATGACCAATGCTTTGTGTTTGGAATCGATTAAAATGTTTCCTTCACCGGTAAGGCCCATGTATAATTTTGGTGGTGCCTTTACAAATTTTGCTTCAATTACAAATGTTTGTGTTTTTTCTTCCATCTTAGGTGCAATTTTGAAAACGCGAGCCTCAAAAACTTGATTTTTATAGGCTTCCAATTCAACCAGTACTTTTTGCCCTACTTTAATTTTGGAAATGTCTACTTCATCAACTAGCATTTTTAGTAAAAACTTATCATGATCTCCAATAATTGCTATCGGTTCCTGTAGTGATACATATTCTCCTTTTTTCTTGAAAAGTTGAAAAAGTTTGCCATCTATGCGAGAGGAAATGATTCCATCGGCTGTCCGTAAACTGGATATTTGAACGTTGTTTCGCGCTAAATTCAGTTGGGTATGTAGTTCATTTTCTTTTCTAGTAATTTTGTTGTGTACGGATTGTAATTGACGGTTTGATAATTCATAAGCCATTTGCGCTTTTTCCAATTCGATCTTTGAACACGCATTTTGCTGATAGAGTTTCTGGAATCGAAAATAATTGGATGAATCATTTTGAAAATTTATTCTTGCCGATTGAAACTCTAATTTTAAATCTTCCAATACATTTGATCTTCCTTTATACGATTGTAAAAGCAAGGACTGACTTAACTCCTCATTCTCTTGATTAAGTCTTTGAGGTTTGTTGGCTAAAACGAAAAGGATATCTCCTTTTTTCACTAAATCACCTTCTTGAACCAAAATATCTTCAATGTTTCCGGAAAAAGTGGAGTTTACTTTATAAACATTGTCAGGTTCTATAGTGACGCTTGAATAAACAGTATTAATTAAGGTCTCTCTTTTGGGTTTTGTTGATTCACGATTGGAATTACAGGAAACAAAAACAATTAGAAGAATAAATAGCCAGCCAAATTGCATATTTTGAATTTCTTCAAAAGTATGATAGCATCCATTTTATTTATTTAGACAAAAATCAGAATTAGTTATAAGTTTTTGATTGGTTAATTTGTCAACATAGTTAATTTCTTGAAAGCAGATCGGATTAAGGTAGGGGTTTTTACAGCCCATTAAATTTACATATTTCAACTATTTAATTGATTAAACTTGGCATCGAACTCATAATAAATAGTAATAATCCCAATCAACTACTTACATTTGACTCTTTCCCAAAACGATAATTTGAAAGAAAAACGGAAGATACTGCAAAGGCTGTCATCACCAGAAAACTTACTGCGAGCATCCCATAATCCAGAGTTCCTGCAATCAGATCCTTGGATGCCAAAACAATGTTTATCACAGGAATACAGGCCGTTGCATACGTGAGTTCAAAAGTGGGAATAAAACTCACTAACATCGCCGGTAAAATCATAACCAAATTCAGTGGGGTAATGATGCTTTGTGCTTCCTTGAACGATTTGGCGTAAATGGCCAAGGGAATGAGAACTCCAGCAAAAAATACAGTAAGTGGTATTAGCAAAAGGAAGAGAATCAGAATAAATTTGAAGGTCAAAATAGACTGGATTACATTCGTGATTTCAGGAACATTGATTGTATCGGTATAATTGATAGAAAAATACAAACCAAGTAAAGAAAAGGTAGAGGCCACCAATCCGGATAAAATCACTACTCCCATTTTTCCGAAAAGGATTTTCCAACGTGCCACAGGAACGACGAGCATAGTTTCGATTGTTCCACGTTCTTTTTCACCGGTAAACAAGTCTATTGCCGGATACATACATCCCATAAAACCAAAGGCAATGAAAATATAGGGTAAAAATCCACCGGCTAATTTTCCAATCATTTCTTTATCTGATGCAACGTTTTGATAGACAGCCACCAATGGTTTTATTTGAGCAGGGTTGATTTTTAACTCTGCCAAGCGTTGTTGCTCCATTTTAGTCTCTAAAAATTGCATGTATGCCTGGGCACGTTCTTGCATCCCCATTTCTGAACCATCAAAATACCAAATAATTGAGGCAGGTATTTTTGCTTTTAACTTTTCCTCGAGGCCCGGGTCGGAAAGAATACCTAAATCGAGACTGTCTTTTTTCAAATCAGCATTTAACGCGGCCATATTTGGATAAAACAGTATTTTTTTCTTACCTAAAGCAGCGGGAACTGAACTAATTTCCTTAGCAATATAGTCATCCTTTTTCCCCACAATTCCTATACGCAATTCTTTTGCAGCCGCTTCTTTTTCCACGTTAGAAATTATTCCCACCGAAATATTGAGAATGACAGGGATAATTAAAACAGGAATTACAATCATCATCAAAAGCGTACGTCGATCACGCAAGGTTTCTTTCAATTCTTTTTTAAATATGGTAAAAATCATAATCTTTTCTTTTAAGAATTTCGAACTATTCGAATGAATTCAGCCGTTAAGTTTTCTGCTTGCATGTTCCTACGGTATTCTTCCATTGTACCTTGGAAAAGGAGTTTCCCTTTATTGATAATCGCTAAATCATCACACAACAAATCTACTTCGCTCATGATGTGACTTGAAAAAATCACTGTCTTTCCTTGAATTTTGCATTCTTTAATTAATTCAATGATGTTTTCGGCCGTAATCACATCCAATCCGCTTGTTGGCTCGTCAAAAATCACTACTTCCGGATCGTGAATCATCGTTCTACAAATCGAAACTTTTTGTTTCATTCCGGTGCTTAACTTGGCAATGCGCTTGTTTTGAAAATCGTGCATGTCCAATAAATCATACAATTTTTGTTTTCGAATAGCCAAATCACTTTTAGAAACACCGTAAAGTTCTGCGAAATAGGTTATCAATTCATTTGGTGTCAATCGACCATATAATCCTGTTGATCCTGTTAAAAATCCTATTTTTTTTCGTACTATTTCCGAATCCTTTACTGTGTCATGCCCACAAACTTTTATACTTCCCGAGGTAGGTTGAAAGATGGTGGCAATCATTCGCAATGTGGTCGTTTTTCCAGCACCGTTTGGACCAAGAAGTGAATAAACTCTTCCCGGTTGGCAAGAAAACGAGATGGAATCTACAGCAACTGAAAAATTATCGCTTGTCTGCAATTCATTTTTTTGCTGTTTGGTGAGAGGAAATATTTTCTTTAATTCGGTTACTTCAATCATTTATTCTAGTTAATATTTACGATCAATTTCAGGTTGATTCTTCGATTTGTTAAGTAGTTTGGAACAGAAAAATAAACGCCGTTCACATCCTGAATCCATTGTTTGGACATGACGTTTTTAATCCCCAATAAATTGAATATTTCCAAACTCACTTTTGCATTTGAAAAATGTTTTCTAATTTTTTTATTCTTGTTTTCATCCCCGTAAAGTAAATCATACGACATTCCCAGGTCCACTCTAAAATAGGATTTTAAACGCAAGGTATCTTTGAAGCGATTAATATCAGGAGGACCATACGGCAAACCAGTTCCAAACTGAAGTCCCATCTGTACACTGAAACGTTCAAATCCCGGCATACGATCTTGAACCATTGCACCAATTGTCAATAGTTGATCCGTAGGTCGTGGAATAAATCCGGGATAAAAGGTAGCTGAATCAACAACCACTTGATCTTCCGAATATCCAAAAAGTATTTTTTCACCTGCAGCGTTGTAGTATTCTTTGTACGAATCTCCTATTATATCCTCTTTCACTGACAATAGACCAACCTTAAAAAATGATTCAATTCCTTCCACAAATTCACCGTGAATATTAAGATCTAACCCATATGCATAAGCAATCGCATCATTGGTTGCAAAATAGCGTGTTCGTACATTGTCAATTTCATACGGATTGATATCCCACATGTATTTGTAAAAGATTTCCGAAGTAAATTTAAAAGGTGTTTTCCGTTTCCACATGGGAAAGAAATATTCTCCTCCTAATACTGCGTGAAAGGATTTCTGTGCCTTCACATCAAAATTGACCGAACCATCATACCGTCTAAATTCTCTGTAAAAAGGGGGTTGGTAATACAATCCTGTCGAAAATTTAATACTGTTGTTTCTTCGAACTACATTATCTCCCAAAACCATATAGGAACGAGGATAATATTGGAGATTCATGCGTGGTGTGACATAAAATTCGTCATTAATCGAGGTGAACCCTGAGCGCACTCCAACAGACATAGCAAATCGAGTAGCGGATTCAGCAACGGTATCTCTGTAAATGATGGGTGTTTTACCTTCTTTTGAACGGTCAATTTTTGTTACCTCAGCAACATAATTTCGTTTTACAGCTGATCGAATAAAATTCCATTGCAAATACCCTGAATACCTCTGACCTGTCACATTTTGAGATCCTTTAATCGTTTCAAAAAGCTCAACAATATTTGGATCTGCTTGCGGAAGACTGTAACCTGCGGAATCAATCAATTTCCATTCGCTCAAGCTGTCCTTAAACATGTCGTATTGGTAGTTTACGCCCCATTTTAACGCGTTTTCATATTTTTTAGTGAAGGTTTTTCGAACATTAAACTGATGCTCACCATCATGATAAACATTGAAAATACTAGCGTTCAATCGATTTCTCGCATGATTCAAGAACGAACCAACACCTAATACGGCAATTGAATCTCCGTATTCTTCTTTGGAAGGATCATTTTCTAATTGATTGATGTAATATTGGCCTAAAATGTCAAAATATTCCTTCTCGTCCGTATTGAAAATAGTAGCGTAAAAATCAAGATTTGTTTGTTTCGTCGGTTGATATTTGAGCGAGGTCCCTCCCATCATGGTTTGAAAAGAAGTACGTTCTTGACCGTCAAAATAAATCATGAATGTGTAAGCTTCATTGGCAACGCCAAAATCTGTTTTCTGGGTTTGAGGACTAAAGCTGTATCGGTTTGTAGAAAAATGGCCTAAAGTTGACCAAGCTAATTTATTAGAAAGCTGATGATTGATAAGAAATTGACCATCTGCAAAAACGGGGTTATATTGCCCTTGAGTGGGAAGGGAATTTAGGAAATAACCATTAGATCTGAATCGAGCACCCACCAAATAATCCGTTTTTTTGGTGATATTTCCCTCAACATGAGATTCAACTCCAAGAAGGGAAATTACAGCAGATGAGGTGAAAGAAGCTGGTTTTCTGTATTTGATATCAAGAACAGAACTCAAACGATCTCCATATTCGGCCTCAAAACCACCGCCGGAAAAACGAATTTCATCAACTAATGCAGAATGAATAAAACTCATGCCTTCCTGCTGGCCACTTCTCGTGAGAAAAGGTCGATAAACGTTAAAGCCATTTACATAGACTAAATTTTCGTCGTAGTTTCCACCTCGGACATTATAATTACTTGTCAATTCATTATTTGAAGATGCAGATGTGATAAGTGTAAGGAATTTCTCTGTGTTAATCATCAATTTTACATCTTGGAGAGGTAATTTTGTCAATTCAAAAGGGTCTTTTTTCTCTTGGTTCAAAAGAAATTCTTTTTGTTGGACGAAATTGAATTTAATTGGCTTAAGCTCGATGTTACTGTCAGATTTCGTCATTAATTTTTGAGTAATGATTTCCTCTACTTTAAATGAAATTGAAATTGTATCATTCTGCTCAACGAAAAATTGAAAATTACCAAGTGAATCAGAGTAGGTGATTCCATTCTTTTTTCCAGCATATTTAATATACACATCTGCAATTGGCGCTCCTTTTTTATCGACACATGACCCTGTGATTTGAACTTGATTGAATTGTCCAACTGAAGTTAGCGATAGAAAAAAACTTAAAAAAAATAAAAAATGACGCATTCGTAGATAAAAGTAAAAACGAATTTAACTTTAAAAAATTGGATGCGCGCGGTAAAAATTAATTTCTGTGAATAAAATTTTATTTGATGATTCTTGTAAGTTGTTGTATATTAAGTAAATTAATTATTTTTGATAAAAATTAAACTATGAAAAAACTAGTATTCTTTTTGACCTTTTTGACGGCTTTTATCTCATTTGGTCAGCAACGTTCTTGTCATACAATGGAAAATCACGAGCGATTATTAATGGAAGATCCGCATCTTTTTGAGCGAATGGAGAAAATTGAACAATTTACCAATTTTGCAATTTCATCCGGTAAAGTAAACCAAAACAAGGCAGTTATTACCATTCCTGTAGTTGTTCACGTTGTATATAATACAAGTGCTCAAAATGTTTCAGACGCTCAAATCCAGTCGCAATTGAATGTGTTAAATCAAGATTTCAGAAAATTAAATGCCGATTTGAATTTAATACCATCAACATTTTCAAGTTTAGTTGCTGATGCTGAAATCAATTTTTGTTTGGCCAATAGAGATCCCAACGGAAATGCCACTACAGGTATTTTGAGAGTTCAAACAAGTCAGACCTCTTTTTCGACCAATGATGGTATGAAGTCTTCGTCTTCTGGTGGAAGTAACGCTTGGCCAACCAATCAATATTTGAATATTTGGGTGTGTAATATGAGTGGTGGAATCCTGGGTTATGCTCAGTTTCCAGGTGGAGCAGCAGCAACAGATGGTGTTGTAATTGGATATACTTGTTTCGGAACGACTGGAACTGCTCAAGCACCATTTAATAGAGGAAGAACTGCAACTCACGAAGTCGGTCACTGGTTGAATTTACGTCACATTTGGGGCGATGCTACATGTGGTAGTGATTTAGTATCTGATACTCCCGTTCATAACACATCAAATTATGGTTGTCCGTCTCATCCACGATCAAACTCTTGTGGAACATCAGCAGAAATGTTTATGAATTATATGGATTATGTGGATGATGCTTGTATGCAAATGTTCTCCAACGGCCAAAAGGCACGAATGCAAGCGCTGTTTGTTTCAGGAGGTGCACGAGCAGGTTTAGCTACTTCACCTGGCTGTTCAGGCTCAACAGGAACACCAACACCTTCTTATTGTGCGGCAACAGGGAGCAACACGCAATTTGAGTGGATTTCAAATGTGAAATTCAATACCATTAATAATACAACAACTGGAAGTGGCGGTTATGCAAATTACACTTCGATTTCTACGACTGTTAATAAAGGAACTGCTTATGCACTCACATTAACACCAAGTTTTGCAAGTACAACTTATCCAGAATATTTTAGAGTTTATGTAGATTATAATGGAGATTTGGACTTTGTTGATGCAGGAGAACTCGTTTATACTTCACCGGCAACAAGTGCGGCGGTTACTGCATCGGTAACTATACCAACTACTGCAATTACAGGTAATGTAAGAATGCGAGTGATGATGAAAGATGGGGCAATAACAGGGCCATGTGAATCATTTACGTATGGGGAAGTTGAAGATTATACATTAGCCATTCAAGCTGGAAGTACTGGAACCACCTGCTCAGCACCGACGGCAACTTCTAATACGTCTGTAGGAACAACAACTGCATCTGTTTCTTGGGCGGCATCTACTGGAGCAACAAGTTATACAGTTCAGTATAAAAAATCAACAGCTACTACATGGACTTCCGTTTCAACAACAAGCATTAGTTATAATTTTACAGGATTAACAGCATCTACAACGTACAATTGGCAGGTAAGAACGAATTGTTCGAGCGGAAGTAGTACTTTTTCTGCTGGACCTAACTTTACTACGCAGGCGACAATTTCAACTTCTTGTACAGATGCTTACGAAACAAATAATTCGCAATCAGCAGCGAAAACAATTTCTGTGAATACAAATGTTTCAGCAGTTTTAGGTACAAGTACGGATGTAGATTGGTTTAAGTTTTCAAATACATCAACAGCAAAAAACATTCGTGTTACTTTATCCAACCTACCTGCTGATTATGATTTAAGGTTATATAATAGCGCAGGAACTTTATTGTACACATCAGCCAACGGAGGAAATGCCATTGAACAAATCAAATACAACAATGCGCCTGTTGGAACTTATTTCATTCGTGTATATGGATACAACGGAGCGTTTAATGCGAGCACTTGTTATACCTTACGCGCAGATATTGCAAGTACAGCATTTAAGCAAACGGAAGGTGCAGAAGAGTTAGAAGAAATGACACAACAAGAATTTATAGATGTATTCCCAAATCCATCGAATGGGTCATTTACGTATTTAATTGATTCTGAATTACTTGGAAATTACAATGTAACGGTAACTGATTCTTACGGTCGAATTGTTTATCAAAACAATTTCAGCAAAGACGAACAAGTTGTTAAGAATACGGTTGATTTACAAAACTCATCTGAGGGAATTTATTTTGTATCCTTAGAAAACGGATCTAAAAAACATATCGTTAAATTGATGATTGTAAAAAATGATTAATATTCAATAGGTTTGAAAATGATAGGCTGCTCCTTTGAGTAGCCTATTTTTTTTCACACAATTTGGTTTTGAATTGTTCTTTGATGTTTGAAGATTTCCATATCCATATATCATACTTTTGTTTTTAATTGAAAAAGGGAATTCTTTATATCATTTTGTCTGGATTATCATTTTTGGTAGTCAATTTTTTTGTGAAATTGTTTGGTATTGGACCATCAAACTCCGTTATTCCTGGTTTACAAAAAATCCCAGCTCATGAATTAGTTTTAGCGCGCTCCATTATTTCATTTAGTATTAGTTCTAGTATAATCGTTTATCGAGGACTTCCATTTTTTGGAAATAATAAAAAGTGGCTTACCATTCGAGGGATAAGTGGCATGCTTGCTTTAACAATATTTTTTCAGTCCATTCAGCACATGCCAATTGCTATTGCCTCTACAATTCAATATTTGGCACCCATTTTTACAATGATTTTTGCCTTGTTTATATTGAAAGAGAGAATTTTAAAAGTCCAATGGTTTTTTGTTCTTCTTGCATTTATCGGTGTGTTTTTAATTGGTTTTAACTCAATATTTCAAACGGATTCACCGTTAATCATAGATCCTTTTTGGTTGGGTTTCGGTGTGCTATCTGCTGCTTTTTCCGGAATAGCATACGTTGCAATTGTCAAACTAAAAGAAACGGATAAACCAATCAATATCGTGAGTTATTTTCCGATGCTAGCAATTCCAGTCATGTCATTTTGGTGTTTGTTTGACTTTGTAATGCCAAGAGGAATAGAATTGTGGATTCTACTTATTATTGGTATTTGCACCCAAATCGCTCAAATTTCTCTAACGAGAGCTTTGCATTACGAAAGTTCTTCGCTAATTATGCCTTTTCAATATCTAGGTTCTGTTTATGCCTTATTAGTGGGTTATCTTATTCTTGATGAGCGTTTGAATACCGTCGTAATTTGTGGAGTATTTATCATTTTACTTGGAGTGATTTTAAATACAATTGTGAAGGCGGCAGTTCTGAAATCAAGGTAGTTGTAATTAGTATTATTAAATAATCCAAAATAAACTAGCAAAAATTGTAATTAAAGTAAAAAGCCCCACATTTCTGTGAGGCTATTAAATGTGATCCCGTTTGGATTCGAACCAAAGACCTACTGCTTAGAAGGCAGTTGCTCTATCCAGCTGAGCTACGGGACCAAATGAACTAAAAAAGGGGGATGATTGCTCATCCCCCTTGTCGGGGCGGCAGGATTCGAACCTGCGACCTCCTGGTCCCAAACCAGGCGCGATGACCGGACTACGCTACGCCCCGAACTATTCATCAACTTTTTAAAACAGTTTTAAACGTTTTTAAAACCTTGTAATTTAATTTCTACTTTTCTTGCCTCAGGTCGAACCTTTCGGCTTCTCATCCACTCACCTACACTTCGTTGCGGTGGGAGCGGGATTACTTCGTGCTCTTCGCTTCGCTTCGGGTCGAACCCTTAGGTTCTCATCCACTCACCTACACTTCGTTGCGGTGGGAGCGGGATTCGAACCCGCGGTACAGTTTCCCGTACGACAGTTTAGCAAACTGTTGGTTTCAGCCACTCACCCATCCCACCAAGTTCAAAGAACGGACGGCAAAAGTAGTAAATTTTATGAAATTAAATACAATTTGCCGGATTTTTATGCAAATTTTTCAGAACTAAAAAAATAATGCGCTGTAAATTAGGCTTTAGGATCGTCTAAAATTCTTTTTGGCCTTAATTTTTCAACTACTCCCAATGTGATCCAATAAGGCACGATAAATCCTAGAAGGAATATCAACATCCAGAATGCCATTCCGAATATTAATAAAAATAAAACTATTCCAAATACGCTCATCTTGTATTACTTTTGTTCTTTAAAGCTGTAAAATTAATAAATAAAACGAATAAACAAGCAATATGGACTACAGAATTGAAAAAGACACCATGGGTGAGGTAAAGGTTCCGTCACACAGATATTGGGGTGCACAAACAGAAAGATCTCGAAATAATTTTAAGATCGGACCAGAAGGATCTATGCCAATTGAAATAATTTATGCATTCGGTTATTTGAAAAAAGCAGCCGCTCATGCAAATTGTGAATTGGGAGTGCTTACTGCTGAGAAAAGAGATTTAATTTCTATTGTATGTGATGAAATTATAGAAAAAAAACATGATCAAGAGTTTCCTTTGGTAATTTGGCAAACTGGCTCTGGTACCCAATCAAATATGAATTGCAATGAAGTTATTGCAAATCGCGCTCATGTTATACAAGGTGGATCATTAAACGATGAAGAAAAAGTTCTGAATCCGAATGATGATGTCAATAAATCACAATCATCAAACGATACTTATCCCACAGCTATGCATATTGCTGCTTATAAATTAACTGTTGATGTTACCTTACCAGGATTACGTAAGCTTAGGGATACTTTGCAACAAAAAGTTATAGAGTTTAAAGATGTTGTTAAAACAGGTAGAACCCACTTCATGGATGCGACACCACTAACACTAGGGCAAGAATTTAGTGGTTACGTTACTCAAATAGAAAATTCGATAAGAGCCATAAATAATGCTTTGGAAATGGTAGCTGAATTAGCGCTTGGAGGAACTGCTGTTGGAACTGGACTAAATACACCAAAAGGATATGATGTTTTGGTGGCAAAAAAAATAGCTGAGTTTACTGGACTTCCATTTGTAACAGCAAAAAATAAATTCGAAGCATTAGCTGCTCATGACGCAATGGTGGAATTGTCTGGTGCACTTAAAAGAAGCGCTGTATCATTAATGAAAATTGCTAACGACATTCGTATGCTGTCCTCAGGTCCGCGTTGTGGTATCGGTGAAATAATAATACCAGACAATGAACCTGGTTCTTCAATCATGCCTGGAAAAGTTAATCCTACACAGCCAGAAGCACTAACAATGGTTTGCGCCCAGGTGATGGGGAACGATATGGCTGTATCTGTAGCTGGTTCAAATGGTCATTTTGAGTTAAATGTGTTTAAGCCAGTCATAGCCTACAATGTTTTACAGTCAGCAAGACTAATTGGCGATGCATGTGTTTCTTTTACAGATAATTGTGCAAATGGAATTCAGGCTAATTTACCTGAAGTCAAAAAGCATTTAGATAATTCTCTCATGCTGGTTACTGCATTAAACACTAAAATCGGTTATTACAAAGCAGCTGAAATAGCTAAATACGCTCATAAAAATGGCACCACTTTGAAAGAGGCAGCAGTTGGATTGGGTCATGTTACATCTGAAGAATATGACTTATATGTTGATCCTTCAAAAATGATAGGTTCTTTGGAATAACTATCAAATTAAAAATAGTATAAGGGCTGTCAATTTTTTGATGGCCTTTTTTATTTGAAATTTAATTGAATTATGATTTTTTTATACTTTATATGTATGAAAAACTTGGTAAATCATAATCCAAACAACTTCATTCAGTTTATTTGTAAAAAAGATTTCATTATTTTTACCTATGCTTAGAATTTTGCTTTATTTACATGTTTTATTGATTCTTTTATCTTGTACTAGTGATAAGGTTCAAGAAAGGGATTATCTAACAAAATATTGTGTAGTTGTTGTCATAGATGGTCCGCGTTATTCTGAAACATGGGGAGATCCTTCCTTTCAACACATTCCATTTTTACACAGTTATTTTGAGAATTTGGGGGTTGTGAATACTACCTTTTACAATGCAGGCATTACGAATACTACCAATGGTCATGTGGCACTTACTACAGGATTTTACGAAAACAACATAAATAATTCAGGACAAGAACTGCCTTCCTATCATTCTTTTTTTCAAGATTGGGTGAAAAAGAATCCCGTTTTAACCAATAGTGCTTGGATAGTTTCAAGTAAGGACAAATTAGAAGTTTTAGGAAATTGTACAGAGGGAAAATGGAAAGATCAACACCAGCCGAGAACTGATTGTGGAGAAAATGGAAATTTCACAGGATATAGGAATGACTCGATAACACATGCGCATGCTACTAAAGTTTTGGTTAAATACAAGCCAAATTTGTTATTAATCAATTTAAAAGACCCAGATTATTATGGTCATGTAAACAACTGGTCGGCTTATTTAAATTCAATTAAAAAAAGTGATGAATATGTATTTCAACTTTGGAATACAATACAACAAGATCCTGAAATGGCAGGAAAAACAACTCTTTTTGTGACGAATGATCATGGTAGGCACACATCGAACTTTCAACATCACGGGGATGATTGCCAAGGCTGTAGACACATCATGTTTTATGCTATGGGGCCAGATTTTAAAAAGAATGTAAAACTATCCGTAAATAGGTCATTAATTGATATTCACGCAACAATTTCAGAACTTATGAATTTATCAAACTATTCTCAAGGAAATATCATGACTGAGTTATTTAAGTAACCAAGTATTTTATCAATTTATTTATTTATTCACAATTACTTAATAGTCAATTAAAAATTATTCTTTCATAATTCTAAATCTTTAGTGATTGCTTTCCTTGTTTTTTGCTAATAAACGTGTATTTTCGCACAAATATTTATTGCATGAAAAAATTTATTTCTTTCTTTATTCTAATAACATCTATGCCAGCCTATTTTTCACAGGTTGAGCTAAGCGAAGTGTCGGTAACTAACATTAGTACCATTGCTGACGAGGATAATTCCTTTGAAGATTGGTTTGAAATCCGCAATTTAAGCCCTAATGATGTCAATATTAATGGGTATGGATTAAGTGATGATCCGCTGATCCCATTTAAATGGTTGTGTCCAAATTATACGTTAACAAGTGGTGAACACAAACTGATTTTTGCAAGTGAAAAAGATAGAATTCCAACAATTGATCATTATGAGTCAATTATTAATGCTAATCAAACATGGAATTACATTGTTCCAACAATTGAGCCTGATGCAAGTTGGAGATCGCCAGGCGCGGTATTAACCGGATGGTTGAGTGGAACCGGTGGATTCGGATTTGGGGATGGAGATGATGGTACAACAATAGCAACGGCAACAAGCGTTTATTTAAGAAAAACATTTAACTTGACGAATCCAAGCGATATAAAACGTTTGATTCTTTACATGGATTACGATGATGGATTTGTTGCATTTATCAATGGGGTTGAAATTGCCCGTGCAAATTTGGGTACAACCGGGGTATTGACTCCTTTTAATACATTGGCAGCAAGTCATGAGGCAAATGGATATCAAGGTTTGGCAATAGATGCATTTGAAGTTAATTTAACTCAATTATCAAATTTATTAGTAAACGGTGAAAATGTCTTGGCCATTCAAGTGCATAATACGGCTGCAAACTCTACTGACTTAACAAGTAACGCTTATTTGGCAGCAGGTTTTGAAAGTACAACTTTTACCTTCTTACCAACATTGCCTTGGATGAATTTAATTCCGAGTAATGCGTGGCATACAAATTTCACCCTCAATTCGGGAGATCAATTGTATTTAACTGCTCCAGGTGGAATTTCTTTAGCTCAAGTTACTATTCCGCTTTTGCCGGTTAATAATTCCTATAATTTTAATTCAACTTCTTGGTGTATAAGTCCAAATCCTACCCCTGCTGACACCAATGATGCCTCTTGTTTCACAGCTTATTTAAGTAAACCACTTGTTTCAAAGCCTGCTGGTATTTATGCAACTGGATTCAAAATAGGGCTTTCTAGCGTAGATCCAAATGCACAAATCAGATATACAACAAATGGTGATATTCCAACGGTAAATTCTGCGCTTTATACGGATTCAATTACAATATCAGCAACTACCATTATTTCAGCGCGTTGTTTTGACCCAGCTAATTTGGTATTACCTAGTTTAGTTGAGAAAAATACGTTTCTAATTAACGAAGCGTTAATCGGATTACCTGTAATTTCTATTTCATCAGACTCGTTGAATTTGTATGATACACAAACGGGAATCTATGTTCTTGGTCCCAATGATTACAATACAAATTATCCTTATTTCGGGGCGAATTTTTGGGAAGATTGGGAAAGATATTCTTACATAGAGTATTTGGCTACAGACAGTACACAAAAATTCGAAGGGGCTGTTGGATTGAAAATTCATGGTGGCTGGTCTAGAGCACAACCACAAAAAAGCTTCCGTGTGAAATGTCGAGATGATTATGGGATGAATAAAATTAATTTCCCATTAATTCCAGACAAACCTTATATAACTAAATACAAGGATTTTAATCTAAGAAATGGAGGAAATGATTATGGAGGCAGTAGAATGAGAGATGCTTTTATGCAACGATTAACTAAGGGCACACATAATGATTACATGGGTTATACTCCTGTCATAGTATTTTTAAATGGACAATATTTTGGAGAATATGAGCTAAGAGAAACATTAAACAATGACTACGTTGAGAATAATCACGGTTTTCCATCAGACAGCGTAACAGTTCTAACTGAAAATTACTTAGAGGGTTTGCGTGCAAATGATGGTTCTTTAGACAATTTCTGGCCAATGTACAATGCGATTGTTGCCGCTGACCCAACAAGCCCAACCTTTTACAGTTTGGCTGATTCATTGATTGATCTTCAAAATTTCACTGACTATATTGTTGCAGAAACTTATTATGGAAATGGAGATTGGAGTAATACTCAGGCAAATAACATCAAATATTGGCATGTTCCCGGAGAAAAGTGGAGAATGATGTTAATGGATTTGGATTTTGGATATGGATTGTATGGTCCAACACCCAATGATAACTTTTTAACTCACGCTACAAATAATTCATTCGTACACATGGACGTGATTTGCGGAAAACTACTTGCAAATCCTCAATACTTGAATTATTTTATCAATCGTTATGCAGATTTGATTAATACAACTTGGCAGCAGAATAATGTTCAAAACATGGGTAATTCAATGATAAATGAAGTGGCACCATGGATTTCGAGACACCATACGAGATGGAGTGGTAACATGAACAATTTCTTGAATACAATGACCAATATGCTTAATTGGAATCAAAGTAGAATCACTGGTGCAAGAAATGTTGTTCAAAATCATTTTTCACTTACTGGTCAAGTTACTTATACACTTGATGTGCAGCCAGCTGGTGCAGGTAGAATTCATATATCTACAATTGAGCCAAGTGAACTTCAATACCCGTGGTCTGGAGTCTATTTTAGAGGAGTCCCTGTTAAAATAACAGCTGTTCCTAATCCAGGATACACGTTTAGCCACTGGTCGCCTAACTCATTGTTTTCTTCAAATAACTATGCAGCTGATTTAACAATTAATCCTACAATTAATTCTGCTTTTACAGCTTGGTTTACAGGAAATGCAATTTCAGATGCTATTGAAATAAGCGAAATCATGGTTAATGCAGAAAATTCAATTGACAGTCGTGATTGGATTGAATTGCATAATAAATTAGGTGTGGAACTGAATATTGGTGGTATGTCTTTATCAGATAGCTCATATTTTAACAATTTTACATTCCCATTAAACACAAAAATTCCGGCAAATGGATATATTGTAGTAGCTAATGATACCGCTCTTTTCCATGCTCAATATCCAGCAGTAACTTCATTTACCGGTCCATTAGGTTTTTCATTCAATAATACAACGGAAACAATTTTTCTGAAAGACCATAATAACAATCAGATTTTGAATGTAACCTATACGACATCAATGCCATGGCCATTAGGAACTGATGGTGATGGAAGAACTTTAGAGTTTGAAGGAGAGCCAAATTCTCTGAATGATCCTTCTGCTTGGTTTGCTGGTTGTGTCGGAGGATCTCCTGGTGAAGCTTATTTCCCATGTGATTCATCTTTACTCATTACAGAGATTAATTACAAATCCCTAGTTTCTTCAGATGCAGGTGATTGGTTTGAAATTCATTCTTTATCAAATCAACCGTTAGATTTATCGAATTGGTACGTTACTGATGGTGGGATGAATGTAATTTTCACCTTGCCTGCTGGAACTGTATTGGATCCAAATGATTATTTGGTTTTTGCAAGGGATCTGTTGTTGTTTTCAAGTATCCACCCAACAATTACAAATGTAGCTGGACCGACTGGTATTGCTTTAGGTTCTATTGAAAGTATTCGAATTTATAATTCAGAAAATCGATTGGTTTATTCTGTAAATTATGCAAATCAATCTCCTTGGCCTTTGGAAGCTGATGGTTTAGGAAAAACAATGGAATTATTATCAACCTCAGGACTTATGTGTGATGGAACTAATTGGTTTGCTGGTTGTCCTGACGGTTCTCCTGGTGAAGCATATAATCCATTATGTGATCTTGGGTTATCTGATAATGAAATGGATAATATTGTTTTTTATCCAAATCCAGTTACCGATATACTTCATGTAAAATTATCTGAAAACGCAAAAGTTCAAGTATTTTCATTAGCAGGAGAACTTTTGATGGAAAATAATTATACGTCAGGTAATGCAGATATAAATATGAATGACTTTTCGAGTGGATTATACTTAGTGAAAATACATGGTAAAACCTTCCGAATAGTTAAAAACTAATTATGAATGATTTCAAAATCCCTTTGGTTTCCAAAGGGATTTTTTTTGTTCTTTTTTTGAATTAAAAGTAGTCTTTGAATTTATTTAATTCCCCGATAAATGAATATGCTCCTTCAAAGATTCATAAACCTGTTGAGCTATTAATTCAAAAAAATCATCGCTTTCATGGTTTATTTGTACTTTTTCTAATGCCTGATAATAATTCATTCTGTCTGAAAAATCACCTTTCACATTTGCCAGCGTATATCCGTTTTGAAGAAGTATTAAATTCATAACCAAGCGAGAGGTGCGACCATTTCCATCAATAAATGGATGTATAGTAACTAATCTTTCATGCATTTCGGCAGCTAATATAATTGGATGCAACCTTGTTTTATGTAACTCATAAAATAGAAAATAATCTTCCATCATTTTCTCAATCATAAAAGGCTCTGGTGGAATGTGGGAACTTCCAGAAATGCGAACGGGCACATTTCTATATTTACCTGCATTTCGATTGTCAATCCCCTTTAATATGAGTTGATGCAGTTGCTTTAACCGATATGCGTTCAATTCAGTTTTATTCAATACTAAATCTTGGATAAGTGCGATGGCTTCCTTGTGGTTAATGGCTTCTAAATGTTCATTGAGACTCTTACCTCCAATCGTAATGCCTTCATTAATAACTAAATGTGTTTCTTGCAGGGTCAAAGTATTTCCTTCTATTCGATTACTTTCAAAGGTATAGGATGTATGGAAGTACTCTTCCATTTTTTGCAATTGCGTCTGATTAAGTGGTTTGCAAATTTCCCATTGAACTTTTAACGTATCAATGGCTTTTAAAAGATTATTAACGTTAGGACTGAGTGTAATTACATTGAATTTTTGGTCACTTGTCAAATAACTAACGCGTTCCTCTGCTACATGTAATATTTCTTGTGCCATTTGCGGATATTCCTTCAATATCTCAACAACTTCATCAACAAGGTATTCTTTCAAGAGTTCTAGAAAACTAATTTCTAAAATAACTGATAATTTTTTTAACTGATTGCGTGTGGGCTTGCGTTTATTAGCTAATATTCGACTCATCAAACTTGAATCAACTCCTAATTCAGAAGCTAGTTCATTGATTTTGATGTTTTTTTCTTTTCTTTTTTGATTAATTAAGTTCATTTGACAAAAATATACATGACAAATTTAGTCATTTTTATTTAATTATTCAACCCCCTTCAATTTTTTCTTCTCCCTATCCTCTCACTCCTTTCTCGTCTAAGATATTTATAAAATGAAATCCTCTTGGAGCAAAACCCTCATTATAGAACATTTTGTGGGCTTTGTAATTAGATGTATATGAATCTAATGCCATCATCGTGCAGCTTTGATCTTCCGCTTTATTTCGTAAATAATCAAAAATTAACTTTCCAACTCCTCTAGATCGATGATTTGCAGATACTACAATATTATCTAATTCTAAATATTTTCCACACCACAATTTCTTTCCTATCCAAAACCCACTTATTCCCAAGCATTCTTCTCCCTCGAAAACAGCCACTTGACCATAATTGTGTGGGAGCATTTCTTGTAAATCTGCCTTGTATTCTTCTTCGGTAAGATGGGGGTACAATTCATTAAGCACATTCAGATGCTTGAGCATTTCATCTAACCCATTAAGTTCACGAACAATCATTTTTTCAAGTGTTTTTCAAATAATTCAAAAATTCTTCGGTATTCATCGTGCCAAGAATACTCTTCTTTAAAACCGTGATTTTCAACAGGAAACACCGCTAAATCCCAGTCTTTTTTACCCAATTCAATAAAGCGTTGACTCAATCGAACGACATCTTGGAATTGAACATTGTCATCCACCATACCATGTAACATCAATAATGGATCTTGGAGATTTTCTGCAAAATAAATAGGCGAACTTTTGCGATAAGCCTCAGAGTCAGTTTGCGGATAATTTAGGATATTACTTGTATATTCATGATTGTAATGTGCCCAATCAGTCACAGAGCGCAAAGCTGCACCACAAGCAAATTCTCCTGGTTTGGTTAAAAGGCCCATTAATGTTATAAATCCACCATAGGAGCCCCCATAAATACCAATTCGGTTAGCGTCAATTTGTTTTTCAGAAACTAACCATTTCTTTGTATCAAGAAAATCTTCCAAATCACGTCCACCCATGTGTCGGTATATCGCAGTTCTATAATCACGCCCATACCCTTCACTAGCCCGATAATCCACATCAATGACGGTATATCCTAAATCTACCAATAGATTGTGAAACATATATTCGCGGAAATAATTGCTCCAATAAAAATGTGCGTTTTGCAAATAACCGGCACCGTGAACAAACATAACCGCTGCACCATTTTTTAGTTCTTTTCTAGGTTCGTAATAACGTGCATAGAATAATTTGTTGTCTGATCCTTTAATTTCGATTACCTCAGGATTTTTCCATCTATATTGTTTAAATTTTTCAGTGGTTGAATACGTTAATTGGGTTTTAATTGGAATATTCGTCAATGTTGGCGCAATATATAACTCCCATGGACTCGTAGAAGATGAATAACGAATTGCCATTTCTTTTTCATCCGGTGAGAGAGCCACATCGTGATATCCAAAATCTGTCAATAATGGAATCCAAGATTTTGTGCTAATATCAAATTTGAAATAATCTCGGTTGCCTGGGCGAGTTTTGTTTGCTGATAGGTAAAAATGCTTTCGGTCTTTCGATAATTGAACACCATGAATCTCAAAGTTTCCCGTGGTCAACGACTCCTTTTTCTTCGCTTCCAAGTCGTATAAATATAAGTGAGAGTATCCTGATTCCTCCGATTGAAAATAACACGTTTTTCCATCATCTAACCAGTTTAAAACTCCTTCTTCCATATTCCAAGAGGAAATCCCGGGTCCTCCAATCCAAGCTGAATCATGTTGATGATCAATTAGTGAAATTGCAAGTGAATTTAATTCGATTGAACCAATCCAACGATCTTTGTTATCGGCACTTCGAACATCAAATAATGCTAAATTTGTACTTTCTGAAAAACGCAGCGAATGAATGAAGATTTCTCGCTGTTTACCTTCTTTCATTATTGTTGGAAGTGTTTCAAAATTAACCCACTGCACTGAATCTTGTTCTCGATTCAAAATAGCTAATTTCATGTTTGGTTCTTCATTTGAAACTTTTGAGCGAGCTTGAATGGATTTAGAATAACCATTTGCAGTTACGTAATCTTCAACTTGAGTACCTTTCGTTTCAGGATCTATGATGGTGCGAAGCGCAACAAATTTTGATGACGGGTTAATCTGAATATCAATTATATTTCCTTCACCAAAATCCCATTTTTTTGGAAATGAAAATAACGGTTGCTTTTTCTTTTCCCGCCATTGTTTACGTTTTTTTTGGTCTCGAATATACTGAAATAGTTCATCTTGTTGGTTAACTAAATAGGATGAGTCAACCAAATTTGCTTTCTGTTTTCCGGATTCAAAATTTGTTATCTGCCGAGTAGAGCCTTCGTTAGCATTATAAAGAAATAAGTTGTTTCCTTGTCGAAAAGACACTAAATTCGGGTCTGACAATCGTTCAACAGAATTAATTGATTCTTCAGATTGACTTATTATTTTAACAACTTTAGATTTGGTATTGTATGAATAAAACGTGCCACCTTCTGCATGATAAACAGTAACAAATAATCGTTGATTGGCATCAAAAGGAATTTGAATCGGAACATTTTTAGATTCAACTTTTTCAATTTTCTTATCCTTCAACGAATACGAATACAATGAATTACCCGGTTCGGCTTGTGGATTCCAGTCAAATAAAATATGAGTTCCTTCTGCATTCCAATAGTGATTTTCCGGTAAATAACCCACAAAATCATGACCTTTCATAATTTCTTTCAAATCCAATTGGGCTTGAATTTTAATAATGCTGAAAAGAAAAAATAACAGAAAAATCTTTTTCATTTATTCGTATTTGATGAATACATTTTTGGCTTCAGTAAAGAATCGCAGGGCTTCCCAACCACCTTCACGACCAACTCCTGAAGCTTTCACCCCACCAAATGGCGTTCTTAAATCACGAACTAACCAAGAGTTTATCCACACAATTCCTGCTTGTAAATTATCGGCTACACGATGTGCTCGTTTTAAATCACATGTCCAAATTGTTCCGGCAAGACCATATTTTGTAGAATTCGCCATCATTAATGCTTCCTCTTCTGTATCAAAAGGTGTTATTGTTACAACTGGGCCAAAAATCTCTTCTTGATTAGTACGGCAATCATAGGATAAACCTTCAATAACTGTAGGTCTAATGTAATACCCTTTTTTATAAGGAGCTTCCAATTTTACTTGATGCCCACCTGTTAAAATTGTTCCTCCTTCTGTTTTTGCTAATTCAATATAGGATAGTACTTTTTCCATATGAGGTTTTGAAACCACTGCTCCTAAATGAGTTTTTGGATTAGATGGATACGAAACTAAGCTATTCGATACTTTTTCAACGAAAACTGTTTTGAATTTTTCATAGATGGAACGCTCTACAAAAATGCGTGAACCACACAAACAAATTTGACCTTGATTGGCAAAGGATGAACGAACGGTTGTACTTATCATAGTATCAAAATCACAATCTGCAAAGATGATATTCGGATTCTTTCCACCTAACTCTAAAGATAGTTTTTTGAACATGGGTGCTGCGGTTCGAGCAATGTATTCACCTGTTGCAGTTCCTCCCGTAAACGAAATCGCTTTGATTTTCGGATGTTTGACAATCGCATCACCAACTGTTGATCCCAGCCCATGTAGAATATTCAAAACCCCGGGAGGCATTCCCGCTTCAGTACACACTTCACCCAATAAATACGCTGTATAGGGAGTGATTTCTGATGGTTTTGCAATGACGCAATTACCTGCGGCTAGAGCAGGGGCAATCTTCCATGAGAAAAGATATAAAGGCAAATTCCAAGGTGAGATGCAACCAACTATGCCAATTGGTTTTCGAGTGGTATAATTAATGCCAACTCCCTCCATGTAATGAGATTCGGATGCGAAATGCAAAATAGCAGTTGCAAAAAAATGAAAATTGGAAACAGCACGTGGAATATCTACTGATCGTGCTAAAGTAAGCGGCTTACCGTTGTCTCGAGATTCAGCTGCAACAAATTCATCCATTCTGCGCTCGATTCCTTCTGAAACTTTAACTAGAATTGAACTTCGTTCTTCTACCGACATTTTCGACCAAATAGGAAATGCTTTTTCAGCTGCTTCTACAGCATGATTTACATCTTGTTCTCCAGAATTTGGAATTAATGAATAGACATTACCAGTTGCCGGATCGTAATTATCAATATATTGATTTGAAATAGGATCGACATATTGACCATTTATATAATTACGTAATTTTTCCATGTTGGACTTCGAATTTTTCTTATCCTACAAAATTGGAAAAAAGAATTGAGTTAATGTCGCTCGTCCAGTCCTAATTTTATTTTAATCCAAAGAAAAATGTCCCTTTTTGATCTCCAATTGAAACGATAAATGTTCCCGCTTCAGTTATCCATTTATTCTTCGTATTCACAAAGGCAAGTGTTTTAGAATCAATAGTGAAGGTTACTGTTTTTGATTCTCCAGGATTTAGGTCAATTTTTTCAAAATGTTTTAGTTTTTTATTGGCAGGTGTTATGCTTGCATATTCATCTGATATATACCATTGAACGACTTCTTTTCCAGCCAATGAACCTGTATTTTTAACTTCAACTGATGCTTTAATAATGCCACCTTCGGTATTTTCAATTTTTAAATTAGAATAGGAAAAGGTAGTATAACTCATCCCATAGCCAAAGGGCCATTGCGGATCAATAGGCTTATCGTCTAACTTATTTGTTTTTGCTTCTGAATTAACATAATCGTAGTATTCGATTACACCATCAAATTTTGGATAGGTATAGGGTAATTTTCCAGAGGGATTTATCTTGCCAAAAATAATTTCTGTTATTGCCTCACCTCCAAAATCACCGGGTAAATAAGCATTTAGAATCGCAGAACTTTTCGGTTCTAATTCTCTAATTATATGTGGTTTGCCGAATAAGAAAATTAAAATTACTGGTTTACCCGTTGCTTGAAGTTCCTTTACAAGTTCTTGTTGTTCGGCACATAAGTTTAGCGACTTAACATCCCCAGGTTTTTCAGTTGCTGGTATTTCACCCAAACAAATAATAATTTTATCGGCTTGAGAGGCGCTTTTCAGTACTTTATCTTTATTCTCAATCTTACAGGTTTCCCAACCATTTACATTTGACAAATCATAGCCTTTTTCAAAAATTAGATTTTTTCCCATTTCCTTTTGAAGGGATGCGCGTAATGTCAATGCTCCTTTTGTGTTGAATGCTGTATCTTCACCTTGCCAAGTGTGGGTCCATGCGCCGTTGTGAAAAATCAAATTATCCGCAGCTTCACCTACCAATAATATCTTATCTGAATTCTTTAACGGAAGGGTTGAATTTTCATTTTTAAGAAGTGTAATTGACTCTAGAGCAGCATTTTTTGCAGCGTTTTTAAATTCATCAGAAGCAAATTTTGGAAATTCATTCCACGAATTCATTTGGTTTTCAAAAAGACCAAGTTTGAGTTTTACATAAATAATACGAGTAACTGCATCATTCAATCGCTTCATTGAAATCTTTTTTTCAGATATAGCTTCTTTAAATAAATTTAAGTACTCTTCGTGTGGACCGTTGTAAGGAACCATACTCATGTCTAATCCAGCATTGATGGCCATTACAATAGCTTCCTTATGATTTTCTGCAACTTTATGAACGGTATGTAACATTCGAATATCTTCCCAATCAGAAACGGCAAAACCTTTGAATCCCCACTTGGTTTTTAACAAATCAGTAATTAGCGATTTATTGATATGACCTGGAGTTCCATTTACGTCACCTGAGTTTATCATTACGGTTAATGCTCCTGCATCAACAGCTGCTTTAAATGAAGGTAAATAGAGTTCATGCAAAATCCTTTCAGGTATCCATGCAGGTGTCCTATCTCTGCCTGAACGGGGTAAACTATAGCCAACAAAATGTTTCATGCATGCTGCAACTCGAGTGGATTCGGCAGGATTAGTACCTTGGTAGCCTTTCACCAACTCCGCTCCCATTTGTGAAGCTAATAATGGATCTTCTCCTAATGTTTCAAAAAAGCGTGACCACAAGGGTTGTCTTCCTAAATCTAATACGGGTGAAAAATTCCATGGAACGCCAGATGCTCTTGTTTCATAGGCAGTTATTTCTCCCATTTTATTCGCTAAAGAAGGATTCCATGTTGCTGCTAAACCAATCTCCTGTGGAAAAAGGGTGCCACCTACAACATAATTTGCTCCATGGATTGCATCCACACCATAAATAACGGGAACCTTAGATTTTCCATCTCTAAATGCTTGATGAATACTTGCTAGTAGTTCATTCCAATGTTTTCTATCTAATGTATGTGTGCTAACATTCAAGACAGAGCCAATTTGCTGTTGGGCTATCAATTTGTCACATTTAATTCGGTCAATTTGAATGGGTATAATTACTTTCCCATTAGCATCTGTTTTTAACAATGCATCCAATGTTACTTGACACGTTTGGGCGATCTTCTGTTCAGTTGAAAGTTGTGAAGTCAGTTTTTGTGCTTTTTTCCAAAGTATCCCATCTTCTTGGCTGAACGATGTCGCTAAATTTCCAAAAAGGATAAAAAATAAATATAATGATTTGCGCATAAACAAATATAAAACGATCTAAAATAAGAAAAGGAAGATTTCTCTTCCTTTTCCTACCTATTATTAACTGTTTACTCTATTACGATATTGAATACTTTGTAATTGTCATTTGAATTAACTTTTAGTAAGTAAGAACCACTTGCTAATTCACTTACATTAATTTTAGAGTTAAATCCATTAGGATTAAAAGTTTTCACTTTATTACCTGCTAAGCTATACACTTCAATACTTGAAATTGACATTGTTGATTCAATTTGAATATAGTCATTAGCCGGATTAGGCATAATGTTTACATTCATTGAATTTTCAATTAGTGAACTTGAAGGACAAGCTTCGCAACTTGCAAAACAAACTGCAGGTAATGTTGCATCAGCCGAAACAACGTAGTAACGATTGAAAAAACCATCTGCTATTGTATCTACACAAGACTCACCTCCAAAAAAGAATTCTTGATCATTCCAACCGTCAATTGTAAATTTGTATTGAATTGGACCTGCAGTAAGAGGCAATGTAACTTCCCAAATTGAACCAGAAGTATTTGTCATCGGATTACAGTTACCACACCAATTATTAAAGCTTCCATTTAAGAAAACTCCTGTAGCAATTGTTCCAGTATAATCTGCCATATCAACTTTGAAAGTGATATTTGGATCCGGTAATTGTACGATTTGTGTTTTCTCATAAATGAATCTCCACCATCCAGCACCGATATTGATATCAGCAATCATTGTGTTATCATTGTTAGCAAATGAAATTTGGTAAGTGATGGAAGCCGGTGCATTCGCTGGATTATTTAATTCTCCACCGTTGAATGCTTTAGCCAAACCGATGTGACCACCAACTCCATTGATTGTTAATTCGCCAGCGCTGTAAGTGTACGTGAAAGGACCAACTCCATTATGCGGAGCAACAGGAGTTCCACATGCATCAGGTGTAGCACCTTGCCATCCCTCCAACCAGGTGTTTCCATCCATATAGTGAGTCATTGTACCATTTGCATCAAATTTAATTGAATCATCAAATAAACATGCTCTTGTAGTAACGTCAGCAGCACCGTTTGACCACCAAGAACCGTCACCAAGTGCAGGTCCAACAGCTAATGATCCCGGGCTTGCTTTTAATTTCCAATTTCCAATTAGTTGTGTAGCATTACTTGGACAAGGGGTACAACTGTTAAAGCAAACTGCTGGCAGTACAACATCTCCTGTAATTTGAAGGTATCTATTGTAGAAATTATCACCCATGTTAGGGTCAATACATGCATCATTTGCTGTAAAATTTTCCTGTGCATTCCATCCGTCAATAGTGAACTTGTATTCAATATTTCCCGCTGGAATTGGAAGTGAAGCTTGCCAAAGTCCATTACCCATATCTGTTAGCGGGTTACAGCTTCCACACCAACCATTGAAAGAACCATTAACATAAACACCTGTACCTATCGTGCCTGTGTAATTGCTCATGTTAACACGGAAAGTAACATTTGGATCAGGAATAGTAACAGATGCCGTTTTTTGATAAACGAATCTCCACCATCCACCGCCAATATTAATATCGACAGTCATTGTATTGTTACCGTTAGAAAAAGTAGTAAGATAAGTAATACTAGAAGCCGCATTTGCTGGAGTGTTTATTTCCGCTCCATTAATGACTTTTGCTAAACCTAAATGAGCACCAATTCCGTTTACTGTTAATTCTCCAGTTGTTGAATTAAAAGAGTAAGTATAAGGGGCATTAGTTGTGCCATCATGTGGTGCAACAGGTGTGTTACAACCATCAGGTGAGCCTTGCCATCCTTCAACCCAAGTACTTCCATCCATGTAATGAGTCATCGTTCCGTTAGCGTCGAATTTGATTGAGTCATCAAACAAACACGCTCTAACTGAAACATCTCCCGCTGAATTTGACCACCAAGCAATATCTCCTTGATTAGGTCCAACACCTAACGAACCAGCTGCAGGAGCTAAACGCCAAGTTCCTTCAATTTGCGCAACAATATTCATTGCTATGAATACCATTGCAGATAAAAAGTAGAATTTTTTCATAGTAAATTAATTTTTGGTAAATATAGTAATTTTTACAATAAGTACAAAAATCGAAAAATTTTTTACATTTTGAAAGAATATTCTCCTTTTTTTAGTAGTTCGCTATAACGTGGAAAGTCAAATGAAAAAAGTTTGGCTGGACGGTGTTTGACATTGGTCTGTTTTTCATCATGTGAAATCAGCGGCATGTGCTTGATTTTTTTTCGAAAATTCGCTTTATTTAACTCAGAATCAAAGGCGTATTCATACAATTGTTGTAACTCATGAAGTGTAAATTTCTCTGGTAATAAATCAAAGCAGAGGGGTTCGTTTTTGAGTTTATTTCTTAGATTATCAAATGTTGATACTAATATTTGATTGTGATCAAAAGCTAATTGTTCAATTTCATGCACAGGCATCCATTTTACCTCATTGGCCCAAGAGGAAGCAACGGCATTAACTTCATCCATTTTTGTTAAGGCAAAATAAGCGCAGGTTATTACTCTTCCTTGCGGATGCCTTTTTGGTTTTCCGAAAGTTTGAGATTGATGTAAGGTTATTCCATCAAGATTCGTTAAATCATGCAAAATTCTTTTACCAGCATCATCAAGATCTTCATCAGGATATACTAAATCTCCCGGTATAGCCCATTCGCCGATGAATGGCTCCATATTTCTTTTGATCAACAACAAGTTGATTTGGCCATTATGAAATCCGAAGATTAGACAGTCTAGTGAAAAGGAGTATGAGAAAAATTTGTCAAATTCTATCTTATATGTCATTTCTTCAAGTGGTGAAATTTGTTTGTTTTCACCAAAATTATTGAAAAACGCGGACATAATCGACATACATTGTTTGAGGAAATATCGTAGTAGCATCTGGATTTCCAGGCCAGTTGCCACCTACAGCAACATTCATGATAAGAAAGAAATTTTCTTGGAACTCGCTCAACTCTGCTGGGGTAACATCTAAAGTATTGTATACCACATCATCTAACATCCATGTTATAGAATTTTGATTCCACACAATAGAAAACACATGAAATTCATCTGCAAATTTTCCACTTGGAAGACTCTTACTATTACCAAATTGAGCATGGGCTCCTGCATTACTCCAATGTGCGGTTCCATAAACAGTTCTATCTCTGTCACCTGCTCCTCCAATTAGTTCCATGATATCAATTTCTCCACATGCAGGCCATGATACCGTTGAAATATTATCACCTAGCATCCATATTGCCGGCCAAATTCCTTGTCCATAAGGTACTGCTGCTCTGACATCAACTCTTCCATATTTCCATGATTTTAATCCTTGCGTTTTAATCCGAGTGGAGGTGTAATCTTGCGCATTGAAAGTCTCTGATTTTGCCGTAATTTGCAGCAATCCATTTGAAACTTGCACATTATCATTGGTGTAATATTGAAGTTCATTATTTCCCCACCCACCATTTCCAGTACCAATATCGTATGTCCAATCTGATGACAATGATGTTCCCTCAAATTCATCATTCCATACGAGATTTAGTCCTGGATAGGTTAGGGGAGTAGTATATCCTATTGTCGGCGCTCCAGTTGAAACGGAATCAACAAAAATAACGACTTGATCAATTTTTTGAATGTAATTATCTTGAGTTGTGTGGGCTTTCGTTTTTATCGTGTATGTACCACTTTGACCAAATGTATAACTCGCAGTCCCTTGTTGAGATTCGATAGTTGTAGAGTCGCCATTTTCGTAAAATGTAAATGAATAAAAATTAGCATTTTGAGCAGTTGCCTGAACAGATGCATTGCCAGAAGTATGACTAATGGTTGTCTGCAAATTGGTTGGCAACACTAAATCTGGAGTTGTATTTTTTTTCTTACAAGCGCTTAATCCTATAAAAAATATTCCAAGTGTCCCGATTAAAAAAATAGTTGTTTTCATAATTATTCTGCTGAAAGTTTTAAGTACCACATCAGTCCCCCCGCATGGTGTTTGTATTGTAAACTCATGGTTGAGTCTGTAATGTCCAATATTCTATATTCGTTAACACCCGTATAAAATCCCATGAATGAATTTGTAGATAGTGAAATACTTGTTTGATCACCTTCTGTTAAAAGCCAAGAACCTTGTAATTGATCCGTGTAAGGTGCTGTAAAATCACCTAAATTTTGGAATGACCCCGGAAATTGTGCGGCCAATGAATTATGAATATATACATCACCATTATTTACCATGTCAAACTTAAATCCATTTAGGTAAAAAATATAGCGGTCATCATACATTCCACAACCTGGTTTTTCATTTGCACCAGCAGACCACCATTCGGGTATTGAACCTAATGCGCTTTCTGGATCTGGACCAACTCCTAAGTGGGCAGATGATATTGAGTCAACATGCCAAACTTTGTATCCTGGTCCGGATGCGCCACCAGTTAATTTTGTATAGTAAGGATTGTTTAATAAACTCAAATCATCTTGAGCAATAACGATCTGTTGCGTTGAACTTTTACTACCTCCTTTATTGAAAACTGTTAAAGTTATTGTATATGTTCCAGCATAGGGATAAGAAGCGACCACATTATTCCCTTGTTTCTTAATTCCGTTGCCAAAATCCCACATGCAAAGAATTTCTTGATTAACAGAGTTCAAGACAATGACATTACTGTTTGTGTCAGAAGCTGCATAGGTGAAGCTTGCATCTTGTTCCGATGGAGGATTACCTAATTGAGGATCCTTATGACAAGAAGTCAATACAATCACACCGATTAAAAACAAAAGTATTTTCATATTTATATTTTTTAATAACCTGAATTTTGTTGCCAATTTCCACCTGCCAGATCAATTTCCACCTGCGGAATAGGAAAAAGTTCGTGTTTACCTGGTACAAAACCCGTGATGAATTGGGCTGCTTGTCCAGTTCGTACTAAATCGAAAAAACGATGACCTTCGCCTGAAAGTTCAAATCTTCGTTCTTTATAAATATCGTTCAATGATTGCACGGGAATTCCAGGAACACCAGCACGAACTCTGACTTGATTAACAAGTTGTTGTGCCGTCTGATTATTACCTAATTGAAAATGTGCTTCTGCAGACATCAGTAAGACATCTGCATAACGAATTACACGATAATTTACAGGGCTTGTCAAATCGTTATCAGGTAATCCAATTTCTCCTTGACGCTTAATGTATTTATTGTTGTAATAACCAGTGTGACCACCTGCGCCAATTGCATAAGTAATTGCTGCTGGATCCGGTTGAGCGGCAATAAATGCTTCAATATCCAATATGGTGTGTCCTCTGCGTGGATCAATGGGTGAGAAAGCGTTATACAATTCTTGGGTGGGTAAGTTATAACTATTTCCATCGCCATACACTGGGCCGTTATATTGTCTTATTCCTTGAAATCCTGGCGCCGCATTTCCTTCCAAACAGATCAAACAACCGTATCCTCCTCCTTCAAGTCCTGTATATTGGATATCAAATACTGTTTCCGAATTATCTTCATTTGATACGCTAAATAAATCTCCATAATTTGGAATTAAACTGTAAAGTCCACTATTTCTAACTTCATCCAAAATTGTCGCTGCTTCCGAAAATTTATTCTGGTATAAATACGCTTTCCCTAATAATGCTTGCGCTGCACCTTTCGTCGCTCGACCTTTTTGAGCGGCTACTGGACTAAGAATGCCAATAGCAAATGTTAAGTCTTCTTCAATTTGAGCATAAACTTCTGCTTTTGGAGCTCTTGGCAATTGTTGAGCCTCCTCAATGCCCAATCGTTTGTCAATAATTAAAGGAACGTCCCCAAAAAATTTAACTAACTCAAAATAATAATAAGCTCTTAAGAAGCGAGCCTCTGCTAAAATATGCTGCTTTTCGGGAAAATCAATATTGTCTTTGTTTTCCATAATGTAATTCACGCGAGTAATTCCCGTGTAATTCCAACGCATGATATTTCTCAATTCATTATTTACACCACCATGAGTCATGTTGTCAATTTGATGTAGGCCTTGAGAGTCATTTACACTTTCTCCACCTGCAATTGAATTGTCAGAAGCTATTTCGCCAATCCAAAGTGACATAAAACTTCCTTGTAGCATGTCATATGCACCAGTCAAAGCTCTGTCGTAATCGTCAGGTGTGCGAAAATAATTTTCGGCATCTTGCGCATAAGGTGGATCGACGCTTAAGAATTTCTTGCAACTTGTAATGAATAGTGCAATGATCCCGAAAAGAAGAATTATTTTATTTTTTTTCATAACTAAAATGCTATTTGAATTCCACCCATTATTGTTTTTGCTTGCGGATACATTCCAAAATCCACTCCTGCACTTAGCGCATTTGCTGAACCCAAATCAGGATCGTATCCGAGGTATTTTGTTAACGTCAATAAATTATTTGCAGCCATATAAATACGTAATGATTCCACTTTCGCTTTTTTGAGCCAATTTTTTGGAATGGTATATCCAAGTTGAATATTTTTCAATCGGACGAATGAGCCATCTTCTACATAATAGGACGAAAAAACATTGTTTCTCGTTTCTCCAGTTGTTAATCTAGGATTGGTAAAAGAAGATTCAGGTCCAACCCAACGATCTATGACATAACTCAATTGATTTGCATAAGGTTGTTGACGTTCGTAATTGCGGATAATTTCATTTCCAATTGCAGAGAAAATATTAGTTGAAAAATCAAATCCAAAAAACTTAACATTTAGGTTGAATCCCCATGTGAAATCAGGAATAGGCGACCCTAAATAAGTTTTATCTGAATCATCCCCAAAGCTAATTTTTCCATCACCATTCTGATCTACAAAAATTAAATCACCGGGTTGAGCTCCTTCTTGAACCACGTTTGATGCATCAATTTCTTCTTGTGTTTGATATATCCCAGCTGTTTCATAACCAAAGAAATAACCGATTGCGTATCCCTGTTGAAAACGTGTCGCTACATCTCCACCCACACTAAAAGCTGCTCCCGGAATGTAATCTACACCATCGGGTACACTCGTTACCTTATTCAGTATTCGCGAAAAGTTCAACCCTACATTCGTTGATACTTTCTTTTTTAAATCTGACTGGTAAGATAATTCTAATTCAATCCCCTTATTAGAAACATCGCCTGCATTGATAATTGGTGGATATCCACCTGGACCGTACGAACCTAAAATAGCAGTTACTTCAGGTTGAAATAATAAATCACGCGTGTTTTTTATGAAATAATTGGTTGTTACATTTAATTTATCCCACATTGTTAAATCCATACCTATGTTTAGTTGACTCGTTGTTTCCCATTTCAAATCAGGATTAGAAGGGCGTCCTATGGCAACCCCTTGAGTCAAAACATCATCAAAGACATAGACTCCTTCACCATTAAGAAGTGCTCGATAAGAGAAATTAGGAATCTGGTCATTTCCAGAAACTCCATAGCTTGCTCTGAATTTCCAATAGTTAATCCATTTAATCTTGTAAAAAGATTCATCAGACAAAAGCCACGCAGCAGAAACGGTTGGGAAGAAACCATAACGATTATTTGGGCCAAATTTACTAGAACCATCTCTTCTTAAAATAGCAGAAATTAAGTATTTGTTTTTATAGGAATATTCTCCACGAAGGAACGCAGAAACTAATCGCTCTGTAAATTCCCACGAATAAACCGTATTAAGCAAACCACCAGCAGCCATGTTAGCTGAAATGTCAGCATATTCAACCGAGTTGTTTGGAATATTAAATCCAGTTCCCCCTAGAGCTTCTCCTCGTCTTTGAAAGACAGAAACCCCAAACGTACCTTTTACTCGGTGATTGGAATCTAAATATTGATCATAATTTACAAAACTCTCAAATGTTTGGTCAACATAGCCCGCGCGTTCTTCACTTACAGAGGCGCCACGTTCAAGAAATACATCAGGAGCGATTTCAACTAAAGGCGATTCCAAATCTGCGTTCAAGGCCGTATTGGCATATTTACCTGGGCCGTACCAAACAAGTGGTGAAAATGTTTTGCTTTTTACCTGAGCATAATTGTAATTGTATCGATTGGTAAAACTCCAATTGTCGTTGAATTCATAGATTAGTTCTTCCTTTCCAACAAATTTATCGGCAAAATTCCAATTGTACTGATTCTCAATTTGGGCTATCGGATTGATGATGTCGCTTACTTCATCTAAATAGGAATAACTTCCATCTGGATTTTTAATAGGTTCATTCGGGAATGCATTGATGGTATTGTATAATACAGAACCGATTCCATTTTCAGGTAAGGTATTGCGGTAATCGTTTGAATACAAGAAAACAGAATTGAGTTTTAATTTTTTACTAAGATCAGTACTCAAGTTCAATCGTGCATTGTAGCGAGAAAAGTGAGATTTTGGTCCTCCGACTATTCCGTCTTGAGTAAAGTAACCAACCCCAAGTGAATATTTAGTATTCCCAGAACCGCCGGTAATACTTAAATTATGACTTTGAACTGGTGCTTTACGGAAAACTGAATCTTGCCAATTTGTACCTAAACCAAGTGAGGTGTTGTTGAATGGCATTGCTTGACCACCGAATGCAAACATTTCATTTTTAATAACTGCATATTCAGAGGCATTTAATAAATCAAGTTTACGGCTCGTTGACTGGATTCCGTAGTAACTGCTAAATTCCACTCTTGGTTTCGCATTTAATCTTCCTTGCTTGGTTTCAACGAGAATTACCCCATTCGCAGCACGAACGCCATAAATACCAGCTGTTGCATCCTTTAAAATATTAATTGATTTAATATCAGCAGGATTGAGTGCATTCAGACCTTCCGAATCATATACCACACCGTCAACTAAAATTAATGGGTCATTATCACCGAATGTTGAAAGTCCTCGAATTCTGATATTGGAAGCTCCACCAGGCGAACCTGAGTTAGTAGAAATATTCACCCCAGACACTTGACCCTGAAGCGCTTGATCCATTCTTGAAAGATTCATTTTTTCGACGTCTTCACCGCCCACTTTTGATGTGGCACCTGTGAGTTCTTTCTTTGTAGCCGAACCATATCCAACAACTACCACTTCATCCAAGGAAACCGAAGAAACCATTGTGATATTGATTGTTGTTTTATTTTCAATCGTAATTTCCTGAGACTCATATCCAATAAATGAATATTTCAGTACAACATTGTTTGAATCAGGAACGGATATTAAGTATTCACCGAGATCATTTGATTTGGTTCCTTTATTCGTTCCTTTAATAACAACTGAGACAAATGGAAGTCCTTCTCCCTTTTCGTCTTTGATAACACCCGTGATTTTACGTTGACTAAAAACAGTAGATGTTAGTAGTAGAAATAGTAAGCAAAAAAACTGCTTCATAGAAAATATTTTCTGTAAAAATAATTAATTATTTTACAAAGTACAATAAGTCACATTTTTTTTGTTCGATTTGGTGAATCGTTTTGAATAATGATTTTGTTTTATGATCAAACAATCTTCTTTCTAATCATTACAAAATTAAATGCTGATCATTGAAAAATACTTTCTATTTTTTTATAATTTTCCTCGAAATAGGACAGTCTTCTACTTTCAAATAATAGGTTCCCGGTGCTAAATTTGACAAGATTAATTGTGTTTTATTGGAATCAATTTGTCCATTAATTACAACTCTTCCTGCAAAATCTTGAAGTTTGAATTCTTTTCCGATAAGATTCTCTGAAACTTCGATTGTAGTATTTTCATTGGTTGGATTTGGATAGATATCAAGAATATCTCCTGATAATTCTGCCACCGATGATAAATTCACATTTACACAATCAGAGGTATCTGATCCACATTCATTTGTGACAATTACAGCTAAACCACCTGAATAACTTGATGAGTTGAATGTTGATGATGTAAATCCGGAAATAGGTAGATAGCCCGGACATCGAACCCATTGATAAGAAGTATTTGGATAAGAGTCAGTTGAAATAGAGTTATTAGTCACATTTACCTGAGGATTTTGAGGGGCATTTATTAAGTTAATGAGAACTTGATCACTAATTGAAGGGCAAACACCAGAAGCATCATTTCCTGTCAAGGTTAAAATGATTGAACCTGAATTCATGTCTTCGTTACTAGGAGTATAGGTTGTGTTCAAGTTTGTTTCACTTGCAAATGTTCCCGTTCCTGAAGACGTCCAGTTTGCGGTTGCTGAGCCATTTATTGTTCCACTTAAATTTACAGGAATATTTGAACAAGTAGATTGATCAATACCGGCTTCAACAGTTGGTGATGAGCCGAATGTTAAAACCAATTGGTCATTTGTAAGTGAACAAGGTCCAATAGGATCATTTGTTGTTAAGGTTAAAACAACTGAACCTGCATTGATATCAGCACTACTTGGAGTGTAAGTTGTAGTCAAGGAACTTGCATTTGCAAAAGACCCGCTTCCTGAACTTGTCCAAGTAGCCGAAGTTGCACTTCCTCCAATACTTCCTGACAAAGAAATTGATGAGTTTGAACATACTGCTTGATCTGGTCCTGCGTTGGCTGTTGGAGTTGCTCCAAAAGTTAAAATTAGTTGGTCACTAACTGAAGAACACGGACCTGTAGGATCATTTGTTGTTAAAGTTAAAACAACTGAACCTGCATTGATATCAGCACTACTTGGAGTGTAAGTTGTAGTCAAGGAACTTGCATTTGCAAAAGCCCCACTTCCAGAACTTGTCCATGTGGCTGAGGTTGCAGTACCACCAATAATTCCATTTAATGAAATTGGAGAGTTTGAACATACTGCTTGATCTTGTCCTGCGTTGGTTGTTGGTGTTGCTCCAAAAGTTAAAATTAGTTGGTCACTTACTGAAGAACACGGGCCTGCAGGATCATTTGTTGTTAAAGTTAAAACAACTGAACCTGCATTGATATCAGCACTACTTGGAGTGTAGGTTGTAGTCAAGGAACTTGCATTTGCAAAAGCCCCACTTCCAGAACTTGCCCAAGTGGCTGAAGTTGCACTACCACTTATACTTCCCGTTAAAGAAATTGATGAGTTTGAACATACTGCTTGATCTGTTCCTGCGTTGGCTGTTGGAGTTGCTCCAAAAGTTAAAATTACTTGGTCACTTACTGAAGAGCAAAGTCCTATTGCGTCATTTGCGCTTAAAGTTAATGTAACTGAACCTGCATTGATATCGGCACTACTTGGCGTATAGGTTGTTGTCACTGAACTTGCATTTGCAAATGTTCCACTTCCAGAAGTTGTCCAATAAGCTGAAGTTGCACCCCCACCAATAGTGCCATTTAAAGAAATTGGAGAGTTTGAGCAAATTGACTGATCAACACCTGCGTTAACAATAGGAGTTGGGTAAACAACTACCTGAGCTTGTTGAAGATTGCCACCACAATATTGATAAAAATCAATATAAACAATTTGAGGTGAAGAGGTCGTGTTTATGAAATTTGGACTAAATGGAGTCCAGGGCATTAAATTTCCAAACAAATTATAATCAGTTGTTACTCCTGAAGGCATGATAATATTGTAGTTAATGGAATTCGATGTAAATCCACAACCTCCTTGCGAATTCACATTAATGTTGGCATTTGTTCCGCTACAAATATCTTGGGTGTATGGATATGCATTAATCCAACTCGGTTGAGATTGAATAAATATAGTGGTTGAACTTTGACCACATTGATTACTCGCAACTAATGTTACTTGTTCAAAATTTGAACAATTATTATAATTGCAAAGAGTCACTGTATTTCCAGAAACGTTTACTTGGATACTTCCCATTCCTGAAATTCCAATAACGCTTGCATTTGGATCAGATATGACTAAAGGAATAGTAGTACATTGTCCTGGACATAAAAATAAAGTATAGCCAGGTGTTGGTGAAAGAATCACAGGTGCTAAACAATCTTCTTCATACCAACCCGTTCCACCTCCTGAACCTCCGGGACCATTATCGCCTGGGTCACCATTATCGGCTAAAATTCTCGGTGAACAATTTGAGCAAACATTACAACCTTCCAATAAATTATACGTTAGTGTTTGAATTGATTGTTGAGAACCATCTAAGTTAGCTGGATTATTGGTCACAAAATCAATTAAACTTGCCAAAATATTATCTACCAGTGAGGCTATTGGAGCAATGTAGTGATTGATTGGAATGCCAGCTTCAAATAAGGTCCCAGATAGAGAGCCCATAAAATATCCGTTGCAAAATGGAAGATTAGTATAGACTAAATCCAATGTTGAATCACCATAAATAAAGATAAAGTGTGTTTGTCCAAATGCATCAATAGAAACTGTTGTATTGGGATTACTCAAAAATGGAATTAGTACAGGAAAGGCACAAGGAATTGTTGGAACATTTATGCAAGAGCAAACTCCCGTTATATCTGAAGAATTTACACCTCCTAGTCCTCCTGAACCGCCAGAACCACCATTTGTACTTCCACCTCCGTTAATATTAACCAAAGCAGGAATAATACTTCCTGCACTTTTTGAAATTTTTACAGCACCACCAGCACCTCCATGGCCACCGCCGCCGCCATTTCCACCATCAGCTCCATCTCCACCGCCTCCACCGCATGTTCCAGCTCCGCCATTTCCACCTTGAGTGCCAGTCGTTCCAGAAGTCCCAGCCGTTCCCATTGCTTTTATAACAGTGTTTCCATGAACAACATTTCCAGCTTTTATGTAAATAATTCCACCTCCAACACCCCCATTTCCACCCAATCCACCAGCACCACCAATTCCACCATCAATTCCTAGTTGATTGCAATTACTACCGCCACCACCTGCACCTGCTTTTCCATTTCCACCAGCCCCTCCGGCACCACCATCTCCCATGTACAATCTTCCACTTGTATTTGGAGATTCATTGCAAGATGCTATCGTGTTATCACAAGGTAAAAGACTTAGAGAAGAGTTGTAATAGGCCAAAGTTCCTACAGCACCATTCGTGCCTGCGAAACCATCGCCACCTCCCCAACCTGCGCCATTGATTGGGCTACCACCGTAACCTGTTTGTCCACCATTATTTGTAGTATTTCCACCTGAAAAACCACCCAATCCTCCATTTCCGCCACTACCACCGTTTCCTCCATTTCCACCAAAAAAGCCCCTCCCTTCAACGTCAATCTCACCGCTATTTAGAGTCAACGTGTTTTGCACTAAAAAACAAACCACACCACCTGTTTCTCCATTCCATGCAGGACAAGTAATTTCTCCTCCCGCATTGATTGTCACATTTGAATATTGTCTGACAGTAATCATTTGTGAATTGGTAGAAAAAGCTGAGTTCGGAATTGATCCAGCTGATAAAGTCACAACATTGCCTACTATTCCTGTTACCTGACGCAACTCATATTCTCCGGTAAACATGTTAATTATTAATACGACATCTCCATTTACTACTAAAAAATTTGACGTATTTAACAGGTTGAAATTTGACCCCGCAACACTTTGAATTTTCTTGTAAGAGTTTACTGTATCAGAGCTAATTATGGTTGCAGAACCATAAGAGCCATTTCCAAAGTTGATTTGAGCAAATGAGAAACTAGTAAAAAAAATCGAACAAATAAAGGAGAAGATTAACTTTTTCATAAATTCAAAGACATTTTGTAAATTTTTATACTCAAAGCTACAATAATTTTGCAAATTAAAGTAAAAGTTAAACGGTTCGAATTATACACAGTTGCCTGCATTTCAAAATTTTGACTTTATTCATTTTAAATATCAGAAACTAATTTTGAATTAAATAGTTCATTTGTAAATTTTTATTTTCAATTTTGATTTTGTTTACTGATCAAATTAGCTAAAACGAATTTTATTTGAAGCTATTTGTTTATTTTGCAATTTAATTTCTAAAATATGTGGTCAATTAATGGTATAACAAGTCACGTTAGCAAAGGTGCATCAATTGTATGGGAAAATCATCAATTTTTTACGCTGGAGTATCAGGGTAAAAGTTATCATGGTGAAATCTTGGAAAATAGTTTAGAAAACAATCGAATCAAAATTAAATTGAATCACGCAGTTTATGAAATTCAAAAAAAAGGCAATTTGGATGATTTGATTGCGTCACTTGGTATGGATAAGCCAAAAATTAAGCGTATCAAAGAACTCCAAGCTCCTATGCCAGGTCGAATTCTTCAATTATTTGTGCAGGTCGGTCAAGAGGTTCAAGTGGGAGACTCCATTTTATCCTTAGAAGCAATGAAAATGGAGAATGTTCTGAAATCTGATGGGGTAGGAATTGTAAAGAATATTCAGATTGAAATTGGAAATGTAGTTGATAAAGGTTCTGTTTTAATTGAATTTGAATAAATCGAATGCTTGAGCACGAAACCTACATGCGGAGATGCATCTACCTTGCAAATTTAGGTGCAAGTTACGTTTTTCCCAATCCTCTCGTCGGTTGTGTCATTGTAAAAAACAATAAAATTATTGGTGAAGGATACCATAAAATGGTTGGAGAGGCACATGCTGAGGTTAATGCAGTAGAGTCGGTATCCGATAAATCTGAATTAGAAGGAGCAACGGTTTATGTTTCTTTGGAACCTTGTTCTCATTTTGGAAAAACACCCCCGTGTGCTGATTTGCTCATTCAATTAAAAGTAAAAGAGGTTGTTATTGGCTGTGTGGATAGCAATCCAAAGGTTTCTGGAAAAGGAATTGATAAACTGAAGCGTTCGGGAATTCATGTTATTGAAGGTGTTTTAGAGGAAGAATGTAAAATACTCAATAAGCGATTCTTTACTTTTCATGAGAAACAACGACCCTATGTCATTTTAAAATGGGCACAAACGATTGATGGGTTTTTAGATCGATCACGTCAAAATAATGAGCAAGGAATAAACTGGATTTCAGCACCTGAGACGAAGGCACTTGTTCACAAATGGCGATCTCAAGAACACGCAATCCTCGTTGGAAGAAATACTATTTTATACGATAATCCTTCACTAACTGTTCGTGAATTCCATGGAAAAAACCCAATGCGTATTATCGTTGATAGTCAATTGCAGTTAAAAAATGACATGAATGTTTTTTCCAAAGATGCACCAACCATTATTTTCAATCGAATAAAAAATCATGTGAATAACAATGTAGAATGGGTGAAAATCTCTGAAACAAGCACGGCAAATATTCTTTCAGAACTTTATCAGCGAGGTATTCAATCGGTTTTTGTTGAGGGAGGAAGTAGAACCTTGCAATATTTTATCGTGGATAATGTTTGGGATGAGGCTCGTGTTATTGTTGGAAATAAGTTATTCCACAATGGTGTAAAAGCACCGGTTATAAGTAAAGTCCCTTCATCTTCTCAGTACTTCGGCGAAGATCTCATCTATTATTACCATCGAAGATGATTGCATTAATTGGATCTATTGTATTTTCGAGTTTCATATTTATTCTATTTAAGCTTTTTCCAAAGTTTGGTGTTGATACGTTTCAGGCGATTGTTTTCAATTATTTTACGGCTTGTATTTGTGGTTTTGCTCTTTACGGCGATAGTTGGTCAAATGCTGCTTGGACCGATACGAATTGGATGTACGCTGCTTTAATTTGTGGGTTCTTGTTTATTTCTCTATTTGTTTTAATGGGTAAAAGTTCCCAAATAAACGGCGTTGCAATAACGTCAGTTGCTGTGAAAATGAGTATGGCAATAAGTGCCATTTTTATTGGTTTTGGAGAGACGTTTGGTTTACTGAAAATTGCTGGGATTGCGATGGCGATTATAGGTGTTGCCCTTGTGTCATTCGATAAATCTTCAACAAAGCAAAAACCAGTTATTTGGATGTTATTAGTGTTGTTTTTTGGCAGTGGACTTCTTGATTTTGTCCTAAACTTTGTTCAGAAATCGCTTTTAACAAATTTAAACGCAGCGCTTTTTTCAGCCATTGGATTTGGGCTTGCCGGAGTGTTAGGAATATTCTTGTTAGCAGAGAAAATTATTCGCAATAAAACTCAGTTATCAGTTAAGAATGTTCTCGCTGGAATTTGTTTGGGGATTCCTAATTTCTTTTCAATTTATTTGCTAATTACCGCTTATTCTTCAACGGGTTGGAGTGACTCAACAGTGCTTGCTGTTGTTAATGTAAGTATTGTTATTACCTCTGCAATTCTTGGTTTTTTGGCCTTTAAAGAAGCCTTGTCCAAGCAGAAGTTAATTGGTTTAGTTTGCTCCGTTCTTGCCATTGGTTTACTTTATGCAGCAAACTTGTAATATATTTTCAAGAGGTGACAATGTTTTGATTTGATTTATTCAATTCAATCTAAAATATGTTCTGAAATACAATAGAGTTTACTTCATTTTTCTTTATTGAGATTTTTTACTCCACTTTTACATCAAGGAAAAAGTGGAAATTACCCATTAACTATTTTCTGTGTAAAACAAGCTGAATAATTTTAAGCATCAAAACTTATCTGCACTATTTTTGATGAAAGCAGACAATCACTATTTTATGAATCGAAGAATAACAGCAGTTTTACCATTTATTATTTTGACCGTCATTGTCATTTTCCAACTTGATTTTATGGCTCAAACTCAAAATGAACTTCCTTGGCAATCTGCTGAATTTAGACATCTTAACAGTTTCCCTGTCTTTCAACAAAAGATGGAAGCGGAGAAGCATATAACCGTTTTAAAGAATAGTAAGGATCTACTACCATTTAGTTCTTTAGACAAGAAATTTGTGGTGTTAACCGTTGGTGATGGGTATCAGGAATTCACAAAAACCATTTCGTTATTCACTGACTTTACCGAAATCAACATCAATTTTTTTGAAGAGCTCAAACAAGATAAATTGAAAATCATTGAACATGCTGATCATTTTATTTTATCAATACACATCTCAGAAAATCAAAATCTCAACAAGCAGGCATTGGATTATTTGCATAAACTTCCATGTCATGGAAAACGAACGGTAGTTTTCTTTGCACCTTTGGATTTTATAAAAGAATCTAAGTTTCCACATCACGATGCTTTGGTCATGGCTTATGAGAATCATCCCTATATTTTGGATCGAACAGCGCAGGTGTTATTTGGGGCTATACCCACGAATGGAAAGTTGACGCGTGATTTATCAAAGACTTATCTTATTGGGAGTGGAGAGGAATTAAAATGGGGAGGTCGTTTGAAGTTTACTGAACCAGAAGAGGTAGGTATTGACCCCAAGAAATTAGAGGAAATAGACAATATTGCCCGTAAAGGGATTTCAGCTGGGGCTTATCCTGGATGTCAAATTGTTGCAGCTGTAGACGGCAAGATTTTCTATAGAAAAAGCTTTGGAAATCAGCGTTATGAAAAATCAGCGCCAGTCAAAATGGAAGATATCTATGATTTGGCTTCTATTACCAAAATCGGTGCCTCTACAACCGGACTGATGTATTTGGAATCTAAAGGAAAGTTTGATGTTTCTAGAAAAATAAACGAATATATTCCTGAATGGGTGAAAGGAACAAAGATGGAAAATTTGGAATTGAAAGATATGCTAACCCATCAAGCAGGATTAAAACCATGGATTCCTTTCTATTTAAATGTTTTGAAAAACAATTTGCCCGATCCGCATTTGTTCAATCCAACCGAAACGGCTGTTTTTACAAGACACGTTGCTGATGACTTATGGATGCGTGAAGACTATGTTGATTCAATGTACATGCAAATTTCTTCTCAACCACTTGGCGAAAAGGAGTTTAAATATTCAGATTTGGGCTATTATTTCATTATGAAAATTATTGAAAAACAATCCAAACAAGAGTTGAATCATTTTCTTAAAACTCAACTCTATGAGCCAATGGGATTGAGAACGATGGGATATAATCCATTAAACTGTTTTGATAAGAGTAGAATAGCGCCTACTGAAAATGACATCAAATTTAGGAAGCAAGTTGTTCAAGGGTATGTTCATGATCCGGGTGCTGCAATGCTTGGTGGGGTGTGTGGTCATGCTGGGCTTTTTGGTAATGCTACTGATTTAGCATCTTTAATGCAGATGTTCTTGAACAAAGGCTATTATGGTGGGGTTCACTATTTAAAGCCTGAAGTTGTAGACCTTTATACCACAAATCCTTTTAAAACAAATCACAGAGGAATTGGCTTTGACAAACCAAAATTGGAGGGAGGAGGAACATGTACCAAACTAGCATCGTCAAAAAGTTTTGGACATAGTGGTTTTACGGGTACTTTGGCTTGGGCAGATCCTGAAAATCAATTGAACTTTGTTTTTCTTTCCAATAGGGTTTATCCTGATCAAGAAAATCGTAAAATTATTGATATGGGTATTCGTGCTGATATACAACGTGTCTTATATGAGTCGATTAAGGAACGCAAGAAAACAAAATAGCATAAAAAAGGCGACTTAATTCAGCCGCCTTATTCTTACATATACTCGGATAGTTCTATTCTACAACAATTTTCTTGCTGTACACTTTACGACCAATTTCTAAGGTTACAACATAGGTTCCTGATTTCAACGATTTGTTTAGTTGTATTTCTTTCGTGTTTTTTCCAATTTCAGATGACCCCATGTTAGTGCTAAATACAACCTTTCCTGAAAGATCAATTATTTTAAGTGATGTAGCACTCACAGATAATGCATCGAAATTCGCGTGAATACTATTTGAATTTCCGTTAAAGTAGATTTGCAAAGCCTCAGTTTTATTATCCTCTATCCCAGCTGAACTAGCCTCAGAAAATATGTGTTGCGACAAGTAAATTGCATCTCCGTTGTCATTTCCATTATTGTTGGCTTTATTTGCAGCAACATAAAATGTAACATTTCCTGTTCCTGAAGCGGGAGCTGTCCACGTCCATGTCCAAGAAAGTGAAGAGGATGTATTACTTGTTGAAGTGTGATTGGCATATTTTTTTGTGGTTCCATTAATGCTTGTATTTCCTGCTTGACCAGTAAAGTTACCAGCCATTGTGTTCGTTCCAGTCAATGCAGTAGCTTGAAATCCTTTTTTTGCAGGATTTGATGCCAATACTAGCGCTACAGTATACTGCTGTCCTGGGGTATAGGATGTTACAGGTGTTGATCCGCTTAATACGGTAAGAATATTTTCATTTGCTCCATCTTGAGCTGTCCCGGCATGACAAGCAGTGCAATTTTGTTCTCCCGGAGCCCCAGTTCTTCCAGCTCCAACACCTCCGGAGTTATGAGGCATTTTGTGGTAAGATTCAATAGATCCATTTGTTACATGTTGAAATGAAATCAATAAAGTAATCATTCCGCATGTTCCAATTGATAATAAAACTTTTTTCATAGTTATTGAGTTTAAAATTTATACTTAATTATTTAATTTCCCTTGATTTACCCAACATTCGATTCTTTCGATTACACTGTCGGGCAAAGCCGGTCCTCCTTGAGGCATAAGTTGATAACCACTATTTCTCATTGATCCAATTATAGCTGTTGAATTTGAAGAGATGTTGGCGTGGTTGGTAAAAGAGTATCCATTCTGATTCGTATGACAACCTGTGCAATTGTTTTGAATTAAAGGTAGTATTTCATTATTAAATGAAACTGTATCGCTACACGAAGCGTTGGGGTAATTTTGCACTTTGTCTTTTCTACAACCCCAAATAAATGGGATAAGAAAGATAGATAGGTAAATTAATTTCATTGTTTGATCATTAAAAAATAGGGTGACAATACTAACCAAAAAATAGGAACTAAAAAATGAAGCGGCATAACAAATGCCGGAAACATTTCCGGAACTTCAATCTCCTGTGTAAATTTTGGTGGAAAAAGGTTGGGTAAAACAATGCTAAATAAGGAGGTCGCGGCAACAAAAACGGAGGTGATTAAATGTGCTCTTTTCTTAAAAATGGTTGAAATTAATAGAGAAAATGCTACTAGTAAAGAGGAAATAAATGTAAGAATAGCTGCGATTTTCCAAAGCGGCAAATACGCTGAAAAATCAAATAATTGGTAATAGGAATACCCGTAGATAACACCTGAAATTGAAGACAAGAATACAACTAGAAAACCCAAAGTGATTGTTCGAATGGCCATTTTTATTTAAGAATTGCAGGAACTGTTACACTCATTGCCATATTATCTGGGACAACTTCACTTTTTTTACCTACCCCAAACGTAATTCTATTTACTGTAAATGTTCCTTTAAAAGTTATTTTATTGTCTTTTTTGGTGTACGTTAATGGAATTGTTATTTCTTTCTTGATGCCTTTTAGCGTCAAGTCTCCTTTAACGTTATATTTATCTCCATCCTTGCTTACTGAGGTAGACGTAAACTTAATATTTGGATAGTTTTTCGCATCAAACCATTCGGCCGTTTGCGCTTTTTTGTCTCTTAATGCATTACCAGTATCTATAGAACTAACAGGAATGGTAATCTTAAATTTGCAACTATCTAAATTGTTTTCATCAAAATCAATAGTGCCTGAAACTTTCGTAAAAGTCCCCGAAGGATCAGCACTCTTGAAGGCAATCTTGTGACCAGCAGTAATTTCATAATGATCTAAAACAGAAAAAGAAACTGCCGAAGAAATTATAAGTACAATGAAATAAGCTGAAATGATTAGATTTTTTTTCATTTGAATAACGTTGGTTTAAAAGTGTATAAAAGAGTGTTTGGAATCATCATTTGTTATTCATTAATAACAAACTTTCGACCTACACAAAATCCAAACCGAAATTGGCCTTTCGCTAAATTTTCATAGGTATATGGAATAAATTGAGTTTCGCCTAAACCTCCTGAATTTGTAAAATTTATTGTAAAATTATGACCAAAGGTTTGCCATTCTAATGCCAACGCCATACTTTGCTTATAAATTCCAGAAGGCCTTGAGTTATTGGAAGCAAACGCATGGTAATATTCTCCGATGAGTGCGAATTGATGAGTTAACTTAACGCGGAAAGCACCCCCTAATGCCAACAGCGAATTCATATCGTTAGATGCAACATAATTTCGATGTACGAATGTTGGCATCAAGGCAATAGACAAACGATCTCCAAATCTCCTTGTAATGTTCGCTTGTGCAAAATATGCTAGGCGATGAGATGCTTTGGGAAAATGGCTGACTTTTGATTCATCCGATGAAGCTTGCATATAGGTGAAGGAAGATCCACCGAGTACTGTTAATGAAATGGGCATTTTTGAACCTTGACGAAGAGTTCTGTATTTCACGAATCCATCGAGTAGAGATCGATATGGTGCTCCTGTACCTTTACAGCGCCCAAATCCTATCATTAAATCTTTTGTTACTCCATATTCGAGTGCTATTCGCATATCGGAAAGATTATCGAATCCAAACATGTTTTGATAACCACCATTAATCCCAGAAATATCTCCAAATCGATGTTCTATTCGCATTTCCATGTAACCTTTAGGCAAGGTTTCAATGCTGTGTCCATTGATAATCCGAGTAGAGAAAAAAGCTTTAGGCATAAACTCATTATCTTCTGTAGAATCTTTTAAGAGTAAAGTCCGTTCTGTTTCTTGCGCAAAAGAAAATCCCAATTGGAATAAAACTAAAAATAATGTAAAATTAGAAAGTGTTTGCTTCATAAATTAGTTCTGTTTATTGACGATATTTCTTGTATTTTCGTTGCAAGTTACTAAAACATATGAAAATTAGATTGGTTTTATTTTTTATATTTTACGGAATTCATGTTCACGGGCAACATTTTAAACCTAAAAAATCACCAAGGAAATTACGAGAAAACACAATAGAAAAAATAACTGAAGACACCTTGCATTCAACGTTTTTAATATCCATTCCGGATAAAGTACCTTTGCATTTTCACAAATTTCATACTGAAAATATTGTTGTTTTAAGCGGTAAAGCTATAATGAAGTTAGGCTCCGATACCTTAATCATAGAAAATGGAGATCAAATCACCATTCCAAAAGGGACTCCACACGAAGTGATTAATGTAATTTCAAGAAAGACCTTGCGAGTTTATTCTATTCAGTCGCCAATGTTTGATGGGTCAGATAGGTACTTTGTGAAACCTTGAGTTTTTACTCAGTGCTTGAGTTCATTTTTTGGAGATTCACCAAATGGGCATAGAAACCACTTTCTGCCAACAAAGATTCGTGCGTTCCTTGTTCAACAATTTCTCCTTCTTTTACTACTAAAATTTTATCCGCTAACTTAATCGTTGAAAGTCGATGTGCAATTACGATGGAAGTTCTTCCTTTCATAAGATTGGTCAGTGCTTCTTGTACAAGTCGTTCTGATTCTGAGTCGAGCGATGAGGTTGCTTCATCCAAAATAAGAACTTTTGGATTTTTAAGTATCGCTCTTGCTATAGCAATACGCTGCTTTTGACCACCTGAGAGTTGAATTCCACGATCACCCACTTGCGTCTCAAATCCTTGTGGAAAAGATTGGATAAAATCGTATGCATTTGCTCCTTTAGCCGCTTGTTCAATTTCTTCATTACTTGCATTTGGATGGGCAAAAAGTAGGTTTTCACGAATTGTCCCGGCGAAAAGCATGACTTCCTGAGGAACGATGGCTAAATTACCCCTCAAATATTCAATTTCAATCGCTTGAAGGGGATGATTATCGTAAAGAATTTCACCAGAGAAGTTGTTGTAATAATGAAATAACAAATTAGAAATTGTTGTTTTTCCCGATCCTGAAGAGCCAACTAGTGCCAATGTTTGATTAGGTAGTACATCGAATGAAATTCCTTTCAAAACTTCAATATCACTTCGTTGAGGATAGGAAAAATGAACATTCTTAAAGGAAATTTGACCAGAAAGCTCAGGTTTTTCTTTGCCTACAGCAACACTTCTCTCAGTTTTCTCGTTGAGTATCTCTACTAAATTCTCCGTCGCGCCTGCAGCTTTTTGAATTCCTGCATACAACTCCGGTAGCGAACCAACAGAAGCTCCCATCATTATGGTAAATAAAACAAACTGATAAAATCCTTCCGATGAAAGTTCTGGGTTTGCTCCTTGGGTCATCAATAGCCCTTGCCAAATGATAAACACAATTGCTCCGAATAAACAAAAAATGATGAATGAAACAAACAATCCGCGCCATAGACCACTCTTCACATTTAAATCTCGAATTTGCTGAGATGATTTATTGTATTTTCCGAGCGTTATCCATTCTTGGGTAAAGGCCTTGACATTAGCTATTCCCGTCAGAGCTTCTTCTACAATTGAGTTCGAAGTTGCTGTAAAATCTTGTGCTTGTTTACTTAATTTTCGGATAAATCTTCCAAACACTACAGCAATGATAGCCATTACAGGCACAGTAGCAAACATGATTAGGGCAAGTTTCCAAGAAATAAAAAATAGAAATAGTGTTCCCCCCATAACGATAACAATCTGTCTGAAAAATTCAGCGACAGTTGTTCTCATCGTTTCTTGAATTTGAGAAATATCATTGGACAAGCGACTTGTTAATTCACCTACTTTATTGCGATTAAAATAATCCATAGGCATAAAAACCAACTGTTCAAAGGCACGATTTCGAATATCTCTAAGTGTATTTTCGGTTACGTTCGTAAAAGTAAGAACTCGCACGAAAGAAAAAACAGCTTGAAGTCCAAATATGACAAACAATGCAAGCGCTATGGAATTTATATCTTCTAACTTCAGAAGTTTGAGAGATTCTGCAGAACTTGAGCTAGAACCGGAAGAACCTAAAAGCTTACCGAGTAAATAGGGAAAGAGAAGGCCAATTCCGCTTGATAGCACCAAAAATAACCAGCCGATGGAATATTGAAGCCAATAGGGTTTAAGAAAAGAGTAAATGCCTAAAAAAGAGGAGATTTTCCCTTTCTTTGTTTCTTCGTTATCGTTATTTTTTCTCCGTTTCGCCAATTAATTGAGTTTGTGCAAAAGTACAATTTGTAGATGAATAACCGTTATTCAATCTAAATAGTTCTTGGATTTTGATTTATTTTCTTTACCAAGATAGTTTTGTTGTTTTTTCGTTTACAGATTGGTTTACCCAAAAGTAGTGCGTATATTTGAAGTTCTAAACTCTATAAGATGACTATTTCTCGATTAAAAACTCTTATTTTCTCTTCGCTTATTTTGGTTTTGTTTTCCTGTAATGAGAAGATAAATTACATCGGTGAATTTAAAGAAACAGCTGTCGTGTATGGACTTTTAGATCATGCAGATTCCCTTCATTACATCAAAATTAATAGAGCATTTATAGGTCCTGGTAATGCATTAGATATTGCTCAGATACCGGATTCGAATTATTTTTCTCAAGTTGAAGCAACTGTATCAGAATACTTGGATGGAAATCTTATCAGAACTTGGGAATTGCGTGATACCTTGTTAACAAATAAAGATACCAACGGCTTGTTTTTCGCTCCCGAACAAAAAGTGTATTATTTCAAAACATTACCGACCTTGAATACGCCAAATTTTGGAACAGTTCAGAACTCCGCAAACGCTCAATTATCATCACTAAAACCATTTGCTACGTATAAATTAAACGTTGTGGTAGACGGAGGAAAATACACTGTGAAATCTGAAACACAATTGGTTAATGGAATTACAACTCCTTCTTCTGGTCAAAACTTTACGTTTAAATTGGCCGATGATCCAGCAGAATATTTGAGTTTTGGTTTACCTGTTTCCAATACCGGAAATGCGTATGTAATGAATGCGCAAATGGATGTAGAATTTAACGAGATTTCTCCTTCAGGTTCATCGGTTAAATCGTTCAATTGGCGTATCGGTGAATTTGATGTTAATCCCAATGATTCTCGTACATTTACCGTGTTAGGAAAAACATTTTACGAGTTAATTGATCAAAATTGTACGAATGATGCTTCAATAACACGACGTACATTCAAAGGAATGTGGATCACGTTTACCGGTGGAGCTGAGGAATTGTACAATTATATGTTGGTTAACAAACCCTCTTCCACATTAGCACAGTCTAAGCCATCATACACGAATCTGGAGATAAATAATGGGGGTAAAGTAATTGGGATTTTTTCATCTCGACAAACTGTTCGATTTTATAAATCCTTTTCAGTAGGAGCAGCTCAAGCATACATTAGAGCGATAGATAAAAAAAGCACGAGAGAACTGTGTGTAGGACCCATTAATTTTGGGAATTTATTTTGCTCTGATCACCCTGGGGATAATGTCAATAATCAAGAAGAGCCATACGCTTGTCAGTAATTTTTAAATGAACGAGAGAAAGACTTTTTTTGCCGATGTCTTGCTTCCTGTTCCCATTCATCAGGTATTTACGTATCGAATTCCTTTTGAGTTAAATGATTCAATTTCATTTGGTCTTCGGGTAATTGTCCCTTTTGGCAAGTCAAAATTATTGACCGGAATTGTTACAGAGGTTCATGAGCGAATTCCGGAAGCCTATCAAGCAAAATATATTGAATATGTTTTGGATGAGTATCCTATAATAACCAAAAAGCAATTTCAGTTTTGGACATGGATTTCAAACTATTACATGGCTCCTCTGGGGGATGTAATGAATGCGTCGTTACCAGCAAATTTTAAATTATCCAGCGAATCTAAAATTGTCATCCATCCTGATTTTGAAAATAATCAAAAGTTGGATGAGCGAGAGCAGTTAATAGTTGATTCACTTCATGCGAATGAACAAATGGATTTGAAGGAATTATCGGCTTTATTAGGGATTAAAACCATACAGCCTTTGATTAAAAAACTGATTGATAAACGAATTGTGTTGTCATTTGAGGCCTTAAATGAGCGGTTTTCCCCAAAAACAGTATTATGTTATTCACTTACTGAAACATTTCAAGATGGATCGTTATTAACGAGTTTTATAGCAGATTTGGAGCGTAAGGCAACTGCAAAGAAACAAGTTGATGCGTTAATGATGCTTTTGAAAGAAGGCAATTATCGAGAAAATGTCATTCAACCAGTTTTGAAAAAAACATTGGTAGATTTAGGGGTTAGCTTATCGGCATTGCAAACGTTAGAAAAGAATGGAGTAATTGAATCAATGCGCCATGAGGTTAGTAGGTTAAAAGGTTTTGGTCAAGAATCGAAAGCAAAGAAAGAACTTACCCAAGCTCAAAAGGATGCCTTGGAGAAAGTAAAAGAAAGTCAGAAAAAGAATATTGTTACCCTATTACATGGTGTTACCGGTTCTGGTAAAACAGAATTATACGTTGAATTGATCGAGGAACAATTAGCAGAAGGGAAGCAGGTACTTTTTTTGATTCCAGAGATTGCTTTAACAACCCAACTAATTGATCGACTATCAGCTTATTTTGGAGAACAGATTGGTGTCTATCATTCAAAGTTTAATCAAAATGAACGTGTTGAAATATGGAACACAGTTCTAGCAAATGACCCAACAAAGTTTCGATTAATAATTGGTGCTCGGTCATCTATTTTTCTCCCTTTTCAAGAATTGGGTTTAATCATTGTTGATGAGGAACACGAAAATACATTTAAGCAAACAGATCCTTCTCCACGCTACAATGCGCGTGATGCGTCTATCGTTTTGGCTCACCTTCATTCAGCTAAAGTATTATTGGGCACAGCTACGCCTTCCATTGAAAGTTATTTCAATGCTAAATGTGAAAAATACGGGTTGGTTGAATTATCAGAACGTTATTTAGGCTTGCAAATGCCTGAAATTTTGTGTGCAAATCTTCGTTTAGAAAAAAAGAACCAAAGCATGCAATCACATTTTAGTGGTTTGCTGATGGAAAGTATTAAAGAAGCACTAGGTAGAGACGAACAGGTTATTCTCTTTCAGAATAGACGAGGATATACACCCATGTGGTCGTGTGAGGTATGTGCATGGACGCCACGTTGTAAAAATTGTGATGTTTCATTGACCTATCACAAGCAAACGAATACGTTGAAGTGTCATTATTGTGGTCATATTTCTCCTCCCGTTGGTAGTTGTGGAGCTTGTGGTAGTAATCGATTAAAAATGGTCGGTTTTGGTACCGAAAAAATTGAAGATGAGTTGAGTTTGTTGCTGCCTAATGTGGTGATTCAACGTTTAGATTTAGACTCAACCCGATCAAAAAATGCCTATGAAACTATTTTAAATGATTTTGAAAACCGCCAGATAAATATTTTAGTGGGTACGCAAATGATAACAAAAGGATTGGATTTTGATAACGTTGGATTGGTAGGGGTTTTGGATGCTGACATGTTGTTAAATCGTCCCGATTATCGTGCATTTGAACGCGCATTTCAATTAATGGTTCAGGTTGCGGGTAGGGCAGGGCGCAAGAATAAGAAAGGAAAAGTAATCATACAAACTTCCAATCCCGACCATTGGGTAATTGAGCGCGTAAAAGAACATGATTTCCAAGGTTTTTATGAAACAGAAATGCAGGAGCGAAGGATGTTTTTTTATCCTCCATTTTACAAGGTAATTGATCTAACCTTGCGTAATACAGATGAATTTAAGTTGAACAGTGCCGCACAAAACTTAGTCGATAAGCTTAGGCCTGTTTTTAAGGAGCGCATTGTAGGCCCAGAATTTCCGATCATTAAGCGAATTCAAAATTTTTATATTAAGGAGATTAAGATTAAAATAGAGAAGGACGCACCTGAAAAAAAGGTTAAGCAAAAGATTCAAGAAATCATTGATTTATTTTATGCAGAACCGTCAAATAAGTCAACTCGTCTTTCAATTGATGTTGATTCCTATTAATATATAATTCACTTAACGCATTCCAAAAACACGATTAAAAGTCGTCAATAAGTAACATTATCAAGACTAAGTAGCTGCAGAAAACTTATTCCTCGTTAAATGTTACCTGGAATTTTAATAAAAAAATGATTATTCTATTGTTTATTATAAAAAAAGCCTTAATTTTGAACTCGCTTTTAACGAAAGCTCACACGATTTTGAATCCAGATGTTTCTGGAGATTTTCGAAAGAAAGTTAAAAAATTGGTTTGGTAGTTCAGTTGGTTAGAATACATGCCTGTCACGCATGGGGTCGCGGGTTCGAGTCCCGTCCAGACCGCTTCTAGTGTTTCTCAAACAAACACAAAAGCACGTAAAACCCTTTAAATCAAACGATTTAAAGGGTTTTTTGTTTTTATGAGTTATTCATTTCATTCATAGATTAACAAAAAAAAAGTGAACAAATCGGTTAACAAGTATTATACTTGCATTTTGTTAACCGAATTACGCTTTAAGTAGCTGATAGTTAAAAGATTAGATTGGTCTAATTTGTACGGTTTTGATGTTCGTTTTCCACCCTTTCAAAGTGAATTGGTGAACAAAATCAAACAAATTAAAACAAGATGAAACAAAACTATTCGCTTCTCTTTTGGTTGAACACCTCAAGAATGCAACTAGAAAAGGCAGCTATCTACTGCCGTATCACCGTAAACGGCAAACGAGCTGAGCTATCCGTAAAACGATTTATCGAACCATCCAAATGGATTAAGACAGCCGGAATGGTCAAAGGATCATCCGAAGAAGCTCGGATAATCAACAACCAGTTAGATATTATCCGAACATCCATTTACCGAATTTACGTTGAGCAAACCTCTCTTGGAAAGTTTATCACTTCCGACCTACTCAAAAATGAATTTCTCGGAAACACCGAAAAGGAAAAAACATTCCTGGAAGCATTTAAGTATCACAACGACCAGATGAAAGAACTCATCGGAGTCGATGTTGTCAAATCCACCCACACCAAATTTGAGACAGTTTACAAAAAGTGTTGTGACTTTCTCAAGAAACGAATAAAACGATCGGACGTTTACCTCAAAGAACTCGATTACAAATTCATCACCGATTTTGAACATTATCTAAAAACGGAAGGCATTGCGCACAATACAGCAATGAAATACATCCGCAACGTCAAGAAAGTAATCAATCAGACCGTTTTAAATGGTTGGTTGCCACGAAACCCATTTGCACAATTCAAATGCAGCACGCACGCAGTTATTCGTGAAATCTTGGACGAAGCTGAATTATCAGCCTTGTATAGCAAAGAATTTAAACAAGAACGTCTGGAAGAAGTGCGTGATGTTTTTCTTTTCTGTTGCTTCACTGGCTATGCTTTTATTGATGTATTTAAACTGAAACAAACCGATGTTGCCAAGGGCATTGATGGCGATTGTTGGATTTTTACCCGAAGAACAAAAACCAATACTGTTTCCAATGTTCCCTTACTTCCACAAGCGGAGGAGATTGTCAACAAATACAAAGACCATCCAAAATGCGTTCAATCCGGAAAATTATTGCCTGTTAATTCCAATCAGAAAATGAACGCCTATTTGAAAGAAATTGCTACGCTTTGCAATATAAATAAAGAACTCACTATGCATATTGCTCGGCATACCTTCGCAACCACGGTAACCCTTTCCAACGGTGTACCGATTGAGTCCGTTTCTAAAATGCTAGGACATAAAAAACTAGCAACAACGCAGATTTATGCAAAGGTCCTCGAGCATAAAGTGAGCGAAGACATGCAGCAATTAAAACAAAAATTCACTCTAAAACGTGTAGAAAAAACAGGCACTTTTTGACCGTCTTTGTCAGCGTATGAAATCCTTAATTATTAATTGATTGAGGATGAATACGTATCAAAAAACCGCGCATGAGTTCCATGAACAATTCATGAGCCATTGGGAAAGTAAAGGATGCTTTCATAACAAGTGTATTACGTTGCTGGATCTCTGTGATGAAACACTTCAAAGAATGAAAGACCAAGTTCTTGAAAAAGGGTTTGAAAGTTTGAATGATGAAATACGCTTCTTCAAGGAAGTAAAACCCAAAATTTTATCAGTGAAATTTGCTTGTCGCACATTGATGGAATATGAATTTGAAAGAGTCATTAACCAGGAAATAGATGTTGCCGAGCTGCAACAACATTACCTGAACAAAATGCAAGAAAAGTTCAATCGGTTCCGTGATTTCCGCTACTACGTGAGCAGTTCATCATGCAATCGTGATGAGCAATATTTCACTTTGGCGTATTTAAAAGATGATTACATTCTTCGTTTAATACCCGAAGTAGAAAATGGTTTTTCAACCGGTTATGATGTGCTTTTAGGTTATTCTTTGGCTATGGATTTCACAAAAGAATATTTCGAGGAAGAAATTCC
>JBIKIQ010000006.1:0-204488 GCA_044361535.1 Crocinitomicaceae bacterium
CGGATGCTAACTTAGCGGTGACTTTCACTGAAACTTCTGCTGGGTCTTGTCCGCTTGTTATCACGCGTACCTATACCATTACGGATGCTTGTAATAACCAATCTACTGTTACTGAAACTATCAATATTGGTGATAACGTTAACCCAACTTTTTTAAATTTCCCTCCAGATGTTACGGTTAATTGCGATGCAGTTCCTCCACTTGCATCAGTAATTGTAACAGGATCTGATAACTGTACCCTGAACCCTACTGTCACATTTATAAGTGAAACAGGAACTCCAAGTACTTGTGGTTACACATTAATTAGAACCTGGAATGTAACAGATGATTGCGGAAATACAATAACAAATTCTCAAACAATAACGGTGTTACCTGCTTCAACACCAGTTGTTACTATTCCAGCTGGACTCCCAACTACATTAACTTATAACAATGCAACTCAATTTAGTTGGAATCAAAATGCAACTTACTCAAATTCAGAGAGTGGCTCATGTTTATTGTCTGGGACATTAGCACCTACATTAACACCAAACTTCACAATTTGTGGAGGCGGAACAATCACCATTGATTATCAAGGTGTTGATGCATGTAATAATCCAGTTACTGCTCAACATGTCATTGCAGTTTCTCCTGTTTTACCGACTGTGTATATTACAACCCCACTAAGTACTATTTTCAATTCACAATCAACACAGCTTACTGCAGTTGGAAGCCCAATTGGCGGAACCTATTCTTGGTCACCAAGTACAACAGTTTCGCCTACAAATGGTGATATTGTAAATGCTACTCCAACCACAACTACAACCTACACTGTCACCTATGACTTAGGTGGATGTATTGCCACGGACAATATAACTATTACAGTTAATGATTTAACCATTGCTGTAAATAGCTCAACCATCTGTAGTGGTTCTTCTACCACACTAACAGCCACTCCATCTGACCCAGGAGGAAGCTATCTTTGGTCGCCAGGAGGTCAAACAACGCAAAGTATAACGGTTTCACCGACTACAAATGATATATATACCTGTGTATATACTCTTAATGGCGTCGCAACAACTCCAACAACTGGATTAGTAACGGTTAATCAAACACCAACTGTAACAGTAAATAGTCCAACAATATGTTCAGGTTCAAATGCAACGCTTACCGCATCTGGAAATCCAACAGGAGGGTCATATTTATGGTCAAATGGAGCTATTACGTCCTCAATTACAGTAATGCCTAATGCAACTACTTCCTATACAGTAACATACACATTAAACTCATGTACAGGAACCGCGACAAGCAATATTACTGTTAATCCGATGCCTACTGTTTCTGTAAGCCCAGCAACTATTTGTGCAGGACAAAGTTCTACGGTTACTGCTACACCAAATCCAAGTGGGGGTACATTCACCTGGAACAATGCTCAAACAACCAGTTCAATTACCGTTTCTCCAATAGTAACAACAACCTATACAGTATTATATGTCTTAAACGGATGTACAACAACCGGAACTGGAGTGGTAACTGTTAACCCAATTCCTTCAGTTACGGTTTCATCAGCTACAATTTGCGCAGGTGAAACGGCAACAATCACTGCAACGCCTAATGCTACAGGTGGCACATATACATGGGCAAATAATTCAACAACATCTAATTCTTTAACCGTAAATCCAGCATCAACAACAAATTATTCTGTTACATATTCCCTTAACGGCTGCAATAGCACAGTATCTTCAGGAACAGTAACCGTTAATCCATTACCAGTGGTTAATGTTAATTCACCTTCTATTTGTGAAGGACAATCAGCTACACTTTCCGCTACTGCATCAATACCTGGCGGAACCTATTTATGGTCTCCAAATGGAGAAACAACAAGTTCAATAACTGTTAATCCAAGTGTAACTACATCTTATTCTCTTGTTTACGATGTAAATGGATGTATAAGTGCCCCAGTTACAGCAACGGTAACGGTTAATCCTATTCCGACTGTAGGTTTTGTGGCAGATCAACTTACAGGATGTGCACCTCTTACAGTTACATTCTCGAATACGGTAGGAAATCCAAGTAATTGTAGTTGGGATTTTGGAAATGGTCAGCTGACAAATGATTGTGTAGCTAGTTACACATTCTATCAAGGAGGGTGTTATGACATTTCTTTAACTACAACAGAAAATGGTTGTTCAAATACCTTAACTCTAAACGATTATATTTGTGTTGAAAACCCACCAGTGGCAGCCTTTACTACAAGTATTAGTACTTTTACGGATCCGACACAAACAGTAACATTTAGCAATAATTCAGTTGGCGCTAGTTCCTACAGTTGGGATTTTGGTAATCAACAAACATCAACTGATGAAAATCCTGTACATACCTATTCTAATACTTCCAATGGATATACAATTACGTTAACGGCTACTTCTGCTATGGGATGTTCAGACACCTATCAACAATCCATTCAATATCAAGAGGGAGAAGTTTTCTATATTCCGAATACATTTACACCAGATGGGGATAATCACAACCAAACTTTCAAACCGATTTTCACAACTGGATTTGATCCATATAACTTTGAAATGATTATTTATAACCGTTGGGGTGAGGCCATATTTGAAACACATAACGCCGATGAAGGTTGGGATGGTTCTTATGGAAAGTTTGGAATTAAAGTCAATGATGGCACTTATACATATAAGATAATTTATAAAAACCCACTTATTGACGAGCGTAAAATAGTTGTTGGACATGTAACCTTAATTAGGTAATCAATTCCAATGTCTTTTTTTATGGTCATTAATTAACCAGTTTTATTTCATTCATTTATATTATTATAGAATATTCTCTACATTTGTTCTAAATGAATAGTGTTAGTTCAAAATCAATAATTGGACGTAGGGAATGGGCGTCTCTTCCGGAATTTGGTTTGAAAAATGTTGAAGTAAAAATTGATACTGGGGCCTATTCTTCAAGCATACATGCGACATTAATTGAAGAAGTAGATGGGATTCTCAAGGTTATTTTTCTTGACTCAAAACACCCGGAATTTCAAAATATTCCTTTTTCATTTAAAGAATTTAGACGAAAAAACGTGAAAAGTTCGAATGGAATTGTCCAAGAACGTTATTTCATAAAAACATACATTCTTTTGGGTTCTGTTAAAATAAAAACAGAATTCTCACTTACGCAAAGACAAGGGATGCGATATCCTATTCTAATAGGAAGAAAACTTTTAAATAAGCGATTTTTAATCGATACAAGTTTAAAATACACACTAAATAAAAATACATGAAAATTGGCATTTTAAGCAGAAATCCAAACCTATATTCAACGCGAAGATTACTTGAATCTGCTATAAGCAAGGGACACGAAGCGCATATTATTGACCATCTTAGATGTAATATTGAAATTGAACAGAAAGGCCCTGCATTGTTTTACGGAGAAGACTATCTAACTGGATTTGACGCTGTGATACCTCGAATTGGAGCTTCCGTGACCTTTTTTGGAACAGCGGTTGTGCGTCAATTTGAAATGATGAATGTTTTCACGGCAGTTAATTCGAGAGGAATCATTCATTCCAGAGATAAATTACGTTGTCTACAAGTCCTTTCTAAAGAGGGGATTGGCCTACCAAAAACAGTATTTACCAATTATTCAAAAAATGTAACCCATGTTGTAGAATCCGCGGGAGGAGCTCCTGTAGTTCTCAAATTACTTGAAGGAACTCAAGGTTTGGGTGTCGTTTTAGCGGAAAACATGAATGCTGCTCAGTCTGTATTAGAGGCCTTCAATGGATTAAAGGCTCGCGTTATCGTTCAAGAGTTTATTAGAGAAGCTAAAGGGGCGGATATTCGTGCATTTGTTGTTGATGGAGAGGTTGTTGGAGCCATGAAGAGACAGGGAAAACCCGGCGAATTTAGATCCAATTTACATCGTGGAGGCTCATCTCAAATGATTGAATTAACAGTTGAAGAAAAATATACTGCGATATTAGCTGCAAAAGCTGTCGGATTAGGAATAGCAGGTGTTGATATGCTTCAATCAGAGCGAGGACCATTGGTATTAGAGGTAAACTCTTCTCCCGGACTCGAAGGAATTGAAAAAACAACAAAAGAAGATATTGCTGGTAAAATCATTGAATATATAGAGCGTAATGTCAACAGGTAAATTACATAAAAAACTTTCAATTTTAGGAACTGAAATTCATCCCGGTAAAGGAGCACAACTTAATATGGATGTAGCTAGATTACATACTAGAACACCCATTCAAGTTCCCGTTATTGTAGAAAGAGCAAGAGAGGATGGTCCAACCATTCTATTAATGGCAGGACTGCATGGGGATGAAATAAATGGAGTAGAAATTATTAGACGCTTCCTTCGCAAAAAACTTCACAAACCAACGCGAGGTACTATAATCTGCCTGCCAGTATTTAACATCTTTGGGTTTCTAAATATTCAACGAGATTTGCCAGATGGAAGAGATTTAAATCGAAGTTTCCCAGGTACAGCAACAGGTTCTTTGGCCAGCCAATTCGCCTATCATTTCATGAAAGAAATAGCACCACATTGTGACTATATAATTGACTTTCACACAGGAGCGGCACAACGCAATAATTTCCCTCAAATTCGATGTGTAATGTCAGATCCTGAAAGCATGGAATTGGCAAAAGTATTTAATCCGCCATTTATTTTAAATTCTTCTTTGATCTCAAAATCCATTCGAGAATCAATGATTAAAATGAAAAAGAAAATCTTGCTTTTTGAAGGAGGAATGGCGAATGATATAGAAGAAATGATTGTAGAAGAAGGTCTGAATGGTGCTAAAAGAATTATTTCTCATCTCGGCATGCGAAACTATAAGATTGACATTACAAAAGATCGTGAACCAATTTTTCTTGAAGATTCAAAATGGCTTAGGGCTCCAAACTCAGGCATGTTTCAGTCCTTAGTAAAAAATGGGGCATTTGTTGAAAAAGGAGAAGTTTTAGCTGTGGTTACCGATCCCTATGGCAATTATGAAAAGAAAATAAAGTCCAGCGGACCAGGGTATGTGATTTGCGTTAACAAATCTCCTGTCGTTTATAAAGGAGATGCAATATTACATGTTGCTCGTGCGGCATTTTAAACACCTATATATCTCAATAAGTCATCCCATTTTTGGGAAAAATTTAGTCTTGTGCTTAAGATAACGCGAGGTCAGTCCAAAAATAATTATTAGAACAGCATAGAAGGTTAAGGGAATCGAAATGGTCAACTTATCCTCTGTGAAAATAAGTCTCAACAATGAGATAAGCCATAAACTAGATAATGAAGAAATAATTCCAGGATATTCATTTTTCCATACTAACTTGATAGAGAATGGCTTTCCTGATTTTTGAAATAAAGAAATATTTGGTATAAAAGCAGGCGTTTTATCCGACCAATCCAAATAAACTTGACCGAATTTCTTTGCCAAAAAAGCATTTTCTAATTTCATAATTGGCAGGTAGAGCATGAAAAAAAAGGTGCAGCCAAAAAGAAAAAACCAAAGGTCTCCTAACCAGATAAAAACACCCATCCAAATAAAGAAATTCCCCACATAAAGTGGATGTCGAACAATTGAATACAAACCAGTTGTATTAAGTATTTCTGCAACTTGCTCATGCCTATTTTGCCCTGATGTATGGATGCCTCGAAGCCCGACAACAATAGAACGAATTAGATGACCAAATAGAATAAAGGTGCTTGTCAATCCAATGGTCAGATTTTTTCCAAATACCTCTTGAAAAAATGTAAGCTTATGATTGAAATAAATCACTACTATTGCCAACGCTACCAGAATCAAAGGAATCTGACCCCTGTATCTAAAAAGTTGATTTCCTGAATTTTCTAGCATTTTTTGTGGCATTTTGTAAAAAAATGATTATATTGGTAAAGGTAATACGCACAAAGATATTTTAATGATTAGTATGAAGACACCATTTGAAATTGAATTTCTATTAAAAACTTCACCAAGGGTGTTGGAAGATAAATTAACCACCCCTTCAGGTTTAGGAGAGTGGTTTGCTGATAAGGTAAATGTAAGTGGAAATATATATGAGTTTTTTTGGAATGGATCATCTGAAAAAGCTGAATTACAAGCACTTAAACCAGGTTCAAAAATTCGCTTCAAATGGTTGAATGATGAAGAAGAAGACTATTTTTTTGAAATTAGTTTTACAATTGATACGCTTACTAATGTCGTTGCGTTAAATATTACTGATTATGCGGAGGAAGATGAACTAGAGGACAGTAAATTAGTTTGGGAAAAAAATGTTCATGATTTAATTCGCTTGTTGGGCGCTGAATTAACTTAGTTTTTGGTCAGAAGTTCAAGAAAATTAACCCATTGAGTTGCTTGTTGTTTATTTAATACCCGAGGCATTTTATTCTGAGCTCCTAATTTATTAAGTGATTTCATAAACTCATAAAAAGAACCTTTTGGAATATAGGTTAACGTAGGGTGCTTTAAGGCATGTTTACGAACATAGGCATAGTCATCATTTAACGAACAAATCTTTAAGTCAATCAATTCTATTAATTTATTCTCATCTATTCCTTCTTGCTCCTCCATATACCATTGATGAACTTGTTCTTCCTGATTAGAAATAATCGTATAATCTAAATGTGGAAGATTCACATTTTCGCATGTTTCCTTAACAGCTTGGTTCAGATTATCCAAGGTTAAATGTTCGCCACATAAATTCAATGTTTGCTTAATTCGACCTGAAATAACAATTCTCAGTTCTTTTTTATCGATCAAACGAATCAAATCACCTAATACATATCTCCATAATCCTGAATTTGTTGAAATAACCAAGGCATAATCTATATTTTCATCAATTTCATCAATTGTAAATGCTTTATAGCGATCAATCAAATCTCCATTGGCATCAAAAAAATCTTTGTTAAAAGGTATAAACTCAAAAAATATTCCTCTATTTAACAACAGCTTCATGCCTATTATTTCTGGATCATCTTGGTATGCAAAATATCCCTCGCTAGCTAGATAAGTATCTAATAATATCAATTGTTCATTACAAAGATTTTCTAACCGCTTCTTGTATGGATCGAGGTAAACTCCACCATGCACATAAACTTTAAAATTTGGCCAGATGTCATGAATACTATTTACCTTGTAATGAGCAACAATTTCCTCCATAACTTTAACGCACCAAGTAGGTATTCCTGCAAGTATTCCTACGTCCCAATTGGGAGCTTCTTTTACAATTAGCGAGAGTTTTTCTTGAAAATCTTTTTTCTCGGTAATGTGTTGACCAGGTAAAGTAACATTACGTGCGATTAATGCTGTATGTTTTCGGAGAATTCCACTTAGATCACCTTCAAAATGATCTTCTATTTTAGATAGTTTTGTACTCCCACCTATGGTAAGAACTTGACATCTGTAAAAACTTAACGGCAAATTTTCTTTAAATAGGACATTGAATTGACCCAAACTTGATAATTGAAAACTTCGAATCATTTGTTTAGATACCGGGATTCGCTTACTCGGCGAGCCAGTAGTGCCTGAAGATAACGCAAAATGTTTTATTTTTCCCGGCCATGTAATATCTCGTTCTCCCGATAATAGTCTTCTAAGCCACAAATCATAAAATTGATCATAGGTTGAAATTGGCACCTTTTGTTGAAATTCACTAAGAGATAATCCTGTAATAGGCTTAATCATTTTTTCAAAATTATATTCAAATGAAATTTCCGTTAATAGGGCTTTTCTAATTAATTTTGAAAGTGTTCTTTTCTGCAAAAGTAATGGGTCAACTTTTCTTTTTCGGCGTGGCGGAATTATCGCCTGCGTTGTTTGTTGAATAAATTTGCCAATGTAAATCATGGTAGATAAATCGAATAGTAAAATTACTCTTTGTAAACTTTAAAGGTAGTCTTTTGTTTATCAAATATGAAATTACTTCTTTTCTTGCTTATTCTATCCGGTTCTTTGAGTTTTTCTGCTCAAAAATATTCGTTAACAGTGACCGCAACCGGTTTCCCAGATAATGTGGGTCAGGCCTACATGGGCCTCTATCGAGCCCAAGATGATTTTCCTGTTATAAACAAACAGTATATCGGTAAGGTAGTTGCCATATCAAAAAACTCAGCTTCAGTTACCTATACTAATCTATCAAAAGGAAATTATGCCGTTGCTGTTTTTCACGACAGAAACAAAGATGGCATTTTAAATACGAATCTCTTCGGCGTTCCTACAGAAGAATACGGATTTTCCAACAATGCGAGAAATACATTTTCTGCACCAAGTTTTAGTGCTGCTTCATTTGCTATTTCGGCAAATAAAAGTATTTCAATTAACGTGAAATAACTAAAATTGAAAATAGATAAAAGGCTGGACAGAAGCACTTTTAAATTGCAGCATTACCTGTATTAAAACAATAATTACAGCAATCAAAACGATCGCATCCATTTTTGCAAAATAATCATAAATCCGTGTTTTCCAAGAGTCTGGCATCACAGTAGCAAAATAACCAAAAATCATAAGCAATAGTATCCAAAAATGGGTTTGATAAATGGCATCAATCATTTTGAAGTCTAGTCCTTGGAATAAATTTCCATATATAACAAAGGTGTCAGAAAGTGAATTAGCCCTAAACGGAACCCAAAGCAATGCTACCAATGTAAATGTCAATAGGCCCCCACCTATTTTAAAAGCAAGTTTATGGCTAAATTCATCGGGAATCCATCTCAAGCTCAATTTATGTAAGATTAATAACAACCCATGTCCCGCACCCCAAAAAATGAATTTCCAATCCGCACCATGCCAAAAGCCGCCAATTAACATAGTAATTACTAAGAACGCATATTGCTTTTGAACGCCTTTTTTGTTTCCCCCCAGCGGTATGTAGATATAATCTCTTAGCCAACTAGATAATGAAATATGCCATCTACGCCAAAAATCAGTAATGTCAATCGATTTATAAGGGGACTTAAAATTAACACACAATCGATAGCCCAACAAAAGAGCAATACCTATTGCCATATCTGTATACCCACTAAAATCGCAGAAAATTTGAAGCGTATAAGCTAAAATTGCAAAAACAGATTCAGTTGCACTAAAACTCGTTGGATCAGAAAAGACAATATCAGAATATTGAGCGACATAATCAGCAATAATTGCCTTTTTAACAAATCCCTTAATAATTAAAAATGTAGCCTCTTTTAGGTCTTTTTTTCTGACTATCAGTTTCTTCTTCAACTGAGGTAAAAAATCTGCGGCTCTAACTATTGGCCCGGCAACCAAATGTGGGAAAAAAGTCATGTAAAGAAGATAATCTTGGTATTTTGGCAACTTGATTTTCGACTTATAAATGTCCACTAAAAAACTTATCGATTGAAAGGTATAGAATGAGATTCCAATGGGTAAAATAAGTTGCCCAAGTTCAAATTTTTGACCTGAAACATAACCGAAATTTTCCAAAAAGAAATTTTTGTATTTAAAATAAAGTAAGAATGATAGACTGAATATAATTCCAGATATTAACCACCATTTTTTACGTTTCGGGTCTTGTTCATCTACAATTTTACCCGCAAAGAAAAAATCAGCTGAAATGGTCAAAATCAATAATAAAAGAAAAAGACCACTTGCCTTATAATAGAAATAAAATCCAAAAACAATCAATAGCCATGAGCGCTGCACCGGTTTCTCAAAAAAATACGAATAGGCAAGTAAAAAAGCACCAAAGAGTAATAAGAAAATTCCCGTGTGAAATAACATCGGTTCCTTTTCATTGTGGAGAAATTGCTCAAGAAAAACTACCCACATCATTTTGGAACTTTTAATAAAATAAATGGTGAGCCTTTCGGTTTTTCCTTTTTCTCAATTGGTTTAGGAAGATTTAATATGCCTGATTTTGTCGTTTCTTTTGCTACTGCCTTCATCCACACCCAAGCTGCATCATTGGATGGGTGTCTATTGTCCTTTGCTCTGCCCAAAACTAATTTGTGTGAAGGATAAAATTTATTCCCCCATTCCTCTTGCATAATATTGGTAATTCCTAAGTCCTTTTTCCAAGCGGCTGGTCCAATCCAATAATGATTAATTCCAGCTTTAGTCAATTGTTGTTTAATTTTTTGGAGGTTATTTCTACGTTGTTCAAAATCATTCACAAACAACTCATTGAGTCCTAATACCAACACAACCATTGTTGGTTGATATTTTTTTATGTAGTAACTCAATGTATCTGTATTTGCCCATTGCTTCGAGGATGAACCGTACCACAATACTGTTGCAGCTAGTTTATGATTATTTGCAGTTACATAATTATAAAAGGGGTTTCTCATAGCCTCAAGTTGAGAGTCTCCAATTAATAGGATTTTTTCTGAGCCACCGGTTTTAATGGGTTTAGCTGGAGGTTCAATTTGTTGTTTTCTGTTACCATTTTGCTTTTTAACGAAAGTACCTGTCTCATTTTTTTTAAAAGGGCTTTCCTTTGGAATCGCTGCCTTTTTAACCTCAATAACTAGGGGTTCAGTATAACTCCCAATTATGAAAAAGAGAAAAAATAGCCCTAGAAGGAAAAAGCCAACAGTTCGAATATTTTTGACACTATTGTTCAAGAGTTCTTTCGTTGAGAAATAAACCACTTGATAACTTCTTGATTATCATATGTTTCATTCCAAATTAAATGGCCTTTATTTTCATAAATCGTCATTTTTGCTTTTAATGGATACGACCCTTGTTCTTTTTTTATGGCATTAAACATATCCGTTGTTCTTACAACAGGAACAGCCTTATCTTTTGACCCATGGAACATCCAAATAGGAATTTTAACCAAACTTCTCCCCAACAACTTATCACCACCACCACATATTGGGATTGCAGCGGCAAACATTTCTGGTCTTCTTTGAAGTACCTCCCATGTTCCATATCCACCCATTGACAATCCAGTTATGTAAAATCTAGTTGTATCAAATGTTGAATTTTTCTGAGTTATAGAATCCATTAATGAAAAAACTAATTCTAATGGCCAATGTGGATTTTTTTGCATTACGTGGGATGTTGCTGTCCAATCGGCATCCACCCAACGTTCATTTAATGGGCATTGAGGAGCGAGAACTACAAAGTTTTTTAAACCTGCTTTTTTTAGTGAGTTTACCAGATTTGGTAACCCAACTTTGAGTTGCGCTTCATTATCACTACCTCTTTCACCGGCCCCGTGTAAGAATAAAAAAAATGAAGTGTTTTTTTCAGTTGTATCTTGGATGTAAGATAATTGCGTAAAAGCAATCTTTTTTCCGTTTTTGGTAAATATACCTTTCGTTGTATCCTTTGAAGAAAGGTGTTGAGAAATCATTTTGGTGTTACTATTGCTAGATGAAATCTTATTATCAGTTACATCAGATGTACATGACATAATAGCATAGCTTATTAAGAGGGAAAAGAAGATTAAAATAGTATTTTGGGATAGCGATTTCATAAAAATTACTTGGTATACAAAAATAGGACAAGTTTATTAATTATTGATCATTTTTTATTTCTCACAATCTCGTTTGAAAATGCTAAATTCGCATCAAATTTTTCTTCTATCCATGAGCGACTCAATTAAACATGAATGCGGAATTGCCTTACTACGACTTAAGAAACCTCTTCAGTTTTATGTAGATAAATACGGTACTGCTTTCTACGGCATAAACAAACTTCATTTGCTCATGGAGAAACAACACAATAGAGGTCAAGATGGAGCGGGTGTGGCCAATATTAAATTTGATATGGAGCCTGGTGATCGCTATATTTCACGCACAAGATCAATTAAAAAAAGCCCTATTCAAGATATTTTTGATCAAATTAATTCTCGTTTTAAATCTATCGCACAAAATAATCCAACCCATTTAAAGGATGTTGATTTTCTTAAGAAAAATGTTGGTTTTACCGGCGAACTGTTTTTAGGCCACTTACGCTATGGAACGTTTGGCAGGAATTCTATTGAAAGTTGCCACCCATTTCTTCGCCAAAACAATTGGATTACACGTAATTTAGTTGTGGCTGGAAATTTCAATTTGACGAATGTTGATGAGCTTTTTGAGGTATTAGTGCGAATCGGTCAACATCCTAAAGAAAAGTCAGATACTGTTACAGTAATGGAGAAAATAGGTCATTTTTTAGACGTTGAAAATGATGAACTTTATAAAACATACAAAGCAAAAGGTTTAGAAAATAAACAGATTTACGCCAAAATTGCAGACGAGTTAGACATAGAAAAAATTCTCAAAAAAGCATCAACTGATTGGGATGGAGGGTATGCAATGGCTGGATTATTTGGTCATGGAGATGCTTTTGTTTTACGTGATCCAAGTGGAATTCGTCCGGCATTTTGGTTTGAAAATGATGAAATTGTTGTTGTTGCTTCGGAACGACCGGTTATTCAAACTGCATTTAACTTAAAAGTAGATGACATTCAAGAACTTAAACCCGGGCACGCCTTGATAATTAAAAAATCGGGGGAAACGACTGAAACAGAAATTAATTCACCTAAAACTAAATTAGCATGTTCATTTGAACGAATTTATTTTTCACGAGGATCTGATAAGGATATTTATTTGGAACGCAAAAATTTAGGGCGATTGGTTGTTAACCAGGTTTTACAATCCATTAATTTCGATTTGAAAAATAGTGTTTTTTCTTTCATCCCCAATACAGCGGAAGTTTCGTTTTACGGAATGATTAAAGGGCTGGAAGATCACTTAAATCTTGAAAAAATACATCAAATAAAATCTCTTGGTTCAAATCCATCCGATCAAGACATTGAAAACATATTATTACAGCGTGCTCGCATAGAGAAAATTGCGATTAAAGACGCCAAATTAAGAACTTTTATTACACAAGACGACTCAAGGGATGATTTGGTGGCACATGTATACGATATCACTTATGGTAGCGTAAGAGAAAGGCAAGACAATTTAATTATAATTGACGATAGTATTGTAAGAGGAACAACCTTGAAACAATCTGTTCTTCGAATTCTTGATAGACTTGGGCCAAAGAAAATTGTGGTTGTATCATCTGCTCCACAAATTAGATATCCGGATTGTTATGGAATAGATATGGCAAAAATGGGTGATTTTATTGCATTTGAAGCAGCCATTGCCTTATTAAACGAAACCAATCAAGCAAACGTAATTGATGATGTTTATGCCAAATGCATCAAACAAGCCTCATTGCCAAAAGAAGAAGTAACGAATGTGGTAAAAGGTATATATGCTCCTTTTACTGATGAGCAAATTTCTAAAAAAATCGCAGAATTACTTACCCCTCCATCAATTAATGCTGAAGTAGATATTATTTTTCAAAGTGTTGAAAATCTCCACAAAGCTTGTCCTAATCACCTAGGTGACTGGTATTTTACTGGTAATTACCCAACTCCTGGTGGAAATAAAGTTGTAAATAAGGCCTTTATGAATTGGAAAGAAAACAAAAACGAGAGGGCTTATTAGCTTATCGAATTTCTCCTCCTGATCCAAAAGGTTTTTCAGGAACCATAAAACTAAGTTTTCCTTCCTCGTTTTCAGCCATTAAAACCATACCTTGAGATTCAATTCCTCTAATTTTTCTTGGTGCTAAATTCAGCAAAACGGCTATGGTTCTTCCAATAATTTCTTCTGGAGAATAATGCTCTGCAATACCAGAAACGATGGTTCGAGTATCAATCCCAGTCTGAACAGTTAGTTGAAGCAACTTATCTGCTTTTTCTACTTTCTCTGCCGCTATGATTGTTCCCAAACGAATATCCATTTTTGTGAAATCATCAAATGACACTAGCTCTTTTTGAGATGGAAATTCTGAAATCATATCATTTTGATTTTTCAATTTATTTACTTCTATTTCAACAAAAGAGTCATCAATTTTGGTAAATAGAATTTCGGGTTGATTTATGCGATGATTTTCTGACATCAAATTTGGTGATCCAGCTTGAGTCCATGCAGTAAGCTTTATTCCAAGTATTGTTTGAAGTCTTTCAGATGTTTTTGGCAAAAAGGGTTGGAAAACTAGGGCTAAATTTGCAGTTATTTGCAACGACAAATTCAAAATTGTTTTCACTCGTTCAGGTTCTGTTTTTATTAATTTCCATGGCTCTTGATCTGCCAAATATTTATTGCCTAATCGAGCCAGATTCATCGCTTCAGATTGAGCCTCACGAAACTTATAGGAATAGATCAATTCAGCTATACGTTCTGGAATTCTTTTCATTTCAGCAATAATATCATTATCGCTATCCATCAATATACCGCAATCAGGAACATTACCTTCGTAATATTTATGAGTTAAAACCAATGTTCTATTAACAAAATTGCCAAAAATATCTGCTAGTTCATTATTCACACGCGCCTGAAATTCTTTCCAGGTAAATTCAGAATCCTTAGACTCTGGTGCAATAGATGTTAAGACATATTTTAATTCATCTTCCTTATCGGGATAATTATCAAGGTACTCATGCAACCAAACTGCCCAATTACGTGAGGTCGAAAATTTATCCCCCTCCAGATTTAAAAATTCAGACGCAGGTACATTATCCGGAAGGATATAATCGCCATGATCTTTTAGTAAAATTGGAAAAATTATAGCGTGAAACACAATGTTGTCTTTACCTATAAAATGTACCAACTTACGGCCTTCTGACTGTGATTTAAGCCAATATTTTTTCCAATCTGTATTATTTTGTTCTGCCCAAGCTTTTGTTGCTGATACATAGCCAATTGGAGCGTCTAACCAAACGTAAAGAACCTTTCCATCAGCGTTTGGTAGCGGAACTTTTACGCCCCAATCCAAATCTCGCGTCATTGCTCTTGGTTTAAGTCCTCCTTTTATCCAAGACATACATTGACCAACAACTTGATTTCGCCACAACTTTGGATTATGGTGAAAATTTCCATCCAAAATACCATCTTGAATGAATTCTTTTAACCACTCTTCATGTTTATCCATTGGTAAGTACCAATGTGAAGTTGATTTTAAAACAGGAGGTTTACCGCTTAATGTAGAAATTGGATTAATCAAATCCAATGGACTTAAATCAGACCCACATTTCTCACATTGATCTCCAAAAGCACCATCAAAAGAACATTTTGGACATGTACCCGTTATGTATCGATCTGCTAGAAATTGAGAAAATTCTAAATCATAATACTGTTCAGTTGTTTCCTCAATAAACTTATTGTTCTGATGGAGCTTTAAAAAGAACTCTTGAGATGTATTATGATGAATTGATGAGGTTGTTCGATGATAAATATCAAATGAAATATTAAACTTTTCGAATGAATTAGAAATTATAGTATGATATTTATCTACTATTTCTTCAGGAGTTATTCCCTCTTTTTTCGCTCTTAAGGTAATAGCTGCGCCGTGCTCATCACTTCCACATATAAAAAGGACATCATCTCCATTAAGCCGTGCAAAACGAGAAAAAATATCTGAAGGCAAATAAACACCTGCTAGGTGACCTAAATGCAATGGTCCATTTGCGTACGGAAGGGCAGCGGTAATTGTAAATTTTTTATCCGCCATTAAAATAGAATTAGAAAAATTAGTCTTTTGCTTTTACAGCATACGCGATAGAATATGCTTGAACATCTTGCAATTCCTTTCTGATTTTGAAAATCATACCTGATGGAGCATTTTTATCAGCTTTGACACAAGTAACTATTGTAGCTAAGGGAGCTGATTCTTTTGTTCTTGGTGGTTTAGAATTATATTTATCCAATTTCCAACGTCCAACCACATTTACAGAATAAAAACCATCATCTCTTGCACCCTGTAACACATTATCTAAAGATAAAACATAACCCATTGATTCACGAGCCTTATTTCTTGGTTTACCTAAATAAATAAAATCCACTTCAGAACGTTGCTTGTACGGAGTCAAATCTCTGGATTTTTGTCCTGGCGTATAATCAACCTTTACTGTTGGATCAACTTCCTTACTGGTCGTTGCAACCATAAAGAAAAATAAAAGCATAAATACGATATCAGGTAATGATGAGGTGTTTACTGCTGGTGCAGCTCCTCTACCGCCTTTTTTAAACTTTGACATCTATTCTTAATTTTTTGGAGTTACCTCAATAATTCGTTGAGGATATAAAAATTCTAATAAAAATACTTTGTATGCCAATTCCTTATCCCCCTTTTCAGCTTCTGCCTTTCTACTTAAAGAACCATACCCTTCATCAAACAATTTTTTAGATTCTTCATCTCGAAGTGTGAATAATGCTTCCTCAATTTCAGCTTGAATTTTTGCGAATGTACTATATGGAGTTGACTCTTTTACTTCTACTCGGACATGTGCTTCTCCGGAAATTGTAGGGACAGGACCGCCGTATAATTTTAACCCGTAAAAAGTCTTTTCCGCTTTCGTGAAAATATCATTTAATACATCATACTTCGGACCACTTGTAACACCTGCATTTTTCAATTTATTCAATTTTTCCATTGACTCATTGAAATCACGTTCTGCATCAACAACATTCGTGAAAAAATATAGAGGGAATTCAGAATTGTAAACTTCACCAACTCTATTTCTGTTGTAATTATAAAACTTTATAATATAATCAGAGATTTCATCAGGGTTTTCAAAGATCTTACCTCGAATGAAGAATTGGTCTTGATTAGCCTTGATTAACAATACATTTTTCTTTTCAAGTTCAATCGGTTTGTCTACTTTAATTTTTTGTGGAATTGTACGTAGATAAGCCGTATCCTTATCCATAGTTGTCGTTACCAAGAAAAATATCAAAAGCAAGAAAGCGATGTCAGCCATCGAACCTGCGTTTACCTCTGGAATATCTCTCTTTGCCATTGATTATTTTTTGAAACGATTGTAGATAGGTAAAAAGACAATTACAAGAACAGCGACAATTAATGCAACAAATGTTGTGTAAATACCCGCTGTTGTAGTTTTAACAACCTCATCTGACCATTCAGTATTTAACAATAAAGTTTTATAAGTGTCTGTGGTTCCCGCAAAGTAAAATATCATATATACCACAAAAGAAACCAAAATCCCCATGATGGACAACGCTGTTTTCTTCGGTTGGCTTATGAAGTGAATTACAAAGAACGCCAATATGAGAGCAACACAAGCAAAAATTACGACAATCGTAAACAACATTGCAAAAGACATCTCAAAACCATCTCTAAATTCCTCTACGGCCTGGTTCCCCGCTGTTGTATTTGGGCCGTTAATAACCAAAATACAAGCTAATACTCCAATACCAGAAAGAACGAACTTAACGATATTAAGTAATAAAGCTGTTTTCTTCGGATCCATACTCTAATTATTAATTTAACGTAATTACTTAATCGCTTTATTCTTCAATAAGATATCAATCAATGAAATTGAAGCGTTTTCCATTTCATTTACTAAATCATCGATTTTTGCAGTAATGTAGTTGTAGAATACCTGTAAGAACATCGCTGAGATAAGACCAAATACCGTAGTTAATAAGGCTACCTTGATACCATCGGCAACCGTAGTAGGTGATACCTGACCATCTTTAACGATTTTATCAAATGCCTGAATCATACCGATTACCGTTCCTAAGAAACCTAACATTGGAGAAAGTGCAATAAATAACTGTAACCAAGAAAGACCTTTTTCCATTAATCCCATTTGTACACCGCCATAAGAAACTACAGATTTTTCAACCATATCAATTCCTTCTTCAGAACGATCTAACCCTTGGTAAAAAATAGAGGCAATTGGACCTCTTGTATTTCTACAAAGTTCTTTAGCCTTGTCTACTCCACCATTTTGCAATGCTTTCTCAACATCATTTAAAAACTTTTCAGTATTAATTGTTGAAAGGTTAAGATAAATAATTCTTTCAATTGATAATGCAATACCAATAATCATACAGATTAACACTGGTGTCATCCACAATGGATCTCCCTCGATGTATTTTTGCTTCAATGTTTGAACGAAATCAAGTTGAGGCTCTGCTGCTTCAGCTTTTTTATCTTCTTTTCCTGCTTTTGCTGCATCCGCTACGTTATTAGCAGAAGCATTTTCGGAAGCATTAGCCGATGCATTTTCTACAGCAGCCTCTTTTTTATCAGCAGATTCCTTAGATGCAGGAGTCTTTGCAAACGATGATACAGCTATTCCAAAAACAACTGCAAGTGTCAAAATCCAAGATTTAGTTACGTTTTTCATACAATTAACTTTATTTACTCAATTATTAAGGTTACAAATTTACACTTTAATTTAAAAAATACAACGAAAAATTAACTTAACAATAATTTAATATTGCAATGTTTTTCGTTTCAAAACATTTCGAACCCGAGGGTTCTCATCCACTCCTCCTTCACTTTGTTGCGGAGAGAGAGGGATTTGCTTCGCAGGTCTCCGTTTCACTCCGGCACGAACCCGAGGGTTCTCATCCACTCCTCCTTCACTTTGTTGCGGAGAGAGAGGGATTTGCTTCGCAGGTCTCCGTTTCACTCCGGCACGAACCCGAGGGTTCTCATCCACTCCTCCTTCACTTTGTTGCGGAGAGAGAGGGATTCGAACCCTCGATACACTTTTGGCGTATACACACTTTCCAGGCGTGCTCCTTCAACCACTCGGACACCTCTCCGTTTAAGAGGCGCTAAATTACAATAATTTTCAAACTAGCCAATAGTAAAGAGGAATAATTTATTGCTTAATTATTCTTTTCGTTATTGAACCGTCAATACCAACAAGTTTTACATTGTAAATGCCATTAGATAATGCCCCTGTTGACAAATTATACAATTTAACATTTTCATTTACTCCAGTTTTAACAACCACTCTTCCTGTCAAATCAACCAATTGAATTTCAGTAAAATTGTAATCTACACTTCCTAAATCAACGTTTAATTCACTTGAAGTAGGATTTGGATAAACAAGAATTTGATCAGCATTCAATTCAGAAATTCCAACATTTCCTCCCTGGGCTATATTAACTGTGTAATCTTCTGTTTCCCCGTAAGCTGCAACTGCACAAGGGTCAATAGGTGCTCCGCCTTGAGTAGCATCTGAATAAGAAATTCTTACACGCATTCTAACTGCTCCTGTTGTTGCGGTTGTTGGAACAGTAAATGTAAATTGGTTACTCCATCCAGCAGCAACTAATACGTACCCCACTCTTTCAGCTGCAGAAAACGTAAAATCATTGTTGTAATCGATCCAAACTGCAATTTCGTCATCCGTATATGCCTGTCCAATATTTGCTCCAACCGCTGGAGTTACTGTCACTGAATATTGCATTCCTTTTGTTAAAGAAGTTGATGAATTTAGGTAGGCTGCATATCCTCCTGTTGTACATGCTGTTGTATTGTTGATTGTATTCAATGTTACATTCTGAATATACTCATCACATGCACTTGTTACAGATGGAGAACATGGACCGGTTGCTTGTGCTACAATGATATAATTGTTTTTCGTTTCTACATCAGAACCTTGAGCATTAGAGGCAGTCAAAGAAACTGTATATTGACCTACTGTATTAAATGTCACTTGTGGATTTTGTGATGTTGCCGTTGTTCCTCCTGCATACGCCCATCCTGTAGCTGGTGTAATTGACCATGCCCAAGAGGTTGGAATGCCTGATGATTGATCAGTGAATGAAACCGTTGTGCCTGGAGTAACATTTGTCTGATTAGCAACAAAATTAGCTACTGGAGCCACTGGCGTTGTTGGCGTACATGGGTCTAAAGATCCTGCCAATGTCAATACACCTGAATTTGTTGGGTCCAACCAAGGTTTTAATTGTCGATTAGATGCTGTTCCATTTGATGTCCAGTGATAAGACATTTTGCCATATTGATCCGGAGAAGACAGTGCGTTACAAAAAGAACTTCCTCCTGTTAATGTCCCAATGATATATCCTTGACTATTGTTAAATAACGGAGAACCTGATGAACCTCCTTCTGTAACCCCATGTCCATTAGCATTGGCCGTCCATGTTACTCTCCAATGAGAACCCGATGCGCTTCCCCATTGGGTAGAAAATGTATTGCCTGTAAAAGTTGAGATTTTCTTAATGTCTCCTGCAGGATGATGAATTCCTGTTCCACCAGTTGTTGCAGTGTTATTTGCATTCCAACCATTCCAATAGGCGTTAAAGTTTGTTGATTTTAAGGTAGTAACAATATTTGCAGTATTGTTTGCTGATCCTAATTGAACCAAAAGAAAATCTGATCCAGAACTGCCCCCATTATCACCTGAGTCAGCAATTCGAAGACAGCCTGTTATAAAGTAATCATCAAGTGTACCGGCAACTGAAGGATTTGTACAGTTTGGAGATTCATATCTAAAATAGAATTTCCATTGTGTCATATTTGAAGCGCTAGCCGAAACTCCACAATGCAAAGCAGTTAGAAAATAGGGTTTGCAATCTTGTGCAGTATTATTTATTAATGACCCAGTACACCAACCGGATTGTCCTCCCTCTACAACTAAAATTCGAGCTACTCCTTTTTTCTCATCTTGCCAAGTATCCCCTACTGGAGAACAATTAACATTTACCTCACATGCTTCAGACTCATTAATTTTTTGTTGAGAGGCAAATCCAGTAGAACGATAATTGTGCATTACTCGATCAATATGAATTTCTGAAGGCTGTGTATTAGCCGGCTCATTTAAAACCAAAATTAAATCATCTCCTTGGCATAACGCTGCATTTTGAGTAAATGCTTCTTGAACATCAGCAATGGTCATTGTATTATGAACTTTACGCCCGTTCACACTTAAAACATCAAAAGTGGTGTTTCCATAAATTTTGAAAGTTTGAAAAAGAATACTTAATGCTTCAGCACCTTCAGAACTTACACGCAATTTCCAAGTCCGACTTCCATTCGTGTTGGTCGCCCAAACTCCAGAATTTTCAGTTGTGATATTAGTAAACTGAGCAACACCGATTCGATATAAAATTCCTTGTTTATCACGTACAACATCTTCGTCTGCTAATTGTTGACGGTTGATTTTTGGAAATTCAATGGTAGGAATCCCATCAGGTGAGCTTCCCCAAATTTGAGAATAAAGGGCGTTTGCAAATAGAATTGCCGAAAAAAGAAGTAGTAGTTTTTTCATAGTTTAAAGTTTTAGAAAAACAAATATAAAAAGAAATTGGTGTAATGAAAAAAAAGCTTTAATAACATTTAAAAAAGCTTTTACAGGAAAAATTGACTTGGGTAAAAAATGCCTTTTATTTACTTGATTTGATAAAATTTTTGAGTGCTGGTAACAAATTGAAATTTTGTTCGTCCTTTACATGTGACAATCAACGAATATAACCAATGTGTAGATGATTATGCCGATGCACTTTATCGCTTTGCTAGAAAAAGTGTAAATGATTCGGAATTGGCGAAAGATTTTGTGCAAGACGCATTTGAAAAATTATGGGTTAAGTTACCAACTGTTCAATCTGGAAAAGGAAAAGCATATCTATTTGCAACCATACACAATGCTGCTATCGATTTTCATAGAAAAGAAAAGACAAAATCTGAACATTTAAAAACCAGTAAAAATTCCATCTATGAAATTCCTCCAATAGATCTAAAGGAGCAAATGAATCGGGCTGTATCTTTATTAACCGAAATTCAACGACATGTCATAATGTTGCGTGATTACGAGGGTTATTCGTATGATGAAATTGGACAAATAACAAATTTAACCGAACATCAAGTAAAGGTTTACATTTTTAGAGCAAGACAACATTTGAAAGAATACCTAGTTTCTGTGGAAAACCTCTTGTAGTTGAAATTATGATAAATACATCCAACATATCTATTTATTTATCTAAACTTAGTTCGGGAGAATTGACTGAGGAAGAATTTGATTTGTTATTGAATTTTTTAGAAAAAACTGAATCTCAAAAAGAAACCTATTCAGACAAAGAGTTTGTCCTTGATGAAAATTTCAAAGAGTCATTGCGAAAGGTTGATCCTGCTTTCCCTGTTAATTTTTCCATAGTTGGTGAGATTTCAGAGGAACTTTTTTTTGTAGCTGCCATTGAAAATCAATTAACAGAAGGTGAAAGAATTTATTTCGACAATAAACTTGCATCTGACCAGGAATTTGAAATGAAGTATCAAATTTTAAAAAAAACCATCTTACCGGTTGATTCATTCATCTTTCCCGAGAAAAAAAAACTAAAGCAAAAATCTTCGTTTAATATATTGAAACCAATATTTTGGTCATCTGTGGCTGCCTCTTTATTATTCTTTGTATGGTTTACAAATAAAACAGAAGATCCCATTGTCACTAATTTGGCAAAAAACACTGATCAAACATACCGAACCAATAAAGAAAAACATGCAAATTCAGATTCATTGGTTAAAAACAAAAACACGCAAATTAAAAAAGCACTCTTTTACTATTCAACACGATTTTCGGCAAAGAGTGATACAAATTCAGAGTTTCCTCGTAAGATTAATGATGTAATAACTGATGATAATGCATCGAAAAAAGATACGAATATTGAAGAAAGCATTCAAATTGATAGGGAAATCCAAAATGAAGTGGCCGAAAATAAAATCAAAGAAAATAATATACTCTCATCAACAAAACCTCTTGATCTTTCTGAAAAAAAGAAGATAGAAAGTTTAACTCTGGGCCAATTTATAAATAGACGGGTAAACAAATGGCTTTACAGAAAACAAAAGCCTGATAAACAAGACAAATATTATGCTTTAACAACAGTATTAAAACGCACTCTGAATATAGATGTTAAACTCAAAAAAACTCCCGGAAAAGAAGAAAAATTAATGTTAACTAGTTTATCAATCGGAAAATTTAAATATGAACATAAATAACTGTAACATTACAATTAACAATACGTCAAAATAAGAAAAACACTATGAAATAAGCATAAAGAGATTTTCTATAAAACACTGATGAATAAATCTCTTTTGCGATTCCATATGACCGATAAAAAACAAATTATACACATATGAAAAACGTACTACTTTATTTATTGATTATCCTTAGCATCAGCGTTAACGCTCAAAAAACTGACAAAAGAATTATTCATATCAGTGGGGATGATACGCTCATAATGGAAATGAATGGAATGACTGGGGATATAGATTCTTTAATTGAAAAAACCCTAAAATCATTCTATAAAATAGAGGGGGAAGATGGTTTTAATCAAATTGATTTTTCATTTGACTCTCTTTTCACAAAAGAAATGGATATTCGAATGGAAAAAGACGGTTCTTCGACAGAAAAAGATTCTGTTAAAATTAAGCTGGGAAAAATGAACATTGTAATAATTGAAGATAAAGAAATAGAGGGAAAACCTAAGAAATATCAAGATCGAAAAATTATTATTGACAAGGATATTCAATTGGAAGATCAAGAAAAAGTCTCCAAAAATAACAGTTTAAAAAAATCTAATGATAACGATTTTACTTATTGGGCAGGACTTAGTTATGGCGTAAATGGAATGCTAAATACAGATGGGAAATTCACAACAGAAAGTGATGCTGATTTCTTACAATTTGATTACGCCAAAAGCTATGAAATTCAATTTAATGTTTTGGAAAAAAGGTTTCCAATTTTAAATGAATACATAGGGGTTAGCACAGGACTTGGATTTAAGTGGAACCGATTTACCATAGAAAATAACGGTATTGAAGTGAACTACAATGATACGCTATTATTTACAAGCGCCAATTTAAATCCATACAAACGCAGTACATTACGAAGTGCCTATATCCAAGCTCCGATTTTATTCGAATTTTCATCAAATAAAAATCAAGATAAGGCATGGCATTTATCCGTAGGGGTTGTTGGAGGACTTAGAATTGGATCAAGTTGGAGGACAAAAACCGGCAATGACGTTACCAACATCAAGGGTGATTTTAATTTCAGGCCTTTTACCGCATCAGCATTGGCAATGATTGGATATAATGACGTTAGTTTGTACTTAAATTACGGGCTTTCAGATGTTTTCGATAAAAATGCAGCGCCAAAAACAAGAGTGGTTTCAGCGGGTGTATTCTTGAATTTTTAATAAGACTAACTGCCTTTTTAAACAAACTGAAGGTTAAATGAATTTGAAAAACTCGTATTAGCTCGAATAAATTTCATCAAGCGCTTCACAGAACAAGCTTGTTGCTTCTTTAAGAATTTTCTCAGTATGTGCTAGGGAAACAAATCCAACTTCGTAACCACTTGGCCCTAGATAAACTCCTCTGTTCAACAAGGCAGCGTGCAGTTCATTAAACTTTGTCATATCTGGATTGATGGAGTCGGCATCTTGAATACGCTTTTTGCCATCAAAAGAGAGCCAAAAAATTGACCCAATTTGAACGATTTCAAAATTGTATTCTTTTGAAATGGCATGTTTGTTAATGGAATTAACCATTGTTTTTGTTCGTGATTCTTGATCTTCGTAGAATCCAGGTTGGTTACAAGTTGTTAGCTGGGCAATACCTGCGGACATAGCAACTGGATTTCCTGATAAAGTTCCTGCTTGATAAACAGGGCCATCGGGTGACACAAAAGACATGATTTCATTCTTTGCTCCGTAAGCTCCAACGGGAAGACCTCCACCTATAATTTTCCCATATGTAACAATATCTGGCTTGATCCCATAGACCTCAGCTGCTCCACCAAAAGCGACTCTGAAACCAGAAATTACCTCATCAAAAATCAATAAAACTCCCAACTCTGAGCACCATTCCCTCAAATGAGTTAAGAATGTTTTGTCTTGCAGAAGTAATCCATTGTTTGCAGGAATAGGTTCAATAATAACACAAGCTAATTCCTCACGATAGTGAACCAAGGTTTCACGTAATTGAGTTAAATCATTTAAGGGTAAAACCAACGTTTCATTTGCTAAAGCCTCAGGCACGCCTGCACTTGATGAAGTGCCAAGCGTTACTAATCCACTGCCTGCTTTTACCAACAAGGCATCTACATGTCCATGATAACATCCTTCAAACTTTAAAATTTTTGATTTACCAGTAACTCCGCGAGCTAATCGAATGGCAGACATAACCGCTTCAGTTCCAGAACTAACAAATCGCAATTTATCAATGAAGGGAATTCTGCCTAGAATCAATTCTGCCAATTCATTTTCCAATCTGGTAGGAGCACCAAAACTAGCTCCATTTGCCATAGTGGCTACCACGTTATTAAATACATCTTGATTGTTATGACCTAAAATCAACGGACCCCAGCTGCAACAAAAGTCAATAAATTGATTACCGTCTTCATCCCAAATATAAGCACCATCTCCCTTTTTGATAAAAAGCGGAGTTCCCCCAACAGATTTAAAAGCTCGCACTGGCGAATTCACGCCGCCGGGAAAATAGGTTTTTGATTTTGCAAAAAGTTCTGCTGAAACTGTTCGATTGATGGTGGTCTTGGTATCCATAATATGTATCTTTGTCACTAACTAACAAAGTTAATAATATATTGTGCGCAATGACACCCTTTGAAAATTCACTTGCTTTTGCTCAAAAAATGGATGACAATGATTCATTAAAAGATTTTAGAAATCACTTTCATTTTCCAACGTTTCATGAAAAGCCGATTCGGTACTTCACCGGAAATTCATTGGGGCTACAACCAAAAAAGGCTTCACAATACATTCATGAAGAACTCGAAGCATGGGCAACCTATGGAGTTGAAGGTCATTTTTTAGCAAAACGACCATGGTATGCGTACCACGAAAACTTAACTGAATATACAGCAGAGGTCGTTGGAGCAAAGCCAATTGAAGTAGTTGTTACCCATTCATTAACTACGAATTTGCATTTACTAATGGTTTCTTTTTATAGGCCGATTGGAAAACGAACCAAAATTTTGTGTGAGGCAAAAGCATTCCCGAGTGATCAATACGCATTGGAATCTCAAATTAAATTTCACGGATTATCGATGGATCATTTGGTGGAAGTTGCCCCTCGAAAAGGTGAGCATTTAATTCGTGAAGAAGATATATTAGCCCAGATTAATGAGCTTGGAGACGAACTTGCTATGGTTATGATTGGCGGTGTAAATTATTATACCGGCCAGTTGTTTGATATGGAGAAAATCACAAAAGCAGGACATGCCGTGGGTGCAATTGTTGGATTTGATTTAGCACATGCAGCGGGCAATATTAATTTACTGTTACATGAATGGGGAGTTGACTTTGCCGCGTGGTGTGGATACAAATATTTGAATAGTTCACCTGGGGGTGTTTCTGGAATGTTCGTGCATGAACGGCACGCCAACAAACCTGAACTACCGCGATTTGCTGGTTGGTGGGGATATAACAAAGAATCTCGTTTCAAAATGGAGCCGGGATTTGTTCCAATGCCGGGCGCGGAAGGATGGCAATTGAGCAATGCTCCAGTTCTAGGAATGGCGACACATCTTGCTTCATTAGAATTATTTCACGAAGCGGGGATGGAACGAATTGGTGGAAAACGAGATGTTCTCACAGCATTTTTAGAATTTATTATTCAAGATGTTTCCGAACGTAATAAAGAGCGTTGCACCTTTGAAATTATTACTCCTTCGGATAAAACCAAACGAGGAGCGCAATTATCAATTCTGGTTCATGGACAAGGAAAAAATTTATTTGACAAATTGAGTGATGAAGGGGTTGTGGCAGATTGGCGTGAACCGAATGTCATTCGCATTGCTCCTGCTCCACTTTATAATTCTTTTGAAGATTGCTATTGGTTTGGGAAGTTATTGGAAAAATCGATTTTGTAAAAATTCACTCATTTTTGTTGAATAAATTTGGCGAATTATTTTGTAACATTTTTTCAACAAAGCACAAATTCAAACCTCGTTAACCGTCTAAAATTCGTAGCTTTGCCCCTTAATTTTTTGGCATGCAACATAAAAAAATTCAATCCGCATTGGTTTCTGTTTTTGATAAAGATGGTCTGGAACCAATCGTTAAAACACTTCATAATCAAGGTGTTACTTTTTATTCAACGGGAGGAACGGAAGCCTTTTTAAAAGAACTAAATATCCCGGTTGTTGCTGTTGAAGATGTTACATCCTATCCCTCCATTTTAGGCGGTCGTGTAAAAACATTACATCCTAAAATTTTCGGTGGTATTTTGAATCGACGTGATAATGTCTCAGATGTTCAACAGATTGAAGAATTTGAAATTCCTGAAATTGATTTAGTTATTGTGGATTTATATCCTTTTGAGGAAACCTTAGCCAGCGGAGGAACACACGAGGAAATCATTGAAAAAATTGACATTGGTGGCATTTCTTTAATTCGCGCAGCAGCCAAAAATTATAAAGATGTTGTAATCATATCTGCAAAAGCATATTATTCTGAGTTTTTAAATACAATTCAAAATCAAAATGGAGAAACGACGCTTCAACAACGTCAAGATTTTGCGCGTGAAGCGTTTCACATTTCTTCTCATTACGATACTAAAATTTTTGAATACTTCAATCAAGGAGAAAAATCGTATTTAAAAGTAAGTGAAAGTAATTCTTCCGTTCTTCGCTATGGTGAAAATCCACACCAAAAAGGCATTTATCACGGAGATCTGGATGCAATTTTTGATAAACTAAATGGCAAAGAACTTTCCTACAATAATTTATTGGATGTGGACGCTGCGGTAAATCTGATGTATGATTTTTCAGCTGATGAGCCAACATTTGCAATTTTAAAACATAATAATGCTTGTGGGTTGGCTAGTCGAAAAACCATTAGTGAAGCATACAAAGATGCACTAGCCGGTGATCCAGTTAGTGCATTTGGCGGTGTTTTAATTGCAAATTCTGAAATAGATATTGAAACGGCTAATGCCATGAATGATTTATTTTTCGAAGTGATTATCGCTCCTTCTTATTCAGTTGGGGTTCAGGAAATCCTAACATCAAAAAAGAATCGTATTATTTTACAGCAGAAACCTTTTTCTTGGCCGAAAACAGTTCTTCGATCAGCACTAAATGGAGTCTTGGAAGAAGATAGAAATGATAAGATAGAACAATCAGCTGACCTAATTCCACAAACGAATAACAAACCTTCTGATTCAGAAATTGAAGATTTATTGTTTGCTAACAAAATTGTTAAACATACCAAATCGAATACAATTGTCCTAGCAAAAAACAAACAGTTGTTGGGTAGCGGAACAGGACAAACCTCTCGGGTTGATGCATTAAAACAAGCCATTGCAAAAGCTAATTCATTTGATTTTGATTTAAAAGGATCTGTTATGGCTTCTGATGCTTTTTTCCCATTTCCTGATTGTGTTGAGATTGCTCATAATGAAGGAATCACTGCAGTAATTCAACCTGGCGGATCAATAAAGGACCAATTATCCATAGATTATTGCAATTCTGTAGGATTAAAAATGGTTTTTACAGGAACACGTCATTTTAAACATTAACTTTACTCTCTATTATTGAAACTTTTTTTTAGTTTTGAAGTAGATATAAGGTTTATAAAAAATACTAATATCAAATTGATAACAAATGGGTTTGTTTAACTTCTTTACTCAAGAGATTGCCATCGACCTTGGAACGGCGAATACATTGATTATTTGGAATGATAAAGTTGTGGTTGATGAGCCATCAATTGTAGCGAAAGACATACAAACGGGAAAAGTTGTGGCTATTGGTAAAAAGGCGCAACAAATGCATGGTAAAACACATCGTTTAATTGAAACGGTTAGACCGTTAAAAGATGGGGTGATTGCAGACTTCCAAAGTGCGGAACAAATGATTCGCGGGATGATTAAAATGATTAATCCGGGAAGAAGTCTTTTCAATCCATCATTGAGAATGGTTATTTGTATTCCTTCTGGAATTACTGAGGTTGAAAAAAGAGCGGTAAGAGATTCTGCTGAACATGCCGGAGCGAAAGAGGTATATCTGATTCACGAACCTATGGCAGCAGCTATTGGAATCGGAATCGATGTAGAAGAACCAATGGGTAATATGATCATCGATATAGGCGGTGGGACATCCGAAATTGCTGTAATTGCGTTAGGCGGAATCGTTTGTGATAAATCCATACGAATTGCAGGCGATGATTTCACAAACGATATTGAAGAATATATGCGTCGTCAACACAACATGTTAGTAGGTGAGAGAACGGCAGAACAAATAAAAATTGAAGTTGGAGCGGCTATTCCTGAATTGGATAATCCACCTGAAGATTTTGCCGTACGTGGTCGTGATTTAGTAACTGGTATTCCGAAAGAAATTATTGTTACGTATTCTGAGGTAGCATATGCTCTTGACAAAACCATTGCTAAAATTGAAGAAGCAATATTGAGTGCTTTAGAGTTAACTCCCCCTGAACTTTCAGCTGATATTTATAAAACTGGGATTTACTTAGCCGGAGGAGGGTCAATGCTTCGAGGTTTGGATAAGCGAATTTCATTAAAAACAAAATTGCCAGTTTGGATTGCTGAAGATCCTTTAAGAGCCGTTGCACGTGGAACCAGTATCGCTTTAAAAAATATTAACAAATATCAGTTCCTAATTCGCGATTGATTTGTTTTTTTATGGCCTAGATTAAGCAGAGTTTTTTAACTTTGTTTATGCGGAATTTGATTGCGTTTTTTCAACGCTTTAGAATCTTTATCTATTTTGTATTTCTTCAAGTAATTGCTTTAAGCTTCTACTTTAGTTATATCGCATATCCAAAGGGTCAATTTCTTACTTCTACTTGGGCTGTATCGGGTACTTTTTTGTCCTGGCAAAATGATTTTCTCAAATTTTTTCATTTAGAAGAAAATAATACTACGTTACAACAAGAAAACGTACGTCTCCGCAAGAATCAATTATCCAATTTCGTAAAAATTTCTTCGGAATTAATCAAAAAAAACGATACTGTTTACAAACAACATTATGACTATATTCCTGGTAGTGTTATTAATTCAACAGTCACGAGAAGAAATAACTATTTTACGCTAAATATCGGATCAGACCAAGGTGTAGGTGTGGGAATGGGTGTTTTTTCTGATAAAGGAGTTGTTGGTGTAGTGTATATGACGAGTAAGTATTTTTCACTGGTAAAATCTGTATTAGCCGAGAATAGCAACATAGATGTAGAAATACAACCCAGCGGCTTGAATGGTTTGTTAAAATGGGATGGCAAAGACCCTCAACGAGGTTCAGTAATAGGTATATCAAGTGACGTGAAGTTGGCCAAGAACAGTTTGGTTTACACCCGGGGAGCATCCGGTATTTTCCCAAAAGGAATACCTGTTGGCAGGGTTGAAAAACTTGTTCCTGTTGAAGGCAGGCCGATTTGGAATGTGGTTGTAAAATTTACACAAGATTACCGATCCATACAAAACGTTTACGTTGTAAAAAACCTTATGCAAGAAGAACAAAAAAAATTAGAGTCTAATATCCCTATTGAAGAGAAAAAGTAATGGCGTTAATGATTGTCCCCATATTGCGTTTTTTAGGAGTGTTTCTACTTCAAGTATTTGTATTAAATGCTATTGAACCGGGATTTGGAATTCATATAATGGTGTATCCTCTTTTCATTGCTATTTTGCCATTCAGTTACAATATTTTTTCGGTAATGACAATTTCATTCTTTCTAGGATTTATGATTGATATCTTTTCAAACACATTTGGATTACACGCCTCAGCAGCATTAACTATGGCTTTTTTGAGACCAACATTATATAAATATTTTTTGCCTCGAGATGGGTATGACAATTTGAAACAACCCACTATTTTGGATATGGGGTTGCGTTGGCATATTCTAACATTTGGAACCATGTTGTTGGTACACCATCTTTGGTTTTTTTCCCTTGAATCCTTTCGCATTGATGAGTTTTTTGTGATTCTGAAAAAAACTATATTTAGCAGCCTAATCACATTTATTTTGTGTTTTATTCTACAATATATTTTCTTTAAACAAGAAAAAAGCCGATGAATACAGAGGGCAGAAAATACGTAATCATAGTATTTATCTTTTTAGTAGGAATACTCTATGCTATTCGGCTTTTTTACATGCAAGTAATCGATGAATCTTGGGTTTTACGAGCACAAGAAATTGCTGAAAAAAGAAAAGAAATTACACCAAATCGGGGAGCGATATATGATCGAAATAATAAGCAAATAGTTTCCAATAAAGTCTACTACAACCTCATGTTTGTAGAAGAAAAATTGAAAAACTTTGATACTATAGCATTCGCGAAAATGTTAGGCTGGACGAAAGAGCAGGTTGCTTCACGATTCAAAGAAATTGTAGAAGGAGAAGGGAGTTACTACAATAAAAGCACAAAAAAAAGAACGTCAAACTACATGAAATCGAGGGCGTACCCCTTCCTAAAAGAATTAACCTTAGACGAAATATTAAAAATAGCGCCTTTCTTAGATAAATTCCCGGGTTTTTACGAAGAGGCGACTAGTATGCGAAGTTATCCCTTCTCTAATGGCGCAAATATTTTGGGCTATCTTGCTGAAGTAACTGGAGAAGAAATCAAGAAAGATCGGTTTTATAAACCGGCCAATAATATTGGTAGAACCGGACTTGAAAGATTTTATGAAAAAGAGCTCCGAGGCATCAAAGGTATTCGATATGTGGTTACTTCGGCCATGAATAATGCTATTCAATCCTATGCAGGTGGAAAATACGATACAATAGCTAAACCAGGTGCTAATTTAACACTGGGATTAGACATAGATTTACAGGCCTATTCAGAAAAGCTTATGCAAAACAAAAAGGGCTGTATTGTTGCTATCGAGCCGTCAACAGGCGAAATATTAACCTTTGTTTCTGCACCTTCTTTTGATCCGAATTTGTTAATTGGCAAACGAAACATCAGTCAAAATTATCCAAAACTAAATAAGGACCCAAATTTACCGCTTTACCCTCGTCCATTAGCTTCTGAATATCCTCCTGGGTCAATATTTAAATTAGTACAAGGATTAATTGGTATGCAAGAGGGTGTTATCACTGAAAATTCTGGATTCCCATGCACAAAAAGCATGGTTGGTTGTCACGGTCACGAAATGGCAACAGATATTCCAAAAGCAGTTCAATATTCATGTAATCCCTATTTCTACTACGTGATGAAAAAAATCATACAACAAGGAAAAAAGAAAAATGCTTTTGCTGATGCAGAAATTGGACTTGCTAAATGGGTAAAATATATGAATAGTTTTGGCCTTGGTGTTAAACTAGAAACGGATATTACAGGCGTCAAAAAAGGACTTATTCCCGGTCCTGCTTTTTACGATAAATGGTATGGATATCACAATTGGCAATTCAACAATATTCGCTCAATATCAATTGGACAAGGCGAGGTGAAATTAACCCCACTTCAAATGGCAAATATTGCAGTAATAATAGCCAATAAAGGGTGGTATTACACGCCGCATTTTGTCAAATCAATTTCAGGCAAGGGGCCTCTAGAGAAGTTCAAAACAAAAAATTACACCATGGTTGACTCCAAATATTTTCCTTCAGTAATTGAGGGAATGAGGCGCGTGGTGAATGAATCTGGGGGAACTGCAACCTCTGCCAAATTAACTGACATAATTATTGCTGGAAAAACAGGTACTGTTCAAAATCCACATGGCAAAGATCACTCTGTATTCATTGCTTTTGCACCCATAGAAAATCCAAAAATCGCAATTGCCGTTTTTATTGAAAATTCAGGTTTTGGAGGAACATGGGCGGCACCTACTGCTAGTTTAATTATTGAAAAATTCCTTACTGGAAAAATTACAAACGAAGGCAAAGAGAAAAGAATAATGGAGGCCAAACTTTCTAATATTGAAAACGAGAAAGAATGAGAAATAACAACTCCCTAACTGGTCGAATAGATTGGATTCTCGTAATTCTGCTACTTTCACTTGTTACGTTGGGAGTCACAACATTATATTCTGTTGCATATAATGAGGAACATCCGTTGATTTTTGATATTTCTCAACTTTATGGCAAACAAATAATGTGGTTAGGCATAGCTCTTTTTTCAGGGTTTATCGTATACTTAATTGATTCTGATATATATAGGAAATTTGCGCTTCCCATATATGGGTTTGTTCTTTTACTCCTTGTAATTGTTCTCTTTCTACCACCGGTCAATGGTGCTAGGGCATGGCTTGGAATTGGTCCATTGGGGATTCAACCAGCGGAATTTGCCAAAATAGCTGCGGCATTGGTTCTTGCAAAATTTATCAGTGAGTCAAATTTAAAGGTTCAAAATAATCGGCTTGTTTTAATGGCTTTTTCGATTATCCTAATTCCTATGGTACTCATCCTATTACAGCCAGATGCAGGAACTTTTGTTGTATTTACTTCTTTTCTTTTTGTAATGTATCGTGAAGGAATCACCTTTGATCCCCTAATATTAAACCTAATTAATTCCTTTCCAAATGTAAAGTTTAAGCAAACTTGGGTGGGGACCCACTTTATTCCCATTTTGTTTGTTGTAATCATTCTGGCTGTTTTTACGATGCTCTCATCACGAGTTGCTGTAGCCTTCATTTTTCTTCCCTCCTTTGAAATTTCTGGGTTTATCTTTATAATTGTAACCCTTTCATTGATTGGATTTGTTGGTTTTTTTGTAGTGCAACAATATAGCTCAAAAAGGGATAGAGGAAACCTGACCAGCGCAGTTATATTAGGATATGCCCTTTCTTTAACAGTAACATTAACCGTTCATTTTGGATTTTCTAGTCTAGCGCCACACCAAAAAGAAAGAATCGAATTCTTTTTAGGAATGCGAGAGGATCCTGATGGAGAAGATTACAATAGAAACAGAGCAATGGCAGCAGTTGGATCTGGTGGTATAAATGGTAAAGGTTACAAAAATGCTTCCGTTTCGAGTGTTCGTGCAAATCATGTTCCTGAAAGTGAAACTGATTTCATTTTTTGTCCTTTTGCTGAAGAATGGGGATTCATGGGTTCAATTGTATTGATTTCACTTTACATAGCTATACTAATAAGAATTGTTTTTATTGCTGAAAGACAACGTTCTGTTTTTAATAGGGTTTACGCTTATTGTGTGGCTATGATCGTTTTTTACCATGTTGCCATCAACGTAGGAATGAATATAGGATTTGCCCCTGTCATTGGAATTCCTCTTCCGTTTTTCAGTTATGGTGGATCATCCATCTTGTCTTTCACCATTATGATGTTCATATTGTTAAAATTAGACAGTCAAAGAATGGATGTTTTACGTTAAATTTGTGAGATTATTAACTTAAGTAGAGTCTTTCATGAAAGAAAATAAAGAACCTAAAACTCAAACTAAGAACAAAAAAGTTATTTATGTATTTTGGGGAATTTGTCTCATTCCTTTTTTGATCGTGTTTTCACTACTTTTTTTTCAACCGGAAGATTCAATGCCGCCGGTTTCTATGTTGGATAATCCACCTGAATTACAAGCTTCCCTGATTTTAGCTGAAAATGGTGATACAATTGGTCGTTATTTTAAGGTCAATAGAACCAGTATGTCTTATGCCAATATTTCTCCCTATATATTAGATGCTCTTATTTCCACAGAAGATGAACGTTTTCTAGAACATTCAGGGGTAGATTTCAAAGCACTTGGAAGAGCTGTTGGAAAAGCAGGAAAAGCAGGCGGTGCTTCAACAATTACTCAACAATTATCCAAGCTCATTTTTACACTACAAAGAAGGGAGAGAGAAGAGTTGGCAAAAATGACGGGGAAAAATGAGGAAATTGACTTAAACAATAATATTTTTAAGCGAATTGGTGAAAAAGCCCGAGAAAACATCATTGCAACTCGATTGGAAAAGCGTTTTACAAAAGAAGAAATTATTACCATGTATTTGAATCAATTTGATTTCTTATACAACGCCGTTGGAATCGAGAATGCTGCAAAAATTTATTTCAACAAAACGGCTAAAACTGTTACTAAAGAAGAGGCGGCCATGTTGGTTGGTATGTGTAAAAATCCTTCCTTGTATAATCCATACACTCCAAAAATAAAAAATTACGAACGCTTGATTGCCCTAGACAAAGGCATTGATGTTTCCAAAGTTAGCAGAGCCGAAATAGAAGAAAAAAGATCCAAAGATTCCTTAAGAGCAGTGGAAAGACGCAACCAGGTTCTTATGCAGTGGTTAAAAAATAGTGAGAAAAACAATCCTGCAATAAAAAATAAGTTGACTCGTGGAGAATACGATATGCTAAAAACCAAACCAGTTATTTTAGATTATCAAAGGGTTGATCATAAAGACGGAGTTGCCCCCTATTTTAGAGAGGCCTTGCGTAAAGAATTAACTGAACTATTTGCCAAAAAAAATCCAGATGGATCTCTCATGTATAAAAGAGAAGATGGTTTACAATATAACATTTATGCGGACGGTCTAAAAATATATACGACCCTAGATTTGAGGATGCAAAAACATGCTGAATACGCAGTAGATCGTCATTTGAGAACTGAGCTTCAAGGGTTGTTTAATAATAACTTCAAAACACTAAAAAATCCGCCTTTTTCTAATTCACTCTCAAAAGAAAATATTGACGGCATCATGCAAAACGCACGAAAATCTACAGATCGATACAGACAACTTAAAAAAGAGGGTGCTAGTGACCAAGAAATTTTAAAGAATTTCAAAAAACCAGCTCAAATGCGCGTTTTCTCCTACCGTGGAGAAATTGACACAGTAATGACTCCTGATGACTCAATTAAATACTATAAAGGATATATACATGCCGGTTTAATTTCCGTGGAGCCACAAACTGGATTTGTAAAGGCTTGGGTTGGTGGTGTTGATATTAAACACTTCGCATACGACCACGTGAGAACTGGAAAAAGACAAGTTGGTTCTACTATGAAACCATTCGTGTATTGTACTGCAATGAATATGGGGGTTGCAAAACCATGTTCACCAGTAAGTGGATCTACTTGTGTTGAAATATATGATACTCTCGGCAATAATACTGGCAGAAAATGGTGTCCTAAAGGTGGGGGATCTGGAACAGTTGGACAAGGATTAGTGAGTTCATCAAACCCTACTACCGCTTATTTAATGGGGCAAATGGGTGGTTTCGCTGGGCCAAAAACACTCGCGAAATTCTTACGTGCAATGGATATTTCTATACCTAGTGCTTCAATTACGCCAGCCATGTGTCTAGGCTCCGTTGACATCTCATTATTTGACTTGGTTGGTGCTCAGTGTGTTTTTGTTAATCACGGTATCTTTATTAAGCCTCAAACTATATTACGCATTGAAGACAGAAATGGAAGGGTGATTTACAGTGCGGATGCAAATCCGAAAGAAGTTTTTGATGAAAGTGCTGCCTATGAAACACTTAAACTCATGAAAGGTGTTATTGAACGAGGAACGGGAACACGTTTGAGAAGTGGAATGCCTTATGGTGGTATTAAGTACCCAATTGCCGGAAAAACAGGAACAACTCAAAACAACTCAGATGGTTGGTTTATTGGATTAACCCCTGAATTAGTAACCGGTGTATGGGTTGGTGCAGAAGATCGTGGCGTTCGAATTGAATATACAGGATTAGCCCAAGGAGCTACGCTGGCACTTCCCATCTGGGGATATTATATGAACAAAGTTTACGCCGATCCAAAAATTGGTATTTCTACAGATGATTTTCCCGAACCCCCGAACTACGATAAAGAAAAATACGCCTGTAAAGGAGAGGAAAAAGGTGGTCGAGAATTTAAAAACGAAAACCCATTTGGAATATAATCATGAATAAAGTAGTTAAAGACGTTGAAGAAGCACTTGTTGGTGTAGAAGATGGGATGACCCTGATGGTTGGTGGATTTGGATTGTGTGGGATTCCTGAAAATTCAATTGATCAGTTGGTCAAAATGAAAGTAAAAAATCTAACATGTATTTCAAATAATGCAGGAGTTGATGATTTTGGTTTAGGGCTTTTACTTCAAAACAAACAGGTTAAAAAAATGATTAGTTCATATGTCGGAGAAAACGATGAATTTGAACGTCAAATGTTGTCTGGAGAACTTGAAGTGGATCTGATTCCACAAGGTTCTTTAGCTGAAAGATGTCGCGCAGGTGGTGCTGGAATACCTGCTTTTTTTACACCCGCTGGATATGGTACCGAGGTTGCAGACGGCAAAGAAATGCGAGTTTTCAATGGTAAACCGCATATTTTAGAGTCGGCATTAACTGCAGATTTTGCCATAGTAAAAGCTTGGAAAGGGGATACAGAGGGTAATTTAATATACAAAGCTACAGCTAGAAATTTCAACCCATTGATGGCTATGGCAGGAAAAATAACAATTGCAGAAGTGGAAGTTTTAGTGCACGCCGGGGAATTAGATCCAAATCAAATACACACTCCAGGAATCTTTGTTCAACGTGTTTTTAAAGGGGAGAAATTTGAAAAACGAATTGAACAAAGAACGGTAAGAAAGAAATAAGTTAATTTAGCTAAAGACTTATATTTCGGTATTTACTGGTGTAAAATAAATTTATACCCAATTCCTTTAATCGTTTTTATGTATTGTTCTCCGATCTTTTCTCTTAATTTTCGAATATGTACGTCAATGGTTCTGTCCCCTACAATGATATCTGTTCCCCAAACTTTCTCTAGGATAATATCACGTTTAAATACATAATCTGGTTTACTTGCTAAAAGAGCCAAAAGTTCAAACTCTTTTCTGGGTAAACGAATTTCTTTACCGTCTTTTTCAATTATATATTTTTCACGATTAATTTCAAACCCTTTTTGAGGCTCTTCAACAACAACAGGCTCCTCTTTCCTGCGCATTAATGCATGTACCCTACTCATTAAAACCTTTGGTTTAATAGGTTTAGTAACATAATCATCTGCCCCGGCATCCAAACCTGCGATTTGACTGTAATCTTCTGATCTTGCTGTTAATAGACATATCAAAATAGATCTGTTTTCAGGGTTGGCTTTCAAAACTTCACATACCTCAATGCCATCCATCCCAGGCATCATAACATCTAGTAAAATTAAATCTGGTTTACGCTTATTTACTTGAAGAAGGGCTTCATCTCCACGAGCTGCCTCTATAACTTCAAAACCCTCTTTTTTAAGATTATATGACAATATCTGCCTTATATCTTCTTCATCATCAACAATTAAAATTACAGACATTTTTTTTTATAAAATTACGGAAGAATATAATTGTATTGTTGTTCCTTCATTAATATTTAATGTTTTCTTAAAGTAAGAATAACAATGAAGATGGTAGCTTGATTTGTAACTAATTGTAGTTCACAATGGTCATTTGTCACTACCCGCAATTTTTTTTTAATTTTAATAACCACAAGATGATTGTCAATTAATAAAAAATGCTTACTTTTGTAAAGTAGTAGTAGGTTAGGTTGATTGTCAGGAGCTCTTTTCTCAAGAAAGGGCTCTTGATTTTTTCAGTAAAATTGATTTACTTCGCATCTATTACTTTTTCTATGAAACCATCCATCTTACTTGTTGAAGACGATTACAATTTAGGATTTATTATTAGTGATGAACTTCAGGCACAAGGATATGACATAAAGCTATGTCTAGATGGAATTGAGGCGATTCAAGAATTTCACGCGAGGACCTATCATTTATGTATTTTTGACGTGATGATGCCCCGAAAAGACGGGTTTACGTTGGCAAAAGAAATTCGTGCAACACACCCCAATGTGCCCATTCTTTTTTTAACCGCAAAATCAATGACCGAAGATCGGGTGGAAGGATTTAAAGTTGGTGGCGACGACTATCTCACAAAACCGTTTAGTTCTGAAGAATTGCAACTACGTATAAAAGCACTTTTGAGGAGGGTCAACATTAAGGTCGAAGAAGACGAAGAAAAGGTGTTTAAAATTGGGAAATATACTTTTGATACAGAGAACTTTTTATTATCTACATCAACTTTTCAAAAAACACTCACAAAAAAAGAAGCCCAAATACTCAAAATATTAATAAAGTACAAAAATCAAGTTACGCCCCGAGATATTATTTTAAATGCGGTTTGGGGACAGGATGACTATTTTGTAGGTCGTAGTATGGACGTTTTTATCACTAAAATCCGGAAGTATTTAAAAGAAGATTCCACCTTACACATTAGTAACATTCACGGTATTGGTTTCAAATTTGAGGAAAAATTATAGAAAATGACAACCCTCTTACACATTGAAACAGCTACAAAAACATGTTCCGTTGCATTATCAATTGACTCAAAACTCATAGATGTAATTGAAATACATCATGATCAATACATCCACGGCGAAAAACTCACCCTTTTTATTCAAGACATACTTACTAATAATTCCATTAATTTCGATCAGCTTTCAGCGGTTTCCATTTCCTCAGGCCCTGGCTCATATACCGGATTAAGAATTGGCGCAGCTACGGCAAAAGGCATTTGTTTTGCTAAGAACATTCCACTTATTTCCATTGATACCCTAAGTGCCTTTGAAAACTGCGCAAGAACTATGTATCCTGAAAATACTATTTGTGTTATGCTCGACGCCCGTCGCATGGAGGTTTATTCAACCATTTTTAACAAACATCGGTCAACGATTAAAATGCTATCTGCTGATATTGTAGATGAAAATTCCTACCGAGATTTTGAACCTTTTGTATGTATAGGAGATGGTGGTTCTAAATGCAAAGAACTATGGTCTGGGCGAAATATCGTCTTTGACGACACTTTTCCACTTTCTGCTTCTGGTCAAGTTGAAATTGCATATGAAAAATTCATTAAAAAAGAATTTGCAGACCTCACCTATTTTGAGCCCAACTATTTAAAGGAATTTTATACTGGAAAGTAAATACTTTCTAATTGCTGACAATTTTAATCTCTACCCTTCTATTTGCTTTTTCTTCTTCCGTTGTTCTTTCAGGTATAGCGTAAATTGGTTGTGAAACTCCGAAGCCTGTGTAGGAAATCCGTTCAGCTTCTATTCCGTTATTCAATAAATATTCAAAAACTCTGTATGCACGAGCAGTAGATAAATCTGCATAATCCGCTGATGCACAACAAATGTGCCCGTGAATTTCTATCACTAAATTTCGATTTGATTTCATTACTTTCAACAATTCATCAAGTGTAGGAAGTGCTTCAGTAAGTAAAATATCCAACCCGGGTTGAAAATTCAAGGCCTTTAACTTAATCTTATCCCCTATTTTTGCCTTAACAATCTGGTCACCAATGCCTTTTTCTAGTTTAGGTTCAATTGTCGGTTTTGGAATATTACTAGTACCTACTTTTTCATTTTGATTAAAGTAAATTACTACCTTTCGATTCTCTGAATGTATAGAAGAATTTAATATATCCTCACCTATTGCGAAGGCTTTTGCTGGAGATGCAGTAAGCCCCAAATAATTTAAGGTTGAATTGATACGTTTTTGAGCTAGCTTTTTATTATAAGTAGCATCACCGCGGTCATCTGTATAACCGTAAATAGCTGTTATAGCTTGTGTTGAAAGTGATTTTAAGTCTGCCTTTGACTTCGTTGAAAGTTTATAACTATCAAAGGCGAAAAACAAGCAAATACTGTCTTGTGCATAGCTTAATGAGCAGGTAAAAAGGAATCCAAAAATTAAAATGTACTTCATATTAAAAGTGAACTCATTTTATCATATTAGGTTACAATTTAGTTAAGGGACTAGAAAAAATTGATGGAAAATGATCTAATTTATCTACTTAACGCACGAATAAACAAATGCGGGTGGAATATTCAATGCTGTAAAACCTACTTTAACTTCCTTGTACATAGACATCAATAGTTTCTTCGCTTGCAAAGAATACTGGAATTGAATGAATTTACCTTTTTCATGCAATGATTGGTAAACGTTTGTTAGTATTGAAGAGCGAAGGTTTTCGTCAAAATTAGCCAATGGAAGTGATGAAATAACAACATCAGCAGATTCAAAATTATATTCTTTCAAGTATTTCAATATTTGATCTGCGGAATCGTGAATAATTACAATATTCGCCTGATTAAACTCTTTTGTTAGTTGTGAAAAAAACTCTTCGTTTAACTCAAAAACCAATAAAATAACATTTGCTGGAAGGTGTTTAGCCATTCTCCTTGTAAATACACCTGTACCTGGACCTAATTCTACAATTACATTTACCGAAGTATAATCAATATTGTCAACCATTTTTGATGCTAAAAAGCGAGAACTTGGTGTCAATGAACCAACAGTTTTATTTTCTCGAATAAATTCTTTTAAAAAGGATCTTTTTGACATGTACTATTGGTCAATATAAGTAAATTTATCTTTGTTTAAAATCCCGTGAACCTTACCAACCAATTGTTTGCCCATAAAAGGAGAATTAGTTGATTTTGAGAGATTTATTTCTTTGGTAAATACCCAAGGTGTTAATGTATCAAAAAGCGTTGCGTCTACAGTAGCATTCACTTCAATTGGTGTTATTTCCAAGGCAAAAGCCTGTCTTGATTTTATAGCTAATGCATTAATAAATTGCTGGGTGTTTTCTCCGAATGAAGTATTTAGTGCTGCAAAAACTGTTTGTAATGAAATGGTCCCAAATCCGGCATGATCAAACTCAAGGTCTTTCTCTTCAAGGTCTAATGGTCGATGATCGGATACAACTGTATCAATAATTCCTTCTAAAACGCCATCAATTAGGGCTAGTCGATCGTTTTCAGTACGAAGAACTGGAAGCACTTTGTAATTCGTGTCAAAATCTAACAATTCCAATTCATTAAAAACTAAATTCATGACATGCACATCTGCAGTAATATCAAGTCCTTTCGCTTTTGCATTTTTTAGAATTTCTACCCCTTCCGCTGTGGAAATCCCCGAAATATGTAGTCTTCCACCTGTATATTCCAACAAACGAATATTTCGTTCTAATTGGATAATTTCAGAGATGGATGGATCTGCCTTTAAACCCGTTTTTGTACTTGCAAGACCTTCATTAACCATCCCATTTGAAGTTAGCGATTCGTCCCTGCAAAAAGTGATGATTTTTCCTCCAAAATTCTTTGAATATAATAAGGCACGATATAAAATTCCAGCATTAAGTGATTTTTGATCATCCGAAAAGACTTTTGCACCTGCCTGCTGAAACATATCATACATTTCCGCAAGATTTTGCCCATCTCGTTTTTCAGTTACACATCCAATTGGATGAAGTTGAGCAGTATGAAATTCAGAATTCTTTAACAAATAATCAATTTGCGATTTTCCATCAATTGGGGGGTGTGTATTTGGAGTCACAAAAACATGCGTATATCCACCTGCTGCAGCTACGTTTAAGCCAGACTCAATTGTTTCTTTGTGCTCTAAGCCTGGGTCACAAAAATCGGCTTTTAAATCAACCCATCCTTGAGAAATCTGCAATCCTTCGTGTTGAATAATTTGTGCTTCCTCATCAAAAATAGAATCTTCAATTTTCAGATAAATCCCATTTTCGATTAATAAGTCTTTCGTTTGCCCAAAAAAAGAGGAAGAAGCATCTGAAATTAGTACCGATTTTAAAAGAATTTTCATTCAGTTTTGAATTTTTACAATATTACTTCCAAAATTTTAAAACAGCCCACTCTGAAACCAGAAAAAGTAGGGCAATTATCAACATCCAACGCCAATATTCAGCGGGCTTATCCAACTCAATTTTAGCTAAACTTTGTCCTTCATTAATTTTCTTAAATGACACTTGTTTTATCCCTTTATCTTTTAGTCCGTCAACAATTTCTTTTTCATTTGCGTATACAACATCTGACTCCTCTCTCGAATAATTCAAAGAAACAGTGCCGATTTTGTCTTCATCAACAATATCAAACGTTCCAGATTTTAGCATTTCAACTGCTTCACTCCCTCGTAAAATGAAGTAGGTCATCATCCCCAATTGTTCAGTTTTGGGTATAAAATCTATTTCTTTGTTTTTCAAATGAACGGGTGATTCACTTTTTGTTTTTTTATTTAAAGGAAAGCTCGATTCTTTACCAATAGTCAAGTAAATTGGTGTTTTACGCTGACTCATCTCAGCCATTCTAAGTAAAATTGAAGGAAATAGAGCATCTGAAGTGAATGAACTAAAAGAACTTGCTAAGGAACTTGTAAATAAAAACACAGAACTTCCTGTACTTGAGCGCAAAAACAATGGCAGTCCATTTTGAAGATTTATTAAGTCAAATGATCGCGACATTGAACCACGCTGAGTTTGATACAACTGAGAAACCGCAGGCAAGGTAATATTTGTGCTTTTTTTCTCAAACATACCATTGAAAAAAGGATCATCAAAAGCAAGTGTTTTTATTTTTGTGCCTGAAGTTACTATGCCACCAAAGGAAGGCAATTGAACTTGATTAAGAAATGAATTCCAAGAACCTTTATCAATTGTAGCTCCTGGGAAAAGACCAAGTGCGCCACCGCCTTGAACAAATTCTAAAAGCATGGAGCTGTGACCAGATGAAATTTCATTTACTCCATTTAAAACAACTAAATCTGTTTGGTTCAATTGATCCTTGGAAAAAGAACCTAATTCAACCACATTCAATTTATAGTATTTTTCAAGACTGTAAACCTTATTCATGGCATCTGTTGCATCGGGGCCATTTATTACCAATACGTTCGTATGGTCATCTAAAAAATATGAAAAGTAAAAATCATCATCCCAGAATAGTTGTTTGTCATTGACTGAGATTTTTCCAGCCTTGTATCCTGGAGCATTGTCTGTGAAATTTATAGTGGTGGTTGTCTTTTTGTTTGCAGGTAAATCAATTACAAAATCTCGCTTAATAGAATTGACCGAACAAGACACATCAATGTTGTTTAAGACGACATCCCCATGATTAACTAATCGAATATTTAATTCAGAATTTTCACCTAATTTTCTAACAGGTGAGCTAAACCAAACCGAATCAATTGTAATATTTGATGCTTGTTGTGGTTTTAATTGAATGGGATAATAGTAGCCTTGTTCATCCTTTGTCAATTGATCAAAGCGTGTTTGATTTTTTTGAAAATCAGAGAATAATACAAATTGTTTTGCCCCTAATTTTTTTTGACGTACCTCTTCATTTTTTACAATGTTTTTTTCCCATTCTATTACTTCATCAATAGATTTACGCATGGACGTTGGTTTTATTTTATCCAACATTTCAAGTGCCTCAACTTTAGAAATCAATCTGCTTTCAATGCCATTCATTAAGTTTGTGTGTAACAAAACTCTTGTTTCTAAAGGAACTTCATTGAGCATTTTTCGCGCCTTTTCTCTGGCTTCAGACACTAACTCTCCTTCAGTTCCCTTGGCTGACATCGAAAATGAATTGTCAATATAAATAGACAGAAAAGGACTTCCTATTTCGTTCAATGATTCATCTACAGGCTTATATGGTTGGGCAAAAGCTAAAACTAAAAACACAATTGCAAGCATTCTTAAAGCCAAAATAATCCAATGCTTTATTTTCCGAACAGATTTCTGTTGTTGGTCGAGAAATTGTAAAAACTTGAGAGACGAGAAATAGAGCGTTTTATATCTTCGAAAATGAAATAAATGTATGATTATCGGAATAGAGAGCGCGGTTAAACCCCATAAAAACTCCGGATAAACAAACTTCATAGGTCAAAGGTACAAAAAATGGATGCAGAAATGGCAAATTTTTAGCGCAAACCATTGAAATGAAATTACATTACTTTTGTTTTTCAAAAAGCACTAATCTATGGAAGTTGAAAAACATAAAAATCTTATTTTCAATTATTTATACTTATTTTCATTAGCATTTCTAGCTGCATCTATCTATTTTTTATTTCGTGACAAAACAATTCTTTTTAATCAATTTTTTTCAACATTTGGATTCGACGGATTGCAAGAAAAGCAAAGAATACAAGAAATTATTCCAGTTCCTAATTGGATTATTTATTCCTTACCAGGGGGCATTTGGGTATATGTAGCTTCCATTTTCGCTCATAAATTTGAAAAAAAATTATTTTATTTTCCTATCCATGTTTATATTCTTCCCGCAATTTATGCGTTGGGATTAGAGTTTTGTCAGCTTTGTCATTTAACAGATGGTACTTTTGATTGGCTTGATTTACTTTTTGTCTTGATTGGAGTATATTTAGCAAAACATTCTAAACATCTTGAACTCAACTTAAGTGGACATCCGAAAATTCAGCATTTTGCTTTAATTTCTGCCTTTTTGGTTTTATTTTTAAGTAATGTATACCACTGATTCTCGGAATCATTAAGAATGTAAAAATTTCTTTCACGTAAAGCAGAAGAGAAAATAAGCGACTTATACCCAAAAAAGTATTGTTCAAAATTTGTTTGATTTTAAATAATCTGTATCTTTGCAGCCCTTTAAGTGAATGTTTAATCATTAAAAAGGTGAAAAATTGAAATTCCAGAAGACAAACGTGACTTCTACCTGAATTTGATATAATTGCGGATGTGGTGATCCCGATTCCGATAGCTATCGGGACTATCGGGATGGTAGACACGCAAAGAAGTCTAACGTGACTTCGAATAAATTTGATATAATTGCGGATGTGGTGATCCCGATAGCTATCGGGATGGCAAACACGCAAAGAAGTCTAACGTGACTTCGAATGATTTGATATAATTGCGGATGTGGTGATCCCGATAGCTATCGGGATGGCAAACACGCAAAGAAGTCTAACGTGACTTCGAATGATTTGATATAATTGCGGATGTGGTGAAATTGGTAGACACGCTAGACTTAGGATCTAGTGCCGAGAGGTGTGCGGGTTCGAGTCCCTCCATCCGCACTAAATGGTCTCTTTCGAGGCCATTTTTTGTTTAATAACTTAATGAAAAAAAATGAACGTTATTCGCGAGGATTTGAATGCATTGAATGCACGATTAAAAGTTAAAGTAACTCCTGAAGATTATCAATCAAAAGTTTCAGAAACCCTATCAAAGTATAGAAAAACAGCCAAAATACCTGGTTTCAGACCTGGACACGCTCCGATGGGAATGATACAGAAACAATATGGCAAATCTGTTTTGTTTGATGAAGTTTCTAAAATGGTAACAGATGCCATCAACAATTACATTTCTGAAGAAAAATTAAACTTATTGGGCAATCCAATTCCTGTTGAGGAAAATGGTTTCAGTGGAGACTTTTCTAATCCAACTGATTTTGAATTTGTTTATGAAATCGCTTTCCCTCCTCAAATTGACGTTACTATTACAAAAAAAGATTCTTTTGATTTTGAAAAAGTAGATGTTAATCAAGATCTAATCAACAAACAATCTGAAGACATTCGCAGACGATATGGAAAATTAGTTAGTTCAGATGAAGTGAAGGAAAAAGACCTCATCTTGGGTCGATTTGTTGAATTAAACGACGATAAATCAGTAAAAGAAGGCGGAATAGATCATACCTCTTCTATTTCTCTAGAATTTTTGGATTCAAATGATGCACGACAAATGTTCGTTGGGAAAAAAATTGGAGATTCAATTGAATTAAATCCTAATGATGTTTCTAAAGGTCCAAAGGACAAAGCTGCGATGTTAGGAGTAAAAGAAGATGAATTAGAAAATATTGGGTCTTTGTTTTCATATACCATCAATGAAATCAAATCGATGGAATTGGCAGACTTGAACGAAGAATTGTTTTTGAAGTTGTATCCTGATGCTACGGTTACCAACGAAGATGAATTTCTTGCACGCATTAAATCCGATTTGGAAAAGATGTTTGAACAAGATTCAGATAAAAAACTTTATAGAACGATATACGATTCCTTAATGGAAAAAGTAAATGCTGACTTTCCAGATGACTTTCTAAAAAGATGGATTAAGCAAGTAAACGATAAGCCTGTAACAGATGAACAAATTGATTCAGAATATGATGGGTATAGAAATATGCTCAAGTGGCAATTAATTGAAAAAACACTGTTTGACAAACACAATCTTGTGATTGACCAAATGGAGTTAATTAATTTCACAAAACATTTACTAAGAACCAATTATTCGAATTACGGAATATTTGAAGTAGATGAAGAGGAATTGACACAAAGTGCTATGAAGTTTCTTCAAGACAAAAAACAAACTGATGCTATTATCAGTCGTCTAGCGGAAGATAAACTTATCAATTTATTCAAAACCGAAGCAAGCTTGAAAGACAAAGTAGTTTCGTATGAAGATTTCATTGGAAAATAAAACTACAAAGCAAATTTGTTAAAGCCGAAATAATGTTTCGGCTTTTTTTTGCAAAAAAAATTATCTTTACTTAAAATTACATGTATGAACCATTTTTTACTTTCACTCACCTTCTTTGTTTTACTCGGAAACTCTTTCGCATTCGAAAGATACAGTGATCCGAGAGATACGTCTAAAGGAATCATTAATAAGGCGTTGGCCGTAAAATTGCTCAATGACGGGATTGAACTTTATTCCATTGGACAAAACAAAGATGCTTTGGGGAAATTCAAAGATGCCGCGGCGAAAGACCCGAGTAACTGGAAAGCAATGTTTTACATAAGTTTAGCAAACTACGACTTAAATTTTTATTCCTTATCTCTTTCCCAGGCTAAATCAGCATTAAAATTATCTGAGGGCAAACCTAGCCCTGATTTTTATGAGCATTTCGCCAAAGTTAATCATGCAATGGGTCATTTAGACACTGCCTTACGCTATTATAAAATTGCCAATACCGAGCTCTCTGGCTCACTAAAAAAAGCATTTCAAATTCCTGTTAGAATTCAGCAAGTAGAATTTGCGATGAAAGAAAAGGCAGCGAATAAGCCGGTTAAAAAATCTATTCTCAGTAGAAATGTCAATAGCAATTATGCAGAATATGGACCCATTTTAGCAGATAGCGGCCGCGTTCTGTATTTTACGGCACGAAAATCTGATACAAAGGGTCGTACAATGAATGTCGAAGACCAAGATTATTTTGAAGATATTTATATGTCATTGTGGAATGCTGAAATCAATGACTGGGACAGTGTAACAAACGCCTTGAAATGGAACACAAAAGGATTTGATGCGCTCACTTATGTTTCTAATGATGGGAAATATGCTTTAATGACTATAAACAATGAATCAATGGATAAAGCAACGACCTCAAGCTCTGATATTTTTGAATTATCCTTAAGTGCTTCAACTGGCAAATGGGGATCACCAAAGGCTATTGATAACAAGTCGATTAACTCTTCCTATTACGACGGATCTGCAACAATGACGGCCGACCGAAAAACCATGTATTTTGTTTCTGATCGCAAAGGAGATAAAAAATCAACAGATATTTATCGGGTTCAAAAAGACGGAAATACTTGGGGTAAGGCAGAAGCATTGCCTGACTACATCAACACAACTGGAAGAGAGACAACACCGTACATCACGCCAGATGGTAAATTTTTATTCTTCAGTTCAGATGGATTACCAGGAATGGGCGGACTAGACATTTATGTTTCTGAACTAAAAGGCGGTGTTTTTGGACAACCGGTGAATTTAGGCTCTTTGGTAAACTCCTTTACTGATGACACGCATTTTTCGTATTATCCAGAGTTTAAAAAAGGGTATGTTGCATCTGTTACTACCTCTGGTGAAAAAGCAAATTACGATTTATACGAAATTGATTTAAGCGAATTTTCGTTGCCGATTAAATAATGGCTAATTATGTATAAGAAATTTTTCTTTGAGTTATTCAAAGAGGGAATTGGTTATGAAAGCGGATTTTTTAGAACGTTAATTGATTTACTTAAAAACCCTAGAATTGTAGTCCAAGCAGCGGCTAAAAATGATTACAAATACGTTAATTCTGTAAAATTTTTAGTGACCATTTGCGGTTATTATTTGCTGGTTAATAGTTTTTTTATTGATTGGGATACGGTAGCTATTAATCACTACAAAGAAATAAAAATTCTATTATCAGGGTCCACAAAATTGAATGATTTCGAGATATTTCAGGCAAAAATAATGGCGATAGCATTCTCAAATGGAATTATTCCTTTAAACATAGGTTTAATCATCATTCAACTTTTTCTAATTTCAAAAAAGGTGAAACTTGATTATGCCCAATTTGATTATCATAAGGATGTTCTTTTTTATTATAATGGAATTAACCTATTAATAACTTTCATTTTCTCTATTCTTGCAGGTTTGTTAAGCTCAAAAATTTTATTTTTTGTAATTACTGGTTATGGGTTCATTTTTCTTTTGGGTTTTAGAAGATTCGTAGAATTAAAACCAATTGGCAACTATTTAACCGAAGAACAGGTTGAAATGGCCAAAATATATCAGTCAACTCAAAAAAAATCAATTTATTTGATAACTCTAGTTTTCATAGTTATCATTTTTAGCTATTATTTTTTAAATGGAATGCAATTATGAAAATCGGTCTCTTGACTTTAAATCTAATCACGGCTAATCACAAAGTTCAATCATGAACAAAACATTCTTTTTTACACTTTTTAAAGAAGGAATAGGCTATGAAAGCGGGCTTGTTAGAACCGTTATTGATTTATATAAAAACCCTCAAAAAGTTGTAGAGGCATCCATAAACAATGAATTAACATATGTAAATCCGGTTAAATTTATGATGACTATTTGTGGTTATTTTGTGTTATTCAATGGTTTTATTATTGACTGGGAAAAAGTGTCATTGGAGCATTTTTCAACAATCAATTATTATATAACAGGTTCCTTAAAACCTGGGGAGGTTGAGGTATTTCAATCCAAAGTTATGGCATTTCTTTTTTCAACAGGGTATATTCCTTTGGCTATTGCCATTTTGATCCTCCAACTCTATTTTATTTCAAAGAGAATTAAAAATTTTTCATACTCCTTGGATTATCATAAAAGTGTTATTTTTTATTATCACGGATTTAACAATGTTTTGTACTTTCTTTTTACACTATCTGCAGCACTTCTACCAACTGAATTATTCTTGATGATTTTTTTGATTTTACCTGTTTTTGCAGCATTGGGGTATCGAAAATTAATGGAACTTAAACCCATTGGCGCCTATTTTTCAAGTGAACAAAATGAATTAACAAAAGCCTATAAAGGCGCTATGCGCAAATCTGCATTTTTTGTTATGGCTATTTCAATTATAGTCGGTTTAATTGCTGGAATTTTATTGTTAAATATCATTTGATATTAAAATTGGAATTTCCTCAATTAAAGATTGCTTTTTTGCCTAATTTTACATTATAAATAAACTCTTTGGAAGGATGAAAAACTATCCTTTTTAAATTTATTTACAAAAATAACTAACGAAAAATTGAAACTATAGACAGATAAAAATTAAACATATTGCTGAGCTTTAAGCTCTTATTCTCTCAATTCGAAACCTGAGAAATTTCAACAAATGCACGAGAATAAGATGCGGAGGCTCACACCTAAACGGGTGTGGGCTATTCGTACTTATTTGTGCATTGGGTTCTCTCAGGTACCCGAATTGAAAATAAGCAAACGGATAGTTCCACACCTTCTTTTTTGCTTCAAAGATTAAGAGCCTCGCCAGCTTTTAATCAAAAACTTATGGCAAGAAAATCAATAAATTCATTCTTTTATTTCTCTGAAAAGCGTTTGCTACCTGTAAATGCAGATTTTGATTTCAAGGCAATTGATAACCTAATTCAGTTGCATCGATGAAATATAAAAACATACGCGAAGAAGAACTGAAAAACAAGGTCGGTGCAGATTGGTTCAAGAATTTCGATACCACCGAAATCATTGGCAACATTGACTTTTCGGTCTTTGCTAAACAAAATGAACTATTCGAACGAACACCTTTGCTTTGGGCAGAAGCGAAAACAGGAAATTTTGATGTTGTGACCATGTTCGTGCAATTAATTTTAACGATTGGAAAAGCACGGACTTTCGACAAAACCATGCCTCCCGCTTTTTTAGGCGCTTTTGATTTTAAAAAAATTGCTTTTGTACCCTACATTGCCGTTCAGGATATTTTTTACCTCAATGATTTCAATTGGAACGTTACACCTAGCAACCACGAAACCAAAGAGTTCCTTCTCATTAAGGAACGAATTGAAACTAACTTACAACAAAACACGTTCGTTTTCGATTACCAAAAAGACGAAAAAGATCTCGAGTTTTTCATTAAAAACAACATTGCCAAATCCACCTCAACGAGTAAATTAAAAATCGACAAAAATAATTTTATTCCCATTTACTTACGCTGGCTCGAAATTGTGAAACCGCAAATAGACACCCCCTGGGATGATCTGAAAAAAGCCAACATCCTCGACAGTGATTTTTTCTTGGCGGACTTGTTTGTGGATGATAAAGACACGCAGCAACTCGAAGACGATTCATCCATTCGCGATAATTTGTTCGTGGTGTACCAAAATCAAGGCTATAAAATTGCCAAGGAAAACATCAAGCAAATGTTTGATGCCACCATTGGATTGAAAAACAAGGACACCTATTTGCAATTTTGGAAACGTTACAAACGACCGCCCATCAAGAAATTTCAAGAATACATCATCGAACGACGTGATTTATTGGTACCACAAGACATTCGAGAACGAAAAGGAGCTTTTTTTACGCCGCGTATTTGGGTTGAATTGTCGCAAAAATACCTAACAGATTATTTGGGTGAAAATTGGCAAGACGACTATTATGTCTGGGATTGCGCTGCCGGAACGGGAAATCTGCTAGCAGGATTGACCAATAGATACAACATTTACGCAAGTACCTTAGACCAAGCCGATGTGAACGTAATTCACGAACGCATTGACCACGGCGCCAACTTATTGAAAGGAAATGTGTTTCAATTTGATTTTCTGAACGATGATTTTGTTCCCATTTCAAAAGGCGGAAAAATGCCCGATAGCTTGTGCGACATCATTAGTAGTGAGGAAAAACGCAAGAAATTGGTGGTGTATATCAATCCGCCGTATGCGGAAAGTAATGGGAAAGTAAGTATAAATCGAAGCAACTTACAACAATCGAAAATTTACAATAAATACAATGAAAAATTAAATAAGGTTGCACCAGAATTATTTGCACAATTTTTAGCAAGAATTTATTATGAATTATATAATTGTATAATCGCTGAATTTTCTACTTTGAAGGTTGTTAGTGCTTCTAATTCTAAGGTTTTTCGAAATAATTTTTTAGCTAACCTTGAAAAATTATTTCTTGTTCCTGCTAATACATTTGATAATGTAAATGGTGATTTTCCAATTGGCTTTTTTATCTGGGATACTAAAATTAAAAATGTATTCTCAACTTTTGAGGCAGATGTATATAATAATGATGGAAATTGGATAAAGAGTAAGAACATTTATTCTTATGATAATCAAAAAGGTCGAGTAAACGATTGGTTAAGAAATTATAAAACGAAAGAATCAATTTTTAAAGGGGTTCTAATGGCAGATGCACCTGATTTTCAAAACAATAATTATATTGCCTTAATAGATAATATCGGAAAAAGACATGGTATATACTTTTTAATAAATGAAACAAATTTAATCCCCGCAATAATTTATTATTCGGTTCGACATTGTTTTGAATCAACTTGGTTAAATGACCGTGACCAATTTTTATTCCCTTCAAACGAATGGATTAGCGATCAAGAATTTCAGAACGATTGTTTGGCATTTACCTTATTTCATAGCCAAAATAAAATCACAAGTTCGGAAGGCACCAACCATTGGATTCCCTTTACAGAATACGAAGTAAATGCGCAAGCGAAGTTTGAGAGTCATTTTATGACCGATTTCATCAAAGGGAAAATTGGCCCGGAAGCAAGTGGAGACACACTTTTTGAGCAAGGCAAAACGCAAGAAAGAAAACCGCTGGATTTTTCCGAAGAAGCCACCGCTGTTTTCGATGCCGGTCGAGAATTGTGGAAATATTACCACGCACAACCCTCGTCAAACTCAGGATTTGGAAGAGAGTCAAAACCCTACAACGTCAACGCAAGTTTGTATGACATCCGAGCGTATTTCCAAGGCAGAAACGCACAAGGCAGAATGAATTCCAAAAGTGATGATCCAACATACACAGCTTTAATCAGCGAACTAAGAAATAAACTATCCATTTTGGCCGAGAAGATTCAGCCTAAGGTATATGAGTATGGGTTTCTGAAGATGTGATGCGCCTTAAATGGCTCATTGGTTGTAATCAATTACCTTCTTCTTCTTCCATTATCTGTTGGTGGCGCTGGAATTTCCTCAACATCATCCCTGTCAGAATCTTCGTTGTAGTCAACATTAATACTAATCCCTACACAAAAAGGATTGAGCTTCGGTGCTGCCTCTTTGTGGAAAACTGAGGTCAGACTATAAGTACCAAACACTCCAATTGCACCATAACTAACACGAACGGTAGCATCCAAAGCAAATAAGTTTGAATGGAAGCGTTTATCATCTCTCATCTGATTTATAAACCTGTCTCCATTGCTGTATTTTCCACGTAATTGATGGTTAGCATACATTCGCAAACCTCCTATTACGCCAGCAGAAATACCAACCGACTTTGCTTGTCTCGTTTTTGTTGAAAAGTCAAGTAATATTGGAAGTTGTATAAATCCTTGGTTAAATGTTGAATATCGAATGGAAGCAAGACTGTCATACAACGTTGGATTTCCAGTTTGAAGTGAAATCGTACTATCTGTCGATACCATAGCATACTGGTTCTGAAATGTAAATGTTCTAAAATTAACCCCTAAACCAGTTGTTAACCCTAAATATTGTTTGAAAATTGGTACTTTATATTCAATTAAATTAATCCCAATGCTAGATGATTGTAATAATTTATTGTTCCATTCATTTGAAGTATTCATTGAGGCAAAACCAAAATCAAAACCACCCCAATTTGCATTCATCGGTTTATCCGAAGACTCTTGAGCAATTACGCTTGAAGCAAGCATAAAAATTGTCGCAATTCCTGATAATAGAACTTTTTTCATATACTAATTTTTAAATGTTGAGTAAATATACAATTTATGATTACTAGCCTACCTAAAAGGAAAGAAAGTAATTAACGTTAATACTTTAATAAGTGCGTTAATTATGGCTTCTTGAACAAATTATTGGTTAAACGCTATGCCAAGCAATGTTAACTCTTCAAGTGATAGGGTTGGAGGAAACTGATTTTTCAAGAGTTTAGTTACTACAAATTCTCCTACCTTTATGGCATCTGTTTCTGTTTTAAAAGATTGATTTCCTTGAACTGCGGGTATGTTTTTTTGATTTATCACAAGTTTTGAACCTTTGTAAATTTCATATCCCCAGCCGTTTTCTAGCTTTGTGCTCTTGACAGAATAATCACTGGTTGTAATGACATTGTTGGTAGTATCCACATTTTTATCGCGTGGCGCGCTATTTTCTACTTTTGGCTGTTGATTTGAATTAGTAGTTGAACTCACCTTATTAACTTCACTTTGGTCCGTGCAAGAAAAAAGGGCAATAGCGATAATAGGAAGATACCTAATCATAATTTAACTATTGTTGAATTTATTGTTCGTAAGGAGTGACATTCAATAGAAACATAGTAGGTTCCGGTTGGAAAATCCTGTATGTTCAACAAATAATTTTCTTGTTCGATATTTTTAATTTCCTGAATTTTCTGTCCAAGGGAATTAACAACTATAACAGATTGGATTAAATCATTTTTTGAATTTATGAAAACACTATTTTGAGTTAGATTCGTATGAACATCTACTTGATCGCCCACTAATTCATCTGATCCAACTAATTGATAGTAAGCATAGAAATCATCCAAAAATTGATTGTTGTACCCTGTTCCAACATACCCTACCCCATCTAAACAAAAGGCAATGGCATTTTTACGAGGACTGCCGGGTAAGCTTGCGCGTTGCACCCAACTATTCGTATAATAATTGTATTCATAAAGATCATTCAAAAAAGAAAAATCAGCGCCTTCGCCCGTAGCTATAAAAGCAGTGGGCCCATTTGACCATGCACAAGCACCCGATCGAGCTATGCCCGGGAATTGAGCTTTTAAAATCCATTGATCTGTTTGAGGATTATACATCCAAAAATCATTTCTTTTTATACCGTCGTCTCCTGTTCCTAGAAAACCCTTCCCAGCCAAAGTAAATGCCACGGCTTGTCTTCGCGCCGTACCTGCAAAATCAGAAATTTGATCCCACGAATTTGTTTGGGCATCATAGACGTAAAAATCTTTCAATAAACCTCCTGTGCCTTCTCCTGTGCCAATATATGCTTTACTTCCTATCACAAATGAAACGGCCTGCCTACGGGGTTGTCCAATAAAGTCTGCCTTTTGGGACCAAGATTCTGTAACTGGATCGAATTCCCATAAATCGTTCAGAAAAGGAACTGTTTGCGCTTGTCCTAGGGCAATATACCCCTTTGTTGCTCCATTATTTTCAATGGAAAAACCACAAGCAGATGCACGTTGCAACCCATCACCAAAATCTCCACCAAGCGGGCTTGTTTCATCCCAATCATTTTGGAAAGGACTATATACATAGCTTTTTCTTTTAAATTCAACCTCATCAAGTCCACAAACAACCAATCCAACTGAACCAATAGTGAATGCCGATGCTGCTGACTTTGGAGGACCCTTAACCGAATCTTTTTGTTCCCAATAATCTTGTGCAAGAATCGCTGGCGAACATAGAAACAGTGCAATAACAAATAGTAGATTTTTCATTTTCCTATTCTAAAATTAGTTTATGGCTGTATTTAGAGTCCCCAATACGTACGGTATAAATTCCTCTGGGCAAATCCCTAAGATCGAGGGTCTGTTGAAGATTAATTTCGCGTGTTAGAACAACAACCCCATTAATATCTGTAACCATTAGTTGATGAACTAAATCTCCTTCAACTTTAAAGTTAACATCCCCATTGCTAGGATTTGGAAACATTAAAAAATCTGATTCAAACGATTTATCCATTTCAGACAATGTCATATCGCTGTACTCGTAAATACTTGCTTTTTTTCCCGATTCCCCCTTTCCTAATCCTACATACGCTTTGTTACCGATAACAAAACTAAAAGCATTTTTACGTTCGCTGCCCCCATAAGTTTGTCGGAGAAACCACGCATCTAAATTCGGATTATACTCCAATAAATCCCCTTGCAATCCACCGTTTGTACCTAAGCACACGTAGCCTTTTTCATTCAGTACAAAAGTAGATGCTCCGCCTCTCTCCATGGCAGGAAAAGGGGCGATTTCAGTCCACTCATTAGCTCCTGGATTATATTTATAAAAATCTTTTTTGTACACATCTTGATTCAAGCCCATTCCAACATACCCCATGTTGTTAATTGAAAATGAACAAAGTTGGTAACGAACACCTCCAGGAAAATCTGCACGTTGAATCCATTGATCGTTACTCGGCTTATATTCCCAAAGTTGCTTAGAATAAATACCTGGACCTACTTTTCCTCCACAAACAAATCCTTTATTGTCTGCTGAAAAAGCGGTTGCCGAATATACTCCTGAGCCTCCATTTCCAGGATAAGGAGCTATTGAATCCCACTGATTCAAGGTTGGGTTATATTTCCAAAAATCACTTTTTTTATTCCCCATGAAAGAAGCCTCATTGTCTATACCCAAACCAACGTAACCAAATCCATTAAGCGTAAAACTGACTGCATCTCGCCTCGCTGAACCAGGTAAATCAGCCAATTGTGTCCAAGAGTCTTCCTGAGGATTGTATTGCCACAAATCTTTATGAACGACCTCGGCGGTATCCACACCTGTTGCTACATAACCAAAATTCCCAATGGAAAAAGCGACTGCTCGTTCTCTTTTGCCTCCTAAAAAATTGTTTTTCTTGGTCCATCCATACACCGATTGAGCCATCGATGAATGTGTTAGGAATGAGACAAAGAGGAAAAATAAGATTGTTTTCATTTTTGAATGCTAAATTTTTCAGATCCAACAAAGTGATTGTCTTTATAGAACATAAGGTGATAAATTCCAGTAGGAAGATCAAAAACAGGAATTTGCTCTTTGCCATTAACCAATTCTATTTGACGGATGTTTTGTCCTAAGTTAGTGAGAAGGTTAACCCTATCAATAAGAGTGCTTGGTGATTTTTCTAAAGTAACAAATTCAGCAGCTGGATTAGGGTAAATCTTAATTTGCAAGGATAGCGATTCCTCCAAAGAATTGATGGACGGATTATATTGCCAAAAATCATTGAAATTTGCTCCGTTTGTTCCCGATCCAAAATATCCTTTATTATCAACGGCAAAGGCAACAGGAAATCGACGGCTCGTCCCTTTAAATTCCTCAACGGAAATCCATTGATTTATTCCCGGGTTAAAGGCCCAAACTTGATCTGTCACAACAGAAAGTCCTCCGACATACCCACAAGTGATGTATCCCATGTCATTAATTGAAAAAGCACTGCTTCCACCAGTTGAAACCCCAGGAAAATCGGCACGTTGTAGCCAAGTCTGTTGAGAAGGTTTAAATTCGTATAATTTATTTCCAGATTTTATAAAGCCACTGGCACCAACAGAAAATGAACAACTCCATGTACCAAAACTTATTGGTGCTGTTGGCATTAACGCCCACTGATTTGATAAAGGATCATACTCGGCTAATTGATTCATTAAATAAACATACCCTTTGTTATTCACTGAAAAACCCTGTGTGTCACCCGGATTGAAAAAAGGACATGGCGCTATTGGACTCCAGGTATTTAACTGGGGATTAAACTTATAAAATTCACCAGCAAGGGAAGAGCCTCCGCCAACACATGGCATATTATCAACAACAAAAGATACGGATCCATGATTACCGATAGGAAAATTGGCTTTTTGGGTCCAACTATCTGAGGCTGGGTCATATTCCCACCAATCTTTATAGGAGATATCGACACCGGTTCCATTGACATGACCTAATCCCATATATCCCCGATAATCTGTCGCACAACCAACTGCTCTGTGTCTACCAACTCCACCAAAGGTTGCTTTTTGAATCCAATCACCTGCCAATGAAGTTACTGTAATTGAAAAAAATAACGCGATTAATCCAACTTTGTTAAGCATAACTAATCTTTTTGAGTTAGAATTAACTTATTCAATATCCGACCTGTTTCATCTGAAATAAAATAGGTTCCGGCGGATAAGTTGCTCAAATCTAGTTCAGATTCATTGGCACAAAATGTTTCGTGTTGCAATTGTCCAAGGGTGTTTTTTACATATAACTTACCGGTAAAATTGGAAATATGAACCAATCCATTAGAAGGATTAGGGTATATTAAAAAATCATTGCTTTGCTCATTCATACCAAGGTAATTTGCCTCGATGTGAAGATTAAATTCACCCATTTCTGAGCCCCAACCTTCAACTACAACATACAAGGTTCCTAATTCGGCTGTTAAAAGATTCAATTCTGAAGATCCATCACACGTATTTGAATCGTCATTAAATACTAGCACATTGCCAAATGCATCTAAAACACTTAAAAATGTATCAAAGGAACTACCACACAATGATATAGTTAAGCTTTCCATACTTGGATTTGGATCTATTTTAAAAAACATGTCCGGGGAAGGATAAACGGGATTTTGGTTTGAATAACAAATAGACGTATTGGCGGTGGTATCATACGGTAAGGAAGTAATTACGATAGCCTCTGATTGATTATCTCCTAAAAATCCCGAGCAATCTATTCCATTTTGAACAAAGACACCAAAATCAGTAACGGAACCCCAAGAAAATGTACCACAAGGATCTAAGGGCAAGGTCCCTTGCTCACGCTGCATTACACGCATCCTAGTTAGTCCGTTTTGAGCGCCTGCAGGCACAGAAAAATTAAACACAGAAAGGCTTACAGGTGGAGTACCGCTCCAAGTGCCCACTGATTCGCTGGCATCAAAATTACCACTTTGGTCAAAATCTATCCACGCCTGACCAGCTCCTGCATAATTTCCTCCACACGTTCCAAACTGAACATCCAACTGGTAATTTGCTCCGGCATTTAAATATACTATTTGACTTGTTAAGTCTTGTAGGCCAATCAATCCAGGACAACCCGTATAGGAAATACTACTTGCTTCACCTGTTATAACAACAGATTCAACATTAGAATCAACAGTGCTGGTTGGCCCAACCTGGGTGCAATATTGTCCAAAAGATTGGAAAAATAAACCCCCAACTAAACCCAAAGTAAATAGGTAATGCATAGGTAATATTCAATTAACGTCTAGCTAAAGTAGATAAATTAATTGAATATTAAATACCTTATAACTTGATTAATAGCCTTGCCATAAAATTTCTTCCTGCTTGAGGATAATAAAAATTCTCGGTAGTCATAGTGCCATTGTATAAGTATGAAAAGGTATAACCATTATTCTCATACCTGGTATTGAAAACATTATTCACTTGTAGTCCGAGTGAAACCTCTTTCGTTAATTTGTTCGGAATTATAAATGCAAGAGTCAAGTTAGAAAAAGTAAACGGATCTATACTGCGGTATTCATTTGATGTGTTGTCTAAATATTGTCTTCCCACGTACTTCGTTGTCCAGTTGCATGACAATCCTTTGTACCGATAATTTAAGCCTCCAAAAGCATTTACATTGGGTGAAAAAGCCAAATCTGTATTTTCATGTTGAATTACTTGCTGTGAATAGTATGGTTCTGTATCAGAATACGCATCAATGTATTCATTAAAAAGTTGTATTTTATTTCTACTCAAGGTTAACCCTGCTTCTATTGTTAAATCTTGGTTAGAAGTTGATAGTAGAAGGTATCTGGAGGTAAGTTCAATTCCAGCTCGGTAACTATCCTTTACATTAGTCCGAGTGTAACCACCAACATCATTTATTTCTCCTGTTAATATCAATTGATTGGTGTAGTCCATGAAATAGAAATTTGTCAGGAAATTGAATCTTTTTGATGAAAGAATATATCCAACTTCCAAATCTCGCATTCTCTCGGCTTTTGGCCTACTTTGAGGTGTACTTTGTCTGAAATCTCTTCGAACGGGCTCTCTGTTTCCAATTCCATACGAAAGAAAAACATTCTGATTATACTGCCCTTGCGACAGAAGATAAGAGATTTGAAATTTAGGATTGAAAAAATCAAAGGTTACATTTTGTTCAATATCTTTGATTACGCCATCAACTTGATCATTTCCAATGAATGAATATGCAATGTGTCTGTATTGTAAATCTCCTAGAAAGTTGAACTTTTTCCATTTGTAGGACGCTTTCAAATAGTTACTAACCTCTGATTTTCGACCTATCTCATCGTAATAACGATCTCCTAATTCGCCATTAGATGCAAATCGAGCCCAAATAACTTCTCCAAAATGACGGCCGATATACGTATTTGCTGAACCACCAAAAATTAACTGCAAATCTTTATCAGAATACGTTAAGGAATAAACACTTCCAAGGAAGTCATTATCCAACCAACGACGGCGAATTAAATCAGTTTCAGTTACGGTGTCATTTCCAGTAAAAACTGTATCCAAGCCGTACGAACTTAAATCGTCACCTCTTCTATATTCTTCATAATAGCCACGGCCATTGGTGTAATGTCCAGCCACGTTTAATACTAATTTTGGATTAAATCGATGTGTAAAATGCAATTGATAATTGTCTTGTTGGTAATTATCTACCTGATTTCCATATGTATAATAATTGTATGTTCTACCTGAATTTAACAAATTCGCTCGTTCCTCATCCGATAAAAAATTTCTATCCGCATACGCATTCATGGAATCAACATTTCCTGTAATTCTACTTTCAGGCGTTCCATACCATGATTGATAGGTGATTTCTTTCCCAGAAAAAGCAACCGCCTTAACTACCGATTTTTTTCCAACATACGCTCCTGAAACAAAGTAAGATTTTAAATTGGATGAGGCTCTATCGATAAATCCATCTGATAAAATTTGCGACAAACGAACATCCATTGAAAATTTACCATTAATTAACCCTGTTCCTGCTTTGATGGTGTTTTTCAATGTATTAAAAGAGCCAAAAGAATTATCCAAAATGCCGTACGAATTCGCAGAAATATCGTCCGTTTTTATGTTTAAATTAGCTCCAAAAGCTGCTGCACCATTTGTAGATGTTCCGATTCCACGTTGAATTTCCATATTGCTAATGGAGGAAGTCAAATCAGGCATATTTACCCAATATACATCGTGCGATTCAGGATCATTAACCGGAATTCCATTGATGGTAACATTAATTCGAGAAGCATCTACTCCACGTATGCGAATTCCCGTATAACCAACTCCGGCCCCTGCATCAGAGGTTGTCACGACTGAAGGTGTAGCTTCTAACAAGAAAGGCAAATCTTTTCCAAAATTATTTTTTTCCAGTAAATTACTTTTCTTGATTTTTAATGTGCTGGTTGACAATTCATCGGTACGTGTTCCCATAACCTGAAATTCTTCCAGTAGTTTGGTGTCTCTTTTGAGTTTTACATCTCGTTGGATAGCTGCATCTGTTCTAGATAAGCGCATTGAATAAGGTTCAAAACCAATCTTTTCGAAAGTTACCTGAATGAATTCAGAGACCTTCAATTCATCAAAAGACCAATTATATTTTCCTTTTCTATCTGTAAATGTGTAGTATTCTGATAAGCCATAATTTGGTCGATCAATGCTCACCTTCACACCAGAAAGAGGAAGCCCAGACTCATCAGTTACAGATCCAAAAATTTTGGATTGACTGAAAAAGTGAAACGATAACGATAGAAAAAAAACCTGTAAAAAAATAAATCTTGTTTTCATTTTATAAAAATTAAACAAGAACAAGGGGCTAATTCTTGGCGGTTAAACATTCATTAGCACTGTCATCTTCCCTTCGCAGGCATTATCCTAATCAGGTTCAATGGGTATAATCTCAGCCGTTTGACGGGCACCCCTTAGAGACGGGACAAAATTACAAATGATTTTTATTTCCAACAATATCTTAGATTGCTTTTATTTAATTTTTTTGCCCTCATAGGTTTGACTCCCTCCACCTCCTAGGCCTCCGCCCCATGCATAATAATAGAGGTGATCATTTACAAATTGAAGACTTCTATGATCACCCGATACCGATGCCGAATATTTTTTTCCTTTCCATAAAGAATCAATGTGCACCTTAAATCCTTTCACGTTAACATAAACTCCTTCTTGCTTTACTTCAACCGTTTCTGTGTATGAAGTATCATAGGAGTAGCCCCCATTTATCATATTATAATAATGCCCTTTTACGTAGCAATTGTATTTTCCCGCAAGCTTTTTAACGTGAATTTTATCACATGAAGAAAAAAATACAAGCGTTGCAATTACACTAATGGAAATGGAAAAATGCTTAAAAGGAATCATATCATTGCATTGACTATAATGTGAAGGTACTATTTTTTCGCTAAAGTTTCCTTGTTTATTTATAATGATTTACATGAATATTTTTCTATTTCAAAGGAATCTATATCGTAGTTTACTTTAAAACCATAAAATGTATATGTTTGAAGTTTTTTAGATTTTAAAAATTAAGGATAGAAAATGAAAACTACACCCGAACATAATGAGCGGATTGCAAAAATGACCTTTGCTTCAGTATATCCACTTTACATCAATAAAATAGAAAGAAAAGGAAGGAACATTCAGGAACTTGATCAAGTAATTGAATGGTTGACGGGGTTTGATAAGTCTAAATTAAACGATTTGATTGAGCAAAATGTAACATTTAAGGAGTTTTTTAACCAAGCGAAATTGCATCCAAATGCCCCATTAATAAAAGGAGTTATTTGTGGTTATCGAATAGAAGAAATTGAAAATCCTCTGACAAAACAAGTCCGTTATCTAGACAAATTGGTCGATGAATTGGCAAAGGGAAAAGCCTTGGATAAGATTTTACGGTAATTCTTTAAAAACTTCGTTTTTCAATACACTATCGAAGTAACGTTTTTATCAACTCATCCATCTCTCTCGTATATTCTTCATAAACCGCACCCGTTGCAGGACCGCTAAAACCCGTGTGGACATACTCAATTTTACCATTTTGCCCAACAACCACTGAGGTTGGAAAACTCATTATTGCATTCAACATTGGAAATTGTGAAGATGCAACTTCTTTACTCGAGATCCCCGCTAAAACTACTTCGTAGGGTATCGAAAGTCTTTTTTTGAATGCTTTCAAACGTTTGATTTGACTTTTTTCATTCGTGCCTACTTCATAAGCCAAGGCTACAATTTCTAATCCTTGATCGTTGTATTTTTTGTGTAATTCTTTGAAATAGTGAAGTTCATCAATACAGTTTGGACACCAGGTTCCCATAATTTGATAAATAACGACCTTGTTTTTTCCGAATTTTTTAGCATCAAAGGCTTTTCCTTTCAATGTTTTAAGTACAGAAAAATTAAACTCTTTATCGTTTTCAACATAAGTGAGTTTTGATGGATCACGCAATTTCGCATCTGGATCTTTCACGGCAACCCACTCCGTTTGATAATTCGGGCCGCTATAAAACTTTCCGTAAATGGAATCATTGACCACTTTTCCTTCAAACAAAAAAGCCCACGAACCATTGAATGTTGACATAGAAAATCGTCCTGAGCCAACTGTTCCTGATAAAAAGCGGTAGTCACCAGTTTCGGTTAAGAAAGTTCCATTGATAAGACCTGCGGTTTGCTCAAAAATTCCCACAGTAACATCCGGATTCTCAGAGTTTGGACTAAAGGTGGCTTTCCACTTACCATTTATATTTGATGCTTCTGGCGCTAATTCAGTTACAGTTTTTTCTATCCACGCATTGATTGGAATTTTTGTTTGCCTTTTTTTATTCAAATTGAGCCAATATCCACGAAGCTCTTCTCCATTGTCACTGAATTTAAATTTCAAAAAGGCATCTAATTCTGGAAATCGACCAATTGCGCTATCTCCGTCGTTTGATAATTGTAAAGGAATTCGTTCCTTCCCATTTACAATCTCAATTATTTTTTTGCTTTTCAACTCGCTGATTTCTAAAGTAAATGGAATGAATAATCGATCATTCATTGCTAATTGCCCAGACCATTTTCCCGTTTGAAAATCTGACTTCTTCTGACTAAATGTAGTGATTGAAAAAAGTAAAAACATGAAAAGTAAAAAACGCATAAGATTGAATTTCAAGGACTCAAAGTTAATTATTATTTGTGGGTACTATCAAATGGTCTGTTTATTAATAATTCCCAAATTTCTACTTTTCTACCTTGAATTTTTTACTTTTGTGTTCCAGAAAATTTATGTCAGATACCCGATACAACCTCCGAGGCGTTTCTGCCGGCAAAGAAGAAGTTCATCAAGCAATTAAAAATGTGGATAAGGGATTATTCCCGAAAGCATTTTGTAAAATTGTTCCTGATTATTTAACAGGAGACGACGATTATTGCGTAGTGATGCATGCGGACGGTGCAGGAACAAAATCTTCGTTGGCTTACATGTATTGGAAAAAAACAGGAGATATTTCCGTCTGGAAAGGCATTGCTCAAGATGCGCTTATCATGAATTTAGATGATTTGTTGTGTGTGGGAGCAACTGGACCCATTTTACTTTCTTCAACCATTGGTAGAAATAAGAATCTAATTCCCGGAGAGGTAATATCAGCCATTATCAATGGAACAGAAGAGTTACTTTCAGACTTGCGAAATCATGGAATCGATATTCATTCGACAGGAGGTGAAACAGCAGATGTTGGTGATTTAGTACGAACAATCATTGTAGATTCAACGGTAGTTTGTCGCATGAAAAAAACAGATGTGATTTCAAATCATACCATTCAACCGGGCGATGTGATTGTTGGATTGGCTTCTTTCGGTCAAGCAACGTATGAAAATGAATATAACGGCGGTATGGGAAGCAACGGGCTAACCTCTGCGCGCCATGATGTTTTCTCTAAAGAGCTTTCAATCGATTTTCCGGAAAGTTACGATCATTTGGTACCAACTGATTTGGTATATTCAGGCACAAAATTATTGACTGACTCAATTGATGAGGTTCCAGTTGATGCCGGAAAATTAGTTCTTTCCCCAACACGAACGTATGCGCCAATTATTAAAGCAATTTTGGATAAATACCGTGATCAAATTCACGGAATGGTTCATTGTTCAGGAGGTGCGCAAACCAAAGTATTGCATTTTATCGACCAACATCACATCATAAAAGACAATCTATTTCCAGTACCACCTTTGTTCAAAATGATTCAGGAAGAATCTGGAACGGATTGGCAGGAAATGTACAAAGTATTCAATATGGGACATCGCATGGAATTGTATGTTCCTCAAGAAATAGCAGATGAAATTATTTCTATTTCAAAATCATTTGGAGTGGATGCGCAAATTGTTGGGCGCGTTGAAGAATCTGCTACCAAAAATTTAACCATTCAATCAGAGGTTGGAACTTTTACTTATTAACTCATTGTCATGCAGGATTTATATTCCAGATTAGAGGCTATTCATTACCGATTCGAAGAAGTTGGAAAACTGATCGTGGATCCAGATATTATTTCTGATATGGAACGCTATGTTAAGCTGAACAAAGAATACCGTGAATTAGAAGCTATTGACACCGTTTTTAAAGAATATCACAACCTTCTGGGAAATATCAAAAGTGCACGCGAATTATTGGATATTGAAACTGACGCTGAAATGCGTGAAATGGCCAAAATGGAAATCGACGAACTCGAAACGCGTCGTCCAATCATGGAGGAAGAAATCAAATTATTATTAATTCCCAAAGATCCGGAAGACGATAAAAACGCCATCATGGAATTGCGTGCAGGAACTGGGGGTGACGAAGCGTGTATTTTTGTGGAAGATTGTTTTCGCATGTACACCATGTTTTTCAAGGCAATGGGGTGGAATTATGAAATCATAAATTCATCAGAAGGTACAGTGAAAGGATATAAAGAAATTTCCATGGATATTTCCGGAGAAGGAATTTACGGAACATTGAAATTTGAATCCGGTGTTCATCGAGTTCAACGCGTTCCCGAAACAGAATCTCAAGGCCGTGTTCATACATCCGCAATTACTGTTGCTGTTTTACCCGAGGCCGAAGAAGTAGATTTTGAGCTAGACATGAATGATGTTCGAAAAGATACGTTTCGCGCATCAGGAGCTGGTGGTCAGCATATTAACAAAACTGAATCTGCCATTCGTTTAACGCATATTCCTACCGGAACCGTGGTTGAATGTCAAGATGGCCGTTCACAGCATAAAAACTTGGAAAAAGCCATTTCGGTTTTGCGATCTCGTTTGTACCAAATTGAATTGGATCGTGTTCATAATGAACGTGCAGCTCAACGAAAAACACTAGTTTCTTCAGGAGACAGATCAGCAAAAATTCGAACTTATAATTATCCACAAGGAAGAATCACAGATCACCGCATCAACAAGACAATGTACAACTTAAACAACTTCATGAATGGTGATGTTCAAGAAATGATTGATGCATTAAAAATGGCTGAGAATGCTGAAAAACTTAAGGGAGAATAAGATGACGAGAGAAGAATTAATTCAGCAGATTAAACTAAAAAAAAGCTTTTTATGCATTGGATTAGATCCTGATTTGACTAAAATTCCCGCTCATTTATTAAAAGAAGAAGATCCAATTTTTGCATTTAACAAAGCAATCATTGATGCAACCTACGATTTAGCGGTAGCCTACAAACCAAATACGGCTTTTTACGAATGTCATGGCGCAAAAGGATGGGAAACCTTACAAAAAACGATAGAATATTTACCCAAAGATGTTTTCTGCATTGCCGATGCCAAGCGCGGTGATATTGGAAATACCTCAACCTATTACGCGAAAACTTTCTTCGAAAACATGAATTGCAATGCTGTTACGGTTGCTCCTTACATGGGAGAAGACAGCGTAAAACCATTTCTGGAATTTGAAAATAAATGGGTAATATTGTTGGCCTTAACCTCAAATAAAGGAGCGTTTGATTTTCAATTAATTGAATCAAATGACGGAAAACCCTTGTATCAGCATGTTATTGAAACAAGCCAAAATTGGGGAACTGACTCAAATTTAATGTACGTTGTTGGTGCCACAAAAACAGAGCAATTAGCACATGTTCGCTCATTAGCTCCTAAACATTTCTTTTTAGTACCTGGAGTTGGCGCTCAAGGAGGAACACTTGATGAGGTAGTTCAGTTTGGTTGGGCAGAAGATTGTGGATTATTAATAAATTCTTCTAGAGGAATTCTCTACGCTTCGTCAGGAGTTGATTTTGCACATTCAGCAAGGAAAGAAGCGAAGGTTTTGCAAACTGAAATGGAAGCTATATTGACTTCTAAAAAAATAATTTAATTCGCGTTTACTTATCAAATTTTTGTTTTTTGACTTTTGATTTAATTCGATTGATACCTTTGTTATATGCACTTGTCCAAGCTCCATCTTGTCAATTTTAAAAACTACGAGTTGGCCGATATTGAATTGGTTGATGGAATCAATGGATTTGTTGGGCCAAATGGGTCTGGTAAAACAAACATTTTAGATGCCGTTTATTATCTGAGTATGTGCAAATCGTATTTGAATGTACTTGATAGACAGAATATTCGATTCAACGAACAATTTTTTTCAATAATCGGTGATTGGAAAAAAAATGATAAAAAATACCAGATTCACTGTGCCGTTAAAACAAATGCAAAAAAGGTATTTAGAAACAACAAAAAGGAATATGAAAAATTGGCAGATCACATTGGCCAATTTCCCGTAGTTATGATTTCGCCATATGATCGTGATTTAATTGCTGAGGGAAGTGAATTGCGACGACGATGGATGGATGGTATTTTGAGTCAACTAGATCGTGAATATTTATTCGATCTTCAGCGCTATTCCAAAGTTTTGGAGCAACGGAACGCCCTTTTAAAAAACATGTTTGAACACCGCTTATTCGATAAGGAGTCTATTGAACCTTGGAATTTGCAATTAGCAGAAGTGGGAAGTAGAATTTATGAAAAGCGAAAAGTATTTACGGAACAATTTATTCCATTTTTTCAAGATTTCTATCAAAATATTAGCTCGGGTAGTGAAATAGTTTCTTTTACCTATAAATCGCAATTGTCTACAGCAGATTTCTTGACTCTCCTCGCAGAAAATGAGCGAAAAGACTCCATCACTCAATATACCAATGCTGGAATTCACAAAGACGATTTGGTTTTTCTGATAAATGAACACCCAGTCAAAAAATTTGGCTCGCAAGGACAGCAAAAATCTTTTATCATTGCATTGAGACTTGCGCAGTACGAATGGTTAAAGACTCACTTAAACATTAAGCCTGTGTTGTTGTTGGATGATATTTTTGATAAATTAGACGGGATGCGAGTTTCCAAATTGCTCGAGTTGGTAACGAATAATTATTTTGGGCAGGTTTTAGTTACAGACACAGATGAAAAGCGTTTGGCTTCTGTTTTGGCTGACTTATCTATTGCAAAAAAACTTTTTACCGTTAATTTTGGTGTAATTTCACAATCTGTTGAAGAATTAATATGACTAATCCCGATTTCTTGCGCGACTCAGACGAAAAACCACTCGGTCAAATCGTTGGTAAAATCATGAAGGCTTATGGCTTGGAAAAGCGCATGAAAGAAATGGATATTTTGAAGGGTTGGCCTGAAATGATGGGAATTGCCGTTGCAAATAGAACTACCAATCTTCGAATCAACAATCGCATTTTGTATATTAGCATGGATTCAGCCGTGATGCGCGAAGAATTATTGAATGGTAAGCAAATCATTTTACAACGAGTAAATGACTTTGCCGGCCAGAAAATCATTGATGATGTGTGGTTTCAATAAATAGTTGGCAGACTGATAATTACTGATGACATCAAACTAAGTGGTGCTAATTTATTTTTCCATACAAGTTTTATTATTTATTAAATTTTGTTATTTTTGTATGAAACTAAAATTAATTTATTTATGAAAAAATTATTACTTTCTTTAAGTGTAATCTTGTCAGCAACAGCTGCAAGTGCGCAAGTGATAGTTGCTGGGGTTTCTCCGCAAAATATCGTTGCTAATTACACGCACACATGGGCTGATCCAGCAGGAGGCTGGGGAACGCCAGATTTTACGATTCCTGGAACTTTTGTAGAAGACACTTTACAATTAGCTGATGATGGGTCTACTGGTCTTAATGCGCAAGGGAACCCTGTGTCTGCCTCAGGATGTAATGCCCTTGTACCGGGAAGTCTTACTGGAAAAATTGCAGTTGTTTTCAGAGGTGATGGAACAACTAATCCTACTGCTGGCGCTTGTGAGTTCGGTTTAAAAGCATTTAATGCTCAGAATGCAGGTGCTGTTGCAGTGATTGTGATTAACCGTAACCCAAATGAAGTTATTGCTATGGGTTCTGGTGCTGATGGCGCAAATGTTACTATTCCTGTTGTAATGATTGACTTAAATGACGGAGCTACACTAACTAATGAAATGGCAAATGGTCCTGTAGTAATGTTTATCGGAAATAAAACTGGTTTGTTCGCAAACGATATCGCCCTTTCTTCAGCTGCGGCTTTAGCTCCAAAAGCAGGAATGGTTCACTCATTATTGGCACAAAATGGAACAGAATTTAATTTTGAAGTAGGTGCTAAAGTTACAAATCCAGGTAACGCGGACCAAAATTCAGTTTCTTTGAACGCTAAAGTTACTAACCCTTCTGGGGCAACAGTTTATGATGAAACAGTTTCTGGTTTAACATTAGTGGCTGGTGATACAACAGGTGTTGAAGTTTGGCCTGGTGGGGCATCAAACTTCCCTCAATTTTCTTTAAGCTCATACACTGCGGGAACATACACATTAACTTACACTGCTTCTTTAGGTGGAACAGATGAATATGATGCTGACAACACTGTAAGCTTTACATTTACAGTTAATGACTCTGTTTATTCATTTACAACGAAAGACGCAACAACAGGTTCTTTGACTAATGCAAATTTCTATCGTCCAGGAACAAATAACGCTACTTATTCAATTTGTACCGTAATAAATGATCCAAATGCTAGCCGTGTTGCTGCAACTGGATTGTATTTTGCGGCTACTACTGCTGCTGCATCTGGGGTTACTCTTGATGGAGAAGAAATGGCATTGTACCTATACCAATGGGACGATTCATTCACAGATTTGAATGATGCTAATTTTGCATTCACTGCCTTAACTGAAGTTGCTTCAGGTTTCTACTACTATCCAAGTGATTTGCAAGAAGAGGTGGTTTATGGAGCATTCTCTACACCAGCAGTTTTGGTTGATAACCAAAGATATTTGGCTTGTGTTCAAACGGTTAATCTTGATTTGTATTTAGGATATGGTAACCAAGATTATACATGGAATACTGATGTTTACTTGCAACCAATGTTCCCTAATGAAAGTGATGGAACTTATTTTGGTGTGGGTTTTGGAACTGAATTACCAAGCGCATTAGGTGTTGCTTTAATCGATGCAAATGATGTAAGTGTTGCTGAAGCAAATGTTATTGAGGGTATGGCTTATCCAAATCCTGCTAATGACAACGTAACTGTATCTATTGACGGAGAAGGTGTGGCTTCATTAAAGGTTACAGACATTTCTGGAAAAACAGTTATGACAAATTCACTTAACTTAGTTAGTGGTAAATCAGATGTTTCAATTTCAACATTGGATGCTGGAATGTATATTTTCAATGTAACACTTGAAAATGGAAAAACAGCTCAATTCAATGTAGTTAAGAAATAATTACAAACCATATTTTACAGAAAGGGTTGGCGATTGTCAACCCTTTTTTGATTTTTACTTTTTTTATCTTTAAATGCTTATAAACTCTTCTTTAAATTTCTAATAAAAGTCATAAACATATTTTATTTTTATGTATTAATTCTTTAAATTTACATCTAGAGGTGATGTATTTAGTCCTTATTAACAGATTAAATGCAACTATTGTATACCAATTATTGTCTTTAGAGTCAGTAACTTGAGAATTATTAAAAACTTATGATGAAAATATATCCACTTTTTGTTCTACTAGTTCTACTACCCAGCTTGCTTTTCTCTCAATCTATTTGCGAAAATGCTGATTTTGAATCAGGAACTTTCTTAAATTGGCAAGGACAAACTGGAACTTGTTGTGCGATAAATACACCAACAAATGGCCTTGTAACTGCCCCTGATAATTCGCCTGTAAATATAGGTCAACATGTAATAATGACCGGAAATGGAATAGACCCAAACTCTTGTGGACAAATACCTGTTGTTGCGCCGGGAAGTACATACTCTGCCCGATTAGGAAATGCTGAAAGTGGCTACGGTGCGGAACGATTAAGATATACCTTCGGTATTACCCCAGGAAACACTTTAATTATATACAAATATGCTGTTGTTTTAGAAAATCCTCCGGGGCATACTGCAAGTGAACAACCTCGCTTTGAGGCAAAACTTCTTGATCAGAATGGGAACGTTATTCCTTGCACATATTACTTTGTGGCTTCTGGACCAGGTTCCGGGTTTCAAGACTGCGGAAGTATTCAGTATAAAACCTGGACAACAATTGGTGTTGATGTTACTCCCTATGTAGGACAAAATGTTACCATAGATTTTGCAACAGGTGATTGTGATCTTGGGGGGCATTATGGTTATGCCTACGTTGATGCAGGTTGTGCACCATTTGTTATTGATTCCAGATATTGTGAGGTTCAAAACGGTGTTAATATTGCTGTCTTAACCGCTCCAGCCGGATTTCAAAGTTATTTGTGGAGTAACGGTGGAACTAATAATACTACCATTGTCATTAATCCACAACAAGGGCAAGTCATAACCTGTCAAATAACCTCCGTTAATGGATGTGTTGCCAATTTACAGGCAACGCTCACTCCATCTGATGTAACAGCTTCTTATATTCCTTCTTCGGTATGTTTAGGTGATACACTGAATCTTGTTAATAATTCACTTTATGAGAATGCAATAGAAGACAGTGTTTCTTGGGTTTCTTCTGATGGTTTTACCAGTAACACCTCCGATTTTAACCATGTTTTTTCAACCCCGGGAACTTATCAAGTTGAATTATTTGTTCAATCGGATGTTGGTTGTATTGATTCAGTAACTCAATCGATTACAATTCATGAATTACCTCTAGCAGACATATCCTTCTCTGATGTTTGTGTTGGAGATAGCGCTCTTGCTATTAGTGCTTCAACTATTTCTGATAATAGTCCGTTAACAAATTTCTGGGATGTTGAGGGTCTTCAATCTTCAGGAAACTCAGTTAGTATTCCTTATTCTAGCGCCGATACAATTGCCATACAACTTGTAAGTGTTTCTTCTAATAACTGTAGTGATACGACTCAAGAAAGTATTATTATCTACCAAAACCCTATTGCAGATTTTACATTTACCGAAACCTGTGAGGATGTACCTGTTGATTTTACGAATACATCCACATACAATGCTCCACAAAATCTTTTTGAATGGGTTTATAATGGTGTTGAAGTTTCATCAGATATAGATTTTTCTAATCAATTTTCAACTACGGGACAAAATAGTATAACATTAATTGTTGAAGATGTTTACCCCACTGTTTCATGTTTTGATACCCTATCTCAAAATTTCTTTGTACATGCTTTACCAAGCATTGTGTACATAGCAGATACCACGAATTGTGAAGATTTAGCTTTTTCATTTACAAATCAAACATCTGTAAGTACAGGAGAAACACTGACATTTGCATGGGATATTAACGGGAACCAAGTAGCCACTACACCAAATTTAACATATACATTAAATGACGCAGGAATCTATCCTGTGAGCTTAACAGCAACATCAAGTTTTGGGTGTGAAAGTGATACAACATTTAACATGTATATTTATCCAACTCCACAAGAGCCCATTTTAGCCGTTTCAACACCCATATGTCCTGGGGACCCTATAACCTTTACAGGACAAGGTGAACCTAATTCACTTATTAATTGGGTGGGACCTACCAACTTTACATCGGATGAATTTATTTTTAGTATGCCGATAAATGTTGATCAAATGGGGTGGTACACTGCTTCCATCACGTCAGAATATGGGTGTATATCAGATACCAGTAATATCTATGCTTCAATCTTATATATTTATGACTTTGATGATTTCGAGTTTCCAAATGTAATAACACCAAATGGAGATGGATTGAATGATGAATTAGATCTTCAAACCTATTTTAAAACTTGTGAGAATTATACTATGTATATTCTAAACCGATGGGGTAATGTAATATTTGAACAAACCTTAACTTCTACTCCTTTTAGAGGAACCACACAAGACGGTCAAGACTTAGAAGAGGGAGTTTATTTCTACAAACTAAAAGTGAATGATTCCACGGATGACAAGAGTATTAAATCTGGTTTCATTCATGTTATTCGCTAAACCTAATTACTAATTGGTTGTTAAATCAATTAGATGAAGGTAAAAAAAAACGCGATAGTTGTAGGCTCTGGCATTGCTGGCATCGCCTCTGCATTAAGACTAAAAGCAAAAGGATACAACGTTCAAGTATTTGAAGCTAACTCCTATCTTGGTGGCAAACTAACCACAATCCAACTTGGTGCCTATCGTTTTGATGCTGGGCCTTCGTTGTTCACAATGCCACATTTTATCGATGAACTTTTCTTACTTTTTAATAAAAAACCTAGTGACTATTTCACCTACCGGGCTAGCAAAATAGCATGCCATTATTTCTTTAATGACGGAACATTTTTACCCTTTTTTGCAGATCTTAATGAGACAATAAAAACGGTCGAAAAAACACTTCTAATTGATGGCAAACCTCTTAAAAGACATTTTGCCAAAAGTGAGTACATCTATGATAAAACGCATAAGGTATTCTTAGAAAATTCGCTACATTCGGCGAAAACTTACTTTAATAAAGAAATAATCTCTTCCATTTTGGCGCTGCCTTCGTTGTCAATATTTAAAACGATGAATCAAGCCAATGAAGCTGCTCTAAATCACCCGAAATTAGTGCAAATCTTCAATAGATATGCTACATACAACGGATCAAATCCCTATAAAGCGCCTGGTATTTTGAACATTATTCCTCATCTCGAACATGGGATAGGCTCCTTCTTTCCGACTAAAGGCATGCATTCCATTACAACAAGTCTTGTGAAATTAGCAGAAGAAGAAGGCGTGCAATTTAATACCAATTCAAAAGTTGACGAAATAGTAATAGACAATTCCAAAATTACTGGAATTCGGTCAAATGGTAAGTTAATTGAAGCAGATATAGTGTTTTGTAATTCGGATATAAAACCAGCCTATAAATATTTACTTAAGACCCAAAAGAAGCCTAAAAAAACATTGGCTCAAGAACCCTCAAGTTCAGCTATGATATTTTACTGGGGAATTAAAAAACAATTTCCACAACTTGATTTGCACAATATCTTTTTTTCACAAGATTATGCACAAGAATTTGATTCAATTTTCTCAAAAGCTACTATATGCGATGATCCAACGATCTATATTCATATTTCTTCTAAAGTTGTGAATGAAGATGCGCCAAAAAACTGTGAAAATTGGTTTGTAATGGTAAATGTTCCTTATGATTCAGGTCAAGATTGGGAAATACTGAGAAAGAAAATTAGAGAAAATGTGATTAAGAAGTTGAGCAAACAGTTAGACGAAAACATCGAAGTATTAATAGAGGAAGAAGATTATTTAGATCCAATTCGCATTGAACAACGAACATCTAGTTTCGGGGGAGCGCTCTACGGTGCATCATCAAATGAGCGAATGGCCGCATTTTTTAGACATCCAAATTTTTCTTCCATAAAGGGGTTGTATTTTGTTGGGGGCAGTGTTCATCCGGGTGGAGGAATACCACTTTGCTTACTTTCAGCTAAAATTGCTACAAACCTAGTGAAAGAATAATTCATAAATAGTTGATAAAATTATTGATGGACATATCTATTTCGTTAATTTGTTATTATTTATATTTGACTGAATATTTATTTAGTAAGAATCAACCATTTAACAAAAAATGTTCTCTTCTAATAAATTAAGAGTTTGTTATGAAATATACCTTCGTTTTAATCTGGATTTTAGTACCATATATACTTTTTTCTCAAGCCCCAACGTGGTCAGAGGATGTTGCAAAAATCATGTATGGCAACTGTACGTCTTGTCACCGTCCTGGAGGAATGGCGCCGTTTTCTTTAACCACTTACGATGATGTTAGCCCTATGGCGGCTTGGTTAGATCAAAATATACAGTCAACAAATATGCCCCCATGGCCAGCAGATGAAAATTATAAGGCATTTGTTCATCAACGTGTTTTAAATCAACAAGACAAACAAACATTTTCTAATTGGGTAGCGGCAGGTGCACCATCCGGAGATTTGCGTTTTGCTCCGTCAGTTCCCTCTTATTCTAACGGTTCTCAATTAGGAAGTCCAGACCTTAGTGTACAAACATCAAATTTTACAGTAACACAGTCTGGAGACCAATACCATAATTTTGTACTACCAATTAGTTACAACCAATTAAAATATGCAACTGCGGTGGAGGTAATTCCTGGTAATTCTGAAATCGTCCACCACGCTTTGGTTTTTATTGATACAAATACAACTGCTGTTGATCCCAATAGCTTAAATGCAGGAGTAAATTCTGAATTAATTTATAGCTATGTACCTGGATCTGTTCCCTATTATACCCCTGTTGGAATGGGCTTTAGAATTCCTCCTAATGCCAGAATTATTTTACAAATACATTATGCTCCTGGTAGTCAGGGCTTAGTGGATAATACGGTTGTGAATTTAAAATTAACCACACAAACTCAGCGTAGAATTAGGGTTTCTGCCGCTTTAAATCATATTAACACATTAATAGATGGGCCATTAAATATCCCTGCAAATCAAATACAAACATTCAATGAATCCTTTTTAGTTAATTCGAATTTAACAGTCTTGTATGCTTTTCCACACATGCATTTAATTGGAAAAAGTATTCGTTCTTGGGCTAATCTTCCCGTTACCAATGACACCATTCGATTTGTAAATATTCCCGAATGGGATTTTAATTGGCAAGACAATTATGTTTTTCCAAACGCCATCAAACTTCCTGCTGGGTCAACAATTAAGGCAACTGCTGTTTATGATAATACCAACAGTAATCCTAATCAACCATCTTCTCCACCGATTGATGTTGGACCCGGTGAAGGAACATATGATGAAATGATGATTGTGTTTTTTGCGTATACCCCATACATTAACGGAGATGAAAACACCATTATTGATAAACGCGTAATTCCAATGGGAGCAACTACTTTTTGTGATGGACAATCTGTTCAGTTGAAAACAATCGAAGGTGTGGGATACACCTATCAATGGAAATTAAATGGAATAAATATTCCTGGGGCGACTAATTATTACTATGAGGCATCTCAATCAGGAAATTATACTGTTCTCATTTCTTTAGGCGTTAATAATACACTGTCTGATCCTGTACTGATTACTGTAAATCCCAAACCAACCGCTTCAATCAATCAACCTATTAGTAATCAAATTCCTCAAACATTAACCGGAGCAGGGTGTGTGGCTTGTTCGTATCAATGGTACATGAATGACGCACCAATAGTTGGTGCAACCTCAATGAGTTATTCTGGAACAGAGCCGGGGATTTATTATTTAGAAACATTCAATGGTTGTTATGCAATTTCAGATACTATAATTTTAGGCGGGTCTGTCCCTTATACTATTCAGCTTACTGCTTTTCCTAGCAATGGAGGCTCTTTGCTTGGTGGGGGGACCCATTTATTAGGTTCAACTGCAACCGTTTCTGCCTTTGCTAATAATGGATATGTATTTACAGGTTGGATGGAAAATGGGTCGTTGATTAGTAATCAAAACAATTATTCTTTTACTGTAAATCAAAGCAGAAATTTAACCGCAAATTTTGAAGTGCTTTCTGCTGTTGAGCAAATAGACCAATTTTTTAGTGTTTTTCCAAATCCTTCTAAAGGGAATAGTACTCTAAAAGCAGACTTTGAATTCACCTACAAAATAATAACAATAAACGGGAAGTTAATTACCAATAGCGGGATATTCAAAAAGCAACATTCAATTGAACTAAGTTCACCGGGTGCTTATTACATTCAAATTGAAAATACAAAAGGACAGCAGCGCTTTGAAAAAATTATTATTGAATAAAATACAATAATAATGCGTTATTCTTGAAAATAATCAAAATTTATGGTTAACCCTATTCTAAATGGATGAATAGATACTGTACGATCCTTCTTAAATAATGTATTCAATTGATAGCTTGTAAATACACCAAAATAACTGTATCCCAAACGAACAACAAAATCAAGATTTAACCTCATTAGATTATAGTCGGAATAAACATAATGGGCAAATTTATTTCCATTGACATCTTTGCCTTTCTGAAAGGAATAACTTGAAAATCTCCAAGATCCTATGAACCCTGTTGAAAGATAAAAATTCTTATCAGTATCTTTTCTCGAACAAAACTCCAACAACAAGGGCATTGTTAAATAATGACCGGTAAGTTTATTTCTCCGTACATCAAGCGAAATAGAATTAGCATAAACCGTATCTGAATTAACGGTTAACTGATAATTATCTGCAAAGGTGATTCCCCTCCATGAATATCCTAGACCCGTTGTTATGCCAATATATTGTTTAAAAATCGGAGCCTTATATTCGAAAAAATTATAATTGAAAAACCATGACCGATCAACAACATTTTCCCAATACGGATTTTCATTAAAATTAGAGTTAAAAGATGTATTCATCAATTGGGTTGTCCCAAACTCAAAACCAGCCCAATTTGGCTCAACATAATTTGAGTTTTGTTCAGGAATTTGTTCAGTAATATCCGCCTCAGAAAACATAAAATCTATAGGTAAAACATAAGAAATTTTTACAAGTTTACCATCAATTTTACCTGGATTCCATTTGGGCATCAATTGAACAATACGCTTCGCCTCCATTTCATAGTTTTTACAGTTTGTTTTATTACTATCTACCTGTATATCAAACAAGTTTCCCGTTGTATCAATTGTAAAACGAACATAAACGAAACCTGATTTCTTTTCATCTAAACAGGCTTCAGGAATAATTAAATTATCTTTTATGAACTTGGTTAGCGCTTTTTCACCCCCTGGAAAAGATGCGTCAATATTTAAAGAATCATCTTCTAAATTTTGAGAATGAATAAAAGAAAACATCATAAAAAAAAGAAGTGCAGAACAAAAGGAATAATTGAATTTTCTATTGATTATAGATTTTAACATAAAACTGAAAAATTTGTACTGTAATTTAATGTAAATGTAATTCTAAAAATTTATTTTCACGGAATTATTTCATTTGACCTATTTTTTCAATGAATACTAAAAGAACAGCATTCAAAACCATTATTTTAAGTATTGTTTCCAGTTTAATTCTTGCACTTATTAAGGGAATATCTGGGTATTTCGGTCATTCCGATGCTTTAATTGCAGATGCTATTGAATCTAGCTCAGATGTATTGGCATCATTTCTCGTTCTTTTTGGAATGTACTACTCGCATAAACCTGCAGATGAAGATCATCCGTATGGTCACGGGAAAGCCGAAGCATTAACAACCTTTGGTGTCGTTGGATTTCTGTTGATTTCAGCAACATTAATTGCTTATAATGGCATTCAAAACTTATTTAAAGATCAAGAACAACCCGCTGCATTTACAATTTATATTTTAATTGGGATTATTATTTGGAAAGAACTTTCTTATCGATATGTGATGAATAAAGGAAAGAAAATAAATTCACTTTCTCTTCAAGCAGATGCATGGCATCACAGGGCAGATGCTATTTCTTCGTTAATTGCATTATTTGGAATTGGAATTAGCTTGATTTTTGGTTCTGCCTATTCTAAAGCCGATGATTGGGCCGCAATTATTTCAGCGATATTTATTGTATACAATGCATATCGCATTTTTCGTCCAGCGCTGGGAGAAATATTGGATGAACACACTCATCATGAACTAATTGAAAAAATCATTGCATTTGAAAACAAAATTGAAGGTGTACATCGCATTGAAAAATGCCTGGTTCGAAAAACAGGAACCTATTATTTTGTAGACATTCACCTAGAGGTAGATGGAAATAACACGGTAAGTGAGGGTCATAAAATTGCACATGAGTTTAAAGATTATGTAATGAAAAATATACCAGATATTTACGATATATTAATCCACATTGAACCACATTCTGCTTAAATTGAACTTTTTAGGCAACTTGCACAAATAATGTTCGTTAACCCTTTATTAAAGTAGATTAAATTTTGGGAACAAACGTTAAAAAAACCGAACTATTTCTCGAATTTTTACGTACTTTGTCATTCATAATTCTAAACGAATAATATTCTTTGCTGTATGAAGTTGAGGTTTCTGATTTTACTTGTGGCGGTAATTTTGAAAAGCAGTGCTGTTTTCTCTCAAAACGCTAACTTTAGCGCAGCAGATTCAAGTCAATGTTCTGGAACCTTATTTACCCTCATAGCTTTAAACAGCTCTTACCCATCATCTAGTTATTCATGGCAAATTACCAATCCGAGTAATGTAACAACAACGTATTCAGGTAACGATACAATATTTGTTGTTCTTACTACACCTGGGCTCTATGACGTTCGCCTTACGGTAACAAATGGAACAATAGCAACGGTTTTAAACTTAGATTTTTTACAGGTTTTTTCAAAACCAACCATCGGTTTTACTGCAAATAGCGTGTCAACGGCACTAACGGGTTGTTCTCCATTTTTAGTCAATTTTAATGGCTCTACATCTTCTCCTGGAAGTGGTGCTTCCTACTCAACTGTAAGCTTTGATTATGGGGATGGAAATTTAACGAACGTTTCAAATTTTGCGACTAATCAAACGTTTTCTCACACCTATTTAAACTCTTCTTCCGCTAATGTAACCTATAAACCAAAGGTAAATATTTTAAACTCATCTGGTTGTTTTGATACTTTAACCTTACCTTCAATAACCGTAAAACCATCTCCTACGTTAAGTAGCCCGATAAATCCAAACTCAATTTGTAGTGGATCTACTTTTAATTATATACCAACGAGCACAACAGCAGGATGTACTTTCACTTGGTCGCGCGCTGCAAACCCAGCTATTCAACAAGCTGCTGCTAGTGGAACTTATCCGCCATCTTTTTCAGAAACGCTTACCCTTACCCCTCCTGGATCCTCAAACGCTTCCGTAACTTATGTTGTTACAACAACAGCACCCGCTCCAAATAGCTGTTCTACTCAACAAAATGTGTTGGTAACCGTTAAGGCATTACCCACTGTATCAATCACACCATCCACATTAACAATTTGTAGCGGACAAACGGGTACCTTAACTGCAACGGGTACTCCTAGCGGTGGAACTTTTGCTTGGTCTAATAGCTTGGGAAGTGGAGCAACAGCATCTATATCTTCTGCTGGAACATATTCGGTGACATATTCTAACAATGGTTGTGCTGGTTCACCATCATCAGCCACTGTTACGGTATCATCTCCCCCAACCGTTGCATTATCTGTTTCTGAAACATCCGGAACTACAAATAATGATGGTACAATTTGTTCAGGGGCAGTGGCAACAATTACAGCAACACCCTCTGCAGGTGGAGGCACCTACTCTTGGTCTCCTGTAACCTCTTTATTTACCAATGCTGCCTGCACCGCTCCTTACGTTGCCGGCACATCTGTTTCAATAGTTTATGCCAAACCTAATTCAACAATAACCTATTCCCTTACCTATACTTTGGGATGTGCAAGTGCCCCTGTTTCTGCTGTTGTTACGGTCGTAAATGGTCCAACGAATAACTATTCAGCTTCTGTTGTTAACGCTTGTAGTGCGCCAGTCAACACGAACTTCACGTCAACATCTACCGCTCCAAGTGGTAGTACAATAACCAATACAGCTTGGACATTTACAGGAGGGACACCGAATAGCGGGACCGGTATTGGACCAATTTCAGTGACTTATTCTGCTGCGAATCAAAGTTATGGTATAACCTTAACAACTACGGCAAGTAATGGTTGTTCAACTGCCTCAACTTATACAAATGCGATTACAATTGGAAATGGCTCAGCGCCTTCCTCAACTTTTTCCGTAACTCCCTCTACTTCAATTTGTGTTGGAACCTCACTAACATTTACGTACACAGGCAGTGGAGCAGACTCTATACGATGGGACCTTGGAAATGGAGCTGTGATCTGGAGAGCTGAAAACGTTCCCTTAGCATATACCTATACTACTCCTGGAACCTACACAGTTTCAATGACTCCATACACGGTAGTTGGAAATCAATTAGGATGTTCAGGATCTGTTTCTACTCAAATAATAACAGTTAAAGGTCCAAAAGCCTCTTTTTCAACATCGACAATTAATTGCTCAAACCAATTTACAAGAACATTTACAAATACTACTACCGGCACAACAGGGCTAACAACATATGCATGGTCTTTCCCTAGTGGCTCACCTGCAACAGCTAATACTTTTGGGCCACAAACAGTTACTTGGGCTTCACAAGGAACATATACCGTAACATTAACAGCTTCAGACCCATCAACTGGTTGTCCTCCAAGTTCAATTACGGCAACCGTAAATGTAAATAGTAATAGCGGTGCAAACTTTCAAGCATACAATAACAATACATCATCAAGGGTAGTAACCACAAGTGTTTGTCTTGGGTCATCACTATATTTCTATAACGAAACACCTACGCCTCAATATGTTGTTCAGAGTGCTGATAATATTAGAACACAATGGGATTTCAACACCAACAACGGAGTGGTTTCGATGCCCGCCGTGATTCCAAATGAATTAAAGGGACCCATAGAAATAAATATATTTAGTTCAACAGCAAACCTTACCGGTCTCTCATACACTCCTGGTCAGTACGGAATTGGGATGATAAATCAAGACAACAACGGATGTAGAGATACTATTATTAAACCAAATTATATAACAGTTCATGGTATTGTACCAAATTTAAATATTGCTGATACATTGTGTGTTGGACAGGCTGTTTCTCCTATTGATAATTCAACTGCACCCATGTCTTCTATCGCATCTCGAACATGGAATTGGGGAGATGGAACCGCAAATACTACAGGTAATAATGCCTCACCCTCTCATACATACGCCAATCCAGGCACCTACACAATTACATTGACTATTACGGATAATTCTGGTCTTGTGCCAGCGTGTTCCACTGTAATTACAAAACAAGTTTTAGTTCAAAAACCTACGGCAAGTTTTACCGTTAATAGAAATTATGTGTGTAATAATCAATCTGTTGTAGTTTCAAATAACTCAACTGGATTTGGATTAACTAATTACAACTGGTCAGCCACAAACTCTACCCCTGCTACTGGTACAGGATCTGCTTTCGGAACTTTTACTTTCAACAACCAAGGAAGCCAAACTATAACCTTATCTGTAACCGATTATTTAGGTTGTGTTGACGATACAATTATTCCAATTTCTGTATTTGATGTGGTTGCTTTTGCTACCCCATCCACAACAAGTTTTAGTTGCTTTGCTGGGACAAATGGAAACCCTAATGTAGTTTCATTTACGAATCTATCTACAAATAACGTTAATAATACCTCCGCTGTTTGGAACTTTGGGAATGGTCAATCTTCAACTGTTTGGCAGCCATCGGTAACATATACCGCTGCGGGAACTTACAATGTAACGTTGACAGTAAGTTCACTCACGGGGTGTCAAAGTACAACAAATGTTGGAACGATCACAGTTGGGGGTCCATCCGCTACGATTGATGTCGTTAATGCAAATTTGACAGGGTGTTCATGCTACAACGTTAATGTTAATACATCAACCTCAGGAACAACCTCTTCTATTCTCTATTTCGGAACCACTGGTGAGGCTGGTCTTTCTGTAAGTAGTGCACCGCAAACAAATTCAAATTCATATTGCAATACGAGCAACTCACCACAAACATTTACCCCATATATTTTCATAAGCAACGGAAGTTGTTTTGGCCCAATTTATTCAACGGAGACAATTACTGTAAATCCAGTTCCCAATATTCCAACAATAACAGTGACTGCACCTACATGCTCATCCAATGGAACGGCAACAATATCGAACTATGTTAGTACTCAAATATATACATTCTCCCCTGCAGGCCCAACAGTTGGGGCGGGAGGAATAATTTCTGGGCTTACTGCAGGTACAAACTACACTGTTACATCCGGAAATGGACTATGCACATCATCAGTCAGTGCTATTTTCAGTGTTTCACAGCAATTAATTACACCTGCAACACCAACCGTTACAACTGCTGCAGCTACGTGTTCATCATCCGGAACTGCAACCATTTCAAATTACATTTCATCACAAAGTTATGTCTTCAATCCAACGGGACCGACAGTTGGAGCTGGGGGTGTAATTAGTTCCATAACGCCTGGAACAAGCTACACTGTTACTACTAATAATGGTTCTTGTACATCTGCTGCAAGCACCCCTTTTTCAACTGCTACCCAATTAACCACACCGCCAATTCCTTCAATCAATACAACAGCTGCAACATGTTCGGGAAATGGAACGGCTACTATTTCAAATTACAGTAGTTCATTAACCTATACATTTACTCCAACTGGTCCTACAGTTGGTGCGGGAGGGGCTATTAATAGCTTGACAGCAGGAACAAATTATACAGTTACTTCAAGTAATACAAATTGTACTTCTGCGCAAAGCTTATCATTCAATGTTTCAACACAGCTATCTACTCCTACTACTCCAATAATTACAACAACAGCGGCATCGTGCTCTGCAGCAGGAACTGCCACCATTTCAAATTATGTTGGTTCACAAACCTATACATTCACACCGAATGGGCCTTCAGTAAATGTTAGTGGAGTAATAACTGGAATGACTGCAGGGACAAATTATACTGTAACTGCTGGAAATGGTAGCTGTACATCAGCATCAAGCACACCATTTTCTATTGCTGCCCAATTAACCACTCCTGCATCCCCATCAGTAAATACAACTGCGGCTTCTTGCTCAGCAGCTGGCACAGCTACTGTTTCAAATTACATAGCATCGCAATCATACACATTTATACCTGCTGGGCCTTCAGTTGGTGCCGGTGGATTAATTAGCGGTCTTACTGCAGGAACAACATATGCTGTAACAACAGGAAATGGATTATGTACATCTGCAGCAACTAACTTTTCTACTAATCCAGTTTTGGGGGCGCCTACAACACCTACAATTTCAACAACATCACCCACGTGTTCAACTTCAGGCACTGCATCAATTTCAAATTATATTGTTACGCAGACATATACATTTACACCTACAGGACCGACAGTTGGAGCCGGTGGTGTAATTAGTTTAATGACAACTGGAACAAGTTATACTCTAACTGCATCAAACGGTTCTTGTACATCTTCAGCAAGTGCAACGTTTTCTATTTCAGCACAATTAACAACTCCAGTAATTCCAACAATTTCTACAACAGCAGCTTCTTGTACTAGCAATGGAACGGCTACTATAAGTAATTATATTTCAACCCAAACATATACATTTAATCCATCAGGACCTACAGTTGGAGCGGGTGGTATTTTAGCAAATTTGTTGCCTAGTACAAATTACACAGTTACAACGAGCAACTCAAATTGTACATCTGGTTCAAGTGCCATATTTAACATTAATCAACAACTAACAGTTCCTGTAACACCCGCTATTTCAACAACAGCTTCCACCTGTTCGTCTGTGGGTTCAGCAACAATCACAAATTTTATCGCTTCACAAACTTATACATTTAATCCAGTCGGACCATCAGTAAGTGCTGGTGGTATAATTAACTCCTTAACATCGGGGTTAAATTATACGGTTACCACTAATAATGGATCTTGTAGTTCATCTGCAAGTAGCTCATTCTCAATTGCAGCACAATTAATAACGCCACCTGTGCCTGTAATTTCTACAACGGCACCAACCTGTTCTGCTAACGGAACTGCAACGATTAGCAATTACATTTCAACTCAAACATATGCGTTTAATCCAGCAGGGCCAAGCGTTGGTGTTGGGGGTGTATTATCGGGAATATCTTTTGGCACGAACTATACTGTTACTACAAATAATGGTTCATGTACTTCAAATAACAGTAATAATTTTAGTGTTTCTGGGCAGTTTTCATCTCCATCGATTACAGGAACCAATTCACTTTGTGTAAATTTAACCACTACATTGGCTGGTTCAGGAACTCCTGCGGCATCAAATCCTTGGACTTCTATTCATCCATTATTGGCAACTGTTAATTCTAGTGGCGTTGTAACTGGGATTTCAGCAGGAAATGCTACCATTCAATATACTGATAATAATGGTTGTACTGCTCAAACTACTATTTTAATAAATCCAGCAAATCAAATATCAATTGGCAATGATATCATCGTTTGTTCAACCACATCTTCAACAGCGCTTTCTGCGACAATTTCAGGTTTAGCTACTACTGTTTCATGGTCTGGAGGAAATAATAATTTCTCGCCAAATCAAGGTTTAAATACCACTTATTCTTTTGGTTCTGCACCATCACCATACTACATTTATGGTCAAACTGTAGATCCTACAAATACTTGTCCACCAGCCACAGATTCACTTCTTGTAACAATTAATCCTGTTCCAATTGTCAACGCTGGTCCTGATCAGGTTTTATGTTCAAACGACACACTTTCTCTAAGTGGTACTCTTGGCGGTTCTGCTACGAGTGGTACATGGACTTCAAATGGCAATGGTTCAGAAGAATTTTTACCAAACAATACGACGTTAAACGGGTTATTTGTTCCTAATCAAACAGGTTTCTTCCAAATTACCTTAACTTCAAATGACCCAGATGGAAATGGGCCTTGTATCGCAGCAAGCGATAACTTTAATATTACCATTGATAATGCCCCAACAGTTAACGCAGGAATAGACTTTGTATCTTGCTCTAATGTTTCAGTTTCATTGAGTGCTACTTTTAGCGGAGGGGCCTCTTCAGTTACTTGGTCTGGTTTAGGTACCTTTACCACTCCATCAAACACCTCCACATCATTTACTCCCACATCTTACGCAACACCTTCAACCATAACCGTTACAACTGATGACCCCGCTGGTCCATGTTTGGCCGCTAGTGATCAAGTAATTGTTATCTATTCAATGCCAGCAACAGCAAATGCTGGAGCTGATCAAACTATTTGTCAAGGATCGAGCGTGACATTAAATGGAGGTTTTGGCGGTTCTGCTACAAGTGCAATATGGTCAACAGCACTTGGGACTCCTGCAGGAACCTTCTCAAATGTTAACACAATGACCTCAACATGGACGCCTCCTTCTAATTTTTCAGGAACGGCTAAATTAGTATTAACAACAAACGATCCTGCCGGACCATGTGGAGCTATTACAGATACTGTAAACATAATCGTTACTCCATTACCATCAATTATTTTACCTTTAACTTCCGTTTGTTCTGGCCAGTCATTAAACGTTATACTTCCAAATACTCCAAATTATTCGTATAATTGGATAGCAACTAACAATTCCAATACGACAGGGGAAAGTCTAACAAGTCAAAACTCAAGTTTAATAACTGATGTGATTCAGAACAATTCTAATCCATTATCGGATCAAATTGTAACATATAATTTAACAATTACTGATAATATTACGACATGTATAAACTCGAATTTTACTTTTTCAGTTACTGTATATCCAACTCCAATAGCTAATACGGTAAACAACCAGGTTGTATGTTTTGGGTCAAACACATCTATTGTTTCACTAACTGGAGGTCCAAATGGGACACAATTTAATTGGATCAATCTGGATCAACCTTTAATTCCTAGTTTAATTAGTGGATTCAATTCTATACCCTCGTCATCTGTCGTTCCAGGGGCTACAGCCGACACTGCCCACATACAAATTACTCCGTCATATAACGGTTGTAATGGTAATCCTATCATACACAATATAGTTGTTTTACCTCAATTGGCGGTAACATCAATTGCTAATGATACCTTATGCAGTGGAGAACTATACAATGGGGTTGTTTTTACAGGTAATGCTCCGGGAATGTCTTTTACATGGAGTCATACAAATACATCACTTGCTGATAATCCTCTTGATTTTCCAGGAGGTCCTAATGCAGGAAATATTAATCCATTTATAACAGAACCAAACATTACAGTATTAACAGCGCCTTTTATTGATTCATCAACCATTACTGTTACTCCATCCTTTGCCGGTTGTACAAATGGAATAGCCGCTACGTTCAAGCTTTTTGTAAAACTAACCCCTAATGCCGTTGTAAATCCTGCTTCACAAACAGTTTGCGCCGGTCAATCAACACAATTAGTTGATTTTACTGGAAATTTAGATGGTGTGACTGGTTTAGTATATAATTGGTCTCACAGCAATACATCAATAGGAATTGGCACACCTGGATTTAATGATATTCCGCCATTTACAGGAACTAACAATACCAATATTGCTCAAACGTCCAACTTCAACGTTTATCCATCTTATAATGGCTGTGTTGGAGATACAACTTCATTTTCAATAACTGTTAGCCCAAGACCCGTTATTAATCCTACGCCTGATCAAAATATTTGTGGCAACACAGCCATATCTGCAGTCAACTTTGCCTCTTCAAATGGTATAAGCGGATCAACATTCTGTTGGACAAATACACAACCAATAATCGGTTTAGCCGCTGCTGATTGTGGAAATATACTTTCGGTTGTTACACCAGACTCCATCCTTCCTATCATTGATGCTGAAATTGTAGTAACCCCAACATTCAATGGTTGTGATGGAATTACGGATACATTTCACATCATCGTACACCCTGTTCCAACTGTCAATCCAACTTCAGATCAAGGTGGATGCGCTGGAACAAGCACATCAGCAGTAACTTTTTCTGGAAGTCATGCTAATTCTGTCTATGATTGGACAAATACAAACGGATTAGCTATTGGTCTTTCTGGGCCTGGATTGAATACCGTACCTAGTTTCATATTGGCAGGTATTTCAAACACTACAGTTACTTCTACATTTTCTGTTACACCTTCGTTAACCACAACATACAATGGAACAACCTTAACTTGTGGAGGAATCCCAGATTTATTTACAATACAGGCTGTTGATCCAATACCAGATGTTTACCCTACTGCAGATTTAACCTATTGTGCTGGTGATTCATTAGATTTCATATTATTTAGTGGTACTTTTTCAAATCCAACTATTGATTATGAATGGAGCAATAACAATATTGGCACTGGAATTCCAACTTCTGGTGTTGATAGTATTGTACCTATACTATTAACTACAGGCACATCACAAATTGTGGTAACTCCTACAGATGGTTTTTGTTCTGGAACGCCTGATACTTTCAACATCCTTGTTAAACCATTGCCTGACTTATTTTTATCACAGCTATATGACACCGTGTGTCACGGGCAATTAACCGATTTGATTTCATTTACCAGCTCAATGCCTGGAACAACATTTACTTGGGTTGGTGACAACTACAATGGACTGAACCCAAATTCAGGTACGGGGGCGGTTTTGAATCCATATATTGGTGACAATCCTTTCCCAAGCGCATCTCCGGTAACCGATTCAATAATTGTAACCGCACAAAACAATGGCTGTTCTGGAGACTCAGATACGTTAACTATAACGGTAAATCCAAGTGCTCAAGTTACTACAAGTTTTACATCTTATTCATTCTGTTCCGGACAAACAATTAACATTTCTATTAATCCTTCGGTAGCTGGTACAACTGTAACATGGACTAGTAGTAACACACTACAAACGGGTGTGGATGATGGAAGCGGTTTAGTATTAAATGATGTTGCTGCAAATTCATCTGGTTCAAATCAAACAACCACTATTACCGTTACTCCTATTTTTAATGGTTGTCCAGGACCTGCATATCAATTCACGATCACAATTAAGCCAATACCAACCGTTCTTCCTAGTCAAGATTTTATGTATTGCTCTAACGATTCGACTGTCTTGGTTGATTTTGATGGTTTATTTGAAGATTCTACTAATTTTATTTGGACCAATGATGAGGTTTCAATTGGAAATCCAAATCTTCCGATCTCAGACACAGGAGATATTGTACCATTTGAAACTTCAAATATAAGCGGAGCAGCGGCAACCCTTGTGATTGATACATTTATCGTTGTGCCTGAATTAAATGGTTGTTTCGGTATTGCTGATACTTTTACCATTACAGTAAATCCAGTAACAACAGTTAACGTAAATGATTTTACTATTTGTTCCCAAGATTCGGTCAATGAAATCTGTTTTACAGGTTTAATACCAGGCGTCGTTTATAATTGGGAATTTGGAAATACTGGAATTGGTATGCCTTCCTTCAGCGGTGTTGATTGTATTCCAGCATGGCTTGCAAATACAGGCTCTGATCCTGGATATGCGAATGTTGTTGTAACGCCAGTATTAAATGGCTGTCAAGGTATATCTGATACATTGAATATCACTGTAGCGCCTATTCCTGTGATTACACCAACAGCGGGAGATGCATTTTGTCATAATGAAACAGTAAATGGTATCTACTTTAATGCAAATCCAAATTCTAATTTCACATGGACAAATATTGGCGATAATATTGGATCTAATTTAGCGGGTATTGATTCTATTCCTTCATTTACAGCCGAAAATACGTTATCACCAGGAAATGACTTATGTGGGATTTATGCTGTTGTTCCTGTATACATAATGAATGGCCTTTCTTGTTCCGGATTAGCTGACACCTTCACTATTTGTGTGCATCCTCTCCCTACAGTTCAAGCAAATCCAGACACTACTCTTTGTATAAATCAATGTTTTGTTCCTTTAGCTACAGGGACAGCCTCTTTCTACCTGTGGGATAATTCAGCAAACCAAGGATTACCGTACTGCCCTACACAAACCATTCAATTAACAGTAACAGGAACTGACACAAATTTTTGTCAAAATTCTGATTCAATGATCGTTAACTATTTACAAGAAACTCCACCTGTTGTAAATGCAGGACTTGATGACTCACTTTGTTTTGGAGAAACCTATGCTCTTTGTGCAACTGCTGATATACCTAACGTAATTTTCCTATGGGATCCAAACTCCGTTGTTAATTGTACACCATTTACACCTCAAGCGACAAATACCTATATTGTTGCGGGTTACTCAGTTAATGGGTGTGTTGAAAGAGATACAGTAACACTTGTTGTTCATCCTTTGCCTATTGTCACGATTACCACACCAGATTCAATATTATGCTTTGGGGAAACTGCTATATTAACCGGAAATGGAGCTGTAAATTATCAATGGATAGATGGTCCATCAACTCAAACTTACACATTTGTACCGACAGAAACGGATGATTATACAGTTATTGGATATGATCAATTTGGCTGTACTGACACAACTGATATTACAGTTGTTGTCAATCCACTACCTATTCCACTATTCTCAACGGATATGACTTATGGCGGGTGTTTACCTTTCTGTCCTACCTTAACAGATCAAACAGGAGTTAACGGAAACGGACCGGCAAGTGCGTCGGTAGTTTGGGAATTCAGTAATGGGACAATATCCACTGAAATGGGAACAACTAATCCGTGTTTTGATAATTTTGGTTGTTATGACGTTACTTTAATTAGCACAACTGCTGAGGGATGTACCGATACTTTGGTACAACAAGATTATCTGTGTGTAAATCAAATTATTGCTTCATTCACCCCAGATGTAACTGAACAGTTAATTGGAGATCCTTGTTTTGAATTTACAAATAATTCAGTCAATGCAACTTCATTTCAGTGGTTCTTTGGAGATGGTGAAGAAAGTGATTTTGTGAGCACCAATCATTGTTACGACTCAATCGGTTGTTATCAAGTGACATTGGTGGCATATACACAAGACGGATGTACGGATAGCATTGTGCAAGTTGTTTGCGTGAAAGATCAATTAATTATTTATGTTCCTAATGCATTCACACCAGACGGAGATGGGCTTAACGAAGTCTTTTTGCCGATTTTAACTGCAGGGTATAAACCTGGATCTTATGAATTAAATATATACAACAGATGGGGTGAAAGAATTTTCAACACTCAGGATGAAAATATGGGTTGGGATGGTACTTATCTTGGAAACCTAGTTCAAATTGGAACATATACCTATACCATAAGGTTAAAAGACTCTATGAATAACAAGGTTTATACTTTTGATGGAAGAGTAAGTTTAATTAGGTAACACTAAAATTCTTCGCAGACTAGATTTCTTTGTTATAATGTATTGTTTATTATTCACATACTGATTTTTCTAAACGGTTTACACAAACCTAATTTCCTGGAATTATATTCAGTTCATAACATTTAATTCTTGATAAACTTCTTGAAATCGATGAAAATCTTTTGATTAATTAAATAATTTCGTAAACTGATATGAGCTCTGAAATTGAAAAATTTAGCCGTAAAGGGTTACGAACTAGTTATATCTCAACAATAGTTGGTATTTCATTAGTGCTTTTTCTTATTGGATTAATATTAGGTGGGGTAATGGGAGTTAATGACTTCCAGAAACAAGCTAAAGAAAATATTGTTGGAGACATTTTTTTTCAAGAAAATTTCAATGAGGCTGATATAAAACAGGTCGAGGTACAACTTAAGAAATGGACTGAATTTAGTTCTGTTCGATACTTGTCGCCTGAAGCTGCTCTTGCCTCATTTTATGAAAATCAAGCTGATAAAAAAGAATTAAATGAGATTTTTGAAGGTGAAAACCCTTTACCGCCTTGTATTACCTTTTCTCCAAATCAAGAATTTGCTTCAAAGGAAGGTATGGGTCAAATAAAAAACAAATTATTAAAGTCTTTTCCTTCTCAAATTATTGAAGTAAGTTATAACGAATCAAACATAGAAAATATTAACCTTGGGTTTAAACAGTTTATATTTTTGGTCTTATTAATCGCATTAATTATGATTGTAATTGCCATTGCGATGATTAATAATACTATCAGGCTAGCTCTCTATTCTAAAAGATTTACAATTAAAACTATGCAGTTAGTAGGTGCTAAAAGCTCGTTTATTCGAAAGCCTTTTTTGGTCCAAGCCATATTGCAGGGAATAGTTTCAGCTCTCCTCGGATTGGCTCTTTTGACAACCTTATTTTATTCAGTTCAAAATTATTTTGATGAACTTTCCATCACCTACTCTCCCAAATTATTCGTATTTTTGACATTGAGTCTAATTTCTTTAGGGGTAATTATAACGTTTGTTTCCACATGGATTGCGCTAAACAAATACCTCAAGATGAAAATCGACGACTTGTATTAAATTTTTAACCTATGCGTTTTAATCACTTCGGATTTCAAAAAGAAAATTACAAAATACTATTCATTGGATTGGCCATAAATATAGTTGGTTTCATCTTGATGATTGGCGGAGCAACTGAAGATCCAAATGTGTTTAATGAAGATGAACTTTTCAGTAATACGCGTATTACAATCTCCCCTATTTTAATCCTTCTTGGTTATATAGTAATTCTTTATTCAATTATGAAAAAGCCTAAGAATAAAGAAGAACAAAACACGCCAGACATAAAATAATTCATGGATTTTCTCAAGGCAATTATCCTTGCAATTGTAGAAGGATTAACTGAGTTTTTACCTGTTTCATCCACAGCTCACATGATATTTACGAGTTCCTATTTTGGAATTCAAAGTGATGAATTTGTAAAAATGTTTCAAGTTTCAATTCAGTTTGGAGCTATCTTAGCGGTAGTAGTACTCTATTGGAAAAAGTTTCTCTCGGTCAACGCTTGGACTTTTTACCTTAAATTAGCCATAGCCGTTGTACCTGCATTAATTCTTGGTAAATTATTCGATGATAAAATTGAAGCGGTACTTGAAAAACCTATTCCCATTGCTTTAGTATTAATTATTGGTGGAATAATCTTATTGTTTATTGACAAACTGTTTCAACGACAAGTTATTGAAGAAGAAAAGGAAATAACCTTTAAAAAAGGGCTTATTATCGGGTTTTGGCAATGCTTGGCTATGATGCCAGGAACTAGTAGGGCTGCTGCTTCTATCATTGGTGGAATGCAGCAAGGGTTAACACGCAAATTAGCAGCTGAATTTAGTTTTTTTCTCGCCGTTCCAACGATGCTGGCCGTTACGACCTATTCAATATTTCTTAAGGATTGGAATTATTTAGGCAAAGAGCAAAAAGGATTTGAAATGATTTTTCAAGGTGATAACTTAGTACTTTTTGTAGTTGGAAATTTGGTGGCATTCGTCGTGGCGATTATTGCAATAAAATTTTTCATAGAGATCTTAAAAAAATTCGGGTTTAAGATTTGGGGCTGGTATCGAATTGTTTTAGGACTGGCTTTTCTTATTTATTTTTCACTTTTTTAAATGCAAGAATTTCTCGTAGGAAAAACTATTTTAGTTGACAAGCCTTATGGTTGGACATCATTTGATGTTGTAAACAAAATAAGATGGCATCTGAAAAAAAAATTAAATGTCAAAAAAATAAAAGTCGGTCACGCTGGTACACTTGATCCTTTAGCAACCGGATTATTAGTTATTTGCACGGGTAAAAACACCAAATTAATTGAGTCTATTATGCCCGGTCTTAAAACGTACACAGGAACTTTTTTAGTAGGCAAGACTACCCCCTCTTACGATTTAGAAACTGAATTTGATGCTAGCTTACCCACTGAACATATTACAACTGAATTGTTAGAATTAGCCAAGCAAAATTTGACGGGTAAAATAAATCAAATTCCGCCTATCTTTTCTGCCAAACAAATTGATGGAAAAAGAGCCTACGAAATAGCCAGAGCAGGGAAAGAAATACAAATGACTCCTGTAGCTGTCGAAATTCATGAATTTGAAATAGAAACAAGTGCATTTCCAGAAGTTCATTTCAAAATAACCTGTTCTAAAGGCACTTATATTCGGAGCATCGCTCACGATTTTGGGAAACTACTGCATTCTGGGGCTACTCTTATCTCTCTTCGTCGGACAAATTCTGGGGAATTTTCTGTAGAAGGCGCTCCTTCACCTGAAGAAATCATTAATCAAATAATGGAAGGTTAAGTTTATAACGTTCGTCTAGCTTTAATAAATCTTGGTACGTAATAACTGCTGTTATTAAAAATATCCATACGAACACTCTTTCCAGCAGCATGAATGAACTCAATTTTACCATCCGTCACAGCAGTTACCATTCCTACGTGACCAATAGTTATACTTTGAACATTTCTTCCTTTAAAATACAATAAATCACCAGGTTGTAATTCTGATAATGTGACATCATAACCAAATAAAGATTGATCTCCTGCTGTCCTTGCTAACGAATAACCAAACTCTTTAAATACATATTGAATAAATCCCGAACAATCAAAACCGGTTGGTGAAGATCCCCCATAAACATAAGGAACTCCCAAAAATGATTTAGCAAAATCGATTACTTGATCTGCATTAGATGGTTTTTTGTCAGACGTGTTTTTTTGTGCAAATGTCTGTGTGCAAGCAAAAAATATAAGAATAAGAAATAATCGTTTCATAGTGAATAGTGATATTTTAGATCCTAATTCGGATGGCAAAAATAGACCCTAATTAGAAAGGAAAATGGTAAAAAATCATAAATCACACAAATTATTTTATGCGTGCATAATATTTTTTTGTGTATTTTAGCAATGAAAAAAGTAAGGTTATGACAAATCAACCTATTAAAGGCGGAGAATATATAATTAGAGATGTACATCATTCAGAGGTTTTTACGCCAGAGGAGTGGAACGAGGAACAAAAAATGATTGCTCAAATGTGTGATGATTTTATTCATCAGGAGGTTCTACCTAATCTGGATAGAATAGACAGCATGGAAGACGGATTGATGATTTCAATTCTTGAAAAGGCCGGAGAATTAGGTCTATTAGGTCTTTCTGTTCCTGAAGAATTAGGAGGAATGGGCGTTGATTTCAAAACTTCCTTATTAGCCACTGAATATTTAGGGACGGGATATTCATTTTCTGTTTCTTTTGGGGCACACACAGGAATAGGCACATTACCACTACTTTATTATGGAAATGAAGAACAAAAACAAAAGTATATCCCAAAACTTGCATCCGGTGAATGGAAAGCTGCTTATTGTTTAACAGAGCCAGGTTCTGGATCTGATGCAAATTCAGGAAAAACAAAAGCAATTCTTACTGAGGACGGAAAACACTATGTAATAACTGGTCAGAAGATGTGGATTACCAATGCCGGATTTGCAGATTTATTTACTGTATTTGCCAAAATTGGAGATGACAAAAACTTAACAGCTTTCATAATAGAGGCTAATTCAGAAGGGATTTCTTTAAATCCAGAAGAAAAGAAAATGGGTATTAAAGGCTCTTCTACGCGACAAGTGTTTTTTAATAATGTCTTAGTACCAATTGAAAATATGCTTTCAATACGTGAAAACGGCTTTAAAATAGCGTTAAACATATTAAACATTGGAAGAATAAAATTAGCAGCTGGCGTATTGGGTGGTGCAAAAGGGGCCATTAATTTATCTGTAATTTATGCGAATGAACGCGAACAATTTGGTCGGTCAATTTCAAAATATGGTGCAATAAGATTCAAACTAGCAGAGCAGGTAATTCGCACGTATGTTTTAGAATCCGCAACCTACAGAGCAGGTCAAAATATTGACGATGCAATCGAAGCACTTCAGAAGGAGGGAATGGACAAAGGTCAAGCAACCTTGAAAGGTATTGAACAATTTGCTGCAGAATGTGCTATTTTGAAAGTGGCCGGTTCTGAATGTTTGGATTACGTTGTAGATGAGGCCGTTCAAATCTATGGCGGAATGGGATATTCAGCTGAATCTCTGGTTGAAAGAGCTTATCGTGATGCAAGAATTAATCGGATTTTTGAAGGAACTAATGAAATTAATCGAATGCTTGCTGTTGATATGGTGCTTCGCAAAGCCTTGAAGGGAGAACTAGACTTAATGGGTCCTGCCATTCAGGTTGCCAATGAATTAATGAGTATACCTGATTTTATTGAATTATCAAATGGTGTTTTAGATACTGAAAGGCGTGCATTGATAGGATTTAAAAAAGTGCTATTAATGGTGGCTGGATCTGCCGTTCAAAAATTAATGCAATCTTTAGCAAAAGAACAAGAGGTTTTAATGAACATTGCAGACATTGCTATCTATACATACTTGGCTGAATCTGTATTATTGCGTGTTGAGAAAAAGATTGAAACAAATGGAGAATCATCCTCTGAATTAGATATTGCTATTGCAAAAACGTACTTTTTTGATTTAGCTAATAAAATTGAAAAAGCTGCTAAGGATGCAATTCTTTCCTTTGCTGATGGGGACGAAGCCCGAATGATGTTAATGGGTTTGAAAAGATATACTAAAACTGAAGCACATAATCCAAAAGAGGCTAGGCAGAAAATTGCTCAACGATTAATCGAAAAAAATAAATATTGCTTCTAAGATGGTAGGGTTCTAGTTCAATTCTGAAACTTATTTCATACTTTTGATTTTTCACTTACTATGAGAAAATCTATTATTCTTTCCTGTGTGGTGTTGGTTGCCCTAATTGTATTTGCATTTGACAATATATACACTGCTGCCGATGTGAAAAAAATTCCAAAGGACACAACATCCAAAAATTTAGAACAGAACAACTACCCCAAAAACTTAGGTAAAGAAAATACTTCTCCTTCAAATCAACTAAGTGATTCAATATTACTAAATCATTTGTTAGGTAGATTTGATTATAAAACCGATACTAGTTTCACTTTGGTAAAGATTGATTATTGCACCAAAACAATGTATTTACAAAAAGAAGTTTATCAGAGGTTTATTGACATGCACAATGCAGCAAAAAAAGAAAACATAACACTTCTTATTGTTTCTGGAACTCGAAATTTTAATGAGCAAAAAGATATTTGGGAAAGAAAATGGGATAAATATATTAAAACAAAAGACAGTTTAAGCACCGTACGTCAAATTATGCTTTACAGCTCAATGCCAACAACATCGCGTCATCATTGGGGAACAGATATAGACATTAATAGTGTTGATCCAGCTCACTTCAATACAAAACAAGGAATCAAAGAATACAAATGGTTGGTAAATAACGCACACAAATTTGGCTTCTGCCAAGTATACACTGACAAGTCGACATCGAAAAGAACGGGATATGAGATGGAAAAATGGCATTGGTCATATACACCAATTTCTTCCCACTACCTTAAAAAATACAATGAGTTAGTAAATTATAAGCTTGTTAATGGATTCAAGGGGTCTTATTTTGCTCCGAAAATTAAATCCATTGAAAACTTTGTAAATGGAATAGATCAATCATGTCATCACTAAAAATGATTTCTCGCACTCTGTTAACTGCATTTTTCTTGGTGGGATTGTTTTCGTGTGAATTTCGCATTAAAGAAACTGAATACGACAATGGCCCCGGGAAAGCACAAGAAGATGCCAATTCAGAAATGTCCAACCCAGATGTTTCTAAAGATTTTTTAATCGGGAAATTTGATTACCGGAAAGATGAAAGATTTGTTTTGGTGGATAAAAAATGGTGTAAAAGAGAAATCTATTTACAAAAAAAGACATTCGTAGCATTTGTGAAAATGGCCGAGGCCGCAAAAGAAGATGGCATTGATTTATTTGTGGTATCTGGCACCCGAAATTTTGCGGATCAAAAAAAGGTGTGGGAGGATTATTGGAAGAAGAATCAAAAAAAGATCAAAAACCCAAAAGACAACGCAAAAAAAATAGTGCAAAACATTTACATGCCAAGTGCGTCAAGGCACCATTGGGGAACAGATATTGACATTAACTCAGAGGATCCAAAGTATTTTGAAAAAGAACAAGGAAAGAACGTATACCGTTGGCTAGTTGAAAACGCCAATAAATATGGCTTTTGTCAAGTTTACACGGATAAAAAGCGATCAAAGAGAACTGGATACAGTACAGAAGTTTGGCATTGGTCCTACATGCCCTTATCAAATTATTATTTGGAAAACTACAGTAAAAACATTATGTATACAGACATAAAGGGTTTCACGGGTTCAGATCAAGCAAAGGAATTGAATATTATTCAAACCTATGTCCAAGGTATTAATAGAAAATGCTCCTCGCTTTCTTCCGAGCAATCAGATGAAAAGTAATCTATACGTGAAAAAAGTTTACGGCAAACGTAATACAAACGCCCATTAACCAACCGTGTAAAACTTCTTCAAACGTATGTTTTTTAAGATACAATCTAGAGGAAATAGTAACCCCTGAAACTAAACTAGCCACTAGTAAAATCCAAAACTCAAAATACTGTTGTTGCAAAACGTACGCTAAAATATACCCAAACATTATCCCACAACCTGCGGCATGTAGACTAATTTTAAAAACATAATTAGCCGCAAACAAGGCAATTGAAACAAGAGCTCCAGCAAGTGGAAAAGTAAAAATAAAATGGGGAATTGATGTGTCTTTCGTTTTTATAAACAATAGTAGAAAAAGAGCTATTGAATAAAAAAACATGAGGAGAATCGGGAAAAATCGTTGTGTACGATCGTGAATTTCTATGGATGAAATCATTTTTCGATTGCGAAGAACAAGCAATGAAATTCCGGGTGCTATTAACGTAAATATTAGAAATAAATTAAGAAGTGCCCATTTAATTTCATTTGGCAATGACCACATTGATCCAGAACCCGCGATAAAACCATCAAATGAAACAGTAAAAAGCGTGAGAAACAAGCAATATGTTGGTATCAACAAGGGCATAAAAACCCAAGAAATAATATTTGCTATGACTTTCATTAAAGCTCCTTTCTCAAACGTGCAACGGGAATATTCAATTGCTCTCTGTATTTAGCCACGGTTCTTCTGGCAATATTATAGCCTTTGTCATTCAAAAGCTCCATCAATTTTTCATCGGGCAATGGTTTTCTTTTGTCTTCGGCCGCAATCGCATCTGTAAGAATTTTCTTTACTTCTCGTGTTGAAACCTCCTCCCCTGAATCAGTTGAAAGTGATTCAGAAAAGAAATATTTTAAGGAATACATGCCGAAGTTTGTTTGTACATATTTGCTGTTAGCCACCCTCGATACGGTAGAAATATCCATCAGTACTATATCAGCAATATCTTTTAAAATCATGGGTTTCAACATGGTTTCATCGCCGGTCAAAAAGAATTCTCGTTGGTATTCCATTATTGCATTCATGGTAAGCAATAAGGTGGTTTGACGTTGTTTGATGGCATCAATGAACCATTTTGCACTATCTAGCTTTTGCTTTACAAAGGTAACGGCCTCTTTGTCCGATTTAGATGTTTTAGCGCCTTCCGAATAATTTCTAAGCATGGTAGCATACTCCTTACTTACCTTTAGGTCAGGTGCATTGCGTGCGTTTAAACTCAAATCTAATTTACCATCTGTTTCAAACAATAAGAAATCAGGAATGATTTGCTGAAAATTCTGTGCTGCATCGCGGGTACTTCCTCCTGGTTTTGGATTTAATTTCAATATTTCATCTATTGCCAACTTCAAATCATCCTCGTTGATATCTAGTTTTTTCGCAATCTTATCATAATGCTTTTTCGTAAACTCTTCGAAATATTTTTCCAAAATTAGCTTTGCATTCTTTCGGAATTCCTTACCATCTTGCTTGCGATTAATTTGTAGAATTAAACATTCTTGCAAATCTCTAGCCCCCACTCCGGCCGGATCCAACTCTTGAATTAATTCAAGCGTTTCCAACACCTCATCCTCAGTAACTGTTATTCCAACAGAAAAGGCCAAATCATCAACAAGTGCCTCAATTTCCCGGTTTAAATAACCCGATTCGTCCAGATTTCCAATCAGTGTATCTGCAATTACATATTGATTATTAATTAGAGGCAATAGTTGAATTTGTTCAAGTAATTTTTCACGAAAAGATTGTTCACCAGACAATGGAATTACCCGTTCCTCCTCATCTTTTGAATGATTATTGGCTTGTGTTTTATAATCAGCAACATCATCATCTAAATAATCAGATAAATCAAATTCTTCCTCGTCATCTATTTCATTGTCATCTTCGTTATTTTCGAATTCATCTTCGTCGTTATCATTCCCTTCTTCCAACGCCGGATTTTCCTCAATTTCCTGCTTTATTCGCTGATCCAATTCAATGGTTGGAACTTGAAGTAATTTCATTAATTGAATTTGTTGAGGCGATAGTTTTTGTTCTAACTTTTGTAGTAAATGTTGCTTAAGTGCCATAATTTTTTGTTGTCATAAAGTTAGTTTTTTTTCAAAATTTAGCTCATATACTTCTCTTTTTTCAGGAAGATAATTTTAAAAACAAATCAACCACTCATTAAACCCAATAAACTATTAACTTTGAATTTCAGTAAACATCAACAAATTATGTTTGTTTTAATTTCTCAATTGGGTCAATTTATTGAAACTAACTTAAGTGGAGAGCCAAGTTTTACATACATATACATCCAATTGGCTGCTCAAGCTACCGGAATACTCATTGCAGGAATTGTATTATGGCGCGTTAATTCCTATTTGAGCAACAAACGAATGAATGATAGAAGAAGAAATAATTTTTTTGAAACGAAATACTCAAAAAATTGGAAAAAATGAATCAAGTAGAAGATAAAAAAGTTATTATTGTTGGTGCAGGGTTAGTTGGGTCTCTTTGGGCGGTTTATATGGCGAGAGAAGGATACAAAGTGACCATGTATGAACGACGATCAGACATTCGAAAAACAACTATTTCCGCTGGTAGATCCATAAATCTTGCATTGTCAAACCGCGGGTGGAAAGCACTAGATGCCGTTGGGGTTGGGGATGAAGTTCGGAAATTTGCCATCCCTATGCATGGACGCATGATGCACGATTTAGAAGGGAATCTATCCTATCAACAATACGGTAAAGATGATCAAGCTATTTATTCAGTATCACGAGGATTGGTTAATGCTCGAATGATGGACATGGCAGAACAAAAGGGAAATGCCACGATATTTTTTGAGCACGAATGTAGAAATGTAGATTTAGAAAAAGGAATTGTTTATCTAACAAATAAACTAAATGGTGAACAATTTGAGGATCAAGCCGATCTGATTTTTGCAATCGATGGGGCTTTTTCGGCTGTTCGATACAACGCCATGCAAAAGTTAGATAGATTCAACTACAGCCAGAATTTTATTGCTGACGGTTATCGGGAAATATTACTTCCAGCTAATGAAGATGGCTCCTATAAAATGGAGAAAAATGCCCTTCATATTTGGCCGCGTGGAAGATTCATGCTGATTGCTTTAGCCAATAATGACGGTTCATTCACTTGCACATTATTTATGCCACATCAGGATCATAAATATTCATTTGATAAACTAACATCCAAAGAAAAGGTAAATGACTTTTTTAAAGAAGTATTCCCTGATTTTTATGAAATGTCTCCCGATGTTGCCGATGAGTGGGAAAAGCACCCTCTTTCTTCACTAGCGATTGTACGATGTCATCCTTGGGTGGCCGGAAAAGTCGCATTAATGGGAGATTCTGCACATGCAACAGTTCCGTTTTACGGACAAGGAATGAATGCGGGATTTGAAGATTGCACTGTTATGTCTGATTTAATTCAAAAACACGGTGCTGATTGGAAAGCTGTTTTTGAAGAATACAACCGCGAGCGCAAACCTGATGGAGATGCGTTGCAAGATTTATCATTGGGTAATTACATTGAAATGAGAGATTTAGTTGCTGATCCGATGTTCTTGTTGCGTAAAAAAATTGAAGGAAAATTCAGTTCATTGTACCCAGATAAGTGGATGCCGTTGTATTCACAAGTAACCTTTAGCTCTATCCGCTATAGCGTTGCCCTTAAACAAGGTGAGGTTCAGCGCGAAATTATGGACCAAATCATGGCAAAAGAAAACATTACAGAGGCATGGGACAGTCCTGAAATTATGGATGAAATATTACAATTATGCAAATAAAAATCTCTTTTTTTATCTTGTTGCTTCTTTCGTTTTCGTCCTTTGGGCAACGTGTGTTCAAAAAAGGTGAGGTAAATGAAAAAAGCCTACGAAAGGAAGCAAAAATGGACAAAATGGTTATGAATTATGGCATTCAGTTCAATTTTGGTCCAACATATATGATGACAGGGAAAACGAAATCGTATAATATTACAGATAATAGTGGCGCAAGGGGTGTATATGAACTAGATCCAGCAGGAAGATTAGGGTTTAATGCAGAATTTGGATTTACGTATTTTCCTTTGTGGAAAGGCATTCCAATACCCGCTTTAAAAAAATCACGTATTTTAGATTATATCGAAGGTGGAATTGGATTCAAGCAACTGGCTGGAAAAGAATCAACGCACATTGATTTTAAAAATGCCTTGGGACAAATCACCTATTCAGAGGATGGTGTGGGGAAGTTTAGAAATAATTTTGCCTATTTACGCACATCCTTTCACTCCATTGTTTTTGTAGGCAAAGCAAAAATTGACAAGTCTCGAAAATACTACATCGACAATGCGCTTGGGTTTAATTTAGATTATAATCTTATTCAAGGAAACAAAGTATACGAAGATCCGGGAATGTCTTACGTACCACCTACAGAATTTCACAATCCATTTGTAGCTCAATTAAATTATTCATTAGGATTCGGAATTCGCTTAGACCGAGCATGGATGTTTATTCCAACAATTAATTTACCAGTCATTGGATTTTACGAATGGAATGGTTTTAATGCGAAAATGAATTGGTTTTCCAGTCAATATTGGCCTATTCAATTGAGTTTTAAATTTATGAAACTTCGCGAGAAAAACAGAAGTTCATGCAAAGGTGCTAGATTAAACGACATAGATAAACAGATGTTGAGAGAATTGCAAAAGAATAATTAAAAGAACCCTTGAGGCCTGATAGTTACGTTTTAAATCAATTTCTCTTTATGTTATTGGTCAAAAATTTCCTGATTCGAAAAGACACTTAAGAAGCAATGATTTTTTTTGAATACAAAACATTTATTTCCTCGATACAACCGCAAATAGCCGAAAGTAAGGAATAATATTTTTCGTCTGGACCAATCAAAATATTTATGTTAACGTAAATTGTTATCACATCAGCTCCAGTTAGTTTGTGTGCGTTTCTTAAAAGTGAATCGTTTCCAATATTACCAATCGTCCCTTCTTCAATAGAAAAAGAACTTTCAATATTCTTTTCGCTTTGTGATCTGTATTGAACTTTGGAAACCCCTTGTTTTAGTATGTTTATTACTTTATTGAAATGACTTGAATCATTAAAAGTTGTTGTGTCTTTATTCCAATCAGTTTCACCTAATTTATTACCATATTCAAGGACTAGGTCGCTTCTACCGCTTGCTGCAGAAGAAATGATAAAAATAAGCCCTTCTTTTTTAATTGAATTTACATCTCTCATAAATTCTACCAGCGGTAGAGAAAATCGACCTGATTCATTAGTTAAATATTCAGAATAAAACATAGATTTATTTGTTCCAACCTTGGCCTCTCCTTGATGAATAGGCTTTTCACGTGATAAAAGACTCACGGGTAAGCTTTGTCCTATCGTCGTTGCAAAATGACTTATCCCCCTCTCAATTTCACCTATAGGATTGACCACCAAAATGGAAGCGTCGGGTTCAATCTTGCTATATCCGTATAAATTATTATGTTTGAAAGATTCAACAATTCTAGTGTCATTATAACGTAGTTCAGGACTAGATTTCATTGCTCTAAAACGCAATCTTGGGGACTCCCTTATCGCCTCGAATAATTGTTCGTCTGAAAAGACAAATTTAGCTTGAAGAGTATCAAAAGAGAAGAAACGAGAATTAGCTTTAAATTTAAAGTGTTTGCCTCCACCGACTGATTTATCAAAATGATTAGCTATTTTTATATATCTTTCTTTTATTTCTTTTGATTTCCGCAACTCACTTAATTGATCAATAAATGCAGACGCTAAAAGTCCTGCGGGAATGGCAAATAAAGCAATACCCAAAAGACCATTAATTGTGGCTATTATTTTTCCCATGACCGAAAGAGGTACAGCTCCTGCAATTGCACCATAATCACCGGTATATTTACCAATTGACCAAATAAATACCTCAAGGATACCAGAAAAAGAATTGGAGCCTGCCGATTTCTCAGCGTGATACATAATTGCAGAAAAGGTTAACGACAACAGCACAACCGCTAGCATGGTTACGATAATTTCGTCTTTTCGGGACTTAAAAGCGTCAGATACTCCGCGAAATGCGGGAATATATCTGGTAATACGCCATAATCGCAAAATTTGAATAGAAATCAAGCTTTCCCCTATTTCAAATCCTGTAACGGCCGACAAAAAAGATAGCATAGAAAGGAAATCAACAATTCCGATGAATGAAAATAAATACGATAAAATTGGAAAACGAGCATTAGAAAAACCTAGAAATCTTGCAAAACGTATTCTTAGAACCACCTCAATTGTAACCAAAAAGCCAATAACCAATTCAATTAGGCTTAATGTTGGAGAAATACCTGTTAAATCGTTGCCGTTTGTCAATATATAAATTGTTGCACCTAGCAGAATACAAGTCATTATAATACTATTGCCAATAATACTAATTTTAGACCCCCATAGATCGTCATCCAAAATATCAATTGCTGCCTCAGCGATTTTATTATTTCCAAAACGTGATCTAGCCCGATCGTCTGAAAGCTCAAGCCAGGGTAAATTAGTGAATTCTGCCCATTTCATAATTTATCATTTTTAAAAAGTTGGATTTCAAATATATTCTTTTTTATTTGAGTAAAACAGAAAAAAATAGAGCTCAATTTATCTACTCATGATGATAAGGCTCGCCTTTCATGATAGTCGATGCGCGATACAATTGTTCTAAAAAAATCATGCGGACCATTTGGTGAGAAAAAGTCATTTTTGACAAACTCATTTTTGAATTAGCTCGTTCGTAGACCTTGTCTGAAAAACCATAAGGACCACCGATAAGAAAAATTAAATCACGTTGGTTGTAGTTGAAATGATTTGTCAAAAATTCCGAAAATTCAATAGAAGTAAAATTTTTGCCTCGTTCATCCAAAAGTATCAATTCTTGATTAGGTTGAATTTCTTTTAATATACGTTTGCCTTCCTCCTCTTTAATTTGTTCTGCTGATAAATTCTTGGTGTTTTTTAAATCTGGTAAATCTATTCGATCAAATGAAAAATAATGTTTCAAGCGATTTTGATAATTTATTTCACCTTGAACTAAAAAGGAATCAACGGTTTTACCGCAGCAAATAAGTTTAACTTTCACGGCAAAATTTTTCTTCGATTTTATCTGCTAATACCGAACTAAGTTTACAATAACTTTCTTCTGTCCATCCTGCAACGTGCGGCGAAAAAAGCACTTTATCCGATTGAAATAAATAATGAAGTTCTTCTGGTAAACTCCCTTTAAAAGTAGTAGAAAAACTTGTAGATTCATACTCAATTACATCAAGGCAAGCCCCTAATATTTTACCCGATTTCAAACCGCTCACAAGCGCTTCTGTATGAACAATTTTACCTCGCGATAAATTCAAAAGATAAAATGGTTTTGACATAGTAGACACAAAACCCTCATTCATAAAATAAATGGTATCGTCATTTTGAGGGATGTGGAAACTAATTACATCTGCATGATGGAAAATTGCCTCCAAAGATGATTCTACAACCTGTGCATCTGAAAACCCTGTTTTATATTTATCGTATGCCAGTATTTTACAATCAAAACCCCTTAGTTTTTTTGCGAAGGCGCAGCCGTTATTGCCAAATCCGATAATCCCAATCGTTTTTCCATCCAATTCTATTCCACGATTGCCTTCTCTATCCCATATTCCCTGCCTCACCTCTCTATCTGCTTTCAGGATTTTATTGAGTAAGCCTAATAACATACCCAATCCGTGTTCGGCCACCGCATTTCTATTTCCTTCGGGTGAATTAAAGACTGAAATGCCTTTTCTTTCACAATAATTTAAGTCAATATTTTCCAATCCTGAACCTGAACGTGCAATAAATAGAAGGTTTGTACAATCTTTTAAAAAAAATTCATTGAGTTGAAAACGTGCGCGAATAACCAATCCAAATGCATCTTTAATTAGGTCTTTCACTTCAACTTCCGGTAAATCAACCGCATCTATGCATTGAAATCCTTTAGTCTCTAATCTTTCCCAAAGTATATGGTGAACTGAATCAATAAAAACAACCTTCATCACACTTACAAATTGTACAACAACATCCCTACTGTAAAATAAATAAATAAGCCAAGGACATCGTTAAGAGTTGTTATAAATGGCCCCGTTGCAAGCGCTGGGTCGATGTTATTTTTGTGCAACAAAAGAGGGATGAGTGTGCCAATGATTGCGGCAAAAATCACCACAACCAGTAAAGAGATGCTCACCACAAATCCTAAGGTTGAGCTCGCAAATACAAATGCGATTCCATAGATTAGCGTTGATAATAAAATGCCATTTAGTAAGCCAACTAGGCCTTCTTTCAATAATTTTTGTAAAATTGAACCAAAATGGTCATTACCTTTAGCAAGCGATTGAACAACAATAGCTGAAGATTGAACACCAACGTTACCTCCCGTTGCTGTAATGAGGGGAATAAAAAATGCCAAAGAAGGAACCAGGCTTATCCCTGATTCAAACTGTGAGATTACTTGTGCGCTAAAAATTCCACCAACCATTCCAATAAGTAGCCAAGGCAAACGCGCTCTAGAAATTCGCCAAATACTTGAATTTGATTCTATTCGCTCAGAAATACCAGATGCTAATTGAAAATCTTTATCAGCCTCTTCTTTAATTATATCAACAACGTCATCAAGCGTAATTCTTCCCACTAATTTGTTTTGAAAATCGACTACAGGAATGGCCACTAAATCGTATTTTTCCATGATTTTTGCAACTTCTTCATCTGAATCACTTGTTTTGACCGAGATGATGTTTTTTGACTGATAAATTTCAGAGATAGCCGTTTTTGGGTTAGCAAACAACAACCTTTTCAACGATAATAATCCCACCAATTTATTCAGTTCATCTACAACATAAATGTTGTAAACCTTCTCCACATCTTCAGCCTGCCTTCTCAATTCAACAATAGCCCGATCAACTGTCCAATTCATATTGGCTTGGATGAATTCTTTCTGCATCAACCCTCCCGCGGTATTCTCGTCGTAATTCAATAAATCAACAATGTCCTCTGCAGCCTCATCATCCTCCATTTGAGAAATCACCTCGTGGATCTGTTCATCTGAAAGTTCACCCAAAATATCTGCAGCATCATCAGAATCAAGGTTTTCTAACTGATCCGCTATTTCTTTAGTGGTTAAGGAGGCTAAAAACCGATCACGGACTTCCTCGTCCAATTCCATCAAGATGTCGGCTTGAGTATCCTCATCTACGAGGAAATAAATGTACTTCGCCTCCTCATTAGAAAGAGCATCAAGAATTTCCGCTACATCCGCATAGTGAAGTTCTAGAACGTTTTCCTTTACCCAAAGTGAATCTTGCTCAACAATTTTATGTCGAACAATTTCTATGAATTCTTTGGTGAGAGTAAAGCGCATTTCTTAAATTAAATCTTGTGTTTTTGCAAAATTACAGCCTTTTATATCGTCTAAACAAATATTGTACGTTCATTTACTAATAAAGTTATTGTGTAACTTTGGAAAAAATTACGTTAATCATTCTTTTTCGACGCGATATGTATAAATTCTTTGTTTTATCTCTGTTTTCTGTATTCATTCTTTTAACGTTTAATTCCTGTAAAAGCGATACATCAGGAAATAAGAAAAAAGTAGTGGTTGACCCCAATAAACAAAGTGAATTTGACAATTTAGTTTCAGCAATTGACGCATCCCCAGCCTCTGATTCGTCCGTTTCGTTGCGATTTGAAAATGATGAATTTCAACGAAAACAATTAAGCCTGTTTCGTTATGAAAATATTGGCTGTACTAAATGGGTGTTTGAAGAGGAAAAAAAAGATAATTCAAAAAGAATCGTTCAATTTTATTTTAATAAGGGAAAGCTCTTTCATTCAAATGAGGTTACTTTTTCCGAAACTTCAGTCTATCAAACTAATTCGTATTACAACGAAAAGATGCAAGGAATCTATTCAAGTGAGCGGACAGCCGAAAATTTCATGGAATTGGACAGGGCTTCACTAAAGCCAAGAGAATTCATAGGCCATAACCTCCAAGAATCTATGGATATAAAAGATGCCAATGGTTTGTACGCAACAAAATTCGTTGAAATTATAAACTTTGAAGGAGTGGATTTTATGCGTGTTGGACAAAAAGAAAATGGAGGTTATTGGACAGATATAATTATTCCTGAAATGACAGACTCAATAAAAGCACTTGAAAAAACAAAACCGGGCAAACCTCTAAAAATTGCTTTTAAAATCAAAACCATTAACGGTTTTGATTACCAAGTAATTGAAACCATTTCGTACTAATCCTCGTTTAAAGTCTAACCCTTTACTCACAAGTTTGAACATAAAAGCCTAGCTTCGTGTTTTAATTTTATTTTTATGAAAAAACGCTATACTTTTTTACTTGTCTTTTTTGTTTTAACATTATTTCAAATTAGCGCACAAAAAATGAATGTCACCGGGAGAGTATTTGACTCAACAGGTGTAAATCCACTTGAAAAAGCATCTGTCTTAGCTGTTAGATTTAAGGATTCCTTACTCTTGGGGCATACTCGTACAGACGCTTCGGGTGGATTTCGGTTGAATAGTTTTCCGCCCGATTCATTTACACTCATTATTGAATATAAAGGATACGATGACAAATCTTTTTTCATTTTTGGAAATAGCAACAACAATGACATAAACATCCCTTCAATAAAAATGTCAGCAAAATCGAAAGATCTTGAAGAAATTGTAATTTTTTCAAATAAAAGCGCCATTTTTTATAGAGGAGACACATTGGTTTTTGCAGCAGATTCATTTAAAGTTGGTGAAAATGCCGTGGTTGAAGATTTATTAAAAAAACTACCGGGAATTAAAGTAGATGAAAATGGGTCAATAACTTCGCAAGGGAAACAAATTAGTCAGGTTTTGGTGGACGGAGATGAGTTTTTTGGTTCAGACCCAACAATCGCGACCAGAAATTTAGGTGCCAAAGGAGTTGAATCTGTTCAAATCTATGAAAAGGATAAGGAAAATGCAAAGGCTGGAGAAGACGATAAAATTCAAGTGCTCGACCTGAAATTAAAAGAAAATGCCAAGAAAGGATATTTTGGAAAAGTATCTGGCGCATCTGACTTTGGAGCGTCAACCGGAAGTCCATTTTACGAAACGGAAGTCCTAGCCAATAAGTTTAAAGGCAAACAAAAAATTTCAGTTTTTCTTCTTGGTTCTAACACACCAAAATCTAATTTCAAGTGGGGCGACATGAATAAATTTGGACTGGATAATGAAAGAAACAGTTCGGGGATGAACAATTGGAACCAAGGAAATACCAACAATACAAGCGGAATTCCTCAAACAATTAAAGCGGGTATTTACTTTTCGGATAAAATAGGGAAAACAGGGAAAATAGGTTTTAATTATGCGTATTATGACAATCGATTGACCGCTGTAAGTTCAAGTTATTCTCAATACTTTTTAACGGACACAACCTATTTTACAAAAGATTCGATGAATAATTACTCGACAAACAACTCGCATCGATTCAATGTTAATTTTTCAATTAACCTTGATTCTTTAACTTATTTAGAGGTAAAGCCTAACCTAAATTTTGATGGTGCCACAACTGATAACTCGAATACTTCAGAATTTATCGGAGAATCCCAATTAAGATCACTTTCAACAATTATTCGAAATACAAGTAACTCGAAAGGATTGACAAGTAATTCAGAGGCACTTTTAAGAAGAAAATTTAAAAAGCCAAAAAGAGAGGTTGAATTGAAATACATTTTAAATTATACCAACAATTCAACAACTGGCGATTTATATAACACTTCAACATATGATTATGCATCTGTTTTAGACACCAATTTTCAACAAAACAAGAAAAATGACAATTCTTCCATTAATCATTATTCAATTTTAACTTATACAGAACCAATAACAAAAAAAATAAAGCTTCAAGCAGAGTATTTGTTTGAATTTGGTGATGTAAGACAGGACAAAAGAACCTATGACAAAGATCTTTCAACAGGTCTATTCACTGTTGAAAACACTTTTTTCTCGAATAATTTTGACAATGTTCGCTTTCAAAATAGAGGAACATTAGTCGGTATTTACGAAGACAGAAAACACACGTTCACAGCTGGAGTTGGGTATAGAAATATTTCTATTGACAACAGGAACCTCATCTTAGATACTGTTATTCCCCAAAACGTTAACAACTTACTTCCTCAAATTAGTTATCAATTCAAACCAAGTATCAGCAAACGTTTTAGTGTTTTTTACACCACAAACTCACAACAGCCAAGCATAAATGATTTACAACCCGTGCCGGACAACACCAATCCAAACCGCATTCAAGAAGGTAATCCAGAATTGGTTCCAAACTATATTCACAACTTGCGTATGAATTTCAATACGTGGTCTGCGATGAGCGGGAAATATATTTGGAGTGGATTAACGGCATCTTACACGGATAATGCATTTGCAAATTCTACCAGTTTTGACCAATACGGAAGAACCGTTTCAAAAACGGTAAATGTAAACGGTAATATATTTTCCAATGTCTTTGCTGGTTTCGGGTTGCCGCTTTTCAAACGCAAATTTGAAATCAACCCAAATATGAATGCATCCTACATGCGTTATACAAACTTTATCAATGAGCAAGAAAACATTACGCAAAACAGGAGTATCGCTGGTGGATCTGATTTTGAGTTAAAACTGGACTCTTTAGAAGTATCAATAGGTGCCGAATTGAGCTATACTAGCCCTATAAGCTCTTTAGCATCTGCTTCTAATACACCGTTCACCATGCAAACCTATAAACTTGATGTCGAGTGGCAATTGCCTTATCATTTCAAGTTTAAGGCTGATGGAAAGTACATAATCAACTCAAATAGAACGGCAGGATTTAATAGAAATATCTTTGTGGTAAATTCTGAGGTTTCAAAAGCGTTTCTTCCAACTGAAAACTTTATTATAGCACTTTGTGCAAATGACATTTTGAATCAAAACCTAAACTTGCAACGACAAATAAATGGCAATATCGTAACAGATAATTACACGCAAATTATTACGCGTTATTTCTTAGTAAGATTAACCTATAAGTTTAATAACAATAAAACAAAAGAAGATGAATTCAAAGGTTGGCATTAAGATATTCACATTCCTTTTACTTTGTTCATGGTTTAAACCTGTGTTTTCGCAGGATATCATCTCATCTGGAAAAATTGTATACGAGCGAAGAACAAACCTCGAAAAACGCTACACGGATAAAAGGATGAAAAGAATGATAACGGAAGAAAACAAAATCAAAATGGAATCATTTTCATTCTATTTTAATGATTCTGTTTCTGTTTTTAAGCCAATTTTAAGTGATGTGCAAGACCCAATGGGATGGATGACCAGTAAAAATAGCTACTTACAGTCGTTAAATTCACAGAATCAGCTTATCGTTTTCAATTTATTTGGTCAAAACACCTACATTAAAGACTCTTTACCTCAACGCAACTGGAAGATTACTGAAAATAAGCGAACAATTTGCGGTTATGAATGCAGAAAAGCTATTTATCAAAAAAATGATTCAACTCGAATTTATGCATGGTATTCACCAGAAATTGTTCCTTCCGTTGGGCCTGAAGGTTTTTGTGGTCTTCCAGGAACCATCCTAGGGATAGCCACAGAAGACGGCGGAATTATCTACTTTGCAAAAACGGTTGAGGCCATGAAGCCTAAAAAGGAAGAATTGGTTTTAGAAAGCGGAAAGAAAACATTTACTTTGCTAGAATTGAAACAAGAAATTGAAACAAAAATGAGTAATTCATCTTGGGGGAAAGGAATGAACTTCTTTGATGATTTATTTAGGTGGTTATAATTGAGATTCTCGTTTTATTTCTGTAATTTTGACATATAAATTATTATAAGATGATATTAGGCGCATTTGGTCCGTGGCAGTTTGTATTAATTCTTGTGGTTGTATTGTTATTATTCGGTGGTCGAAAAATTCCTGAATTGATGAAGGGATTAGGTCAAGGAATGAAAGAATTCAAAGACGCATCCAAAGGAAGCAATCCTTCAAAAGAAGGAGAAACAAAGCAAGAAACTACAACGGAAGAAAAATAAGCTATGTACACTACCATAGCCGATACCCGGAGCGCAATCCAGTCGGGCAAATCTGCTTGTGAAATCACATTACATTTTATTGAAAAAATAAAATCTAATCAACACCTCAATTGTTTTTTAGAAGTTTTTGAGGATTCATCGCTAGAACAAGCTAAAAAAGTTGATGAGAAAATTAGTTTGGGAACACAAGGCAAGTTAGCCGGTGTGGTAATTGGGATTAAGGATAATATTTGTTATAAAAATCACAAGGTTTCTGCGAGCTCTAAAATCCTAGAAGGATTCGAATCACTTTTCACGGCAACAGTTTTACAACGCTTACTTGATGAAGACGCCATAATAATCGGTAGATTAAATTGTGATGAATTTGCCATGGGGAGTTCAAATGAAAATAGCGCATTCGGCAATGTTTTGAATGCAGCAGATAATTCACGTGTGCCAGGAGGATCATCTGGAGGGTCTGCTGTCGCAGTTCAAGCTGGATTATGCGTTGCTTCTTTGGGTTCAGACACGGGCGGTTCAATTCGTCAACCCGCATCTTTCACAGGTACCTACGGTCTTAAACCAACTTATGGAGCACTAAGTCGTTACGGATTGATTGCCTATGCATCGTCATTCGATCAAATAGGAACTTTTACAAATAGCATTGAGGATACTCAATTGTTATTCGACATCATGAATGGTCCGGATGAATTTGATTCTACAGCGATCCAACAAAAAATAGACACTACTCAACCTTCTACATCGAGCAAAACGATAACGTTCACAATATTCAATGAATACCTCAACGCTGAAGGTATGGACCCAGAATGTAAGTCGTTTTTAATACATGTTTTGGAGAAGTTAAAAGCTGCAGGACACACCATTAAATTCGAGTCTTTTCCCTATTTGAATGAGCTCGTTCCGTTGTATTATGTGTTAACAACAGCGGAAGCCTCATCTAATTTAGCAAGATTTGATGGTGTTCATTACGGTTATCGCAATAATGAGTCAATTGGGGTTGAGGAAACATATGTGAAATCTCGCTCTATTGGTTTTGGAAAAGAGGTGAAAAGAAGAATCATGGCAGGAACTTTCGTTTTATCTCACGGATACTATGATGCTTATTATACAAAAGCCCAGAAAGTTCGAAGATTGGTGAGAGAAAAAACGAACGAGATTCTCGCCTCTTCTGATATTATTTTGATGCCAACAACGCCAGGAGTAGCATTTGAATTTAAATCAGTAAATGACCCTGTTCAAATGTACTTACAAGATATTTTCACTGTACATGCAAACATTAGCGGAAATCCTGCAATTTCTCTCCCTTTAGGAAAGCATTCTTCGGGACTTCCGTTTGGCATACAACTCATGGCTAATCATAAGGAAGAAGGTGTATTGCTACAAACTTCTAAATTGGTTGAAAGCATCGTTAATGCTGGTTAACACGTGAGTTTACTTTCTAAAAAATGACCAGATATTTTTTCGAGATTTCTTACAATGGTGCGGCTTACTTTGGATGGCAACAACAAGTTGGTCAAGTAACAATACAAGAAGTCATTCAAAAAAATTTAAAAAAGTTATTCCAGAAGGAGGAAATTGACATTGTTGGTTGTGGCAGAACTGATAAAGGTGTTCATGCTAAAAATTATTATTTTCATTGCGATTTCACGCAAGAAGTTGACCCGGAAATCCTCGTATATAAGCTAAATAAAATGCTCCCTGATTCTATTTCGGTTGCAAATATTTTTCGCGTTAATTCTGATTTACACGCAAGATTTAGTGCGACAAAGCGAACCTATCGCTATTTTATTCACCAATGCAAAGACCCGTTTTTGTCTGAATTGAGTACGTATTTTCCTCATGAAATTGACACTAAAACGATGAATGAGGCTTGTAAGTCCTTACTTGGAAAGCAAGACTTTAGTTCTTTTGCTAAGATTCATACAGACGTTAAAACCCATATATGTACTGTGTATCAAGCGCGATGGTTTGAACAAGGTAATCAATTGGTGTTTGAAATCTCTGCAGACCGATTTTTGAGAAATATGGTTCGTGCAATTGTCGGTACGATGTTAGATATTGGAACAGAAAAATTAAAAGTAGAAACTCTTCTGGAAATAATAGCACAAAAAAATAGATCCGCAGCCTCTAAATCTGTTCCAGCAACAGGTTTGTTTTTATGGAGCGTAGAATATGACTTTAAATGAAATATAGCATCCTTATTTTCTTTTTTCTCTATTCATATGCTGCCATTCGGTATCATGTTGGAAAGGAAATGGGTGTTGACTATTTCTTCTTTGTTTTCAATAAAGCAATTGCTTGGACTTCCGCAACCTATTTAGGATTAAGCTTATTAAAATTAAAGGCACATTTTCCCACAAAAAAAACTCTTGGTATAAGTTCCTTTATTCTAGGCCTATTCCATATTTCAATGACTTTTGTTTTGGTGTATTTAGGATTCTTTCCAAAGTACTACGATGCACAAGCCATTAGTAATGAGGGCTTTTTAATTCTCATCAGCGGGGGATTAACATTTTTGATTATGGTTTTTCCATTATTGGCCTCCTTCTTTCCTGCAACATACCCAAAAAACTGGTTGAAACTAGGGAAGATAGCCCTTTTCATCAATTTGTTTCACCCTATCATAATCGGCATAAAAAATTGGGGTTTACCTTCAAATTGGCCATTATACCTGCCTCCAATAACGTTACTAACCACTTTGGTTTATGGAGTTGTCCTGCTGATTTATTGGAAACAAAAAAAGGGTGTTAACACAACACCCTCAATGTAAAAACCAATCTTATTCAATTAACTAAATAACACACTTTGACCGTATCCACTAGTATCCACAGGATTAACAATAAGTGCAGGAATTTTAGCGTCATTAGTTATAATATATTGCTCGTAATTAGCTGTAATTGCAGACAAGAAACTTGAGCGATTTAAGTTCATAATTGCAATTAAATCTGCATCTATTGACACTGCATATTTTACAACTTCTTTATCAAAACCGCTGCTCGGTACAATTGCTGAATCCATTTCAACATTTCTTTCCGCAAAGAATCGCTTAGCAAACTGAATATTCGCTTGAACATGATGTTGTAAGAACTCATCTGTTTCATCAGGAGTAACAACATGAACTTTTGAATTGAAATAAGTTGCCAAGTTAGAAACCATAGCTAATTTTTGCTTCGTTTCCTTGTGAAGATCCATTGGCACAACAATGTTCTTAAATCCTTCAAGTTTGATTTTTTTGTCTTGTACAATTACAAACGGAACGTCAGAATTTGTTACTACTTTCAGTGCGTGACTACCCGTAATATGCTGCCATCCATGTGCCCCATGCGTACCCATAAAAATTAATTCGGCGTGGTGTTCTTTTGCAAAATCTCCAATATCCTCAAAAATACTTCCTAATCGCACACTTGGAATTAAATCTACCCCTAAGTGATCAAATTTTTTCACGATTTTAGCAAGGTTTTCTTCTGCCTCGGTTAAGCTTTTTTCTTTAGAAACAACGTGTAGAACATATACTTGCGCCCCAAGTGGAGCCGCTGTTCTAATTGCATGATCCAATGCATTATCAGCAATTGGTGTAAAATCGTGAGGAACAATAAATGTTTTTTTACTCATAATAATTTATTTTAAAACAACTTTTGTACAGAAGAGTAATACAAATCTAGTGATTTTTTCGCTTTGACAGAATAATTTAGAGATGAAATAAACATCAAAATTGCAGCAATGTAAGAATCAACTTTTATCTTTACCCTAAAATTTTAATATGTACCAAAATATAGTAGTAGAACAACAAGGTCAAATTGCACGTATTACCATAAATAGACCTCAGCAGCTCAATGCTCTTAATAAATCTACCATTTCTGAACTTAATAGATGCTTGACCGAACTTAACGCTTCGCCTTCAACTCGTGTGGTTATTATTACGGGCGCAGGAGAAAAGGCTTTTGTAGCAGGTGCGGACATCAAAGAGTTTGCAGACTTTTCTGTTGAAGAAGGACAAAAGTTAGCTGCAGAAGGACAAGAATTGTTGTTTACTTTCATTGAAAACATGTCAAAACCTGTAATCGCTGCTATTAATGGTTTTGCCTTAGGGGGAGGACTTGAGCTTGCTATGGCATCACACATACGAGTGGCTTCTACAAATGCACGAATGGGTTTACCAGAGGTTTCTTTGGGAGTTATTCCTGGTTATGGCGGCACGCAGCGATTGGCTCAACTAGTTGGACGTGGCAAGGCAAACGAAATGGTTTTTACAGCAGGAATGATACATGCAACTGATGCCCTAAAATGGGGATTGGTTAACTATGTTGAAGAACCACAAGATTTGCTCGTTAAAGCAGAAGAGATTGCAACAAAGATTATTCAAAATTCAGGCACTGCTATTTCTGCAGCAATTAGTTGTATTAATGCCAATTACAAAGACGGAGTTGATGGTTATCAAACGGAAATTACTGAATTTGGGAAGTGCTTCGGCACAAAAGACTTTACAGAGGGAACAACAGCATTTTTAGAAAAAAGAAAAGCAAATTTTTCGGGTGAATGAGCAATCCAATTCGTAAACTAGCCGGCCAAACGGCCATTTATGGTTTATCGAGCATTGTAGGAAGGTTACTTAATTACCTTCTCGTTCCCTTGTATACGTATAAATTTGCCGATGCATCAGATTATGGTGTTGTATCTGAATTGTACGCATGGGTTGCATTTTTGGTTGTCTTGCTCACTTTCGGAATGGAAACCGCCTATTTTCGTTTTCGAAAAGAAACGGACGATGAAAAGGAGGTGTTCAAAAGTGGTTTCTTTACGCTTTTCATTGTAAATATTACCTTTCTTATTTTCATTTTTCTTTTCAATCAACCCATTGCTAATGCGATGCTGTTCAGTGAACATCCTGAATACATTGTTTTGTTATCATTAATTGTAGTTATTGATGGTGTTTCAGCTCTCCCATTGGCAAGGCTGAGAGCAGAAGAAAAAGCATTAAAGTTTGCTGGAATTAATTTTTCGGCAATTATCGTTAACATCGCCCTAAACCTCTTTTTTCTATTGGTTCTATTTGATCCGGCCAATCCAGAAAAAGGCGTATTTTATATTTTACTCGCCAATTTAATTTCTTCTGCGCTGAAACCACTTGTTTTAATAAAGGATTTTTTAGGGATCAGTTTTCGTCCTGATTGGAGACTTGTAAAAGGGATGCTGGTATACGCCTTGCCTTTGGTTGTTGCGGGTTTTGCTGGAATTATAAATGAAACCTTGGATCGGATTCTGTTGAAGCATTTATTGATTACAACAGATCCTTCCGGGCTCATGTATGCGGAAGCACAAGTGGGTATTTACAGTGCGTGTTACAAATTGGCTATGTTGGTAACAATTATTATTCAGGCATTTCGTTATGCGGCCGAACCTTTTTTCTTTGCCCAAAACAAAAATGAAAACAAGAAGCATATTTATGTAAAAGTCATGAATTATTTCATTGGATTCTTGTGTCTTGTTTTTTTAGGTGTTACCATGAATATTGAGGTTTTGAAATATTTCATTCAAAACGAAACGTATTGGGAAGGATTAGGTGTAGTTCCCATCTTATTGGTTGCTAATATTTTTCTTGGAATATATTACAATCAAAGCATTTGGTATAAATTATCCAACAAAACCAAATTTGGGGCTCTTATTGCAATCATTGGAGCTATACTCACTATTGTTTTAAATGTCTTGTTTATTCCAAAATATGGCTATTGGGCAAGTGCCTGGGCAACATTGGCTGTTTATGGGTTTCAAATGATGCTTTCCTATATTTTGGGACAAAAGCACTACCCTATACCCTACAATTTGGGCAAATTTGGGGTGTTTATGATTGGTAGTTTTAGTATTTACTATTTCTTTTCAAAAATTAATTTTGAATGGACAACAGCAAATTTGTTAGTAAAAAATTCAGGTGTAATTCTCTTTCTATGTTTCTTTTTTGTGGTTGAGAAATTTTGGAAAGAAAAACAAAACTAATCTTCTAATTTACTCAAGTGGTAATTAGCTAAAGAATCTATTGGTTTTCGTATAATTTGACCAAACATTAATCCCTTTTCTTTACATGCTGTTTCCAATTCAGAAGATAAAAGAGCGGCGATTGATCCCACAAAGGAAACCTCTGTTGTTGAGTAGTTAGTGAAACACAAAACATGACGATCTAAAAATAAATCAAAACCTTTTTTGATAAGATTCTGGCAATACTCAAGTTCTTTGTTTTGAATAAGAATTGGGCTTATGGAAGCCAAAAAGACATTGGCATTTAGCTCCATATATACTTTGCGAAAAATTTCATCCTTTGAAAGGCCTAATTGACGAAGATCAACATCCATTTGCTCTGGCAAGCGCTTATAAAGAAAGTCTGTAAGAATTTGTTTGCCAAAAAAACTGCCGCTTCCCTCGTCTCCCAAAATATACCCCAATGCTGGAACTTCTTCATGAAGGGTTTTACCATCAAAAAACAAGGAGTTTGAGCCTGTACCTAAAATACAAGCAATAACATTTGTGCCTCTATACAAAGCTAATCCTGCTGCCAATAAATCATGATCTACTGAAACAAAAGCATTTTTAAAAGACGCTTTAAATCCATTCTCTACTGTTTGGTTTAATTCTCTCGAAGAACACCCAGCTCCATAAAAATAGATTTGTCCCTGTAGTGTAAGAAAATTGCTTAAAAAAGCATCGTTACTCAATGTATGAGTAATAAAATCAGCCGAGTGAAAAAACGGATTAAAACCAATGGTACTGTGATAATATCTTTCCTCTCCTTGAATGATTAACCAATCCGCCTTGGTTGAACCACTCTCTATAATAATCAACATAAAAACGCTTTCTTTACTTTTCGTATTTGCAATAATATTGCTTTTACTTAAATTTTTGCAAAGATAGAAAAAAAGAAATTTTTACTAGATAGGAAAAATACGATTTGACTTAAATTAATGTCCGTGGCAATGTACAACGTGATTTCCGGTTGTATCGGAATATCCATTTGCCTCAAGTGTTTCTAATTCATCACCACATTTTTCGCCCAAAGCAACTTCGTTACCGCTCGCATCATCGTAATGACATTCGTGGCATTTGTTTTTATTACAAGATTGAATAGTTGCAGCAAGAAAAACAACCGTTCCAAAAATAAAAATAGACTTTTTCATATTATTTGTTTTTAAGATTTTGCGTTAAATTATACGTGAAACTCAGATAGAAATTTCTTCCAGCTCCAAGCATTCCAATATTTTTAAGTCGCGAAAGGTGATCTATATACCTTGTATTTAAGATGTTTTTGCAACCTACATTTAATATAATTGGGTTTTTGCTTTTAATTTCAAATGAAAGCGAGGCATCTAGTAAATGGTAAGCGCTACTTGGAGTTTCGATAAAGGCTACTTGATTTTGAGCTCCCATAAAAGTATATTGTGCAAATAATTCTTTTAAAGTGAATTTTTTTCCAAGATTGAATGAATATCTCAGTGAATTTTGAAAACGTGGCTGCGGAATCAATGAAATACTACTGTCTGAATTTGTCTTGGTATAAATCAATGAAAGAGAGCTTTCAATATGTAAATTATGGGCAAAGTGAGGGTGATAATGAACCCCGATATCACCTCCGTAAAACAAAACCGATGACAATTGACGATATTCAAAAACTGGAATGTTATCTACTAATGAGTCAATCGGTTGAAGGTAAATATAGTTTCTGATTTGGTTGATAAAAGGATTAAAAATTAGCACAAAATGTTCTTGTGTGATTTCCGTTGTTACATCGATTTGGGATGCGTATTCTGGTACTAAATTTTGATCACCAATTTCATACCTTAAGGCTCCGTGATGGAAACCATTAGAAACTAATTCTGTAAGATGTGGCGCGCGATATCCCGTTGAAAGTGAAGTTCTAAAAGTTAGTTTTTTTCCTCCATAAACACTTCCTAAAGAGGTATTAAATCCTCCAAAATTTCTTGTTAACGGGGCATTTCCACTGAATGAATGCAATGTGTTTATATTCCGTAAATCATAACGTGCTCCTGCTTGAAAATTCCAAAGTTTATAGGAATATTGAAATGAGGTATAAACTCCATTATCCAATGTTTGTGAATTAGGTATCAATGTGTCTGATGCATTGGGTTCGTTGTCATTTAGTTGAAACATTCCTTGTATTCCACTTGTGATTTTGAGGTTATTCACTGATTTATTTGTCCATTTAATCGAATACAGTGAGTTCATCAAGTTCATGCTCAAACTCGGAATGGTTACCTTTTCATCAAATTCAATCAATTGATTGTATGTCCAACCTGCCAATACGTGGTATTCATTTTTTGAAGTATACCATTTATTATCTGACGAGAAATAGTGATTGCTAAAAAACTGAGCTGGTAAAGAATATTTTCGCCGTTGAATATCCACCTGAAAATTTTCAGGAGTTGCCATCGTATCGTGAGAATGACCCGGTATTCCAGTTGTGGAGTGGATGTAATTATAACGCAAATTGTGAACGCTTTTCTTTCCGTTGAATCCAACAGCACTCTTCAAGACAAACTCATTAAACCGAGAGTTTTCGGCAAATTTTCCGCTTGGTAATTGAAAATCAGCATGATTCGTATAACTTGCTCCTAACATCCAACGCACTTTATCGCGAGATTCTTTCCACAAGAATCGCCCAACACCACCCATCGTGTTGGTTTGTCCCAAACTATACGCTTGTATTTCTCTCGTTCCGGTTGCGGCAAAAGGAGCATCCGAAAAATAAATTACCCCTCCCAACGCATCAGCACCATACAATAAAGATGACGGACCTTTAATCACTTCAACGGATCCAACACCCAATTCAGCAATTCCCATTCCGTGATCGCCTCCCCATTGTTGACCTTCAATCCGCAAACCATTTAGTAAACTTACAACTCGCATTCCTTGTAATCCGCGAATAACCGGTTTCGAAATGCCATTTCCTAAACTCGCTTGATAAACTCCTGGAATTCTCGCAATTACCTCGCCCATGTTTATAGCAGAAATATGAGTTAATTCAGACAATTTTCTCGTTTCAATGTGAAATGGATTTTGATTTTGTACTTGAGTAGAACTTCCAGAAATTGTTATTTCTTGCAAATCGACATGTTGTGATACAAGATAAAAAACAAACTCTTTTTGCTCTGAATTGATGGAAACAAACTGATTTTGAAATCCTTTTGCGGAAATCTTCATTCGGAAGGACTCTAGATTCGGTTTATTGATGCTAAACCTACCTAATGAGTCTGTTAGAGTGCTTTGATCAGTTTCAAGAACATAAATCGTAACTGCCGCAACTCCTTTAGCTGTTGTCTGAGATAATATCCTGCCGTTCAATTTTTGAGCGAATGCATTGAAATTTATAAAAACAAGAAGGGCAACAACGGCTGTTTTAAACCAAACTAATTTTACAAACTTCATTTTTACCAATTAATTTTACAAAAATACGTATTATTGCAACACAATTGCAAAAACATTAAAAATAATGCAACTTAATTGCGTTTTTATATGACACGAAACACTCAGGCCAAGCAACAGATTTTGAATTTCATTCAGAGTTCAAAACAAGCCGTATCACATTCAGACATCTACACAAGCCTTCAATCATTGTGTGATCGAGTAACCATTTATCGCGTATTAGAACGGCTCGTTAATGAAAATAAAATTCATAAAATTGTTAATGTAGATGGTGTCATTAATTATGCAACATGTCACAATTGTACAAACATTCACTATCACAATCATGTTCATTTCAGTTGTGAGAATTGTAAATCTATAACCTGTTTAGATAAAAACGAAATTACTTTTTCTCTTCCGCCTAATTACCTTTTCAAAGAATCATTTTTCACGGTTTCTGGTATCTGTCCAAATTGCATTTAATTAACAAAGACTTTCAAGATTCGTGACTAAATTGGTGGGCATGTTTTAAATAAATCTAAGTAAGAATCTGTAATTTTACCTCATGCAAGTTTCATCTAAATTACCCCATATCGGCACAACAATTTTCACTATCATGTCAAAAATGGCTGCCGATTATAATGCTATTAATTTGTCACAAGGTTTTCCTAATTTTCCAATTGATCCAGTTTTAGAGGAGATTGTTAAAAGAAAAGCTTCTGAAAATGTGCATCAGTATGCGCCAATGACGGGGCTACCCATTTTACTTGAGCAGATAAGTAAGATGATTTCAACGCACTATAATCGCAAAATTGATCCGCAATCAACACTTTTAATAACTGCTGGAGCAACCCAAGCAATATTTACAACAATTCAAGCGCTAGTTCATAAAGATGAAGAAGTTGTGATTTTAGACCCTAGTTATGATTGTTATGAATCACCGATTATTCTGGCTGGAGCAAAACCTATTCGCATTCCGTTAAATGAATATTTCCTCCCAGATTGGGAAAGAATCCGCAAAACAGTATCTGAAAAAACAAGACTAATAATTACAAACAACCCGCATAATCCAAGTGGTACAGTTTGGAAAAAAGAAGATATTCTGGAATTGGAAAAATTAGCTCAAGATTTTCCAAACTTACTCATTTTATCAGACGAGGTATATGAGTTTATTAGCTTTGAAAACAAACACATTTCAATCAATACATCTGAAGTTCTCAAAGAAAGATCAATAATTGTATCCTCCTTTGGAAAAACATTCCATATCACAGGATGGAAAATTGGATATGTCGTTGCTCCCGAATTTTTAATGAAGGAACTTAAAAAGGTTCATCAGTTTTTAGTTTTTTGTGTGAATAGCTTATCCCAAGCGGCATTAGCTGAGTATATGAATCACGTAGATATTTCTACACTTGGACTGTTTTATCAGGAAAAAAGGGATGCTTTTCGTCTAAAAATGAAAGAAAGTCGTTTTCAACTTCTCCCTTGCGAAGGAACCTATTTTCAACTTGCTAGATATGCAACTATTTCGGATGAAAATGACGTAGACTTTGCAAAAAGATTGGTGGTAGAACATGGGGTTGCAACAATACCTCTTTCGGTTTTCAATGCTAATGGAGACGATCGCAAAATCCTTCGGTTTTGTTTTGCAAAAGATGATAATACAATTCAAAATGCCATCGAAAAGTTATGCAAGTTTTAAATGTTACTCTTATTCAACTAAACCAGATTTGGGAAGATAAAAAGGCCAATTATAATAAATACGAAACTATTTTCTCACAGCTAAAAAAAACAGATCTGGTTATTTTACCCGAAATGTTTCATACTGGATTTAGCATGTCTGTAGATTTGCTTGCAGAGGATTGGGAAAATTCGGAAGGTGTTGATTTTTTAAAAAATTGGTCATCCAAACTTGATTGTGCTTTTTATACTTCGTTAATAATTCAAGAGGAACAAAAATTCTTTAATCGAGGAGTTTTTGTATCTCCCGACGGTAAGGTGAACTATTATGATAAGCGCAAATCTTTTGGTTTGGGTGGTGAAGATAAGTTTTATACTGCGGGGGCAAAAGAAGTTATTGTTGATTGGAAGGGATGGAAAATAAATCTGCAAATCTGTTATGATCTTCGATTTCCAGAGTTAATTAGAAACAGACTTATTGATGATGTTCCTGCGTATGATGTTTTGGTATATGTAGCCAATTGGCCTGAAATAAGAATTGCTCATTGGGAAACATTACTTAACGCTAGGGCAATTGAAAACCAATGTTATGTGTTGGGCGTAAATAGAGTGGGTATAGATGGAAAAGATTTGGTATATAACGGTGGCAGTAAGGCAATAACTTCTTTAGGGGAAACCAAAGGTGCATTTTCTCAAAATCAAGAAGGGTTTATTCAAGTAAACCTAGATAAAACGGTATTAGAAAGCACTCGTTTTCAGTTGCCTTTTTTAAAGGATATTTAGGTTTTTATTTGCAATTATTGTATATTTGACATCAAACTAAATTAATATGAAAAAAATTGTTTACTCTTTATTTTCATTGTTGGCCTTGAATTCGTTTGCTCAGGCGCCTAAACAATATTCTTTTCAGGATTTGATCAAACAACCGGCTCAAGGTGTTCATCAAAATCCTCAAGAAAAATCATTAGGAATTACTTTGTGGTCAAATGATTTCACGTTTGATTCTACATGGGTCATAAATAATGACGGTCAAACTGGTATTGATTATGGTTGGAATATTAATAATGCAAGTGATGGTTGGTGGGCAGCTTCTGGAATCAATTCAACGTCTGGTGGAAAATATGCGGAACTTGTTAATGGGGATCCAACAGCTTCACCAGGAACACAGGCGCTTGACGTCGTATACACATTAACTACGGCACAGCCAATTGATATAGCCGCCTTAGGTGGGACAAATCAAGTGTCATTACAATTTCAACAATATGGTGCAAGATTCAATGATCTACAAGAGTTTCAAATCTCTACAGATGGTGTTAACTTTATTACTGTTGGAACCAATGCTGATATGCCCGTTTTATCTTCTGCGGGAGGATCAGCATATTCAAATCCAAACAATAAGTCTATAAACTTAGCAACCTATTTAACTGCAAATCCTTCGCCTATTTGGATTAGGTTCTCATGGACGACAGGTTTTCCTGGATCTGCATCTAACCCAAATGTTTGGATAACCTACGGTTGGTATATTGATGATGTGAAAATTGTTACAAACCCAACGAATGATTTATCCGTTACTGCATCAACTTGGGGAACAGCAGGACTGAACTATTACCAAATTCCTACCACTCAAGTGGCACCAATCGAATTTTCTGCATCGGTATTCAATGGTGGACAAAATACACAGTACAATGCTAAATTGAATGTTAATGTAAACTCAGGAGTTTTTACAAGTTCTTCTGCTCCAGCTAATATTCCATCTTTAGATTCTCTAGATTTGGTTACATCGACTTCATTTACCCCACCTGCAAACACTGCAAGTTATACGGTAGTTAGAAATATTACTTCCGACTCTACTGACGATGTTCCTACTAATAATGTATTGCCAAATCTAAATTTCAGTGTGACAAATTATATCTATGCTCGTGATAATAATTCAGTGAGTGGTAATACATCTAATGGGGTTGATGGTTTTGAGGTAGGGAATTTATTTGATATTTTTGCTGATCAAACGCTTAAAGCGATCAATGTTCGTTTAGCTGGTGGTAATTCTGGAACAACCGTTGGAACAGAAATCTATGCAAGACTGTATTCAATTGATCCAAATTCAGGTGAATTTGTTTTTGAAACTGAATCAGATCCTTTTATTGTGGCGGCCAACAACTTAAATACAAATCTTGTTCTTCAACTTCAATCTCCGTTTGATGTGTTTGCAAACACAACCTATCTCGCTGTTGTGGGGTCGTTTACAGAAGGATTAAGGGTTGCTAATGCAGGAACATCTGAGCCTCAAACATCATTCTTCCTTGACGGAAACGACATAGGTAATACCGCTAATTTGTTTTACCAAACTTCTACGCCATATGTGCGTTTAAATTTTGATCCTAGTGTTGGGTTAAATGAAGAATCAACAGAAATCAATGGTGTTTCTTTATATCCAAATCCTACTAGTACTGAAACAACGATTAACTTCTATTTAGAAACAAAAGGTGATGTTAACATTACACTTTCTGACTTAACGGGCAAGTCTGTTGGGGCTATTGAATTAGCTAATTTAACAACCGGAGCAAATTCTGCAAATATTGATTGTTCCTCATTAAACAGTGGTGTTTACTATGTAACAATTAGCACAAATGGATCTTCTGTTACTAAGAAATTTGTTAAGAAATAAATTCTAATTTAGTTTTTCTTTAGGCCGGTAATTCCGGCCTTTTTTGTTTATGGATTATTGGGTTTATCTAAGTTTATTTGTAAGCTGCTTTTTATCAGCAACGATTCTTCCTTTTGCTTCTGAAGTTGGCTTGGCGGGAGTTATTGCATCAGGATATGATCCAATAACATCTGTTGGTGTTGCAACAATTGGAAATAGTCTTGGGGGTTTAACCAATTATTATTTGGGAAAATTCGGTAAGTTTCTTTGGATGAAGAAAAGTGAAGCAGCAAATAAAAAACAAAATAAACTCAAGCAATATGTCACGAAATACGGAAGTTTGTGCGCCTTACTCAGTTGGGTTCCGATTATTGGAGACCCTCTGCTCGTAATGCTTGGTTTTATGAGGATAAGATTACTGCCTGTTGCCATTTATATGGTCATTGGTAAATTAATTCGATACATTGTAATTGCATTATTTTTTTAACTCAAAGATATTAACCTACTTTTGCAAATGAATTCATTTGAACACATTCTAGCAAGCCGTTTTCAAAACAATCAAATTGCATCAATTCCTTTTGAGGGTAAGGACTTTTTAGTTGTTGATTTTTCAAAGTCAAAAGGAATAAAAATTCTAATGACTACGTCTTTTCATAACTATCAAATGCCGGTTCCTGAAAAACTGAACGGGCTTGAATTCGGACAATTGTATTTTTGTGTTCCTGAGTATTGGGATCTAACAAATCCTGAAAACCCTCAAGTTCGCTGGCTTTTTGAATGGTTAATTCGTGTTTCAACCTATACAATCGATAATAAAACGTGGCTTGGCGATGGACATACTTACAATTGTACAAAGTATGGTGAACAATTATCAACCACAATGAGACAAGATCATTTATTTATAAGTAATCCAATCTTTTTGGAAGATGAATTAACTCCTGTTGAACTGGAGGATAAAACTATTTATTTTTGGGCTTTAATCCCTCTTTTTGGTGATGAAATGGATTACAAACAAGGAAAGGGAACCGTAAAACTCAAAAAAAAGTTTTTAATTAAAGGTGTAAACGAAAAATTAGATGAGTTTCGTCAGTCTTGTCTTCGAAATCGTTGGTTGTTCTTTAAGTGAAACAAAAATCCACCTCATTTCTCTGGGCACATTTGGCTCTTTTTATCGTAAACATGCTCTACGGAGCAAGCCATATTTTGGCAAAAGGCGTAATGCCAAACTTTCTTACTCCTTCTGTCTTTATTTTATTCCGTGTATTTGGAGCTGCCGTTTTGTTTTGGATTGTTCTTTCATTTGCAAGATCTTACAAAATTGAGCGAAAAGACTGGGCGCGTTTAATTGGGTGCGGGTTATTTGGTGTTGCTGTCAATCAACTTTTTTTCTTTCACGGGTTAAATTTATCTTCATCCGTTAATTCAGGAATAATAATGGCCTTTAATCCTATAATGGTAGTGATACTCTCGGGGTTTCTGTTAAAAGAGAAAATCACTCCTTTGCGACTAACAGGAATCTTTGTTGGAGCCGCGGGGGCTGTGTTACTCACTCTTACTGGTGAAAAATCCGTTTCAGAAACTTCACTTGGAGATGCTTTTTTACTCATTAATTCCTTCAGCTATGCCATTTATTTGGTTTTAGCAAAGCCTCTCATGAAAAAGTATAGTCCTTTATTAGTGATAACGTGGGTTTTTACCATCGGCTTAGGCTTTTTATTCTTGTATCCACCTGTTTTGACAGAGTTTTATGCGACCAATTTTAGTTCCATTCCAAGTGATGTGTGGGTTAAAATAGTGTATGTTGTTGTTGGCGTCACTTTTTTAACTTATTTACTTACCATGTTTGGATTGAAATATTTAAGCCCTTCTGTTTCCAGTTCATACATTTATTTTCAACCTGTAGCTGTTATGGGATTCGCCTTTTTGTTCCTTTATCTGGGAATAGCAGAAGACTACACCTCGAGCATAACACTACGAAAAATAATTTACATGCTTTTAATTTTTCTAGGCGTTTTCTTGTCTGGGAGGTCTTCATCAAAAACTAACTCTTAGTTCTTGGTGTTGGTTGCCAAACGCTCGATTTTACACCTTTCAAATAAGAAAAAAACCCTATTAATAAGGCAAGGTTCATGTTGTAAAAATGAGCAATGAATAAAATGGGTTTTACTTTTTTTAGTACAGGAATAAAGAGAGGCGTTAGAAATAAAATCGCTTGTGCCGCACTGAAATAAATAAAATAATCCTGGTAGCAGACTAATAAAAGCGAAACAATAAAAATCGTTATTAAAAAAAATGGTGTTAGCCAGCGAAGTATTTTATGGGAAATAAATGCAAAGGAAATGGGACTCCATAAGGGCCATAATAAGGATTTAAATTCAAATAGATTTTGATAATTTCCAATAGAGATTCGGATTTTTCGTTTGAATTCTTCTGAAGATTCACTTGGTAAATCTTCATATACAATTGCTTGATCATCAAATAGAACCTGACCCTTATTTTTAATTACACTCATAGTAATGTAAAAATCATCCATAAAGAAATTTTTTGGAACAGGAGAATAATTTTCGCGACGAAGCGCATAACAACCTCCCTCAGCACCAATAACAAATCCCCATGTATTGCTTTCTTTTAGTTTGATTGTGTTCTCTAACCAAAGATACTTTTTTTCAAGTCCTTGAATTTGAATGTTTTTGTTAGACGTTTTAATGATATTGGCACAAACTTGTTTGGTTTTTAAATTTGAAAAATGCCGAACTAAATTAGAGATTGTCGTTTTTGAAAAGAAGACATTTGCGTCTGTTAAAATAAAAATGTCATCCAAACAGTCCTTGGCTAAATCATTTATAATAAATGCTTTTCCAGATCTGCCTTGAAAAACTTTAAGATAAATAGTTGGGTGATTTTGTTGAAAAGAAGCTATTAACTCATTTGTTTTATCTGTTGAAGCATCTGAACCAATATAAATTGAGACTTTTTCAAGCGGATAATCTGAGTCTAAAATACTTTGGATTTTTTGTGCAATTACATTTTCTTCATTATAGGCCGCTATAATTACCCCTACAGTTAATGACGTATTCAAAGCTGGGCTTTCTCGCTTGCTTTTTCCACCTAAAATTAATAGGACAGGATAAAGCACATAGGTTTGTAAAATTCCTAAAATACAAAGAGATCCAATAAGATATAATCCTAATTCAATCATTATTTCCCATCCAGTTTATCAAAGCTAAACAAATTAATTCACCCTATAAAATATCAATTAGCGTAAAGAACAGTAATATCCTAGAAATTGATGAAAGATGACTGTTTTTTTTTGATAAATACAGACAATTTAATAGATTAATTTATTGCTTCAACTAATCCAATATTCTGAAAGACTTGCCAAAATTGGTTGATTTAAAAATAAGGGATTCTTCCCTATCCGTTTCAAACACGAATAAATTGGATAAGATCAAGGTAATTTCTCCTAGAGCAGAAAATCGGATGTGCTGAATTTGTTGTGCTTTTATCTTTTCAGACTTAACTGTTTGATTATCCCAAGTAATTCCGCCGTCATTGGTTATAGAATAAGTTAATTGGCTATTTTTCAAACCCCAAATAATAACCCCTTTCTTCTCGTTAAACATATAAAAGGATTGATTTGTTAGTCTCTCCATTTCGGCATTTCCAGATGTTCTGCTTCCGGATGCGATGTGATTCCATGTTTTTCCTCTATCACTTGTTCGAAATAACCAGTCATATGAAGCATAGCAACCACCTGATACAGTGAAAAAACCAGTGCTGTCATTGATAAAGAAAATGGAGTTGGGAGGAGAACAAGGAGCATGTTGCACACTGTCAATGAACTCAACAATTGTATCTTTTTTTAATCGATTAATGAATTGCAAAGCATACCTACTGTTTTCATCTGAAGTATAGAATGATACTAGCCGAATCACTGTAAAATTCGTCATAAACTGTTCGTCAATTAATGTTTCTTTTTGACAAAAGCTTTTTGTATTTATTATTAATAAAAGAAGTATGAGTATTTTCCAATTCATTATTTGATGTTTTATTTGTTGGTCATTTATACTTTAAAATGAATCCAGGAATTGCCTTTCAGTAATCCTTAAGCTAGATCATTATTATTTGGATCAATGGGTTATTTAATTACAAATTCATAGAATGACGTTCCGTTAAATTTACAAATGCCGTTGCTGTCTGTTCCAAACCATAATTCTCCATTTTTATCCTTATAAATTGTATTCACTGAATTGCTTGTGAGCCCTTGATCGGTTGTATAATTCGTTAATTTTTCTCCATCGTATTTCCACACCCCTGAATCAACTGTTCCTATCCAGAGATTACCTATGATGTCTTCATTGATAGTATATACCCGAGCTAAAGTTCCTAACCTTGGTTTGCCATTAACAATAAAATCTTCATTATTAAGTCCCATTTCTTCTGTAAAATTGGTTAAGGTTACGCCATCAAAACGGAATAATCCGGCACCATTATTTCCAAACCACAAGTTGCCTTTTTTATCTTCAAAAACACCAAGAACGGCAGGGCCTGCAAGACCTTTTTCTTTCAACCAAGTCAACGATTTTCCATCAAATTTGCATACTCCTTCTGCTTGTGTACCGAACCATATATTTCCTTTTTTATCTTTTAGAATGCAGTAAACACCGTAACGACTAAGTTTAAAGGGGTCGTTTGAACTTGATCGGTCAAATGGTAAATAATGGATTGAGGAATTGCTTTGCCTAAACACACCATCCCCTGCATAAAACCATACATCGTTATTTACTGATTTCCAGATTGTTTCTTTACGAGTCAATAAATCGATGTTATTCTTTTGACTTGTAAATTTTTCTCCATCAAATTTACTAATGTTGAATGAGCCTGATCCAAACCAAAGATTTCCCTGTTCATCTTCTTGAATACTTATTACTTGATTGTCAGCAAGACCGTCCTTTACAGTAAATTGTTTCAATGTTTTTTTGTCATAACGAAAAACGCCTGCACCATTTGTTCCAAACCAATAATTACCATTCTTGTCTTGAAAAACACTTCTTATGTTCTTATCAAAACTTTTACTATTGGCATTATAGTTCTCAAGTTGATTCGTTTGTTTTGCTTTGCCATCATTGTTGGCTGTGTTTTCAATTTGTCCGTTACAGGAATTCAAGAAAACAACTGGAAAAATGAAAAATGAAAAAGCCTTGTAATTAATTCTTACTGATATCATTTAGTTAACCTTTTAAAAATTGTCGAATGGAAAATCAGAGAAAGCACATTAGTTTTGGGACTTTTCAAATTAACTCAAAAGTTAAACATAAATTGATTTAATATATCTATTATCGGTAGATAAAATACCCATTTTGGTTAATCTTTTTTATCAGCTTGTTTTTTTGTTGATTACATTAAAACGTATGATCTTCTGTTCTCTTCGTTAATTCTATGAGAAGGATTACACCTTAGTGATATTATTTTAATTTAATTTCTTATATTTCAACAATTTAAAATACTTAAATATGTTATTATTTAAACAACAAGTAAAAATCATACTGTTTAGTGCGATTATTTTTACGGCTTGCGACTCTAATAAAATGCAAGATTCAAAAAACAAAATCGAAGGAACAAGCACTGAAAAGTCCAATAAAGTAGATCTAACAGATGAGGAACAAATTCATCGCGCAACAGATTGGTATTTTCAAATTTTAAAATTAGAGCAAACAGATAGTAAGAATACTCTTTGTAAAGAGACAACCTGGAATACCACTGAAAATAAGAAGTCATTTCAACAGAAATCAAAAAAATGTAGCTTTTCGAATGATTTTCAATTAATTACTTGTGATTTAGATGGGTGGGAATGGGGAGAGAAAATTATGTATTATATGAAAAACAATACTGTTTTTTATGTTTTAGAAGAAGTTACAACGCTCGCGGGAAAAGCACTGTACAAAATTTATTTTGATGAAAAAGGCAAGGTGATTCGAATTTTAGAATCATCGCGCAATGAGTTTAGTGATATTACCATAAAAAATGAAGTTGTAAAAGAAGAAGAAAAAAAGAAAAAAATTTTAACGATAATCAACCAAAATTTATCAGAATCGCTAAAACATTTAAATTAAATTGCTAACCAAATTTTCTGTAAATTTCCTCTGCCGCTTCAAAAGCACTCATCTGTTGAGAGGTTAGCGCTTGTTTGATTTTTTCATATTTATTTGCAAAGCCTGGTTGCGAATAAAACCCTGATAAAATAAGTTCATTAAGCGTTTCTTTCATCCAAGCAATATCTTGGTTATTCCTGTTTTGCTCAATCCAGCCGTTTGAAGTGTTGTGTCTAAAAAATTCATCAGCAATTTTCCAGGATTCCTCCATATTATAATTATTCAATGAACTACATATCTCAGTTCGTGGAATCCACTCGTTTTCCTTAGGAGGAAATAAATGCAAGGCGTTAGCATAACTTGCTTTTGCCATTTTTGCCATTTTCACATTCTCCCCATCAGCTTTGGTTATGAGTAAAGCATCTGCCAATTCCATAATTCCTCGTTTGATACCTTGTAATTCATCTCCTGCTCCTGCTAGCATCAACAAAAGAAAAAAATCAACCATGGAATGAACCATCGTTTCGGATTGACCTACGCCGACAGTTTCAATAAGAATTACATCAAATCCTGCTGCCTCGCACAGATAAATACTTTCACGGGTGGCTCGAGCTACTCCACCTAGTGTACTTCCTGCCGCAGATGGACGAATATATGCATTGGGTTCTTGAGAAAGCGTATGCATGCGTGTTTTGTCACCTAAAATACTTCCTCCGGTAGTTGCGGAAGACGGATCAATGGTTAACACTGCCAATTTAAATCCTTGCTCTAAAATTACTTTACCGAATGCTTCAATGAAGGTGCTTTTTCCAACGCCAGGAACGCCAGTAATTCCAATTCTACGCGATTTTCCAGATAGGGGAAGACATTTCCGAATTAACTCATTTGCTAATTGCTTATCGCTTTCTAATTGACTTTCAATCAGGGTTATTCCGGCGCTCAAAGCGAATCTGTCGTGATTTTTAATTCCTTCGAAAATGCTTTCAACTGAGCGCGAAGCTTTATTTTCTTTGCGTTTTCGCAGCCAATCTTCGTGTTGGTGCTGCTCCATTTAGACGAGTTTGATTAATGCTTGAATGGCTTGCGATATATTATTTCTGATTTCCAAAATGGAAGCCTCCATCATATAACATGGTGCTGTAACAATTTTTAATTTTTCATCTACCGAAATTTCGCGAATTGTTTTCATTTCTGCATGAACACCTTTTTGTTCCATACCCGCTGAAAATGCCTGAATATCATAAGGTGATTTTTCCAAATTAGAACCTAAAGTCATTGTTGGATGCAGATCTGAATCACCCATTGCTAAAGCCAAAACAACCGGACTGACGCATAAAGCTGCAATGGGTTTTTTATCGGAAGTGAATTGTTGAATCAGGCTTTTTATCTCTGGTAATATCGTTCCATTTGGTCCATCAAATGCCCACGTTGAAAAATTCTTTGCGCTTCCAAATCCACCCGGTATTACCAAAGCGTCTAATTGCGAAAGATCGTATTTAGAACTGTCTTCCACTGCTCCTCGGGCAATTCGCGCCGCTTCTACCAACATGTTTCGGCTTTCAGGCATTTCTTCGCCTGTTAAATGATTTACCACATGATGTTGGTTCTGATTCACAGACAAGCAAACTGCTTCAGCTCCTGCCTCTTCAATTGCTAATAATGTTAAAACCGACTCATGAATTTCAGCTCCATCATAAACCCCACAACCCGATAATAAAACTCCAATCTTCATTTTAGTAAATTCTATTGATACGTATAAATTACTTGGTCTTTCCAGCCGGCTATATATAATTTTATAACGCTTCCAACCTCTTTTTTATATGCCAAATTTGTAATATCAAAATACAGCGTGTCAAACATTTCACGCTTGCACGATTCATCAGTTGAATTATGAATCAAACTAACAGATCGTATCGGAGGAAGAGATTTTGAGATCATCTCACTTCCAATTAAATCAAAAGTATGCTTTGCACACCCGCCAGTGTATGAAATTGACATCATCAATGTGTTTCCGTTCAATTTAACATCATTAATAGTAGTTGGTGTGGTGACTTGCGAATTATCACCCAAAAAAGCTTGCTTTGGTGCTTTTGAATAAATTGGATTATCATTAGTCATATCGCTAAGTTTTTTGGAGGAGGCACAACCCAATAGGATAACTGCCAAGGAAAATAGAATCGTTGTCTTCATGGTAAATAATTTTGAACTACAGTACAAAGATAGCACCAAGTTACCAAAATTAGCTGATTAAACAAACTCAGCTAGTTCCAACCAACGGTCGGATTTTTGCTCCAATTCAGCAACTACTTTCGCTAATTCATTTCCCAATTCCATGATTTGTTGGTTGGATTTTGAAGCATCTGATAATTCAAGTGTGAGTTTCTCTTTTTTCTCTTCTAACCGTTCAATTTCATTCGGAAGTTGCTCGTATTCTTGTTTCTCTTTGAAGCTTAGCTTGCGTTTTTCAATCGGTTTTTCAACGACTTTTGGTTCTTCTTTTACCTCGACTTCTTTAACCGGTGTGTTTTTTAACTCTCGTGCTTCTTGTTTTTGATTTTTACGGTAATCCGTGTAATTTCCAATGATATCTTTAATTTCTCCATCACCTTCAAAAACAAAGAGATGGTCAACCATTTTATCCATGAAGTAACGGTCATGGGAAACTACAATCAAACATCCTTCAAAAAGTTGTAAATAATCTTCCAAGACACTCATCACAAAGATGTCTAAGTCGTTGGTAGGCTCATCTAGAATTAAGAAATTGGGATTACTCATCAAAACAGTCAGTAATTTCAATCTTCGCTTTTCTCCTCCACTCAGTTTGTGAACGTATTGATAATGAGCGTCTCTGGGAAATAAAAACCGTTCAAGTAATTGACCTGCTGAAAGTTGTTTTCCTTTTTCGAGAGGAATGAATTCGGCAATGTCTTTAATCACCTCTATCACTCGTTTATCCGGATCTACTTGGATAAGTTCCTGGCTGTAATACCCAAAAACGATTGTTTCACCAACAACTACTTTTCCTTTGTCAAGGGTTTCTTTTCCTTGAATTAAATTCAAAAAAGTAGTTTTTCCGGCTCCATTTTGCCCTACAATTCCTACACGTTCTTTTCGCTTGAAATGGTAAGAAAAATCATTTAATATTTTAGTGTCGCCAAAGGATTTGCCCATGTGATGAAGCTCAAGAATTTTAGTTCCTAAGCGCTCCATTTTGATAGGAATGTCGATTTCATCTTTATCTATTCGTTGATGAGCGGTTTTTTTAATGTCGTCAAATGCATCAATTCTAGATTTAGACTTTGTGGTTCTTGCTTTCGGCTGTCTGCGAATCCATTCCAATTCTTTACGGAACGTATTTCGTGCCTTATCAATGGTTGCTTGCGTTTGTTCCTCGCGTTCTGCTTTTTTCTCCAAATAATAGGAGAAATTTCCCTTGTACTGATAAAGCGTTTCATCGCTTAATTCAAAAATTGTATCACAAACCACTTCCAAAAAATAACGGTCGTGCGTTACCATTAAAAGTGTTGATTTTGAAGTCGATAAATACGATTCTAACCATTCAATCATGTCTAAATCCAAATGGTTAGTGGGCTCATCCAAGATCATGAAATCGGCATCGGAAAGTAATGCTTTCGCCAAGGCAACACGCTTCTTTTGTCCACCGGATAAACTTCCAATCATTCGTTTCGAATCCGTTAATTTTAGAACTGAAAGAATTTGATTTACACGCACTTCATAATCCCATGCGTTCAGTTCAGTGAGTTCTTCGTAACATTCGTTCAACTTATCTTGATCGTTATCAATCAAGGCCTCGTTGTATTTTTTCAAGGCTTTCAGTTCGGGCAAATCGTGATCAAAAATGGATTCTAAAATCGTTTGTGACTCATCCATGTTTTCCGTTTGCTCCATGAAAGCTACTCGAATATCATTGCGATACACCACTCGACCTGAGTCAATTTGCTCTAAATCCATCAAACAACGAAGCAAGGTAGTTTTTCCACTTCCGTTTTTAGCAACGATAGCCACCTTCTGTCCTTGGTCTATTCCAAAAGTAAGGTCTGCAAATAATAAACGGTCACCAAAAGATTTGGTCAGATTTTCAACGGAAAGGTAATTCATAAAGTTTTTAAGAAATAAGGAATTCTAGCGCAAGCGATTTAAAGAATCAAGCAATTTTTTGTCTCTTTTAATAGCAACTTGACCTAGAAACGCAAAGGGAAATCCAAGAACAAGAAAAATAAATCCTACACCTAATTCACGCGTAGTTTCAACATTTTTTGACGGAGAGTAACCAATCGAAGCAAAGACAACAAAAACTATTAAAATCACTAAATACAAAAAGAAGGTGGAACGCGCTAATTGAAACTGTCGATTCAAATTTTTATAAGACATAATGGTAATAAACTGAAGTAAAATCAATCCAATTACCGTTAAGAAAAGCGGAAGAGATTTTGTTTGAATTGTGGCAAGTTTTGTGTCATTGAAATGTTGCGAAATCCCGTGTACATTAAAAACAAAATAGCTGTCTTTAGTAACAAAGCGCAACAAATCCATTCCGGAAAGTAAAACTCCCAGACAAATCATCGAAAGAATGTAGTAAACTGTTTGAAGTCGTTGAATCATATTCTTTTTTTACAAATGTACGGACTTATTTCGAAGGTAGAAATCCAAAATAACCATGGCGGCCATGGCCTCAACGATTGGAACGGCTCTAGGAACCACACAGGCGTCATGTCGTCCCTTTCCTTCGATTTCAGTTTCATTACCAAACTCATCAATTGTTGGTTGCGTTTGCATGATTGTAGCCACAGGTTTGAACGCTACTCGAAAAGAAATTGGCATTCCGTTGGAAATTCCACCTTGAATTCCGCCCGAATGATTGGTTTTTGTAGTTCCATCTGGCGAGAAAATATCGTTATGTTCAGATCCATTCATAGCAATTGAGTCGAATCCACTACCTATTTCAAATCCTTTTACGGCATTGATGGATAACAAGGCTTTTCCAAGATCCGCATGCAATTTATCGAAGACTGGTTCGCCCAATCCTGCAGGAACTCCATTAATAACGCAACGAATAGCTCCACCAATTGTGTCCCCTTTTTTACGAGTTTCCAAAATCAATTCTGCCATTTTCGTGGCCATTTTTTCATTTGGACAACGCACCTCATTTCTTTCTATCAAGACATTTTCAAAAAAAGAGTCGTTTTCAAAACGAACAGCCCCAATTTGATCCACGTAGGTAGAAAATTGAATGTCTAGGGAATCTAAAAATTGTTTGGCGATAGCTCCTGCAACCACTCTACAAGCTGTTTCTCTGGCGCTGCTTCTTCCTCCTCCTCGGTGGTCGCGATGACCGTATTTTTGGTGGTACGAAAAGTCTGCGTGTGAAGGTCTAAAAGCGTCTTTCAAGTGCTCATAATCAGCAGATTTTTGATTTTCATTTTGAATGATAAATCCGATGGGTGAACCAGTCGTTTTCCCTTCAAAAATCCCGGATAATAATTGAACCGTATCAGATTCTTTTCGTTGGGTTACTAGATTTGATTGTCCTGGTCTTCTGCGGTCCAATTCTTGCTGAATTTTAGCTTGATCAATCGGAAAATTAGCGGGTACACCATCGATTACTCCTCCTATGGCAGCACCATGCGATTCGCCAAACGAGGTGAGCGTAAAGATTTTACCAAAGGTGTTTCCAGACATAGTGCAAAGGTAGGGAATGTTGAGGGGAATGCAATAGGGTGAATGATTTTCAATTGTTTATTTCTTTAGCTATAAATCGAATGTACTATAAGCATCTAAATTATTGCGAAACTGCCTCAACTTTTAAACGGTATTACAACCAAGGTTTCAATTGAATAACAACTAAAAAATAAATTCAATTTTGGGAGGATTAGCGCATTTTACCTAGGTCCTCACCTACCCACTTTACTCAAAAACTCTCCGATTTCTAGTAATTGTCGGTGTACTTCCTTGACTGCCCATTCTTCTTTTATTCGAAGAAATTCTTGTTTATCCTTCAAAAGGCGTTTCGATTCAGATTGCAGCATTTCATAAAATTCACTTCTGATCTTTTGATAGGTAGCTATTAATTCATCTTCCAAACTTAATTCAGAAATAATTGATAATACAATCTCATGCTCCATTAATTGTTCTGACGATGGCAAAGGTGAAAGTCTTCTTTCCAATAAAATCTTTCGAGTGTCGAGAAGTACGGTTTTAAGTTCCCTTTCCTTCTCCCGAATCTCAGCAGCTTTCTCGTAATATTGACTTCGAATAGCTTCCACTTTTTGAGTAAGAAGCTTCGCTAAATTCCATTTTACCTCGAGCACATGCTCTTTTATCTGTAGCAATTTTGATAGTTCGTCCATCTGTTTAATTTTTAGACCTTTCTAAATCTATTGGATGCGGAACAGTTATCCATTTTGAATAATCAATTCCATAGAAATTAAAGTAATTTCCAGGAGCTTCTTTTTCTATGATATCTATTTTGGCTGTCCCGGCAGGTAAAGCAGGAAAAATAAGGGAATAACTGTAAAATTCTCCTTTTCTTTTAAAGAAATGCTTTTGGGGAGCAATGGGAATTCCAATGGCTCTAATTAGTCTATATTTGGTTGTTGAACCAACCGGTGAGATATACGCATTTTTGTCCATTTCTATCCAACCCCCATTATGATATTCATCAGGAGATCGGTAAATAAAATCAATGCGCGTATATTCGTCCGAAATTTCAATACTTTTCATGCGATGATTCAATTTGTGATCTAAGGCATTTGGATTATACAATTTAATCGTTGTTGGCGATGTTGTTTCGTGCACTACTTCCAGTTGTTTTTCAATTTTTATTTCCATACTTTTATTTTTTTATGATACAAAGGAAATGTGGCTAACCGTATTCATTATACGGAATTAAATTTAATTCGTATTTTTAGTGAAATTTTGAAAGAGAAACGGATTTGCACATCCATAAACGTGAAAAAATGCCCATAAATAAAAGCGCTTACAGACGATATAAAATCATCGACCAACTCGTGAGAAACAAGATGAAACGGTTTCCAACCATGACCGAAATCATTGATGCTTGTTGGGACAAACTGGGAATTGATACCTCTCCGGAAACTATTCAGAAAGACATAGCAAACATGCGGAAGTTACCACCAGAAGGTTTTGACGCTCCCATCTATTACGACCACAAAGGAAAAGGCTATGCTTATTCGGATCCGGATTATGAATTGGGTGGAGTTTCATTATCGGATACAGACATTGAAACCATTCGAGAATCGATTGAATTTATTCAAACAATCGCAGGTTCCCGAATCAGCGAGAAATTCAACCATGCCATGGAGAAAATACTGTCAACATCATTGGAAGAATTTTCAACGGGAAATACCAAACAAGCCATTTTACAGACAATGAATCCACCAAGATCACGTGGGTTTGAGCATTTCGATTTATTTTATAAGGCTTGTCGAGAAAAAACTCCTGTTTCATTGGTGCATTACTCATACAAAAAACGACATTTCAGTGCACTTACGATTCATCCTTTTATGATTAAAGAATTTGAAAATAAATGGTACGTAATGGGATTTTCTGAAAAACACAATCAAATTCGAACTTTTGGATTAGACCGAGTTTTTGATCCCTTTTTATTGAAAAAGAAATACATTCCAGTAGAAAAATCCGCTCGGGAAAAAGAAGCTCATGATTATTATGGCGTTTTCCCTATTCCTAACCAAAAAAAACAAGGTGTTAAAATTCATGTTAGCGCACTGGTAACCAATTATTTTGAGGCCTATCCAATTCACGAAAGTCAATTGATTAAAAAAGAAGAAAGTGGTTCATCAGTAATTAGTTACAACTTGATACCGACCATTGAACTAACCCGTCTGTTTTTATCACACGGCTATCATGTTAAAGTAATAGAACCCAAATGGTTGATTGAATTTACCGATAAATTAAAGTAACATGAAAAGTAAAAGTAGCGAGCCCATATTATTCGAAATCGCAGAAAATAAAGATATAGCGGACAATCCTAAGGTGTTGCGTGTCATCTTGGACCGTGAATTCACGCGCATTGACTTTGGATACAATGCAACAGGGCAATTTTTTAAAGGAGGTTGGATTCGCATGTCACCAAAAACCTACGTTCAAGTGCAAGGTTCGTCAGAGAAATTTCTTTTAAAAGAAACTACAGGAATCACCATTGCACCAAAAAAAGTAGTGTTTCAATCGGTCAAAGATTGGCAGTTTTTCACCTTGTATTTTGAACCCATTCCGCAGAAAGATTGTGTGATAAACATCATTGAGGAAGAAAAACCTAGTCCTAATGATTTCAATTATTACGGGATTGCGTTGAAGATGGATGAGGGGATAATGGTGTTACTCTGAAAGGAGCTTACTTTATGCCTAATTGTATTGCTATATTTTTTGCAATATCAAAGTCTTTATCTTTGATAGCATTCCTTTTTTTAGGTTGCCAATCGGTATTTTCATTATTAAAAAAATTAAGGTGAAAAGCAAATAATGACCTTTCAATTTCTTGACTTGTTCTCGGTAAGGTAAGTGAATTACCATAATTAACAAATTGGTTTAACGTATTATCATAGTGAAATTCTTTTTCAAAAAGCTCTAATTTTTTTTTACCAAAACAACCTGCAATTTTTGAATCAATTACAATTAGCGGACGTATTGATTTTGAACTCCAAAATGCCGCATGCTTGGAAGCAAAAGAAGGCCCTATACCATTAATTGATTCGAAAAGAAATTTGCTACTAGATTTTCCAGCTAGTGCTAAATCAATAGCATCACAGTATCTATTGAAAAGATCATTTTGAAGTTCTAATTCTCTTCTTGGAGAGTTTCCGTTATAATTTGACTTTAGGTAGAACATTCTTCCTGATGGGCCTCCCCAACGGTAAATTAAATCAATCACCTTTAGAACCTCACTTCTTTCAACAAAAGGATTATTGATTTTTTTAACTATTTTAAGAATTTCAATTTCACATTGTAAACAAGATATTTGGTTATCAATTTTACTGAATAAATTCATTTTTGGAGTGAAATAAGCCGTTTCTTTCTGAAGATTATTCCATTCGGTCAACCAATATTCAATATCAATTCTTGGGAAATCAAGCATAGGTATTAATTTTCTATAATAAGATTGATTAAATCCCAAAAGTATTCAAAATTTAATTATTCTTACTTTGTATCTATCGAAAAAGGTCATTTTTTAATTGATTCTATTGATTTGTACAAAACTTTTTTTTTAATTGGCGCTTTTTTAGATTTAGTTTCGATTCGTTCGAGCACAGCAGAGGAATCTACTTCCTTCCAAAAATCAACGTCTAAAGAATATTTTACACCTAGACCATTTTTAAGCATTTGACGAGATAGTTCTACACCGTCCCAGCAAGTATAAGAAATATTTTTTTCTTGCGATTCTTTAAGTTTTAAATCAAATGTAGATGCATATTTTCCTGTCGTCACAAATAAACCTGTTAAATGAGAATAGCTGTTTTTTTTGATTAACCCATTCAATGCTCCAATAAATTTATCAGCATTATCTCTACTGACAGTTCCTTCAAATCGTTTTACTTGAACATAAATAGCTTCCTTTTTACTGTTTGAAATTTCCCTTACACCTATTACATCAATTCCCTTATCTCCAGTTTTTTTTGTAACTATAAAATTAAAATCAGGATAAATGAATTTAAGTAGCTTTGAAACAAGTTCCTCAAGTTTAAAAGGGTTGATTTTTTTTAAATTATTAAGCTTGAATTCGATAGCTTCATTATATGAAATATTGGCCCAGGTCCATTGATCTGTTAATTTATGTTTTACATATTTACCCTCTTCCGCTTTTAAAATGAATTTTTTATCAGAGAGCTGTAGAATATTTTTCATCCATTCAGGCGAATTAACAACTTCTTTAAAACTATCTTTTCGAAATCTTCCTTTTGAAGAATGTCTTTTATCATCTTCACCTAATTTTTTCTTGAGACGGTGGACAATTCCAGCAGTTATCTCAAGATCAGTTAAAGGTTTTTGAGAATCCGTTAATTTTAAAATTGCAGCACTTACTATTTCATCAGAATAATTTTTATCCATTTTTCAATTTAATTATTTATTCGAACCAATATCATTTAAATGTTATTCAGGTTTATCAATTAACCCTTATTTTTAATTTAGAAATCAAAAATACGTATTCACCGCAAATTCAAACTGGTCAATAAAGATTTGTTTAAAAGGATCTATGTTATTCTGTTCGTAGAAAACAAGCATCGCTTTTTTATAATCAATTGAATCGACTGTCCGAAAAGATAAAGGACAGCAATTCTCATTCATTAAAATGGCATTACTAATAATTCTTGCCGTTCTTTTATTCCCGTCTTCGAATGGTTGAATGTATGAAATCAATACCAAGGTCAAAAGGGCTTTTTCAAATAGATTAGATTTGAGGTTCACCAAATCGCACATGGCTTGCAATGCTTCACGTATTTGAAATTCATTGTCCAAAGGCTTGTAGTTTGTTCCGGAAATACCCACGCGTCGTTTGCGTAAATTTCTTCCAACATTCAACTCTTTTATGAGCATGCTATGAATGTCCTCAATACGTGAAATGGAAAGAGGATGAACAAAATCGCGATGAGTGAGAATAAAATCCAACGTTTCCTTATGATTCAGAAGCATGGTCGCCTCATCTTTCGTTTTTCCTGATGCGGTTTGTTGTTCCTTTAATAAATGCTCAGTTTCTAATAGAGAATAGGTATTTCCTTCAATTTGTGATGATTTCCAGCTTAAATCAATGGCAAGCCGTTCAAACTCCTTGTTGAATTCCTCCGGAGTAAGTTGAATGGTATTTGCTCTGAATTTATCCAAAAGCAATTTCAATTTTTCGAGTTCCATGGGCGAAAAGAGCGAAGCTTTTGGTAAAAGATCTTTGATCAACTCAAAACTAAACTCAGGTTGTATGGTACGTTCATCGATTTCTTTTTCAAAATAAGCATCAAGATCAATTGGAGTGCTTATAAAATAGGATGGTGAAATGGAATAGCGCGTACTTTTTCCTTTTCCGGTCGTAATAACAACTCCCTCATGAACAAGGCTTTGAAGATTTCTTTTTAGCGTCGCATACCCGATTACATTTCCAATTCCCTCATGTATTTCACTGGACGAAACATCAGAATGACTCGTTAGATATTCAGTAATTATCTTTTTATTGCTTGATATTTGATTCATAACTACGTTTTACGGCTCACTAATTTACAAAATACGGCTCATATTTAGCTGATTTTGGGCTCTATTTCTCGTTTTTTTGAGCTGTATTTGAATTTAACCCTCACTTTTCCCCCATTTTAAGCTCAAACAACCCCAAAAATGAGCTCTATTTCAATTCATTTTGAGCCGTATCCATCTTCTCCCCTTCTGCCTTACCGGCAGACAAGTGAGGGGAGATTGAGAGGGGTGACTCAGACGAGTATCAAACTCTGTTAGAGAGGGGTGACTCAAAAAAACTAACATCATCAAGAAAAATGTGGAAAAAACCCGACCCCGTACAAAGAATACGGACCGCCTTCTTTTCTTTGTCTCAAATTAAGTGATAAAGTTTTACCGGATATTAAAAACTGCTTAATGAAGCTGCTCATTTTTCAGAAACGTTGTAAACCTGTCGCTAATGGAAATGCCAATCCACATGGAGAAGCGAACCCTGACTTGCACGATATTAGGGTGTACGAATATACGGCGGTCAGGGTATTTTAACTAACACGAAAAACAAAAAAAACATGAGCAAACTTTTAGACAACGATTATTTTAGAGACTTCTTGCAACAAGCAGATGAAGCATTGATGGTATGCACTTCCATTCATTATTTGCCGTATCGCGCCATAGAACAATCTTTGATAAACAACGAAGAATATTTTCATCTCTTTATTTGCGACAACTACCCGGAGTTTAACCTCAGCGATACAGAAGCTGAGAGCGAAAATAAAGAATTGATACGTCAAGAAATTACCGGTTTTCTCTACTCACAAACACGCCAAGAAAAAGTAGAAATCTACCTCGGGTTCATGACCTCGTATGGCGTTATCGAAGATTTGATGTGTTTGGGTCTGGAAGAACGGGAAGAACTAGTAAGAGATCTGGGATTGGAAGAAAACTAAAACCATATAAAATGAAAGATAAATCATCAAAAAAACTGTTAGTTCTATGGACAAAAAAGCTAATAAAAGAGACTTATCCAATAGACGCATCCCCACCTACGAAGAAGTATTGGAACAACAAAAACGCAACAACCCGGATGCTTTTCGGAAGAAATGAATTTGACCGTGTTTCACTGGATAAAATCAATGGGAAAAGTGAAAGAAATAAGTTTGCGTTTAGACAAATCAAAAAACAACCTATGACTAGAAAAGCAATATTGATTGGTTCTCCAGAACAAAACAACACGGAGAATTACTTAAAAGGAGTAGAAATTGATTTACTTCACGTTACCCATTTTTTAAAATCTCCCATCGGTGGTTCTTGGACGGATAATGAAATGCAAGTGCTAATAAACGAACCATCTAAAAAATTGATTGATTTTTTTCAAAATACGCAAGAAGATTTCTTACTAGTCTATTTTTCAGGCCATGGTAATCAAAACTTACATGAAACGCTGCTTGCTTTCAATGAATCGGAAGCAATTAGCATTTCCCAAATTCTTTCACTCATTACTTCTCCCAAAAGTTTATTCATTGTTGATACCTGTAGAAAATCCGTTGGTGAACATTTTGAGAATATGACCGGTCCTGAATACATACATTTTGAAAATAGTTTGCACCAACTCAATACCCGTGAACTGTACAAACAAAAAATAGCGGAATGTTCGGATGGAATTGCTATCGCTTATTCTTGCTCGGTGGGTGAAACCAGTTATGAGGCTGAATGTGGTGGATTGTTTACCTATTCTTTACTTAAAACCTCTTTGAATTGGTACGAAAGTAAAAATAACACGGGGGTTTTGGAAATTGGCACAGCAACGCATGTAACACAGCACCTGGTTAAAAGGAATTCATGCAACGAACAGACCCCACAACTAATAGCTCTTCGAAACAAACAACAAAGCCTAAATTTCCCAATTGCACTAAAAATTACCGTTGAGGAAAATGTTTAAACCATAGCTATTGATGAAGGTGCAAAAAAATTAATTACCTAAATTTTTGAAATTAAACTAAAATTCAGTTCGAATGACCCACCTAAAATTAATCATCCCAAAGGAAAAACGAGTTCTTGTGTATTCTGTTTTGCATGAAGAGATTATCAATGACAATCAAAAGAAGGAATATCCAGAAAGTTTTATCGTAGGTATTGCCAAAATACAAGAGAAAAGAAATGAATGCATCTCCTTAACGACAGAAAAAGATAACGTGTATTCATTTGTTTATGTGCACGCTAACGGTGAAATTGAAACGGAAATCAATGTGATTAGACCAAAATACACTTTTCATGAAAAATATAATTCTTCCTTATAAATTAACCATCCTTAATACCCCTTCTCTTTTAGCTTTTTAAGAACTTTTTCACCTAAAACAGCACCCCAATCTTGGCCTACACTCATAGATTCTGCCGTGATTGCTCCTTGCGAACTTGCTAATTTTTTTCCGGCAGAGGTTTGGTAAAACGCAATTATATCGTCAAGTTCTTTAGAAGTGAGGTGGCGCGCATAAACAGGAGCAAAAAGAACTACCAATTCTTCCGTTGATATTTTAATAAATTCTTCCTTGAACTCCGCCCAAAATTGTTCAGGAACATTTGGATATTGTTGACTAAACATGGTGAACATTTGCAAGATGGCCGCATCGTAAGCATCTTTTCCTCCAGAAGATTGCATTAAAAGCTTTACCTTGTTTTTGTATGCTTGATCTACTTGACCAAAAGAAAAAAGGATGGAGGAAGTGAAGAGGACGGAGAGGATTAGTTTTTTCATAGAAGATATATAGGATTAAAGATAAGGAAATAAATTATTTCAGTTTTGATTTATTTCTAAAACCTATTTATCGCAAGTATATTTTCTACAACACGCACATAACCCATTGTTTCAGCTCTTTGAAAAAGCTCTGTTTTATTCACTTCGTTCGGAGTAAGTAAGTATTTCAAAGAAAGGTAATATAATCCATCATAACTTCTTGAATACGTGTTGTAATAATCAACATTCAGATGATCGAAAATTATTTTTGCTTCTGCTTTTTTGCCGGTTTTTGCAAGCGCAATTCCTTTGTAGGTTTTAATTCTTTCTATGAGGCCATTATTAACATACCTCCTTGAAAGCTTAAAGTTTTTATCAATTTGTTTTATTACCTTGAGGATAATTTGCGGGGCTTGAAGCAACAAAAGTCCTTCACACAACCACGTTTGATAAAACGGAATTTTATCGATTTCAGCCGTATTCCACTTCGTCTTTTCGGGCCAATCTAATAAAGACATTAAGGTCTCTGATTTTAGATTTTCAGGTTGATGAAGATGCAAATAACAAGCTATTCTTCCTAATAAAATGGGGTGAAGCGTATGTAAATTTGCGTTTTTTAAATGACAAAAATGCTTTTCTTGTTCGTTCTTTAATCCTAAGTTGTATGCTCTGAAAAAAAGCAACGCATGCACAAATAATTTTTCGTGCTCCATTTCTGAATGAGCCAAATATTTATCAAGCGCCAAATAATGGCTGGACATCAACTCGTCCATATCAACGAATAATTCAAAATACAGTCTGCGAGCCGCTGGATGTTGCGCCCAAAAAGACCAAATTTCCTCTTTCATATCAGGCTCTTTTCGAAGTTGAACTCCCAACGATTGAACTAAGAAAAAAACATGAGAATAGAGATAATGTGTGTTTTCAAATACCGGAGTTAAATCAAAAATGCGTTTAATAAATTCAACATCTTTCATTTGAAATGCCTGAATAACCAATTCGTGCAAAAATGAATACGTTTGATCCAAGCCTTTAAATTCATCAACTAAACGATAAATAGCATTAAAATCTATTTTCTGATTTACCATACAATTTAATTTAACCTCGTGAAACTGCTCCGAGGAAAAATTTGTTTTGGCAATTCCTAAGTCAAATTGAAAATAATGCTCGTATCCACAATAATTTGCTAGGATATTTAAAGATGTTTGAGAAATTGTTGTTTTGGTTTTGCCCGCCAAATCAAAAAATCTCCGCAAGGTATTGTAGCTGATTAATTGTCCGGTTTGTTCAAAAATGAGAACACTAAGTTCTTCACAGTCTCTTCTGTTCACAATTGGGCGTCCAAAGTGTTTTTGAACTTCTTCACGAAACAGATTTAGATCATTCATGGTGTTTTTTAATATACTCACAAACAAAAGTGCTAATTACAACAAAAACAACTTCAATTCAAACTAAATTGTATCAAATTGTACTAAAAAGATATGCAAAAAAAGGGGAGCTTTGAAAGGGAAATTTTAAGGGTGTCTGATTTCTGTAAATAAAGGAATTGAATTATGAGAAAAGTTATTTTGATAATATTATTGTTTATTACAAATTCATTAATATCTCAACAAATTAAAGAAGTTAAATTTCAAAGTAATGCGGGAGAATATGCATTATATCTTGAGGGTAGTTCTTCGCCAAATTGCTACATTGGTGGCGGAAATAAAATTGTAGGCATTGGAAATGATTTTGTACTTGTTGAATACAATAATATTTATTTCACTAAAGACTGCAACTGCAAAACAATCGCCTCAAAAGAAGCGGCAAATATCCAAGTGATTTCTGTTAGTGGTAAACTGATAAAAACAAACCAATTGAATGGTGTGTATAGCTATAATAAATATTGGAAAACTGAGTATTAAATTTATAAAAGATGAACTTTAAAACATTATTATTTTTTGTTTTTTCAACATTTTATTTAAACTCTCAAACTATTCACCCCCAATTAAAAGTTTGCGACAATAAAACTGATAAAACAGGTAAAAGAAAAGGATCATGGCAAGTCTTCTATAAGACGTATGATTGGTCAACTTCAAAATTAAATTTTTTTTACGATTTTAATAATCTTGAGGAAGTTTTTGTGAAAGTTAATTCTGATTTAGCAAATGTTCAATTTATTGAAAATGTGAAGTATAAAAATGGCTTAAAAAGCGGTCGAGCTAATTATTATTCTTATAATTCTAAAAATAACACTTCGGAATTTGTAGCATCAGCAATATATAAAAATGGAAAAATTTCAGGGGAAGTTTGTTTTTACAAAGGAATTATGGCCAAAATTCCTTCGTTAAAAATTTTATATGAAAATGGAGTATTGAAAGATCAATTTCTTGAAGGGGAGACAGTAATCCTCAAGACTCTTGATGGGTATGAGGAAAATATCTTGGCCATAAAAAATTATGAGAAAACACTTTCTGGAAAGGCTGTTGAATCCCAAGGTCTAATAGATTTAAATTTTTTACAAAACTCAAATCATTATATGGCTTCTTTAGCAAAAAGAAGTTCAACAACTTTTGAAAAGTATCTTGTTTTTAAAGAAACCACGAACGCTGAAAACATCAAATCTATAGTATTTATTCATCTTGCAAAGTTTCAGCAAACGGATGCGTCAACACAATTTCAACAACAGATTAAATATGATAAGTTAGGTAAGGCTTTAAGCTTCAGTAACATAACGATTTATCAAACGACCGACACAAAAAATTTTATTATTTCTGATGAATATACAATTTTTAATAACGAAAAAAAACAACTAAAATGTTTCTCTGGATTAAATATTGAAAAATCTTGTCTTACTCACGATATTCCCATTAATCAACAAACAGGTAAACCGGAGGGAAATGTTGCCGAATATTATTTTAACGAAGTATTAGAGCCTAAAATTCCGAATAATGAAAGAAAAATAAAAATTAGTGGTCAATTTGAAAACGGTATGTTGAATGGGCAGTACAATGTTTTTTATACTGACGGTCTTTTGGCCGCTACAATGACTTATTCAAATAACACTTTAAATGGACGATTTAATGCTTTTTATAACCCTAAGTATAATTTCATCTATACACCCAATTTCCCTGAAAAAGATAGTCAAATTAGTTATGACTTAGGAAGTGAAATTGACCAAAAGAAAACGTATTTATGGCTTGATCCTTTCTCATTGTTTTTTAGTACGTGTTATGTTGGCTCAGCTACGGATCAATTTTCATTGATTGGAAATGTATCAAATTGTAATCACGTAAAACCTAAATTATACAGAGAACTTATATATGCATGTGATTTTAAAAATAATAAATTAGCGTCCGATATTGTATATTTTCTAAATGAAAAACATATTGTTTTCCGACAGAAAATAGACTTAAAAAGTTTAACAAAAAAGGACTGGATTTATTACAATTTAGATGGTTCTGAATGTCAAACTCAATCTCAAGCTGCTGCTTTTCAAAAAGCAAAAAAAGAAAAAGAGGAAAAAGATAAAAAAGCTTTACAAGCTAAAGCTGATGCAGAGTATAAAGCAAAAAAAGAAAAAGAGCAAAAATTAAACAATAAGAATTCGTCAAATAAACAAATTGACATTATATCAGAAAGAGAGGTAGAAATTGGAATGTGTACATTAAATAATGGAAATTATACGATAGAAGACACAGAAGGAAATTTTCTCTTAGGTGGATTCGGTGCATTTAGCGGTGAATTAATGGCTTTTAGTTCAAAAATAATTGTTACGCAAACCGAACTAAATACATACGTTTATACCATTAAAAATGGTGAACTAAAAATGATTTATGGTGGAAACGGATTTGTTCGGGGGACTGTCGTCAACGCTGTAGGAACAAGTTTTTTTACCAAAGGTAATTGGAACTGTAAATACACAATCGTTGATGGTCAATGTGTACAAGATTATTGTAAAAGTCGATAAAAATAACGCCCATGCCTAAAATCATTCCGTTTTTAAATCCCGAAACGGAAGCTACTCCAACAACTAGTTCTACGGCTAAGAACACAAACGAATGTCTATGGTTTCAAAAGGAAAATTTGTTTCCAAGAATACTGAAAAAGTGAGCTGTTTAATTTTTTTTGGAAATGCGAATCCCATTCTTTGGTAGAGCGCTTGCCCATTATGGGCGGTGCTTTTCCAAATAGTAATCGTTTCCTTATTACTAAAGATTGACACTATTGACAGAGGGTGTTTTCAGTCATTAGCATCCAGAGCCTAGACCCTCTTCTTCTTTCTCCCCACATTCACTTTAAAATCCTCTATTCCACCTTTAACGGTGACGTAAACAAACTTAGAGTTTTCCTTTTTATATTGGATTTCGTCCTCGGCTTCTTCGTCTTTTTTCTTACGTCTAAAAAGTTTGTTGGCCGCTACATTTTTAATCATTTTCCAGGGAACGCCAATTTCGTAATCCATATCGAGCGTTTCGTTCATTTTTTGTGTGCCGCTTATTTCTAAAAACCCCAGGGTTGAATTGATTGTCATCTTTGGAATGGTGATAGTGCCCCTGTCAAAAGTTATTTCATTTCGTAAAGTATCAAAACTCACCTTGCTCACATTTTTGTCTTCAAAATAGGTTTCAAGCGCCGTAAGAGGAGCAAATTTTTCAAGTCTTCCTTTAGTTACCGTCATATTTATAACAATCTTTGAATCATCTATTTTAGGAACTAAATCTGCGTGCAAATGAATTTTACCTGTGATTGTGCCATTGAAATAACCATGAATATTTTCAGAAACTAAGTGGTCTTGACCAAAGTTATCGAACTTCAGCATCAGCTTGTCAATATCTACGTGATTTGCTGTTATGATTGGGCTAAAATAAATGTGTTTTTTGTCCTTGCCACTGAGGTATCCTTTCATTTTCATTTCTCCTTCAGCTGTCACAAAATCAAGTTGATCTATGTGGACCATATGGTCTTTTGAAGTATGAAACTTTGTGTTAAAGTTTTCTAAAGTATGAGCGTGATAGTTCAAGGCACCAACTTGAAAGCTGAAATCCATATCAGAAAATGGTAAATCATACAAACTAAAGGCGGCATCATGATCAACGGCTTGCGTTAATGAATCCGTTGGTGGAGGATTATAGTTGCTTAACTCATCCACATCTAGAAATTGAGAAACAATGCTGAGCCTGTTTTTCTTAAGCTGTTTTCCGTTGTGAAAATTATAATGCAAATCAACGTTAAAATCAGAGTGGCCCATTTTTCCTGTAAAATCTTGCACATCAATTGAATTTGGTTCTAGACGTATTTTTGTGCTAAAATTCTCGAACTTCAACGGGTGGATTTTCATCTTTCCAGTAAAGTTGGAAAGCTCGAAATCAGCATAGGTAAATACACCGTGATTAAAATGAAGGTGTGTTTTTCCGTGAAATTTTAAATGGTCGATTTCTTCGTGTCTATAATCCTCCGGGACATAGTTTTCACCTCCGTAAGCAAACAAATTATCCAACTTTATTTTTTTTGAGTCGATGTCAAACTCTACATAGGTTTCCCCATTTTTTTCATTTGCAAGCCACAAATCATAATTCCTTAAAAATCCATTAAAATGAAAATCAGATTGGTCTAAATAGCCTCGAAAATCAATAACATTAAAGTCTTTTTCGGTAACAATAACATCGGCATGAAAATCATGAAAGACATGTGGATAGTGTTTTAGTTTGGCAAAAAAGTTCTTCACAAAAAACTCTCCTTCGGGTAGATTTTTAGATTCAAGTATTTTCTTAGCAGAGCTTGTAAATTGCAAATTCAACTTAAGATTATCTATTTGTTCATCAAAGCCAGCATCCGTCTTTGACTTAGTCAATTGCTGTAAGTCTATTTTTTTTGATTGAATATCTAAATCACACGTTACTGGTATGTTTGTGTGGTGAACAATCGCGGGTAAATCACTTACTTTGCCGGTTATGTGTAGATCGGTATTTCCAATTTGAGTGTTAAAATATTCAATTGTTGCAGCATGTCCTTTTAATGTTGCTTTCATGTCCACATCTCGAATTGGTGCGGGGAGGTTCGGGCTATCAAAGCGTAAATTTTCAATTTCCAATTGTGTAAAATACGATTCATTGAGTTTTTCAACGGCTTTTTCAGGATGTTTTAAATCGATGATATCATGAAAATTCATGGTCATTTTTACCTTTCCTGCCAATCCTGTAAGTTCGCGTGCGTTTACAAATTTTGCAATAAAATCAAGGTCAAAATCTGAAACTAATTGAATGTTAATATCCGGAGAATCAAAATTTTCTACAGCAATTTTTCCTGAAAAAACACCAGCTTCCGGACGAGCACTAAATTGTTGTATTTCAAGCTTCATTGTACTTAAATCTCTATTTTTTCCGTTTGTGAAGCTCCCTTTAAATCCTATTTTATCGAGCGTTTTATTTGTTTGTTTATTGTTAAAAAAAGCGTTTTCACAACCAAACGTAGCATTAATTACTGGCATGTTTCCATTTGCTGATTTCCCTTTTATATCTGCAGTAAAAAACACTTTACCCTGGTTGTCAAACTGTTGAAATGTTTCCGCGATTTCATCGGGAGCAATTGCTATAATTAAATCAAAATTAGGTTTCTCTCCTTTAAATTGTAAATCAAGAGGAACGTCTTTTTCTAAACCAACTTTGCCGCTGAAACCAAAACTAGAGTTTTCAAATTTCACCTCTGTAGGTTGTATGGTCATGGTTTTTGTAAGGTCATTTACATCGAGCTCTGTAGTAACTTCAAAGTGTTTGTTTTTTATAAATGTGGTGTCTCCAGACTTTACAATTGTCAATTTAAACTTAGCGTCAAGGTCTAAATAGAAATGGTCATTGCTGCTTTTAACTTTTGTGTGTGCTTTGTCAACAAAGGCATCAACAAGGATATTGTTTTCTTCGTTGATTTTAATAATGTCCAAATTTTTCATGGAAATGGACTTTAAATCAACTTTAAAATCCTCTTTCACTTCCTCTGCAGGTTTTTTGCTTTTTAGAGCATTTGAAATATTTAAAGAACCATCCTTATGTTGAATTAACCGAAGTGAACCATCAGTTAATTTTATGCCTTTTATTTTGTAGTCTGCATTTAAAATGTCCCAAATATTAAAGTCGACATAACAATGATTTAAATGCATTATTTCGGCTTCTTTCGATTGTTTTTTTCCTTCGTAAATATGGAAGTCTTCAAAATCAATGGAAATGTATGGAAACGAAGCAAAAGGTTCAATGTGACTATTTCTAATCTTTATACTTCCTTCAAAATCTTCATTTGCTTGCGTAATTAATTTTTGAACTATTTCATCTTGTTTGAAATAAACAACCCCAAGCAAAATCGAGAATAAAAGAACAGGTATCAAGACTAATGACAAGAGCAACCGAAGCCAAAATTTCTTTCGGGACTTTTTTTTCTTGTTTTTTAGTTCTTTATCCATTTTTGGATTAACTGTTCATTACTTTTTCAATAGCTCCATTGCCTTCAAAAACTCATTATCGCCCGAATTGTAGACTTTGTAAAATCCTAAATCATCAAATAATTGCTGGGCGATTTGTGCCTTCAGTAGGCGCGCAATTTGTTTCTTGCTTTGCAATACAGCATTTTTATCAAATGGTATTTTGTATTCGCGTTGGGCATAGGAAATAAATTGCGCCAAAAGCAAGTCGTCCACAGTAAAGCGTGAAATAAAATCGTCCACATTTTTCCACTGACCGCGTTTGTTTTCTACATAATCAAACGAAAATGCTTGAAAAGCTGGCGATATACGCAAGGCAGTATAATACATATTACTACCCGTAGAATCAAACGGAACAAAAACATCCGGCATAATTCCACCTCCTCCATACACAATCTTTCCTTTTGGTGTCTTAAATTTTAATGAATCTACAAAAATGGAACTGTCTGGTTTATAAAGTTCCGCGTCATTCTCAGTGCCACGATCCATGTAATATTCATCGTATTTTCCGTTGTATGGTCTTTGAATACATCGACCTGTTGGAGTGTAATATCGCGCTATTGTCAAACGAATAACACTTCCGTCTCTCAATTTCGTGTCCTCCTGTACCAACCCTTTTCCAAATGATCGTCTTCCCACAATTACTCCTCTGTCATTGTCTTGAATAGCCCCTGCTAAAATTTCACTTGCTGAAGCCGAGCTAGCATTAATTAACACCGCTAAAGGCATATTTTCTAATTCACCAGCAGAAGTTGCTTTGTATACTTTTGTTCCGACTTTCTTTCCAATTGTTTTTAAAATTAATTGCCCGTCTTTTAAAAATTCATCCACTATTTCTGTAGCAGAACCCAAAACCCCACCCCCATTGTTACGCACATCAAGAATAAGTTTTTGCATTCCTTTGCTTTTTAAATTTGAAGCAGCAGCCTGAAACTCTTCTGCTGTTGTAACAGAAAATTGATCGATTTTAATATACCCGACATTTCCAAGTAAATAAGATGATGTAACAGATTCAATTGGAATCGTTCCTCTGGTGATTTCAAAAGTCAATCTTTTCTTTTGACGAATAATTTCCACCTTCACTTTTGTTCCCTCCTTCCCTTTCAACATTGACATCACCTTGTCTGTCTCAATTTTTACACTGGCTACATTTTTACCGTCGATTTTTACAATTTTATCTCCCGCTTTAACGCCCATTTTTTCAGATGGAGACCCTTTTATCACATGCGTAATGCAAACCGTGTCGCGCAAAACAAAGTAACGCATACCCACACCTCCAAATTTCCCTTCTATCATTTCAGCCGCACGTTGTTGTTCACTTGCTGGAATATAATTTGAATGAGGATCTAATTTATGTAGCATTTCGACGATGCTCTCCTCAAAAACCTTATCTGGATTAACATCATCCACATAATTTTTTTCAATAAGATTTAAAATGTCTTGTAGTTTTTGCAAGCGATTTCCATCGTAACCTCCTGCAGTAAAAACACCATTTCGTGTGGCAATATACCCTAGAACTAATCCAATACACATCGCTATTGAAACGACCAAAGGAAGCCACCATTTATTTTTCTCCATCTTCAATAATTTCAATTTGTTCTACTATAATACCGGCGCTTTTTAAAAAATTTATTCCTTCTGGATCTTTATATCCTCGTTGATATACAACACGCGTAATCCCAGATTGAATAACCAATTTACTGCAATCTTTACATGGAGAAAGAGTTAAATACAAGGTAGCTCCCAAACAATTATTCGTTGATTTCGCTACTTTTAAAATTGCATTTGCCTCTGCGTGCAACACATACCAATGTGTTTCCCCTTGTTCATTTTCACAACAGTTATCAAAACCAGATGGTGTTCCATTATAACCATCCGAAATAATCATTCCGTCTTTAACAATAATCGCTCCCACTTTTTTGCGATTACAATGTGATAAAATTGCCCAAGAAGCGGCTAATCGCAAATAGGCTCGATCATATTTTAATTGCTTTTCTGTCGTCGCGTTTGTCATATTAAAATTAACTTTTAACAAATTTATATCCAACTCCTCTTACCGAATGAAAAAATTGAGGGTTTCTTTGATCTGTTTCAAATAACTTTCGAAAACCAACAATGAAGTTATCGACGGTTCTACTCGAAGGGAATTGATCTTGGCCCCAAACTGTATCTAAAATTTCATCCCTTGATACTACTTGGCCTATTTTTGATGCAAATAAACGTAACAATTCAACTTCTTTTTTTGTAAGTACAGAAACTAATATCTGGTTATTATCACGAACCTCAAAAGTGTCAAAATCAACCGTCTTTGAATTAATTTCAAGTGTATTTATTTGATTAACAACTTTCAATGAGCGCAATAAAATAGAAACTTTCAACAAGAGTTCCTCTAAATCAAATGGTTTGACCAAATAATCCGTACCTCCTTTTTTCAAGCCAGCTATTCGATCTGCGGTTGTGCCTTTTGCTGAAAGAAAAAGTATGGGTACATCACTTGATTGTCTGATTTTTTCGCACAATTCAAGCCCACTGACTTTTGGCAACATGATATCTAAAATCACCAAATCTGCTTTTTGTAGTTTTTGTATATTATTTAACGCTTCCTGACCATTAAAAAAAGACAAAACGGTATTTCCTTCCAACTCTAAATTGAGCTTAATTAATTCATTGAGACTTGTTTCATCTTCTACTAAAGCAATTTGAGGCATAAATAGACTTTACACAAAATTACATTTTATCAACGGATTTCGAGCGGGAATCCTTTTCTTTGTGCTCAACACAAAATCAGCATGTCACTATCCACAGAACAACTTCAGCAATATCTGCAAAATTTAGGGTTTGATAACCTAAATGAACTTCAACACCGAATGTTAAATTCAAAAGGTAAAAATCGAATTTTATTATCACAAACCGGTTCGGGCAAAACAGTTGGTTTTTTATTGCCTTTATTAAGCGATATCCAAACAGATTCAAATGAATTACAAGCATTAATTATTGCACCAACAAGAGAATTAGCTACACAAATAGAACAAGTTTTTAAATCCATAAAATCAGGTTTAAAAATAACAACTTGTTACGGCGGGCATTCTGTTCAAGTGGAACGGAAAAGCTTAGAAGGAAAAACCCAGGTTGTAATTGGAACTCCAGGTAGAATTTGTGATCATATAGATAGAGGAAGACTTGATTTATCTCGTGTTAAAACACTGGTAATTGATGAATACGATAAATGCTTGGAGTTTGGGTTTTTAGATCAATTATCATTTATAACAAGAGATCTCGTTCGATTGGAAAAAACAACATTAGTTTCTGCCACAGAATTATCTGAAATACCTGATTTTTTTCCCGTTCAAGAGTTTGAAACAATCCATTTTCTTAACGCTAATAATGAACCAGATTTTATTAAATGGCGTGTTACTGTTAGTCCCGATTCAAAATTTGACGGTTTATTAAACTTGTTAACTCATTTTCAAGGAGAACAAACCATTGTGTTCTGCAATTTTAGGGAAGCCACTGAAAAAATTGTTGACTATTTAGACGAACACGAATATCCGGCAGTTTTTTACCACGGAGGAATGGAACAAGATGATCGTGAAAGATCACTGTTAAAATTCAGAAACGGCAGCGAACATACATTAGTTTGTACAGATCTAGGTTCGCGAGGATTAGACATTCCTGAAATAAAGCACGTCATACATTTTCAATATCCCCATTCACAAGAAGCATTTACACATCGCAATGGTAGAACTGCTCGAATACAAAAACAAGGAAATATCTATTTAATGGTTAATTCAGGTGAAACCGTTCCTGACTATATCGAAATACCAGAAACAGAATACGCAATTTCACGAAGTAAACTTGATCCTGTTTATTCTGAATGGATTACACTATATTTTAGCGGCGGTAAAAAGAATAAAATTAATAAAGTGGATTTGGTAGGTTTTCTACTTCAAAAAGGCGGCTTGAAAAAAGAAGAAATAGGATTAATTTCTGTGCTAGATTTTTCTTCATTTGTTGCTGTAAACCGAATAAAAGTGAAAGAAATTTTGAGAAACATTCAAGGTGAAAAAATCAAAGGTCAAAAATTAAAGATTTCTATTGCACGTTAAATCAGTTGTCATAAGTTACAAACATTTGTTTTTTTCGTTTAGAAATAATGCAGATATTTCAAGTGTTTCAGAAAATGAATTATGAACTTAAAAATGAATTTTGTATTAATTGAATGTTAATAACTAATAAGATGTTTTTATAGGATTTTATCGATTCTTGTATATACCGGAATAGATATTAAAAAAACTAGCATTTTAGGCATGATTTTTACAAAGTTTATCACCGGTTTTTTAACTTTTTCACTATTAACAAACCTCTTTTTTTATACACAATGATATTACCACACACTGTTTTTAAAATTGTTAAGTATTTCTTTTTAATATAATTACAAAATAATTAATTGTTTATAAAGTTGTTTTTATGTGTAAAACACAAAACTATTTTTTAGACTAAATTAGTTACACACAAATGAACAGCCTTAATAATAATAACAAAAAAGAAAATTTTTAATTATTTAATTTTTATTCATTATTAAGTCAAAGACAAGCCTTAATTGATGTTAAAATATTTTTTTTAGAAGGATATGTGCTAATTTAGTAGAACAGAAACGGATGTAAAATATGGATGCTTTTCAAAATTTATTGAACCAAATTGATTCATTCATTAGAAAGTACTATAAAAACCAACTGATTAAAGGATTTCTATTATGTATTAGCTTCTTTTTGTTTTCGTTTCTTGTTACTTCCATTTCAGAATACTTTGGTCATTTTAGTCAGCGAACCAGGGCTTTTTTCTTTTTCACCTTTCTTCTAGTAAATGGATTAATTCTTGTGAATTATATTGTAATTCCTGTTTTAAAATTAATTTCCTTTGGGAAAAGGATTAACCGATATCAAGCTGCTGAAATTATTGGTTCATTTTTTCCTGAGATATCTGATCGATTAAAAAACACTCTTCAATTAAAAGATTCATTAGACTCCAACGAAGGTAATTTGGAATTATTGAGAGCTAGTGTATCTCAGCGTTCAGAGAACTTAAATGTTATTTCATTTTCAAGTGCTGTAAATTATCAAGAAAACAAAAAGTATTTAAAGTATTTAGTTCCTGTATTTTTACTTTTTTCAGGTGTTTACTATTTTGCTCCTGATTGGGTTTTAGAAGGAACAGAACGTGTAGTTAATTATTCGGAAGAATATAAACCAAAAGCTCCTTTTTCATTTCATCTTCAGAATACAAATTTACAAATAGAAGAAGGTCAAGATTATAAGGTTGTAATTCAGTTAAAAGGAACTGATTTCCCAGATCAAGTTTATTTAATTTCAGAAAGTGGTAAGTTTTTAATGGAAAAAACAGCTAAAAATGAATTTACTGCCTGGATGAAAAAAGTAAAAAGTTCCACCCAATTTCAAGTTCAAGGAAATGAATTTTTTAGTCCAAAATATACGTTAAACGTTATTGGAAAAGCGGTTATTGGAAAATTACAAGCAAAGCTAATTTATCCAAAATATTTAGGAAAGAATCCTGAATTAATTCAAAACTCGGGTGATTTAACAGTACCTGAAGGAACTTCAATAGAGTGGACAGTTCAAACGAAAAACACTGATTTTGTTGATTTTACATTTAATGGTACATCACAACGAAATACCTTGAATCCATTTACAATTCAAAAAACCATTAAAGATGCATCCAAGGGGAAAATTCAATTTTCCAATGCGGTTACTAGAAAAATTGATTCAACTTCATTTCTTATTTCAGTTATAAAAGATGCTTTTCCTTCCATTCAAGTGGAAGAATTTTCTGATTCTATTAAAGATGGTGTTCGCTATTTTTCAGGCCAAGTAGCAGATGATTACGGTCTTAATTCGTTAAATTTTGTCTACACGGTATATTCAGAAAATGCAAAGCCACGTTCAAATACATTAAAAGTGAAACCTGTTAATGGTACACAATTAGGTTTTGACTTTGCAGTAGACTTCCGACGTGAAAATGTAAAACTAAAGGATCGAATTGAATACTATTTTATTGTTGGTGATAACGACGGTGTTAATGGTTCAAAATTTACAAAGTCTCAAACCTACACCTATGAATTACCCACTCTTGAGGAGTTGAATGAGCAACGTGAAAAAGACCAAGCGGAACTTCAAAAAGAAATGAATGATATCATAAATAAAACGCAAGATTTCCAAAATAAAGTGGAAAAATTGAAAAAAGAAATGATGAATTCCAAATCAACTGATTGGGATAAACTCAATAAGGTTGAAGAATTAAAGAAAGAACAACAAAATCTTCAAGAATCGTTAGAAAAACTTAAAGAAGAAATGAATCAGAGTATGGAAGAAAAAAATCAGCTTTCAGAAATGGATAAGGAATTACTAGAGAAACAGGAAATGATTGAAAAATTAATGGAAGAAGTTATGGATGAGGAATTAAAAAAACTCTTGGATGAATTGATGAAATTAATGGAACAAAATAACAAAGAAGAAATTAAAAAAGAAATAGATAAAATTGATCAGTCAGCAGAAGACATGAAAAAGCAATTAGACAGAAGTCTTGAGATGCTAAAACGACTTCAAGTAAATGAGAAGATTGATGATATTGAAAAAGAATTAAAAGAATTAGCAAAAAGTCAGGAGGATTTAAAGAAAGATATCCAGGAAAATAAATTATCTGATGAAGATGCTGCAAAAAAACAAGAAGAACTAAATAAAAAGTTTGACGATCTTAAAAAGGAACTTGACGATTTAAAAAAACTAAATGATAAATTAGATAAACCTATGAATTTAGGTGATACTGAATCATCTGAAGAAAAGATTTCTCAGGATATGAAAGACTCCAAGGAAAACTTAGATAATGGAAAAGATAAAAAGGCTGGTGAAAATCAAAAATCTGCCGCAGATGAAATGAAAAAATTAGCTGAACAGTTGGATAAACAACAACAAGAAGCTAATAAACAGCAACAAGAAGAAGACATAGATTTATTACGAAATATTCTTGAAAGCTTGATCACATTGAGTTTTAATCAGGAAGACGTGATGAATAAATTTATGAAGGTGAGTGATTCCGATCCTGCATATAAAAAGTATGGAAGGCAACAACGCCGTGTTATTGACGATACAAAAATTGTAAAAGATAGTTTGTTAGCATTAGCTAAACGGCAACCTAAAATAGCTTCTTTTATTGATAAGGAATTAAATGCAATAGAGGCAAATCACGATTTAGCTGTTGATGATATTGATGAGCACAGAAGAAGAGAATTGAATAAACATCAGCAACTTGCTATGACATCCTACAATAATCTAGCTTTATTATTAAATGAGAGTTTACAGTCCATGCAACAGCAAATGCAGAGCATGATGGATGGAAGTGGACAATGCAATAATCCCGGTAAAAAAGGTCGGCCAAAGTCTGGACAAAATATGTCTTCTCAAGACATGAAGCAAATGCTAAAGAAACAGCTTGAACAAATGCAAAAGGGTCCTAATGAAGGCGGAAAAGAACCTGGAGAAAAAGGAAAGGATGGTAATCAAGGAAAGAAACCAGGTGAAGGTGGAATGAATGGAATGGGTTCAAAGGAAATAGCAAAAATGGCAGCAGAACAAAATGCAATTCGTCAGCGATTAGAACAATTGAAGAAAGAATTAAATAAGGATGGTAAAGGTCAAGGAAATCAATTGAATCCACTGATAAAAGAATTAGAGGAACAGGAAAAACAAATTATTAACAGGAAATTTAATAATGAGTTGATTAATAGACAGAAAGATATTTTAACACGCTTATTAGATAGTGAAAAGGCATTAATGAATAGAGGGTTTGAAGAAAAAAGAGAATCAAAATCAGGAAAAGATAATTTTTCTGGTAACAAAATTAATTTTGATGAGTATAACAAGGAAAAATTAAAGCAAACTGAAATATTGCGTTCTGCTGATCCTTTGTATAGAAAGTATTATAAAGATAAGGCAAATCAATATTTTAATATTAAATAACCCTGTTGTTGAAATTATATGAAGGAAGGTTTTAAAATTATTGATACTTTGCAGATTCCATCCGATTTTTCATCTTTGGTAGATGTAGAAAATTTGGTAGATAGGGTATGTGGAGATTTAGGCGTCCAAGAGGATTCCTATGGAAACATTCTTATTGCTGTAACAGAAGCTGTTAATAATGCAATACAACACGGTAATGAGTTTAATACACAGTTAGTTGTTGATGTTGCTGTAGGTGATCAACCTACCGAATTTTGTTTCAATGTAAAAGACCAGGGTAAAGGTTTTGATTTTTCTAATTTACCTGATCCAACCGCTCCCGAGAATTTAATGAAGGAAAATGGTCGTGGTATTTTCTTGATGAAGAGTTTGTCAGACAATGTTGAATTTAACGAGTTAGGTTCAAGTGTTAGTTTATATTTTAGTAAATGATTGATTTTCAGTTTATTAATAAAGAAATTCCGGGTTTTGATTCGGAATTTTTTGTTTTATCGCTTACTGGTCTAGTAAAAGAAGAAAGAAAACTACTTGGAGATGTTTCGGTAATTTTTGTGTCCGATGATTATTTACTTGAAATGAATCAAACTTATTTAAATCATGATTACTATACGGACATAATTACATTTGACTATTGCGAGCAAAATATAATTTCAGGTGATCTTTTTATTTCTGTTGATCGAGTACGTGAAAATGCAGATGTTTTTAATGCTGATTTTAGAACCGAATTACATAGAGTTATAATTCACGGTGTATTACATTTGTGTGGTTATAAAGACAAAACAGAAGAGAACGAAAAAGAGATGCGTGTATTGGAGAATAAATATTTGAATAAATAGTTTCACGTGAAACATTAGGTATGTTAAAAGAATATGATGTTATAGTTGTTGGTGCTGGTCACGCAGGGTGCGAAGCTGCGAATGCTGCTGCTAAAATGGGTAGTAGTGTTTTGTTGGTAACTATGAATATGAATACCATTGCTCAAATGAGTTGTAATCCCGCAATGGGAGGAGTTGCTAAAGGGCAAATTGTTCGTGAAATAGATGCCTTGGGGGGTGGTTCAGGAATTATCAGTGATTTAAGTGCAATTCAATTTAGAATGTTGAATAGATCAAAGGGTCCTGCGATGTGGTCTCCACGAACACAAAATGATCGAATGCGTTTTTCTGAAGAATGGCGGTTATTATTGGAAAGAAATCCAAATGTAGATTTTTGGCAGGACATGTGCAATGGTTTGGTTGTTGAGAATAATCACATTAAAGGCATCAAGACTTCTTTAGGTATAACAATATATAGCAAAGCTGTTGTATTGACCAATGGTACTTTTTTAAATGGATTAATTCATATTGGGGAAAAACAAATTGGTGGTGGTAGAGCAGCTGAAAAGGCTTCAACAGGAATAACAGAGGATTTGATTAATTTAGGATTTGAGGCTGGTAGAATGAAAACAGGAACACCACCCCGCATTGATGGTAGATCATTGGATTATTCCAAAATGGAATTACAAGATGGTGATGACAATCCTTCTAAATTTAGTTTTACAGATACTAAAGCATTGCATGTTCAAAGACCTTGTTGGATTACATATACAAACACAGAAACACATGATTTACTTAGGACTGGTTTTGATAGATCTCCAATGTTTAATGGAGCTATTCAAAGCACTGGACCGAGATATTGCCCGAGTATTGAAGATAAAATAAATAGGTTTGCAGATCGCGATAGACATCAGATTTTTGTAGAACCTGAAGGGTGGAATACAATTGAAATTTATGTTAATGGTTTTAGTACATCTTTACCTGAAGACGTGCAAGTGAAAGCAATGAAGTCAATACCTGGTTTTGAGAATGCGAAGATGTTTCGTCCAGGTTATGCAATAGAATATGATTACTTTCCCCCAACGCAATTGAATTACACTTTAGAAACTAAGCTAATTGAGAATTTGTATTTTGCTGGTCAAATTAACGGCACAACTGGTTATGAAGAAGCTGCCTGTCAAGGATTGATGGCTGGGATTAATGCTCATTTAAAAATTAATGATAGAAATCCTTTCGTATTAAAAAGAAGCGAGGCATATATAGGAGTTTTAATTGATGATTTAGTGGGTAAAGGCACTCAAGAACCTTATAGAATGTTTACCAGTCGTGCAGAGTATAGAATTCTGTTACGTCAGGATAATGCAGATATTCGATTAACACCCATTGCTTATAACTTAGGTTTAGTTAACGAATCTGATTTCGATCGTGTTAATAAGAAGGTTACTGACACACAGAATATTATTTCAATTATCAAGAAAACGAGCGTCACTCCAAATGAAGTTAACTCGTTGCTAGTAGAAATGAATAGTTCGGAAATAACACAGCAGGTTAAGTTATCTTCTCTTTTAACAAGACCTCATGTTTCCTTGAATGATCTTGGGACTGTTTCTGAGCGAGTTTCAATGTTGTACAACGAGTATTCAATAGATACGTTGGAACAGGCGGAAATTCAAATGAAGTATGAAGGGTATATAGATAGAGAACAAGAGCATGCATCTAAACTTGATCGATTGGAATCTTTATTAATACCGGAATCTCTAACTTACGATGAAATTAAAAGTATAAGTATGGAGGCTAAGGAAAAGTTACGACAGATTAAACCAAAAACTATTGGTCAGGCATCGCGAATTTCTGGAGTTTCACCAAGTGACATTTCTGTCTTGCTAATTCATCTTGGTAGGTAATTGTTTCACGTGAAACAATAGTATAGAAAGCTACTTCTTTTTTCCAACCACAAACATTATGTCATAGGTGTTTAATTTTATGGAAGCTTTTTCCGGAATTAAATAATACAACCAATTTATAATTCGGTATTGTTTTTTATTTAAAATAAATAAAGAATAGAAAATAACGCGGATTGATCGACTTACTGGTGGATAGGAAATCCTTTCAATTTCAAATCCGTATTTATTCAAAAGTGTTGTAATTGATTTTTTGGTAAAATAATGAACATGTGTTGGTGGGTGTATCATCCGCCATTTTTCTTTTTGTTTACGAGGCAGCCAAGCCGAAATATCACCAGTGGTAATATATATTCTACCTTCTTTTTGAGTTTCAGTAGAAGCTTTTTTTATGAATTCTTCTGGATTAAGTAAATGTTCGATCACATCCCACATGAATACATCACTAAAGGAGTCTGCTTGGTTTATTTCAGTTAAATAGTTTTTTGAACTAAAATGATTTCCAAAATTATTATTTGCATATAAAATAGAATCTTCAGAAATATCAAATCCCTTATACGTTGATCCTTTAGCTAAAACAAGTTCGCCAAAAAAACCATAGGCACAACCTAATTCTAGTACATTTTTAAAAAGTGGAGGATTGGTTAACTTATCGAGTGATTTTAGCCTTTTTTTAAAATTTTTCTGTAAAATCAACTTATCAGACAAATAATCAGCATATTCTTCTCCTTTAAAATAATTTTCTGCATAAATTTTACGTAAATCTTCTTCATTTAAAGATAAATTGGCCCAAACATGACTACATTCACAGCAGTTATATAACGTATCGTTGTAGATAGTTTTTACAAGGGTAGTTTCACAAACGGGACAAAAGGACATGAATTCTTATTTGTACGAATGTACAACATTTATTGAATTTGATGTATTGATGAACAAGTTCAAAAAGTGATATAGAATTATAGTATCTTCGAAAAATATTTACTTCTATGCTTTCAATTGAATCCCCTCGAAAATTATTTTTATTAGATGCGTATGCATTGATTTATCGAGCCTACTTTGCTTTCGCAAAAAATCCTCGTGTTAACTCCAACGGTCAAAACACATCAGCAGCATTTGGTTTTACCAACGTCTTGATCGACATTTTAAAAACCGAAAAACCAACGCACATAGCTGTCGTATTTGACCCACCAGGAGGTTCAACCATGCGACAAGAAGAATTTGAAGCTTATAAAGCACATCGTGAAGAGATGCCAGAAGATATTCGTTCAATGATTCAACCTATTAAGAGAATTGTTGAGGCGTTTAATATTCCTCGACTGGAAGTTACTGGATTTGAAGCTGATGATGTTATTGGAACAATTGCCTGGAAAGCAGAAAAAGAAGGTTTTATAACTTATATGATGACTCCAGATAAAGATTATGCTCAGTTGGTCACCGAAAAATGCTTAATTTATAAACCAGGAAGAGGCGGAAATCCGGCGGAAATTATGGGTGTTAAAGAGGTTTGTGAAAAATTTGAAGTGGAAAACCCATTACAAGTAATAGATATTTTAGGTCTTTGGGGTGATGCTTCTGACAACATTCCTGGAATTCCTGGGATAGGAGAAAAAATCGCGAAGCAATTAATTAAAACCTATGGTTCCGTTGAAAACCTCATAGATAACGTTGATCAATTGAAAGGCAAACAACAGGAGAATGTACGAAACTTTGCAGATCAAGGACGTGTATCAAAAATGCTTGCAACGATAATAACAGATGTTGAAATAGAATTTGATGAAAAAGCTTTACTTGTAGAACCCGTTGATGCTGATAAAATCAGAGAAGTTTTTACAGAACTTGAATTTGTAACGCTTGCCAAACGAATAATAGGAGAAGAAATAGTGGTTTCAGCTTCTGCTAAAAATAATTTGGTGCCACATGCTGAAAACCAATTGGATTTATTCGGCGCACAAAGTATGCTTGAAACACAAGAGCCTATAGAAACTGCGACACTCAAAACCATTGCGACTGAAAAACCTAGTTATCATCTTATTTCGACTTCCGCTGAAAGACAGGAATTGTTAGATTTATTGTTAAAACAAAATCAAGTTTGTTTTGATACAGAAACCACTGATATTGATGCCTTGCATGCTGATTTAGTTGGTTTTTCTTTCTCATACAAGGCCCGCGAAGGTTTTTACGTTTCTGTTCCTCCTGAATTTGAGGAAGTGAAAAAAATAATATCAGAATTCAAGCCGTTTTTTCAATCTAAAACGATTGAAAAAATAGCTCACAACATAAAATATGATTTAAAAGTTTTGAGTCGTTATGGAATTGAGGTGTCAGGACCAACATTCGACACTATGATTGCACAATATCTGATAAATCCAGATGTAAAACAAAGCATGGATTTTTTAGCAAATCACTATTTGGGATACCAACCGATTTCCATTGAAACACTAATAGGTAAAAAAGGAAAAAGCCAAGGAAACATGCGTGATTTAGCACCTGAGGAAGTTTCAGATTATGCATGTGAAGATGCAGATATTACTTTTCAATTAAAGCAAATTCTAGAACCTGAAATTCAAAAAGAGCATTTGAAAGAATTATTTTATCACATGGAAATGCCCTTAGTTGAAGTGTTAAAAGACATAGAACAAGAAGGGATTGCCATAGATGTTAAGGCCTTACAGGATTATTCTAAAGAATTAGAAAGTACATTGTTGCGACTAGATAGTGAGATTAAATCCTTAGCCGGAGTTGATTTTAATGTAGACTCACCAAAACAATTGGGCGAAGTACTTTTTGATCATTTAAAAATTTCTAGCAAAGCGAAAAAAACAAAAACGGGTCAATACGCTACTTCAGAAGACGTGTTGGTAAAGCACGAAAAAGATCATCCTATTGTTCCGCTCATTTTAGAATTCAGACAATTGCGTAAGCTTAAAAGTACGTATGTTGACCCACTTCCAACCATGTGTGATAAAGTAGATGGTCGAATTCACACTAATTTTATGCAAACAGTGACGGCTACAGGTCGATTAAGTTCAAATAACCCTAATTTACAGAATATCCCAATTCGGTCTGAAAAGGGAAAAGAAATTCGGAAAGCATTTGTTCCACGTTCTTCAGAGTTTCAAATTATGTCAGCCGATTATTCTCAAATAGAGCTTCGGATAATTGCGGCTTTAAGTGGTGATAAAAACATGATTCAAGCTTTTCAACAAGGAATGGATATTCATACAGCCACAGCATCTAAAGTTTTTAATGTGCCTTTTGATTCCGTAACTCGTGATCAGCGCAGCGCAGCAAAAGCTGTTAATTTTGGAATTATCTATGGGCAGTCAGCTTTTGGGTTGTCCCAAACTTTGTCTATATCACGAACAGAAGCTAAATCAATCATTGATAGTTATTTTGAACAGTTTGGTCAATTGAAATCCTATATGGATACAATTATTCATGTTGCTCGTGAAAAAGGGTATGTAGAAACAATTATGAAACGCAGAAGGTATTTACCAGACATCAATTCTGCAAATGCAGTGGTTCGAGGTTTTGCAGAGCGTAATGCAATCAATGCACCGATTCAAGGTTCAGCTGCTGATATTATCAAAATGGCTATGATTTCTGTTCAGAATTCTATGAAAAAAGAGAAGGTGAAATCTAAAATGATTTTACAAGTACATGATGAATTAGTTTTTGACATTCATGTTTCTGAAAAACTTCTAATGCAAGTCTTGGTTAAAGAAGCAATGGAGAAGGCGATAAATTTAGTTGTACCCATGGAGGTAGAGATGCAACTTGCTAACAATTGGCTAGAAGCACATTAATTTGTCATTGTTTACTGACTATTTGACAGTTTTTTTCATTCGATTTTGAGGTTTTGTCATTTTTTTAGGATTTCTTTCACGTGGCATACTAATTGACTTTTGCGGTTTGTCAAATTTTGAAAATTAATTAACATGGGAAAAATAATAGGAATTGACTTAGGAACAACAAACTCTTGTGTTTCGGTCATGGAAGGAAATGAGCCAGTAGTAATCGCAAATGCAGAAGGAAAAAGAACAACACCATCAGTTGTGGCATTTGTTGATGGCGGTGAAAGAAAAGTAGGTGATCCAGCAAAACGTCAAGCAATTACGAATCCAACAAAAACGATTTATTCAATTAAGCGTTTCATGGGTAACTCATACGATGAAACGAGAATGGAGGCAGAAAGAGTTCCTTATCAAGTAGTTAAAGGAGACAACAACACGCCGCGCGTTAAAATAGATGATAGAAACTATACTCCTCAAGAAATTTCAGCAATCATTTTACAAAAAATGAAAAAAACAGCTGAAGATTATTTAGGTCAAGAAGTTACAGAAGCGGTTATTACTGTTCCAGCATATTTTAATGATGCGCAACGCCAGGCAACAAAAGAAGCCGGAGAGATCGCAGGATTACAAGTTAAACGAATCATAAACGAACCTACTGCAGCAGCCTTAGCATATGGACTAGACAAGAAAAGTTCAGACATGAAAATAGTTGTTTTTGACTGTGGTGGTGGTACACATGACGTTTCAATCCTAGAATTAGGAGATGGGGTTTTTGAGGTGCTTTCAACAGATGGAGACACTCATTTGGGTGGAGATGATTTTGACCAAAAAATTATTGATTGGTTGGTTCAAGAATTTAAAGATGAGAATGGTGGTTTGAATTTAAGCAAAGACCCAATGGCTTTACAACGATTGAAAGAAGCGGCTGAAAAAGCAAAGATTGAGCTTTCAAGCACGACTTCTTCTGAAATCAACTTACCGTATATCATGCCTGTTGATGGTATTCCAAAACACTTAGTGCGCTCATTGACTAAAGCGAAGTTTGAGCAATTAGTTGGTGATTTGGTAAACAGAACAATAGACCCTTGTAAATCAGCATTAAAAAATGCAGGCCTGTCTGTTAATGATATTGATGAAATAATCTTAGTGGGTGGTTCAACACGAATTCCAGCAGTTCAAGAAGCCGTTGAAAAGTTCTTTGGAAAATCACCAAGTAAAGGGGTAAATCCAGATGAAGTTGTAGCAATTGGAGCAGCCATTCAAGGAGGTGTATTAACGGGCGAAGTTAAAGACGTTCTTTTATTAGATGTTACGCCGCTTTCTCTAGGAATTGAGACAATGGGAGGAGTATTAACCAAGTTAATAGACGCAAACACAACCATTCCGACGAAGAAAAGCGAAGTTTTCTCTACGGCAAGCGACAATCAGCCGTCTGTTGAAATCCATGTTTTACAAGGAGAAAGACCAATGGCAAAAGACAATAGAACAATAGGTAGATTTCATTTAGATGGTATTCCTCCTGCTCAAAGAGGAGTTCCTCAAATTGAAGTAACTTTTGACCTTGATGCCAACGGAATCATTAACGTAAGCGCGAAGGATAAAGGAACAGGAAAAGAACAAAAGATCCGTATAGAGTCTTCTTCTGGCTTAAGTCAAGAGGAGATTGAAAAAATGAAACGCGAAGCAGAGTTAAATGCTGACGAAGACAAGAAAAAACAGAAAGAAGCAGAGTTGTTGAATAAGGCGGATTCAGTGATTTTTCAAACAGAAAAACAATTGAAAGAGTTTGGAGATAAAATTCCTGCAGAAAAGAAACAACCAATTGATGATGCTTTAACAGAGTTAAAAACACAATACGAAGCAAAAAACATTGACAATCTAGAAGCAGCACTAGAAAAACTAGAGAGTGTTTTCCAAGCGGCATCACAAGACATGTACAATGCGTCAAATGCTGGAGGAGAAGCAGGTCCTACAAATGAGCCTAGTGGAAATCCTCAAGATGAAGTCACAGATGTTGACTTTGAAGAAGTAAATGATAAAAAATAATTTTTTTTTTGTAACTTTAGAGCGGCTAACTATTTAAGTAGCCGCTTTTTTGTTTTTATATGCTGCATGTTAAACGGTTAGAACATTCTGAAAGTCAGGAGTGGATAGTATTCATTCATGGTGCTGGTGGCAGCTCATCCATTTGGTTTAAACAAGTAAAGGCGTTCTCTGAATATTTCAATGTTTTATTAATTGATTTGCGTGGTCATGGTAAATCAAAAACTCACCAAACAGAAAAGAAATATACCTTTGAAATGCTAGCCAATGATGTTTTATTGACGATTGAAGCACAAAAAATTACGCAAGCACATTTTGTTGGAGTTTCTTTAGGAACAATAATTATTCAGCAAATAGCTCTAATTAAACCAGAAGTTGTAAAATCAATGGTTTATTCAGGCGCAGTAACTAAATTAACCGTTAAATCACGCGTTTTATTAAGGATGGGCAGAACAATCCACCCGTTTGTTCCATACATGAGCTTATATTCCCTTTTTGCGCGAATAATAATGCCTAAAAAGAATCACAAGCAATCAAGGGTGTTATTTATTCGAGAAGCACAGAAAGTAATGTCAAAAGAGTTCAACCGTTGGTTTAAATTGACAGCAAGATTGACGGCTCATTTAGGAAAACTTGAGTACGGACAGATTAAAATACCTACCTTATACATTATGGGAAGCGAAGACCATTTGTTTCTACCACCTGTAATGGAAATAGTTAAAAAGAATCAAGCGGCAACCTTAAAAGTGGTTGATAATTGTGGGCACGTTGTAAACGTTGAACAGCCAGATATTTTTAATGATCATTCCATTGCCTTTATAATGGCAAATCAATAGAACACCATATCCTTGAAAATTAATTTTCTAGTCTCTTCAATCGGTTAATTTCAGCCAATAAATGTATGTAGGTTGAATGTTTTTTGGTATTCAATTCCCGCACAAAATATACTCCCGCTTCGTTTAACCCTTTTATATCTTGCAAAACATCCATCGGATTTGGTAGAGTATTCGTTGATTCTGGCAAAAAACAATTTTCAAAACAAGTGCAGTATTGTTTTTCAACCTGCAATAGTTCTTTACTTAGTAGAAGTAAATCAAAAAGACTTTGAGTCGAATATATTTGTTGAAAAAGTTGGTTTCTTTTATGATGGTATTGATCGAAAATTTCTTTAAGATTCTCGTTAAAAAGGGTTTTATGGAATACCAAAGGGCTTTTATTTAACTTAAAACCAAGAATTTCGTATGCTTCAATCGCCTTTTCTATTTTTAAAAATTGATTAGTATATATCTTTTGAGAAATAGGCTTTTGTCTAAAAAACGCTTTTTGCCTAAATAGATATTCCTCGTAATGATCCTCTACGTTTTGTTCAGCATAAAATGAAAGATAAGCTTTAGCCTCTCTTTGAGTCATTTAGGATTTTTTGGTATTCTTTCTCATTCGAATATTAAGGAATTCTACCAAGAGAGAATAAGACAAGGCAAAATATACGTATCCTTTTGGTATGTGTTGACCAAAAGCTTCGGCAACCAATAGCACCCCAATTGTAACTAAGAAACCAAGGGCAATCATTTTTACAGTTGGGTTATTTTGTATGAAATCACTAATTTGTTTTGAAAAAATAAGCATAACAACCATCGATATAATTACCGCCAAATAAATGATAATCAAGGGATCCCCTCCTGTATCTTGTTTCATTCCGCTTGTCATTCCTATGGCAGATATTATTGAGTCAAAGCTGAAAACAATATCAATTAAAACAATTTGTAAAATAATTGAAGACAATGTTTTTTTTCCTTTTGCGTGTGATTCTTCGTGTCCTTTAACACTGTTATGCATTTCAATGGTGCTCTTGTAAATCAAGAAGAGACCCCCAATTAATAATACGATACTTTGTCCTGAAAAGGGATGTTCTAAAACATGAAAGAAAGGTTTGGTCATTCCCATTATCCAAGACACAATACTCAGTAAGAATAGCCTAATAACTAAGGCTAGAGTTAATCCAATGTTTCTTGCATATCTACGCTTTTCTGCAGGTAGTTTTTCTGTTACAATACTGATAAAAATGATATTATCAATACCTAATACGATTTCTAATAGGGAGAGAACTAAAAGATAGAACAATCCTTGAAGCCCTAATAAAACACTAAAGTCTAGGCTAAATAATGAATTTACATTTAAGATCATAAAAGTTCTTCAATTATTTTATCCATAGAATACCCTTCTGCCTCTGCTCTGTAATTACGCACTAAACGATGTCTTAAAATAGGTTTAGCAATGGCTTTTACGTCATCAATGTCAGGAGAAAATCGCCCATTAATTGCAGCGTGAGTTTTTGCTCCTAAAATTAAATATTGTGAAGCGCGTGGACCTGCCCCCCAAGTCAAATATTCCTTTGTAATTTTAGGTGCTATAGGGTCGTTTAATCGCGTTTTTGCCACAAGTTTTACGGCATATTCCAATACATTGTCTGCCACAGGAATTCTTCGAATAAGTTGTTGGTAAGCAACAATTTCTTCACCTGTAATAACTGAATTTAACGTGGTAGTTTGATTAGAAGTTGTAGATTTTACAATGGCCATTTCTTCTGCAAATGTTGGGTAATCAACCCAAATATTAAACATAAAACGGTCAAGTTGCGCCTCTGGTAATGGGTAAGTACCTTCTTGTTCAATTGGGTTTTGTGTTGCCAAAACAAAAAAGGGACTTGGTAATTTATAATTCACACCACCAGCTGTTATAGACTTTTCTTGCATGGCTTCAAGTAAGGCAGATTGAGTTTTAGGAGGTGTTCTATTGATTTCATCTGCTAGAATCACATTTGAAAATAAGGGACCCTTGATAAATTTAAAATTTCTGTTTTCATCCAATATTTCAGAACCTACAATATCAGAGGGCATTAAGTCAGGAGTAAATTGAATCCGATTAAATGAAAGTCCCAAGGTCTGTGATATGGTGTTAACCAAAAGAGTTTTAGCAAGTCCGGGTACGCCAACAAGCAAACAGTGTCCGTTAGAAAAAATAGAAATTAATACTTGATTAACAACGTCTTCTTGTCCAACGATGACTTTATGTATTTCTTTTTGAAGATCTTGGTAGTGATTTACCAAATTCTGAATGGCTTGAGTATCAGACATATTCTAGTTGGTTTGTGTTGTCCATTTATAGTTAAAATCACAATTTTTCAAGGAGTCGTCAAGTCTAATGTACACATTATTTACTTTAGACTCTACCCATTTCTCAAGGGTTTTTTGCATTTTATCGTTTTCAGCGGCTCTTTTAATGAGCATATAATCATCCGTCAAATTGGCGATATGAGGAGGAAATCGCTTCATTAACCGAACGATTCGAAAGCCTTGTTTTCTGGCCATTACATCAAAATAGATATTAGGTTGTGTAAATTTACTTTCTTCAAGCGCATCTGTTAATACATAGATTTCACGGTCAATTTCATTCAAATCTTGCATGTCCCAGGTTTGTTCTCCAGTTCTTGGATTTGTAATTATACCTTTATTTTGTTTCGTGTTTTCGTCATTCGAAAAACGCAGAACAGCCTCATCCCACGTTATCTTGTTATCTAATAACAATGAATAGCAAGAATCAATTTTGGCTGCAGCATCATTCAAAGATTCTTCACTTGATTTTACGGTTAAAAGTATATGCTGACAGGTATAATCTTCCCCTAATCGTGAATTTAATTTTAGAACATGATATCCATATTCGGATTCAAATACCTCAGAAATTTCACCCGGTTTTAAGGAAAAAACAGCTGCTTCAAAAGCGGGGACCATCATTCCTTTAGATGCTGCAATTTTACCACCTTGAGCGGCTGAACCTGGATCTTCAGATTTTGTTCGTGCGAAAAACTCAAATGATTTGTCACCTGCAAGTATTTTTGAACGAATATCGCGTAGGTCATTGTAAACTTTGTTTTTATCTTCTTGCGTTATTGCCGGGAAATAAGCAATTTGCTGAAAGGACAATTTCATATTGATATAAGGAATACTGTCTTTGGGAAGGTTTTTGAAATATGCCTCTACTTCTTTCGGGGTAACAGAAACCGAAGATGTTAGCTTCTGTTGCATGTCACGAGCAAGAATTTGATTTCTAATTATTATGCGAAAGTCCTCTTTAATTTGAGTGATGCTTTTGCCGTAAAATTTTTCAAATTGGTCCCTCCCTCCGGGCATAGAGCTTATGATATAACGCAATCTGTTTTCCATTTCTGAATCTACTTGTTCATCAGAAACAGGCAAACTATCAAGTCGTGCTTGATTGAGTAAAAGATTTTGATACATTAAATCTTCAATGATTTTGCAATCAGAAAGTGTGTTTATGTCTTTTACCTCCAGATTTCTTTCCTGAACTTGTTGAAGTTTAGCGGCTTGAATATTCGATAATAAAATTATTTCATCCCCAACTTGAGCTACAATCTTATCGATTAATTGAGCATTCAAAGAACCATAAAGACAAAAAACAAGCAAGAATGCAAAGGTGTATTTCATGTTATTTTTCTAACGAATATAAAACATCAAAGTTCAAATTAATGCTGTGTTTTTTACTTAATTCTTCAAGCCACGTTTTTTCCAAATAGTTTTGGTAATCAGAAGTTACCGGCCCTTTTGCTTCGCTCAATTCTTTATTCATGATTGGTAAGACTTGATTAACAAAAACAACATAGTACTTTCCTTCGAATTCATACGGTTTATTTCTACCATCAATAAATGTTTTGCCTTTCAGGTAGGCAGTTTGTTCAGGATCGAATTTATTCATCTTAACGCGTAAATTGAGTTCAGATTGTTTATTAACCTTCTCAATGATCTCTTTTGATGTGTTTTTCTTCTTTTTTAACATCTTGTAGGCAATCTCAGCATTTTTCGCATTGTTACATTCATAAACCGTTGCGTCAAAACGAAGTGGCCATTTGTAATTAGATCTATTTGCTTCAAAATAGTTTTTCAACCCCGTAGTATCTTTAATTGCCTTGTTCCAAACTTTATCAGACATTACTTCATAAAGCAAAATACCATCGTGGTATTCTTTTACTAACGCTTTATAGTCGGGATATTTTGTTTCAAGTTTAGACTCTTCGTATTCTAGAATTGTTGCTTTCACCCAATTTTTAAATACACTTTCAACTACTTTTTTATTGTCTTCCTTCTTTATACCTCGATAGGATTTTTCAAAATAAGGAGCAAATTGTTTTTGCGTATAAGATTTACCATCAAGATTAAACACTTCTAAATCTGTTGTAAGTTTATCCGCTTTCCATTTACCCAGATAAAATGTAGTATCAAGATTAGCAACAAACCAATCTAAACCATTTGCTTTCGGTAATTTATAGTTGTATGCTTTTTTGAGTTTTTCAACAAAAGAATCCTGGGTGGTTTTAGCTCGGTCGTCTTTATTTACCTTAGATTGAATTTCTTTTTTCATTTCATTATATGGTCGAACCGGTTTCCACTCGATTCTTTTAATGATATGAAATCCAAAATCAGTTTGAACGGGCTCGCTTATATCTCCATCTGCTTTCAAAGCAAAAGCAGCTTCTTCAAATGCTGGAATCATACGCTGGTTTGTACCAGAGCCAAACATAGGTAATTCACCCCCTTTTTGGTTTGAACTAGGATCATCAGAGTACATTTTAACCAACTCTTCCCATTTTTCTCCCGAAGCCAGTTTTGCCTTGATTTCTTTTGCTTTCTTCTCAGCATTGGCTTTTTCAGAGTCAGTTGAAGATTTACCAGCAGAAACAAGTAAATGAGCCACTTTGATTGACCCTCTAGATGGTCTTTCTCCTGTTGTTTTTAAAATATGATATCCAAAACGGGTTCTAAAAATTTCCGAGGTATTACCTATTGATGTTTTGAATGCTCGTTCCTCGAAAGGATAAATCATTTGAAAAGCGGTGAAAAAACCTAAATCGCCCCCATTATTTACCACAGAAGGATCTTCAGACCCATTTTTAGATTTAGCTACCGTTTCAAAATCTTCTCCTTTTTCAAGTCGTTTTCTAATCTCATTTATTTTGTTCCATGCAATTAGTGTGTCTTGAGGTTTTGCATTCTGATCAACACGAATTAAAATATGAGAAGCTCTAATTTCGTTGGCTATTCGATTATATGCTTCTCGAACCAAAGCCTCGTTTTGTGCTGAGTCAATTAAATAAGGATTTGCTAATTGTTTTTTGTAACCGTCAAGCTCTTTTTTCAATTTAGGAATTGTGTCGTAGCCCAACGCTTCTGCTTCTGCCACTTTTAATTTAAACTTCTTGAATAATTCAAGGTATTCATCAATTGAAGCTTTATCAAACTTAGGGTCGTTGTTGTTTTTCAAATAGATTTGTAAAAACTCACTTTTCGTAACGCCTTTCCCATTGATTTCCATCACAATAGGATCGTTGTTTTTTTGTGAAAAAGCACTGAATGAAACAAAAAACAAACTTAAATAAAACAGACTTTTTTTCATGGTTTTCTTGTTAAAATGCAATTATTTTATACTGTAATTAGGCGCTTCTCTTGTAATTGTAACATGATGAGGGTGAGACTCTTTAACCCCGGCAGAAGTAATTCTAACAAATTTAGATCCTTTCAGCTTTTGAATGTTTGCAGCACCACAATACCCCATACCTGCTCTCAGCCCTCCAATAATTTGGAACATTACTTCTATTAAATTTCCTTTGTATGGAACACGTCCTGAAATTCCTTCAGGAACTAGTTTTTTAATATCGTCTTCTGCATCCTGGAAATAACGGTCTTTTGATCCTTTTTGCATGGCTTCAATAGACCCCATTCCTCGGTAGGATTTAAATTTTCGTCCTTCGTAAATAATCGTTTCTCCTGGAGATTCTTCAACGCCTGCGAACATAGAGCCTAACATAACTGTGTCAGCCCCTGCGGCAATTGCCTTCACGATATCACCAGTATAACGAATCCCGCCATCTGCAATTACTGGAACACCTGTCCCTTCGATTGCTTTTGCAACATCGTTTACAGCAGAAAGTTGTGGAACCCCCACCCCGGCTATGATTCGGGTGGTACATATCGAACCAGGACCAATCCCAACTTTCACTGCGTCTGCTCCGGCTTCTACCAAATATTTAGCCGCTTCACCCGTTGCAATATTGCCCACAACAACCTCTAGCTTTGGATATGCTTTTTTAACTTCTTTCAATTGATCAACAACACCTTTTGTATGACCGTGTGCTGTATCAATTACAATTGCGTCCACACCAGCTTCCACAAGTGCTTTAACGCGTTCCATTGTGTCGTGAGTAACTCCAACAGCAGCGGCAACTCGCAATCTACCCAAATGATCTTTGCACGAATACGGATGTTCTTTAACTTTGATGATGTCTCTGTAGGTAATCAAGCCGATTAGTCGATTTTTATCGTCTACAACAGGCAGTTTTTCAATTTTATTTTCTTGCAAAATCCCTTCAGCTGTTTGTAAATCAGTACCATCAACAGTTGTGATAATGTTATTAGCCGTCATGATTTCATTTACTGGTCTGTCAAGATTTTTTTCAAAACGCAAGTCTCGGTTCGTAAGTATTCCTTTAAGGGTTTTGTTTTCATCAATAACTGGAATACCACCAATGCCGTATTCTCTCATTACTTCAAGAGCATCTTTTACCAAAGCATCTTCGGCAAGGGTAATTGGATCTATAATCATTCCACTTTCAGAACGCTTCACTTTTCGAACATGTGTAGCTTGTAATTCAATACTCATGTTTTTGTGTATCACACCAATTCCTCCTTGTTGTGCAATAGCAATAGCAAGTTTGGCATCCGTTACCGTATCCATGGCGGCAGAAATAATGGGTGTGTTAACCTGAATGTTTCTCGTGAAGAAACTTTTTAATTGAACATCTCTGGGTAGCACTTCAGAATACGAGGGAACCAACAAAACATCATCGTAGGTTAACCCTTCTGTAACTTGTGCTAAATTTTGTAAAGACATTTGGATCTGCTTTAAAATAAGTTCATGCAAAGGTACAAAATCCAATCAATTTTATAAAATGTAAAGATTTGAAATGTTAAGCCTCATTTTTCTGTCTTTTGGTATCGAAATACTAATTAGATTTGCAAAAAAAAAGAATGAAAAAAATTATTCCAATTGGCAGCGACCATGCTGGATATGAGCTTAAAAAACAGGTGATTAACTGGCTAACTGACAATGGCTTTGAGGCACATGACAAAGGATGTTTTTCTTCTGAAAGTGTTGACTATCCCGATTTTGGTCATGCTGTGGCTAATGAAGTAGAAGCGGGGGCGGCTGATTTAGGAATTGTAATCTGTGGCAGCGGAAACGGCATCAACATGTCGGTAAATAAACATCAGACAATTAGAGGTGCTTTGTGCTGGGAGGTTGAAATTGCTGCGTTAGCACGTCAACACAACAATGCAAATATTCTGGCACTTCCTGCTCGTTTTATTTCAGAGGAAAAGGCGATTGAAATTATTTCTACCTTTTTAAATACTGAATTTGAAGGAGGAAGACACCAAAATAGAATTGAAAAAATTACGGCTGTATAGTTGAATTTTCTTTTGAACGCAAATAAAATGTTGGAGTAGATGAAAATACTCGTTGTTCGTTTTAGTTCGATAGGGGATATTGTTTTAACATCGTCTGTAGTTCGTTGTATTAAACAGCAGCTTCAAAACTCCCAAATTCATTTTCTTACAAAAGACCATTTTAAAACCCTGTATGAGGCTAATCCTTACGTTAATAAAATATATGGATTAAGTGATAATTGGGATTCTTTGTTGAAAGAATTGAAAGCGGAAAATTATGATTATGTAATTGATTTGCATAATAATTTACGTACAAAACGACTAAAAACCAGTTTGAATAAACCAAGTTATTCATTTCCAAAAAGAAATATTAAAAAGTATCTTTTTACCAAGTTTAAATGGAATTTACTCTCTGAAAATGAACATGTTGTAAATCGTTACTTCAAAGCCGTAGAAAAAATAGGTGTGCGGAATGATCATTTACCCAATGACTTTTTTATTGCCCCTAAAAATCAACTGGATTTGAGCAATGAAGTTATTGTTCCAGGTACTTATTTAGCAATCGCTGTTGGCGCTCAATTTGCCACTAAAAAACTTCCCGCAGAGAAGTTGCTGGCTATTTGCAACAACCTTTCATTTCCCATTGTGTTATTGGGCGACAAAAAGGATGCTATTCAAGCAGATGAAATCATTTCTAAGTCATCCAATGATAAAATTGTTTCGTATTGTGGTAGATTAAATATTCAACAATCGGCATCTATCCTTAAACAGGCGAAGGCTGTTCTTACTCACGATACCGGTTTGATGCATATCGCTGCTTGTTTTGATGTTCCCATTGTAGCTGTGTGGGGAAATACAACGCCGATTTTTGGAATGTCAGCCTATACACCAACAAGAAATGAGCAAACCGTTAATTTTGAAGTGCCCGAACTTTCGTGTCGTCCTTGTTCTAAAATTGGTTTTTCTACCTGTCCAAAGAAACACTTTAAGTGCATGGAATTACAAGACGTCAAAAAAATTGTTGAAGCAATTTCAGTGCGAATGCACGTGTAATTTGTAGTTAAATCAACTCTTGGTAGAAATCTACCAGTTCTTTCGTGATTTTTTGATTGTCTAAGTGATTCTCTGCAAAACGTCGTGCACCCGTTTGAATTTTCGTCAACATTTCAGCATCTTTTAGAAGTTTAACAACTTGACGAGTAAATAAATGCGGTTCGTTTGCTAAGATGATATTTTCACTGGGGGTAACAGGAATTCCTTCAGCGCCTATGGAGGTTGAAACAATTGCTTTGCCATAGGCTAGTCCTTCCACGATTTTTATTCGCAAGCCACTACCAGACTGCAAAGGAACAATCATGATGTTAAAATTTGAATAAATTTCTTTCGACTCAGCTACGTTTTCTTTTATATGAATTTGATGGCTTTGCAGTTTTTTGAACGATTCGGGAATATTTCTACCAGCAATAATAAACGTACATTCGGGAACTTCAGAGAGAATGGTTGCCCAACAATTTTCTAAAAACCAATGAACAGCTTGTTGATTCGGTAGCCAATCCATGGATCCAAAGAAAAACAGACTTTTTGGGAGGTGTTTTTCAGAATTTTCAAAGCAATATTCAGCCAATTTTAAGCCAGTCAAGACGGTTCTACAGGTTGCGGCGGGAACGGCTTTTTTAATCCAATTTTCATCAACAGTTGTAATTGGAACAATAGCATCTACTTGACTAAAAGCAAGAAGCTCTGATTTTTTCAACCTTTTTGTTTGAATTTTTAAATAGGCTTTTTTCAAGTAGTTTTTCTCTGATTCTATGTGTCTTTCCCAAATAATATGTTCAATATTGTGCGCTCGTAGAATGATTTTAGCTTGTGAATATTTCCGAATGGTAGCGATGTAGCAGCACATAAATAAGCCTTCCAATTGAACAACCTCAAATGTTGTGTTTTGAAGCTTGTAAATTAATTCGTTTTCAAATTCTGGGAAATAAAATCGAGATTCAAAATAGGATTTTTTAGAAAACAAATTACCCAACATTCCCAAAAAGCTCGTGTTGGTGTTTTTATAAACGGCTTTATAGTTCGTGTTTATGCGGAAATCTTTTGGTATTTCATTCGTTGGTTTGAAATGTTTTTTTGTGTTTATTGTCAAAAGATGTAATTCCACCTGGTTCGCTAAAAGACCATTTGCCATATTGTAAATAGCAATGCTGCTTCCGTCATTTGCGGGATATGGGGCTTTATTACATAGTTGGAGTATTCTCACTTTTTATAAAATCATTTTTTTAAACGGAAACGAACCTTCTTCCAAAAATTAAATTTCTCCGACAAATCAATGTCATACGAGGCGGAATAGGTAAGAAAGACAGCGATCGGAGTTAAAACCAATCCAGCAAACCACATACCCACAAACGGTGATACTACATCCGTCTTTGCTAAGTTTTCACCAATGGAGATTAACACGAAATAAATCATAAAAAGTAATGCCGCGATAACAACAGGAGCACCGAATCCCCCTCTCTTTACGATGGCGCCCAATGGAGCTCCGATAAAGAACAAAACAATTATAGCGTATGTTAAGGCGAATTTTCTATGAAACTCAATCCAGTAGCTATCAATGTCTTTATTCATTGCTTTAAAAAATTCTCCTTGATTTTGCAATGCAATTTTTTTTCTTCTGATCTTGGATTGTGCAATAGATATGGCTTGTTGTTGGTCTTCTAGTGATAGTTTTGAAAAAACAATTGGTTTTGCAGGTGCTTTTGTATTATTTATTCCACTGGTGTTTAACGGCAATTCTTTCGGCTTTTTTTCAAGAAAAAAGCCATGTTCATTTTTAATGGATTTGAGGAAAGACTGTAGGATTTGTTTGCCCCGTAAATTAACGGAGTCAACGGCCTCGGATATTTGAAAAACATTGAGCATTTCGTGTTTATCGGCAAACGTTTTTTCGTCTGACCTACTCAAATTAAAACCGGTTAAATCCATTTTATAGGTTGCTTTGCGAAAAGTAGCTCGACGCGAAGGCCTGCTGTTTTTTGCAAAAGGTTGTAGTTGACCATTTTGTTGAAAAACCGGACTTTCAATCTCTAGTTCCTCCATGATGTATCCGTTTTGAAGTTCAAAAAACAGGTATTTCCCATTAACGGATTTGTATAAATTTCCTTTTTCGGCCCTAATCGTTTTCAGTTCCTTGGGCTGTGTGTGGTCGTGTATAATAATTCCTTCGAAATAGCTGTCTTTACCTTTATCCACTTTAATGGCATATCCTTCAATACCTTTACTATAAACCCCAGGAGTTAATACTGCTGAGATCTTTGTGTTTTGAATGTCAAAAATAAGTGAATGCCACTTCAAGTTAGCAACAGGAATTACGTAATTAGCAAAATAAAAGGTGAATGCCGTAATTACTAATACAATAACCGTTAGAGGTCTAAGAATTTTAAAAAGCGACATGCCCGCCGATTTTAGGGCGTTTAATTCATTGTTTTCTGCCATATTCCCTATAGTCATAATCGATGAAAGCAAAATGGCAAGGGGAAGCGCCAACGGGATAATGCTTGCCGAAACGTAGAAAAGCAGCTCTAGAATAATGCTAATTTCGATACCCTTACCGATGAGGTCATCAATATAGACCCAAAAGAATTGCATAATAAGCATTACCATTGAAATAATCAAGGTCACGATGAACGGCCCAATAAAGGAACGAATACTAAATAAATATAGCTTTTTCAAGAAAAATTGATGCAGGCAAAATTAGGTAAATAAAGATAAAACGTTGCATCTTATGAAAAGTTTGGTACAGTTTTTCCAACAATTTTAAAAGTTATGTGTTTATCGATGTGGTAATTTAAATCGCGTAGAAATTTCTTGGTTGAACACACCACACAAAAACAAGTATTATTTGTAAAATTCAGGTTTTTATTTGTAAAATATTAGCTTTCAACTAAATAATACAATTTTAGTTTGTAAATTGGTGGAATAATGAAAATAGGTTCAACGGATATAGATACCATTCGTTTGCTTCGAGAGGCGAGAGGCTTATCACAAAAACAAATGGCTGATAAATTGGGAATTACCCAACAAGCGTATTCTAATTTGGAAAAAAAACCCGAACGAGCAACGCTTGAACGGTTGCGCCAAATCGCTACGATCCTTCAAGTTGAATTAATTACGCTACTTGGCGAAGAAGATACGTACATATTGCAAAGTTTTAATCAGTCTGGAGGGAATGCGGCCACCCAAATGAACATCACGCCTTCTGCCGGAGAAAGAGATATTTACGAAAAATTAATTACTTCACTTAAGGAAGAAATTGCTTTTCTCAGAGAATTGCAGTTGAGCAAAAAGTAATTCAAGAAAAGGCTAAGTCCTAAATCAATTAATATGTTTTTAAGAGGTTAAATACCCACGAATGCCCGGTTGATTTTGTAAATGTGGAAAGATTTCGGATTAATATAGCATACACATTTGATTCTGCATACAAGGCTGATACGGACGACTCTAGAACAATCCGAGCATTGTTTTCGTTGTTGTGCCTGTTTGATTGTAGTTTTAAAGGAGGAAATAAATGTAATTTTTCATTTATTGATTTATAGTGGGCATGTACGATAAATTGAATAATCATTTCTGCCATGGAATTCATTTTCGAGTTGTAATAACAATCTAAAACACGTTCTGAAAAATTTTGTTGGGTCAACACTTTGTTAATTACTCCTGCAAAGGCTAACGACTTAAGGGGTCTGGCAATTAACCAACATAGTTCGTGGCTGTTGAATTTCTCAGCCCATTTTTCCACTAGTACAACGAATAAATTTAACTGATTATCCGTGAGTTTTCCTTGAGTGTAATTTAATAATAGTTGGGTTTCTGTTAAGCGAGAAAGTTCGTGAAAATGAAGGGTTTTTTCATCAATTTCTGAGACTAAACGTTCAAATTCTTTCAGTTCAACCGGTATATTTTTGTTGTGATAAATCGCATTGCTTATCAGGAAGGTATAGTAGAATAAGCGATTATTTGGAGTTTGAACATTTTGGAAATAGAAACGTTGTAAGGCATTTGAAAAATAGCTGTTTGGGTCATCTTCATCAACGTAACTTTCAAAAAACAAACGTCTGCCATTTTCAGTTGAAATAAGTATTTCCAGCAATTCATTTTTATTGGTAGAGTTACGAACCAATGAACCGAGCAACTGAATTAATTCTGTTTTGTCATCATGATCCATATTTACTGACATCAGTAAATTTGAAATGTCTTTCTTATTGGTTGTCTTAATTGCTATTTCTAAAGCTGTAAGCGAAAAAGGCCCAGTGGAAAATAATTCATTTTTTGAGCTTAGTTGTTGTTCAATGTATAAATCTTTGGCATGAATATATTCTGAAAAAGATGGATACCCTATGTAATTTGCTAAGATGTCGAGCGTCGCGGGATATAATTTTCGATAGGACAAGACGCCAAAAAATCGCGCTAAGGTATGACCGGATATGATACAGCCTTCTTGTTGAAACGAAACAGCTAATTGATTACATTCATTAAAAGTTCGAGGATAAATACCTGATTTAGCAATTATTGCCTCACACATTGCTTTGTAGTACACAGAGCGGTAAAAAATTTCCTTATCCTTCACGAATCAAAGAAAAGAATTTAAACAGTAGTAAAAGAAAGCGGGAGAAAACATTTTTAAAAGTTGCAGCAAGTTGCAATTTTATTTATTGTTATTTATATCCAATTTTGATGATACTTAATTTGATGCTTAAGTGGAGATTTTGAATAAGATCTACAAAACAAATAGTATTAAGAAAATCAATATTTAAATCAAAAAAATGAAAAAACCGTTGTTGTTTCCTGTGTTATTAATGTTAATGGCTTCCACTATTATGGGTTGTGGAGGAGCCAACCAAAAGAACAATCCACTAAAGAATTCTGAATTGGAAAATAAATTGGCATCGGCAAATGAAACCGCAGCGGCTGAAGAATCTGGCGTGCCCGAAGAAGAGCTAAAAGAAGCAGTACAATATGAGACTTATACCTACACCAAAAGTTTTAAGGAGGAGGAATTAGAAAAGGGACCGAGTGACGTGCTTGATTTTAGAAAAAGGAAGAACGATAAGTTCATCGGTATAAAATTTTCAGATGGTCATAGTGGAACTCTCGTTTATAGAGACGGTTTTTTTTACAACTACACAATTCGAGAAAAAACAGAAGTTAGATTTGCCTCCAAAGAGGATGGCCTTCAAAGAATTTGGGATGATTCCAGATTGTTGCAGGATGCCGGAGCAACAATAGCAAGTTTTGCCATGAGAAAAGCTGGTCCACGTAAAAAGGATGGAACCCCAGATTTGAGATATAGGGCGAATCAATAGAAATACATAATACTTTTCAATCTTAATTTTTTCCGTCTAATTCTATTCCCAATGAAAATAATCCAAGCATTTATTTTAATCAAATATTGTTTTTTCAGTACGCTACTATTTTCACAATCAAATTCTGTTTCGGAGAACTGGTGCGCTACAGAAGGAACTTTAACAACAAATTCAACGATTCACAATGGTCAGCGAATATATGATGGTCCCTATTCATTTGTGGGAACTCGGGCGCCACACGAAGGAATGCCTAAAGGTACAATGTTAGTCAAGGGAACAAAGAAATTAGGATTAATGCACGGTGCTTTTTTAATGGAGCGTAAAGGAGCCCATTTTAAAGGTGACCGAAATTTCAGCATGAGTGGAGAGTTATCTGAAAATGTAATGATCGGCACGTGGAAATTCAAATCAAAACAGTATAATTCACTAGCGTACAAAAATGAAAAATACACCTACGATAAGAATTACATTTTAGAATTTAACAAAGCTGGTCAAATTATCAAAGGCACCCGAATTGACAACGATTATTCTTTGACCGAAGTGTTTGAAACAGATGAAAATGGTTATTTGAATGGGAAAATTAGTACTAAGTATTCAGATGGAGGGTATATGGTTGAAGAGGAAGAAATGTGGTTGCACGGCATTAAAATCTCAAGTTTTAAGAGAGATATTAAAACAAAGGCAATATTGGGTGAAAAAACCACATATGCTGATACGACCTTGATAAATTCTGCAAATTACGTTCCTTCTGAAAATGGATTTAAAAACCCAAGGTTTGAATCCTTAAACAAAACAGGTCAAAGTATTAAAGATAGTCTTGCTCTGCTAATGATCCGTTTTGAAACAGCTATTAATTCCGAAGAATATAAAAACTCAACCAATATTGGTTACGAAAAGATGAAAATTGAGGAGAACATAAAAAAAACATCTTCTAATCTTGAAACATACAAATTAGCATTTGATTCCTACAATGTCAAAAAACACAGTGAGAAATTATATTCTGTGTTAAAAAACATCCGTCTTTTAAAAGTTAGTCTTGATGCCCAAAAAGACATTGAAAAGTTATTGGGTAAATTAAAAAAATCGGGTCAAATTGATGAAAAAGGTCAAAATTATTTTACATTTCAAGGTGACTCTATTTCACTTTTTAAAATAGATATTGATGCTCATTTTCAAGAAATAAAATTTGATAAAAAAACAGCTAAATCACTTCAAAAGATGTTCAATGAAAAAATGTTGTACGTAGATTCAAATCAAGTGAGTATCAAATTAAATTTAACAGGTATCGATAGTAATTACTTTGAAATTAGATCAAAAATCGAATTAACTAAAAATGAAATTGAAAACAATAAAGAAAGAATTGCCCAACTTGACCTTGAAAAAGCTAAATACCACGACTTTGAAAATACAATGGCTAAATTAGAAGAAGTGTATGCGAAGTTCGAAAGTGAATTAAAAAACAACCAAAACCTGTTGTCCAAGGAAAAAAAGATTTTTAAGGTAATATTAGATAGAGAAGCCTATAAATATATTTTTGATGAGGTGAATGAGTTAGGAGATTTATTCAGTTGCTTGGAGATTAAGTTCATATATAAATTACCTTTAATGGGCAAATTAGAAAATTAAAAGTTTTTGTCGCTGCATTCCCTCATCGCGTTCAAAACGGTGGGGGATTTTTCCCCAATTATCTAATCTATAATTTTACAAAAAATCAAATTTTTTAACATAAAAACCAAAAAATATCTGATTATATGTATTTTAAAAAACAATTTTTGGTTGTTTCTTTTCTGCAGGAAGGTAGACGTGAAGAACAAAATGTGTGATAAAAAACAAAAATCTGAACCACCTTATTTCAACATTACTTTAACGCGTTTAAAACTGGCAGGGGAATTTTTACTGCACAATCAATAACTCTTTTGATAATCATTGTGTCTAAAGAACTGTAAATTAAAACCAGTCTTATTAAAGGCATGCAAGGTGTTATTTGAATCAACAGATAAGACCAAAAGCTACATTTGTTATTTGGATTTAATTTCTATTTTTGAAAAAAATAAATTATGAAAAAACAAATTTTAGTTGGAATGATTTTGTCTTTAACATTATTCTCATGTGGAGATAAAACGAGTGATGCAACTGCAGCAGCAACTACTGTAGAAAAAACAGCACCAAAGACCCCGGAGGATTATGCGGCAATGGAGTGTGAGTATTTAACGAAAGAAAAAGCAGCCAGAAAAGCTGGTAACAAAGAAGAGCAAGAAAAATTTGACGAATTAGGTGATCAATTGCGTAAAGAGGCGAAAATCACTTTTAAAGACGATGATATGAAAAAAAAGGCTTATATGAAATTGGTTGGGGAATGCAGAAAAAATCTGAATTCACTAGATGCTAGCTCAAATGTTTCTGGCTTAAAGTAATATTGTAATAATAAAAACAGTTGATTTAAGAGTAAGATAATTCTCTTTTTCCGTTTTAATAGAGCTCCATTTATCAAGGATAGATGGGGCTTTTTTGGATTAATAGACTATTGCGTTTATCCACGTTTGACCCGTTTGTTTGTTGAAAAGGGAAAGATTTTATCTAGTATTAATGATTTCATTCTGAATGAAAGCCAATTAAAAAATTAAGCAATCTGCCTTGTTATTTCAACACATTTAGCACCCAACTATTTCCAGTTTTTTGGGCAAATGGTTTGAGGTTTTTTTCAATACGGTTTCTTGTAGGTTCCTGAACATACAATAACGACGTGGCAGATTCAATGGCAATTCGGCTAAATGTTTCATTGAAATGTGATGCAGAAATGGATTTTGGATTACTTACCGTTTGTTGTGTATCAAAATAGGCGTGGCAAACAAATTGAACAATTAAATCTCCTATTGAAGAAACGCGGCCATCCATAGCAATAAACACGTTAAAAATACGCTCTTTTATTTCTGAAACGCTCAGTACTTCATTCAATAAACCCATGTGTGCTAATGCTTTCAGTGGTCTTGCAAGAATCCAACATTGGTCACCATTGCTGTAATGAGGTAAAATCTCAAACAATTCGGTAATAATTTGTTGGGTTTTTTGCAAGGGATTTATTTCACGTGAAGCAAAGAGTATTTTTAATTCAAACCAGCGCGAAATTTGATGAAAGTGTAACTCTTTCAAATTCAGTCCCATCTGTTCAAAGGTCCTCCATTCAGATACGTTAAATTTATTTTCTTGATAAATCTGCTTGGCTAATTGAAAACAGACTTTAAAAATTTGACTACCAATATCTCTTCGGTAATTCGAACAAAACGAAGTAAGCGCATGCGAAAAATAGCCGTCTGGGTCGTCTTCATCCACAAAGCGTTCAAAGAAATAAACTCTTCCCACCTCCACATCCATAAGTGCTTTAATAAAATCGTTGCGCTCTGGGTGGTTTCTAACAATGTTTCCCAAAAACATGGGGAATTCATAGTCGTCTTTGTGCGGATTAATTTCTTCCAAAATCGTTTTTACCATTTTCCAATCTGCTTGCTGACAAGCGAGTTCCAAGGCTTGAAAAGATCCATTTACGATTTCAAACGAGGGATTGTACAAGCGAGTACCTACCAAATCGGAAGTATCTATGCAAAACGAAGAAAAAGATTCGTAGCCCAAAAAACGAGTGAGTAAATCTAAGGTACTATTGTAGGGGCGTTTTGTGTCTTTGAAAACAGAAAATAAACGACCAATTGTAAGGGGTGAAAGTGAAATCTTGTCCAGTTTAAGCCGCGCGGATGCTTTTTTACAATCATGATACGTCAAGACAGCAAACCCCAACTTGAACTCAAGGTTTTTCTTTAACTTTTGAATATTCTTATCAAAACCAGCATCTGTGCTCATACAAACAAAAAAAGGTATTTAAAGTTAACAGTTTTTCAGCGTGGTGCAACTTGGAACAAGTTGAAATGAAAGTCAAAGCAAGATTTTATGATAACTAAGTAGATTTGAAATAAAATAATTACATCTTAATATATAGACTTTTTGTTAAATAACAGAGTAATGAATTAGTTATTAAAAATCAAATCCTATAATGAAAACACTTTTTATTTTTCTTGTTTTAGTTTTTATTCATCTCACAGCTACTTCACAGCTCATAACAGAAGAAAAGGAATTAAAAATTGATAATGATGGATGGCATTATAAAAATGAAAAGCCATATAACGGCTTAGTAATCAGTCGATTTAATAATCAACAAATCAAATCAATTTTTGAAGTGAAAAATGGTGTTTTATTTGGTTTTTATAAAACATTTTATTTGGATTCAGCTTTTAGTACAGAAAAGTTTCAGGACACCCTGCTATTAACTAAATTATTGGTCGAAAAATCCTTGCTCGATGAGGAATGCTCTCATGCCACTAAGGATACAGTTGAAAGTAATAATCAGTTGTCACTTTTCATATTAGAAGATGCTGGCGGGGTAAAAAAATGGGAAAAAATACAAGCAAAAGCGAATGACGGAAATTTGAAAGATGATTCAAAAACACTATGGGATAAAGGTCAGTCTTTAATAAAGAATCATAAAGACAAAAAAGAAATTCAACAAAAAAAATTAGGCAATCTACAGGTTCTTGCAACAACCATTGAACGAGAAAAATCAAAACAAGTACATGTAGGTATTATTGCTGAAATTGAAAATTATCAAGGTAGTGGAAGTGATCCAAAGCGAATAGTTGGCCCATATACAGCGTTCCATAAAAATGGAAAAAAGAAAATGATAAAAATATATGTTCCATTATCGATAACGCATTTTGACCAAAACGAGAATAAACTATTAGAAGAAATAGACGGAGAAAAGCGATTTTATATAAATAACTTGCTGTCGAGTGTTGTTACAGAAAATAAAAAAACAAGCTACCAGGACGGTAAAATTAACCGAGTAGAATATAAATTACCAAATGAAAATAGAAGTATTGATTCAATATTTTATGAGAATGGCAAGATTTCTAAAGTGGAAGAGTTTCTAGAAAATAAAAAAAGTAAAATATCTCTATTTAATGAGTTGGGTACTTTGACTCAAACTACGAGTTTTTATGATGTTTTAAATCTTGAGTCAAATTATGATAATAATACGGGGAAAACCATAAAAAGAGATGATGAGGCACATAATAAAAAGGAGACACTTTTTTACGAAAACGGTTATAAAAAGCTAGAAACAACCTATTTCAATGATTTGAAGAATGGATTTGAAATAGCGTATTATGAATCAGGTAATTTGGAGCGAGAAACAACATATTTGAAAGGGAAAAAACACAAAGATGAAATTTTATACTGGAATCATACAACGAAAGAATCAAAAGAAATACTCAACGAAGAATATGCAACTGAAATTGAAAAATCTCGGAGAAATGCGGATAAAAAAAATATTGAAACTTACAATTACGGTTCATTGACAGAAAGAAATTTATACGATTCTCTTGGAAGAAAAAAACAAATGAATTCAATAAAAAACAATATGAATCAAGGCACATTTGAGTTGTATTATCCATCTGGTAGTCTAAGGGCTAAAGGAAATATAGATACTCTTTCTAAGGCGCAAGATCATTTTTTTGGTGATTATTTCGAATACCACGAACAAGGATATTACAAGGGCTCGCAATGGGTACAAGATGTGTTGATGCACTTATATTACAGAATGGATGGCAAAGTCATCGATAAGCGGTCGCACCCTTTTTATTTTGGTGAAAAGTTCGCAGAAGAAATAATTGGCAAACCATTTATTTTGGGTAACATAGAAGTTGCTGAATATGATTTACCCGTGTATGGAGAAGGTGCAGGTTATTTAACCCCGCTTGGTGAGGGATGGAGATTACCAACCAAAGATGAATTACAATTAATTTATGATTCTCTTTGCGTTTCAAATAAATCTACTTTTCATGATGGAAAAAACTACAATTTGTATTTAACAAGTGAAACTTTTTCTAAAACTTTTTCATTAAAAGAAGCGGATGAAATTAACGAACGATGGCGTCTGTATTTTACTGGAGGAGAAACAGAAAAGACTATAACCTATGTTTCATGTTTACAATTTGTAAAGCCATCAAATCAGCCAATTTGGATTGATTTAGGAAAGTTTCATAGCATTTTAGAAAACCCAGGAAATAATTCAGCTATCAGAGCTGTACGAACTATAAAACAATAACTCATAAACAAATCGCTGCATTCCCTCATCGCGTTCAAAACGGTGGGGGAATTTTTGTTTTCTGTAATTTTCTTAACGCTGATATTCGTTGAATTAGAATTCTTACAATCATTAAAACTCGTAAAAAAAAATAGTTTTAATGATTTATTGTGTTTAGCATTTACAAAAAAATACGCGATAATTACCCGAAATTTTTGCTAACAACTTAAAGCATTTGAATGTTTTCAGTTGGCTGCTTGCAAATGAATAATGAATTTATGTATCTTCTATCATCGCCTCAAAAACGGTGGGGATTTTTTGGTTTTAAGAAATTCTTAAAATATTAAATAACGAAAAAACAACGAAGATTTATTTTCTATAACTTGGTTACATTTTCCGCTTCAATGCCTGAATTTACAGCATTTCAAAAACTCCAGCAGCTCCTTGACCTGTGCCTACACACATGGTAACAACGCCGTATTTTTGTTTTCTTCTTTTGAGTTCGTTCATTAGTTGAACGGTCAGTTTTGCCCCCGTGCAACCCAGAGGATGACCGAGTGCAATAGCTCCGCCATTAACATTCACTATTTCAGGATTTAATCCCGTTTCTCTGATTACCGCCAACGATTGTGAGGCAAAGGCTTCGTTGAGCTCAAATAAATTAATATCGTTAATCGAAAGTCCAGCGGCTTTGATAGCTTTTGGAATTGCCTCAATAGGACCAATTCCCATGATGCGTGGATCAACACCCACGGTTGAATAAGAAACAAGCCTTGCAATAGGAGTGATATTTAATTCTTTTACCATTTCCTCTGACATTACCATAACAAAGGCAGCGCCATCAGATGTTTGTGAGCTATTCCCCGCTGTAACAGAGCCGTTTGCTGCAAAAACCGGTTTCAAGGACGACAATCCATCAAGTGAACTCGCCCTAGGACCCTCATCTGTATCAACCACGTATTTACGTTCTAGTCTTTTCTCGTTTTCATCCAAAAAAATATGCTCCACTTCAACAGGCACAATGTCCTCTTTAAATCTGCCTTCTTGAATGGCTTTGAGTGCTTTTTCGTGCGAATGCAGCGCAAATACATCTTGATTTTCGCGAGAAATTGAATAATCTTTGGCAACCGCTTCAGCCGTTAGACCCATGCCCCAATAATAGGTGGGATGAGCCTTGCCTTCCTTTGGATTAGGAACGATTCTCCAGCCACCCATTGCCATCATTGACATAGATTCAGCCCCACCGGCAATAATGCAATGAGCCATTCCCGACTCGATCTTTGCTTTGGCGATGGCAATTGTTTCTAAGCCAGAAGCACAATAGCGATTTACTGTCATTCCAGATACCTTATCGGTTTTTAAACCAAATAGCGAAATCATTCGACCCAAATTCAATCCTTGTTCAGCTTCCGGCGTAGCATTTCCCACGATTACATCATCAATTCTCTCCTTATCCAAATTTGGAATCGAGTCAACCAAATGAGAAATCACCTTTGCAGCCAAATCATCCGGTCTGTAGAATCGAAACCCGCCTTTTCTAGCTTTTCCTACAGCAGAGCGAAATCCCGCAACGATGTATGCCGTTTTCATGACTTATTTTTTTTTAGTTTGACTTTCAAAAATTCATATACTACCGGCGCCACCGATAAGCAAATGATTCCTAAACAAACCAAATCAATGTTCTTTCTAATCCATTCAATTTCCCCTAACAAATAGCCTGCAATACACAAACCAAAAACCCATAAAAACCCGCCAATTAAATCATACAGAAAAAAGATACGGTAATTCATCTTTCCAACACCCGCAGCAAATGGAGCAAAGGTTCGAACAAAAGGAACAAAACGAGCCATGATAATGGCTTTCACTCCGTTCTTTTTGAAAAACAATTCGGTTTGATCGAGGTATTCCTTCTTAACGAGGTTTCTGTTTTTAAACTTCCAAGAAAAAACGCTTAAGCCTAACTTTCTACCAATCCAATAGTTGCAATTATCACCGACAACAGCAGCAATGTACAGTAAAATTAATAGTGTAGATAAATTCAAATGACCTGTTTTTGCAAACAATCCCGCCGTGAAAAGCAACGAATCACCAGGAAGAAAAGGCATTACAACCAAACCGGTTTCAATAAATATGACTAAAAATAAAATCATATAAATGGCTGTCCCATAATGATAAAATAACCAATCAAAATCGAGTTCTAAAATGTGTTTAAATAATTCAATCATATTAATTTCTTAGAATTTTTCCGTATTTAACTAAGCTTTCTATTCTTTCTAAGCTTTTCCGTTGCATACAAAGTTCAACAAATGCTTTACGCTCCAAATCTAATAAGTATTGTTCTGAAACGAGCGTGTTTTCAGATAAATCACCTCCACAAAGTACATATCCTAGTTTTTCGGAAATTAATGCATCGTGCTCTGAAATGTAATTTCCACTCAACATGGTATTTGCTCCCACATAAACAATTCCCAGTCCTTCTTGGCCAATAACCGTAATATTTTTCTCTCTTTTTGGAGGGATATATCCATTTTCTGCTAATTCAAGGCACGCCTCCTTGGCTCTTTTTAGTTGCAATTCACGACTCATAACGATTTCGTCTTGTCCAACTCTTAAATATCCCAAATCAAAAGCCTCGTGGGCAGATGTTGAAACTTTAGCCTGACCAATGGTAAGAAATCTTTCTCTCAACCTATTGATTTTTACATCTCCCTCTTTTAATTCATTCGATAAACGCAGTGCAAATTCTTTCGAGCCACCACCTCCGGGAATTAATCCTACGCCAAATTCAACTAGCCCCATGTATAATTCGGCATGTGCTACCACTTTATCTGCATGCATGGACATTTCGCAACCCCCACCTAAAGCTAAGTTATGCGGCGCGACAACAACCGGTATGTTCGAATACCTAATTCGCATCATGGTGTCTTGAAACGCTTTTACTGCAAAATTTAATTCTTCGTAATCTTGTTCAATAGCCATCATAAAAATCATTCCCACGTTTGCTCCTGCAGAGAATAATGGTCCTGAATTACAAATTACCAAACCTTTATGCTCATTCTCGGCAATATCAATGGCTTTATTAATTGCTTGAAGAACACCTCCGCCAATAGTGTTCATTTTTGTATGGAATTCAAGGTTTAAAATACCATCGCCTAGGTGAACAACAGACGCATCAGAATTTGACCAAATTAAATGAGTTTCTTTAAGACACGACAAAATAATCTGATCCTCAGTTCCAGGGATTTGCTGGTAACTTTGACTTGTAATTTCGTAGTATTTTCTTGAGCCATTTTCTTGTTTGTAGAAGGATGAAAAGCCCTTACCAATCATTTCTTTAACCCATGGCGAAACTGTTTTTCCATAAGATTCAGCTAGTTTTACACCTTCGGAAACACCGATCAAATCCCAGGTTTCAAACGGACCCAACTCCCATCCAAAACCCGCTTTTAAAGCATCATCAATTCGATATAAGTCATCTGATATTTCCGGAATACGATTTGAAACATACGCAAATAAACCTGAAAACAACTTGCGGTAAAATTCTCCTGCTTTATCTTGTCCCGAAAACAACATCGGGATTCTTTTTTTTAAATCATCTATAGGTTTCGTCATTTCCAATGTTTGGAACTTAACTTTTTGACTTTGTCGATATTCCAACGTGTTCAGGTCTAATACATGGATTTCTGACTTTCCATCCGCCGATTTAACCTTCTTGTAAAACCCTTGCCTGGTTTTAGAGCCTAACCAATTGTTTTCAACCATTTTCTGGATGTAATCGGGCAGTTTAAACAATTGATTTTCTTCGTCAGATTTACAATATTGAGACAATCCATTTGCCACATGAACCAACGTATCTAATCCAACAACATCGCAAGTTCGAAAAGTAGCCGACTTCGGACGCCCCAATATAGGGCCTGATAATTTGTCAACCTCCTCTACTGTTAATCCCATTTCCTCAACAGCGTGAAAAAGAGCCATGATTGAATAAACCCCAACTCTGTTGGCAATGAATGCCGGTGTGTCTTTGCATAATACAGTCTTTTTTCCTAAGTTTTTGGTTCCAAAATCCATCAGAAAATCAACTATTTCTGGTTTTGTATGGCTAGATGGAATGATTTCTAAGAGTTGTAAATATCGTGGTGGATTGAAAAAATGGGTTCCGCAAAAATGTGATTTAAAATCTTCTGACCTGCCTTCAACCATACGATTTATTGGAATTCCAGAAGTATTTGAGGAGATAATAGTCCCCGTTTTTCGGTGTTGTTCAACGCGTTCAAATAAATTTTTCTTAATGTCTAATTGCTCTACGACAACCTCAATAATCCAATCACAGGTAGCTATTTTATCCAAATCATCGTCAAAATTCCCGGTAGTTATTTTAGAAACAAAGGTCTTTTTATAGAGTGGCGATGGATTTGATTTCACTGTATTGTCTAAGGCCTGATTCACAATTCTATTTCGAACAACCTTCGAATTCAAGTCCAATCCCTTTAAATTTTCTTCGGAAGTCAATTCTTTAGGAGAAATATCTAACAACAATACTTCACAACCAATATTTGCAAAGTGACAAGCAATTCTTGAACCCATTATCCCAGAGCCAAGCACAGCAACACGTTTTATATACCTTTTCATTGTTTGCTCTTATTAATTAATCATGTTTGACAATTTCATCAATAATTTCATCCATGGCTTGCATTGTTTTAAAGAAACCATGAAGTTCGTCTTTTGAAATTCGTTCTAGAATTTTACTATTAAAGTCAATTAAAAAATCCCGGACGATATTTCGTTTTTTAAGCCCCTCATTTGTAAGAAAAATCAATACTTTTCGTTTGTCTTTACTTGTAACCTCTCTCCTTATCCATCCTTGATCTTCCATGGACTTAAGGGTTCTAGAAAGAGAAGTTGGTTCCATGCCCATGCGTGGCCCTAAAGAAGTACTGGGAGTGCCTACTTTGTCTATGTTCATGAGTATAAAACCTGCTGAAATAGTTAATCCCTGTGCCATTGCTTTTTGATTATACATTCTGTATATTCGGTGCCAAGCATGTCTGATTTGAACATCAATTAATCCTTGCTTTTTTTCATTCATCGCAACAAATATACATATTATTATGCGCGCATAATATAAAAATATTGTATTTTTGATAAATTATTTAGCGTTAAAAATAGATGAAGCAGATTCGGGTTAATATTGTTGTAATTCTTTTAGCAGCCTCTGTTTTATCTCTATTGATAATTCAGACTTTTCAGGTAATTCAACTATACGAGCGAAAAACCATCCAATTTAATAACAATCTTAAAACTTCTTTGGAAAGAATTGCTATTCGTCATGAAAAAGCAGAAGATATTCGACGATACATGCGTTTGGTTAATAATGATTTCAGTACGCAGTATAAAGACATTTTAAAGCAAGAATTTAAAAATCTTATTCCAAAAAATGAAACTGTATCCATTGCGGACACAACTATTTTTGAAGGAGGAAAAAAGTTAAGTTATCTTATTATCAAGGGAAAAGCAGTGGATTCCATTTCGGGTGTAACGACAGAACAAAAAGTATATGCTCGGGATGTGCGGGAGTTGAAAGATTTATTTGATAAGAGCAGTAATCCTCTTCCTACAAATGATTCCATGAAGATCGCAATTCAATTAGACGAACAAGTACTTCAACAAATCTTCAAAAAAGCACGATTTGTAAATGATATGATGGTTCAGGCTTTTCGTGATAATATTTATAGCGACCAAAGCAAGCGAATAGATGTGGCGTTTTTGGATTCAGTAATTAGAAATGAATTGGTTGGGGATGATTTGCCTCAGAAGTACAAATTTGCGGTTGCCAATGATTCCAATAAAGTTTTTACTTTTTCGAATAGCCCACAAACCTATGATTCCAAACTTGTATTGAGCGAAAGTGGTAAAACCGTCTTATTTCCAAGTAATATTATAGATGAAAACATTCATTTGTATTTATTTTTCCCGGACAAAAAGAGTTTCGTACTTCAAGAAATGCAGAACTCATTGATCGTGAGCTTGGTTTTGGTGGTTTTCATTATCATTTCACTCATTATTATGTTTCGAACCATCATGGAACAAAAACGCTTGTCTGAAATGAAAAGTGATTTTATTTCAAATATGACTCACGAGTTTAAAACACCCATTTCAACAATTTCTTTAGCTTGTCAGGCCATGAATGATACGGATATGGTTGACGAACAGACAAACGCTACCGTATCTCCCTATGTAAAAATGATCAATCAGGAAAACAAGAGGTTGGAAACCTTGGTTGAAAGTATCCTCCAAAGCGCGGTCATTGAAAAAGGGGATATAAAATACAAGGATGAAGTAATTAATTTTGTTCAGCTTGTAGAAAATGAAATAGAGAAAGCCCGTTTTCGGATAAAGGGAAATGACGGAAAAATTGAATTTAATGACGTATTTGAATCGATCGAATTTCAAGCAGACAGGATGCACGTCACCAATATCATTTCCAATCTTTTAGACAACGCTATAAAATACAGCAAAGAAAATCCATTGATAAAGGTTTCAATTGAATCAGATAATAAACACGTATATTTGAGCGTTAGTGATAATGGTATTGGAATAAAGAAGGAACACATACCGAGATTGTTTGACAAGTTATACAGGGTCCCAACAGGCAACATTCATAATGTGAAAGGATTCGGTCTTGGTTTGAGTTATGTTAAAGCCATTTGTGATCATTATAAATGGGAAATTAAAGTGAAAAGTAACTATGGTGAAGGATCAACTTTTACCGTTTTATTTAAAAATAAAGGAGGTTTAAAATGAGTAAGAAATTTTCAATTTTATTAGCAGAGGACGACGAAAATCTTGGTCAATTATTGTTTACCTATTTACAAAACAAAGGGTTTCACGTCATTTTAACGCGAAACGGAAAGGTGGCTTATGAGCGGTTTACAAAAGATACTTACGACTTCTGTATTTTTGATGTAATGATGCCTGAAATGGATGGATTTACCTTGGCAAAAGAAATTCGTGAGGTGGACAAAAAGGTGCCAATTCTATTCTTAACAGCCAAATCAATGAAGGAAGATCGTTTACAAGGATTTGAAATCGGTGGAGACGATTACCTAACCAAACCGTTTTCCATGGAGGAATTATTAGCGAGAGTTAATGCCATTCTAAAACGAGTTAGCCCAGTTGAAGTAAACGTAAATACTGAAATGTATATTGGGAAAATTCGTTATGAACCAGAATTACGTATACTCCATATTGAAGAAGGACCAAAAAAACTTACTACCAAGGAAAATGATTTGCTTTTGCTTCTGGTAAAAAATCAAAATGAGATTTTGGATAGACAGGCGACGCTTCGGGCTGTTTGGGGTGATGATAATTATTTTAATGGCCGCAGCATGGATGTGTATATTGCCAAATTAAGAAAGCTACTTAAGGAAGACGAAAATATTGAAATAATGAATATTCACGGGAAAGGATTTAAGTTATTGATCCGTTAATTCCCGAAGAATTATAACTTGATGAAGGGCAATTTTATTTCTAACCTTTTTCTGTCATTATTTCTTAATCTTCTTATTAAGCCCATTTCCCTTTTAGTAATAGATGCCGAAGTTCAAAACAGAGTCGGCGCTGAAAATTATGGGTTGTATTTTTCTTTGCTAAATCTCTCGGTTCTCTTCAATATTCTGGTTGATTTAGGCATAAATAATTATACCATACGAACGATGGCTCAAGATCCTAATTTGGCTACCAAACATGTTGGTCGAATTATAATTCTTCGTATACTCTTGTTCTTCATTTATAGTGTATTTACCTTGTCTGTTGCATTAACTATAGGGTATAGGGGACATGAACTTATCTTGATAGGAATTCTCATTTTTAATCAACTTCTTGTTATGTTTACCGCCTATGCTCGTAGTTATTTTTCGGGATTGCATTATTTTAAAACCGACTCTATCATTTCTGTATTTGATCGGTTTTTATTAATTGTTTTCTGCGGAACACTTTTGTTTTTAGGAATAACAGATGAACCTTTTCAAATTGAATGGTATATTGTAATTCAAACCCTTTGTTATTTTATAACTGCAGTCGTGGCGTTTGTTTTTTTATCTAAAATTATTGATATTCAACAATTCACTTTTGACCGGCAATTTTCACTTCGGGTTATCCGAGAAAGTATACCTTACGCCTTGCTGATCGTGTTGATGTTATTTTATACAAGATCTGATTCTGTTATTCTTGAGCGATTGCATGAAAAGGGCAGATTTGAGGCGGGAATTTATGCTCAAGGATTCCGACTTCTTGATGCGTTATATATGTTTGGGATGGTTTTCGTAATGTTATTGTTTCCCATGTTTTCAAGGATATTGAAACAATCTAAAAAAGAGATACTTCCACTTTTACAAACCAGCGGTAATTTTTTAATTGGAGGGAGCGCTGTTATTGTTATTGCACTATATTTCAATTCAGAAACGGTGTTAAATTGGATTTATGATGCAAATATTAGTGAGTCTGCCCGTTCTTTTAAGTGGCTAATGTTAGGGTTCTTTTCGTTAAGTATAAATTTCATATTTGGCACCTTGCTTTCCGCAAATGGAAATTTCAAAGTTTTGAATTATTTAGCAGTCGTTGCGGTGTTTTTTAATGTTGGACTAAATTTCGTGTTTGCCCCTGTGTATGGCTCTGAGGGAGCAGCGTTTATTTTCTTTTTAACCCAAACAGGTGTTTCTCTAGCTCAGTTTATACTTGTTAAGAATATCATCGGATTTAAAATAATACCAGTGTTAATTCTAAAACATGCACTTGTTATAATTTCAATTCTACTTTTAGGACTGTATTTATCGGAAGGAATTGAATTATTTGTTTTCCAAACTTTATTAGGCATAGTGCTTCTTTTTGCATTAAGAATAATTGATCTTCGTGAGCTAAAAAGCTCTTTTCTCTCCTCAAAAGAAACCAATAACAATAATTAAGCGTACAAAACGTTTTGTAGAATTAATAGTCTAATTTTGCATCCGAAAATAAGCTAATTTATGTCACAATCTTCTCCTGATTTATCCGAAAATAGAAATGATTTTATTCAATTTGTTTGGTTAAACCGCAAATTCATTATTGGTTTTTCAGCTGTAGCAACCGTAATAGCTGTTATTGTTTCCTTTTTACTTACACCTTTATATTTATCTACAGCTATTGTTTTCCCCGCTGCTTCGTCCACCGTTTCATTTTCAGAACAACGAAATGCAAAGTCTGCCTCAATGGATTTTGGCGAGGAAGAACAAGCGGAGCAATTAGTTCAAATCCTGCAATCTTCAAAAATTCGCGACCGAATAGTAAAGAAATTTAATTTGATGGAGCACTATGAAATAGATCCTTCAGACAAAAACAAATATTATAAATTAGTAAAAACGTATGAGGGCTATTTCTCTTTTACACGAACGCGTTTTGGATCAATAAAAATTGATGTTCTGGACAAGGATCCAAAGTTGGCTGCAACAATGGCCAATAGTATTGTAGAATTAATAGATTCTGTTAAAAATGAGATGGTTTCTCAAAGAACCATTCCGGCTTATGAAATTAATAAAAGGAAGAAAGAACAACTTGAAAAAGAACTAGAAGGAATGAATACCGAATTGGATTCATTATCGGCAAAAGGTGTAATGTCCTTTAATAGTCGGTCCGGATTATTTGAAGCTTACGTTGGCGCATCTGGAAGTGATCGTGCCGACATGAAAGAGAAAATAGACATGAATATCAAATATGGTTCTAAATACGATGGATTGGAACGCTTGAGAAATGAGAAGTTTTCAAAGCTTGAGGAATTTCAGGCGGCCTACGAACAAGCAGAATCAGATGCGAACACAAAGTTTAATCACAAATTTGTTGTTGAATATGCTGTTGTAGCCGATAAAAAAGATAAGCCGAAAAGGCTAATTATTATTCTAGTGGCTGGAGTTGGTGCCATGATATTTTCGTTACTTATTCTGCTTGTTCAACAACGGTTTAAAGAGTTAAAACAACTTAAATGATTGCTGCAGTAAGAAATAATCTTTTTATTTCACTGAGTTCATTGGCTTTTTTACTTTTGAGTTCACTTCTAATATGGTTAGATTTATATTGGATATGTCTATTCCCATTGGTCCTATTAGGAATTTATGCGGCTATTTATCACACCCGAATCATTTTTTTGAGTCTGGCTTTTCTAACTCCATTATCTGTAAATATTGAAGAATTCACCCAAAGCGTGGGCCTTTTTGTACCGACTGAGCCATTCTTTTTTGGATTTATGCTTCTCACTATTTTTTTTGAATTACGCAAACGAACGTTTTCCAAGAAGCTAATAAATCATCCCATAGTATTGGCTGCTGGATTTTATTTGTTAATCGTATTTATTAGTTCAATTACGAGTACACATCCTTTGGTTTCATTTAAATTTTTATTAGCCAAACTTTGGTTTTTTATTCCTCTATTGATCTTGGCTCCGGTTTACTTTCAAGAAAAAAAGAATATTCATTGGTTTCTTTTTCTATTTGTCCTTGGCACTGTGATAGCAAGTATTTACACGTTAATTCATCACAGCACGTATAATTTTGGAGAGAAGGAAGGACATTGGGTAATGTATCCATTTTTTAAAGATCATACCATTTACGGGGCAATTATTGCATTTGTTTTGCCTTGGTCGATTGCATTGTTTTATTTAAAAAACACAAATCCTTTGGAAAAAGTAGGATTGGTATCAATTGTAACAATTATTTTGGTTGCACTCTTTTTCTCATATACGCGAGCGGCTTGGCTTAGCGTTATGGGTGCGCTTGTTATATGGGGATTGATTTATTTCAGGGTGAAACTTTCTTATTTATTTGTAATTGGTGCATTCTCTCTTTTATCACTGTTTATTTTTTGGGACCAAATTCAAATGGAGTTGGAGAGAAATGATGAGGTTCATACGACAGAAGAATTTGGAACACGTCTTCAGAGCGCAGCAAATGTATCTACTGATGCTTCTAATCTAGAACGAATAAATCGATGGGCCTGTGCAATAGAAATGTTTAAAGAAAAGCCTTTTCTTGGCTTTGGCCCTGGAACATATCAATTTGAATATGCCCAATTTCAGGAGCCAGAAAATCTAACGATTATATCTACAAATTTTGGAGATATGGGAAATGCCCACAGTGAGTATTTAGGCGCCCTTTCTGAAACAGGAATCATTGGCTTACTGTCGTTTATAACCTTAATTATAGTGGTGTTTTATAAAGGCATAACACTCTTTTATAAATCTGCGGGAGATAGATCGCAACAGGCAGTTTTGCTTTCCTCAATATTGGCTCTGTCCACTTATTTTATTCACGCCTTTTTGAATAACTATTTAGACACAGATAAGGCGGCAGTTCCAATTCTCGGGATTTGTGCACTGTTTATTGCTCTTGAGAATAATTTTAGCGACAAGTTTTCGTCTAATCAAAAAACAACCGACCATTAATCCACTCAGGGTCTAAAATTGCCTGTTGTTTCCGATAAAAATTTAAAGCAGGTTCATTCCATTCCAATACTTGCCAGTCCATACGTTTGACTCCTATTTCCTGAGCGATTTCAACCGTTCTTTGAAACAACTTTTCACCAATTCCCGTTTGTCTCTTTTCTGGAATAACAAAAAAATCTTCTAAATACAGGCATTTTCCTTTCCAAGTAGAATATGAAATATAGTATAATGAAAACCCAACGATTTGATTATCTTCTTCCGCAATTAGGGCTGAACAAATTTTATCTTTGAATAAGTCAATGGCCAGTTGATTAGGTGTATTGGTAACTTGTTCAGGTGCTTTTTCATATACCGCCAATGCATAAATTAGGTCGAAGATTTCTGTTTCGTCTCCCGGTTTTGCTTGCCTAATATTCATTATTGAACTCCCGCTAAATTAAATCGTAATTTAAATCCTGTACTTAAGTTTTGTGTTGGATAAGCAGTAGCGATTTTAGGCGTATTCAACACTTGGTCATAATAGAATTGAAGTGTCAAATTTTTAGAAAGATTGTAATCGGCAGAGGCCTTTATGGAAATTACTCGTTGACCAGCTGTTGCTTGGTTTGTGCTTTCAACAATTTTACGGATAACAGTAAGATTGTCTCGGAATGAAAAATCAAACCGTAGATTGACGTCACTAGCTGGAATTTGATCAAAAGGCAGTTTTACTTTCGAGAATTTATAACCCGTTCCAATAACCATTTCATTTCCTAGAACTTCAGTAACTTGATTATTATTCAAAGAAAGAGTTGCGCTTCTGTCTTTTTTATACTCGAATTTTGTAATCAAGCCTTGCCCTTTAATATTCCATGTTGCATCGAATCCTAAAAGAGGAGAGAATCGTTCTGTTAAAACAACATTTTGTACCTGTAGATCGGCGATGAAGTTATTATTTATGTCACGACCGATGGCGTTTCCATTTGCATCAAATTCTGCATTTAAATTGGTCTGCATTCCATTAACACTAACGGTTGAACTATAAGCATGTTTGATTACGAAATTCTTCACGTATTTTTTTACAAAGGCATATTTTGTTAGACCGTTATAGTTGATTGACCAGTTTGGAAGTGGAGTGTTTTTAATTGGATTAATGGTTTTATCACTGACTTTAGCATTCCCATAAGCCGTTAAGAATGAACCAAGCACCACTTCTTGTTGACTACCAGAATATCCAGTATAGTATCCCGAACCAGATATTGAAGATGAGTTAGCATTTTGCTGACCAAGTAAGGTTGAAACTTGCTCGCGATTATTTAATAAATTGCTAAATGTTTCTGATGAATAATCACGGTTATTAATCAGTGCAAATGCCGACCCAATTGTAAGATTTGTATAAGTTAATGTTGCAGTTTCTACTCGGCTTTGTCCCTCAAAAGCACTTTGTGCGTCATTCCATCTGTAAAATTCGGATGAATTTCTTGAATAGTTTCTATTTAGAGTAAGTTCAATAATTACGTCTTTCATCGGTTCAAGAGAAGCGCGTAGGTTCAAATTAGCTGTGTGGGTTGTTGTAAAGGCTTTGTTTAAACTTGAATTCTGTACGAGCCATCCGTTCGATGAAGCTAAGGTAGATACGTTGTAATTATTTTTTCTTCCCAATAGATCATATCCTTGCTGCCCAAACACGAAGCTAGTAAGTCCATAGGTATTGCTATTCATTCCTAAATTCCGCGTTTCTTGATTGAATCCAGGAAGGAGTGTTCCATCTGTTAATGCATACGTTCCAGAAACATTTCTTACAGTCATAAGTACTCTAGAACCAGCAGCCAAAATAGTATTCGGCTTTTCTTTTGCTTTTTGTTCGCGTTTTTTCTTTCTTGCGTCTCTTTTCTTTTTACGTAAATAACGCTTCTTTTCCTTGGGCGTCATTTTTGCCAACATTTCTTCCTCTTTCTTTTTATCTAATTCCGTTTTCTCTTCTTTTTTTGATGCAGCAGGATTGTTTTTATTCCCTCCGTCGTCATTCCCTTTGGAGTCTTTTAGATTGACTTTCCCTCGCGGATTTCTATTACCACCAAGCACACGCTTAAAGAATGGTATTTTATTGTATAAATT
>JBIKIQ010000011.1:0-115448 GCA_044361535.1 Crocinitomicaceae bacterium
GGTTATTCATTTATTAAATTTTTTACAGTCTTACCCCATAGTTAGTGGTAATTTTATATACCTTTGATATACTTTTAGATCTTAACTTAAAATAAATGAAATTCGGTGTTGTAACTTTTCCTGGATCCAATTGTGACCAAGATATGATTGATGTTCTCAAAGAGCAATTAGGACAATCGGTTGTTAATCTTTGGCACAAAGATTCTAGTATTCAGAATGTTGATTTTGTGATTCTTCCTGGTGGATTTTCATACGGCGATTACCTAAGATCAGGTGCAATTGCCCGATTTTCTCCGATCATGAATGAAGTAGTAAATCACGCAAAACGTGGCGGCTATGTAATGGGGATTTGCAACGGATTTCAAATTTTAACTGAAACAGGTCTTGTTGATGGGGCACTTTTGCACAATTCGAATCAACGATTTATTTGTAAAAACGTTTTTTTAAAACCCGCTTCCAAATCAGCTGCAATTACAAAGAATCTTTCGAATAGTTCATATAAAATACCTATCGCTCATGGAGAAGGGCGTTTTTATGCAGATGATTCAACACTTAAAAAACTAGAGGATAATGATCAAGTTCTATTTAGATATTGTGAGGAGAACGGAGAAATTACAAGTGAAGCAAATCCAAATGGTTCATTAAATAATATTGCAGGAATTACAAATGAAACAAAGAATGTTTTTGGTATGATGCCACACCCAGAAAGAGCGGCTAGTTCAATTCTTTCCAATGTGGATGGTGTATCCATTTTTCAATCGCTCCTGCAAAATTGCTAAACGTAAAATAGTATCATGAAAGTATTATTACTTGGTTCTGGTGGAAGAGAGCACGCGCTGGCTTGGAAAATTTCTCAAAGTTCAATTTTAGAAGCACTTTACATTGCGCCAGGAAATGCGGGAACACGTCAATATGGCAAAAACGTAAATATTGCAGCAACAAATTTTGAAGAAATAAAAACATTCGTTCTAGAAAAAAATATCGAAATGGTAGTTGTGGGGCCTGAAGAACCTCTTGTAAATGGAATTCATGATTTTTTTCTTGAAGACGAGGCTTTGTGCAAGATTCCTGTAATTGGCCCACAAAAGCATGCAGCACAACTTGAAGGTAGTAAGGATTTTGCCAAAGAGTTCATGCAACGTCACAATATTCCTACTGCAAAATATGCCAGCTTTACGAAGGATAAACTTGATGAAGGGCTTGCCTACCTAGAAAAAATGAAACCGCCTTACGTACTTAAAGCTGATGGTCTTGCTGCAGGTAAAGGGGTGCTGATTTTGGATTCACTCGAAGAAGCAAAATTAGAACTGTATCAAATGCTTGCCGATCAGAAATTTGGAAACGCAAGCTCTAAAGTGGTCGTTGAGCAATTTTTAAAAGGCATAGAACTTTCTGTTTTTGTTTTAACAGACGGAGATTCCTACAAGATTTTACCAGAAGCTAAAGATTACAAGCGAATAGGTGAAAAAGATACTGGCCTAAATACAGGTGGAATGGGTGCTGTTTCTCCCGTACCGTTCGCTCAAGGTGCATTTCTGGATAAGGTGACGAATCAAATTATTATTCCAACTATTAAAGGATTAAAACAAGATAAAATTCCATACAAAGGATTTATTTTCTTTGGACTAATCAATGTTAAAGGTGAGCCTTATGTAATTGAATACAACTGTCGTATGGGCGATCCAGAAACAGAAGTGGTTATCCCTAGGTTGAAGTCCGACATTTTAGATTTATTCGAAGGAATTGCAACGAATACGTTGTCTGAACGAGATATCCAATTTTTTGATCAAAGTGCAGCTACCGTTATGATGGTTTCTGGTGGTTATCCCGAAAAATATTCGTCTGGAAAATCAATTTACGGGTTGAATAGTGTTATTGACAGTTTGGTTTTTCATTCAGGAACAAGTGCGGATGGCCCTTCAATAAATACTGCTGGTGGTAGAGTTCTAACAGTAACCTCATACGGTAAAAATATCGAATCGGCCTTGGCAAAATCATACGAGAATATCCAAAAAATATCTTTTGACAATGCTTATTACAGAAAAGACATTGGATTTGATTTACTCTGATAATTCAATATGGACTCTGAAAGTATAAATTATATCATTATTCTGATCTCGCTTGTCTTTTCAGCGTTTTTTTCTGGAATGGAATTGGCCTATCTTTCTTCTAATCGACTAAAGGTAGAACTCGACAAATCAAAAGGAACTTTAACAAGTAAAATCATTGGAGCATTTTATTCCAACGAGTCTAACATGATTACCTGTTTGTTGTTAGGAAATAATATTTCGCTCGTACTTTTTGGACTCGCTTCTTCTGAGATTTTAAATCCGATTATTGGAGCCTACATCTCAAGTAATGCGTTAATTCTGATTTTACAAACTGTTTTATCGACGCTTTTAGTACTTTTTGTGGCTGAATTTCTTCCAAAAGCCATAGTGCAATTAAATCCAAACAAATTTTTAACCTTAGGATCTGGTTTTCTATTCGTTTTGTATGTTCTTCTCTACATTCCTTCTCAGTTTATGTTGTTTATTAGTAGTGCTTTACTGAGAATATCCGGAACCAAACTTGAAAAAAACGAAAAGATTTTTAATAAAGTCGATTTGGAACATTTCATTCAAGAAATGAATACCAAAATCCCATCCGAAGCACACTTTGGTAATGAGATACAAATTTTGCAAAATGCACTTGATTTCTCAAAAGTTAAAGCACGAGATTGCATGATTCCGCGTACCGAAATTGTATCAGTAGATGTAGAAGATTCAATAGGTGATTTATCCAAATTGTTTATATCCACGGGCTTATCAAAAATCATTGTTTATCGGGATTCAATTGATAATATTATTGGCTACGTACATTCATTTGAAATGTTTAAGCGACCAAATTCTATTAAACAAATCTTAATGCCAATTTCATTTGTTCCTGAGGCCATTCCAGGAAGTGAATTGCTAGAGCAGTTTACCAAACAAGCTGGAAATATCGCTGTTGTTGTTGATGAATATGGAGGAACAGCAGGCTTAATTACCATCGAAGATATTATCGAAGAAATTTTTGGCGATATTGAAGATGAACACGATAAAGACGACTGGTTTGAAGAAAAAGTTAGTGACAAAGAGTATATTTTCTCTGGTAGAGTTGAAATTTCGTACATTAACAAAACGTATGAACTAGATATACCTGAATCAGAGGAGTATGACACATTAGGTGGTTTGATTATACAAATAATAGAGTCAATTCCAGATGAAGGCACCACCGTTCAAATCAAAAATAAATCACTGCGCGTCGAAAAGGTAAGCGACAGAAAAATCGAACTTGTTCGAATTAACGTTGAATAATGAAAACGATTGTTTTCCTAGGTGTTATCGTTCTACTTTTCAATCTTGATGTGTATTCGCAAAAACTGAAATCCTATAAATTGGATGATGAATTGAAAGAAATTTCTGGCCTTGAAAGTATAAATGACACCCTCTTTTTGTGTCACAACGATGGGGGAAATGAACCTTTAATCTACTTGATTAATCAAAAAGGTAAAATTCTAAAAACTTGCACCATTCGTAATGCGAAAAATACCGATTGGGAAGACCTTACTAAAGATGATAACGGCAATTTGTACATAGCAGATATTGGAAACAATGCCAATAAGAGAAAAAAAGTCCGTATTCTAAAAGTTTCAATTGATTCCATTCTTCGCTTTGATGCAATAAATGCTGCTGTTTTTTCTTTCAGCTATCCAGATCAAACAGAATTTCCACCGGCTAGTACTGAATTGCATTACGATGCTGAAAGTATTTCGTTTTTCAAGGATAGTCTTTGGGTTTTTACGAAATGTAGAGCCATTCCTTTTGACGGAAAAAGTAAGGTATATGCAATTCATCCGAGGGATTTAATTGATGCCAGCTGGGAGTTTAAAGGGGAAATTATTCCAGGTACAAAAAGCTGGAAATACGATTCATTTACGTCGTCAACGGTTTATCGAGATACATTTTACACATTGACCTACAATAAATTGATGAAATATAGAAGAACAACTACTTCATTTCAACTAGTAAAAAAGAAACGCTTTCTAAAATTCAATCAACGGGAATCTATCGCTATTACGCCAAACGGATCTATTTTTGTGGCCAACGAGGGGCATTGGTTGCTGGGTAAACAACGATTAATCAACTATAAAAATGAATAAACTTGACCTTTCTTTATATGATGCCATTTTATTTGATATGGACGGTGTTTTGGTTGATTCTGAGCCATTGTGGAAAATTGCCATGGAAGAGGTTTTTAATTCGCTTGGTTCAAACTTAACGAAAACTGATTTTCAAAAAACCGTTGGCATGCGCATCGACCAAGTAATCCTATTTTGGAAAGGCATTGAAGGTTGGAAAGAGGAGGTACGTGATGTTGAAAATCAAATTATTCAAAGAATGATTCAGTTGATAAATGAAAATGGTCAAGCGTTACCCGGAGTGCAAGATACAGTAGTACATTTGAATAAATTAAAAACTGTTGGATTAGCTAGTTCCTCTCCTAAAAAATTGATCGATTCTGTTCTTCTAAAAACCCAACTGCATCAATACTTTCACGGTGTTTTTTCAGCCGAAACAGAGCCATTTGGAAAGCCTCACCCTGCTGTTTATCTTACTGCTGCTAACCATTTAGGTGTTGATCCAAATCGATGCTTGGTAATAGAAGATTCTTTGAATGGAATCATATCAGCAAAGGCTGCAAATATGACGGTGGTTTGTATTCCTGAAAAAACACACATTCAAAATCCAAAGCTCATTTTGGCAGATTTCCATTTCGACACAATGACGGATCTTTTTGAAACAATCTCTTAAAAACAGGTCATTGCTTAGTTATTTTTACTGCTGGTAGATTTTCGACTCGAAGGAAATAAACGCCAGTTTGAAAATCAGAGGTTGAGATTTTCGTTTCGATTGACTCAATTTTAAATTCCGTTATTTTTTGACCTTGAAAATTGTACAGTTCAATAGTTTGATTAATTAAATCCGGAGAAACTGTTACCGTAGCATTATCTTCAAACAAATTGGTTTTTACAGTAAGTTGATTTTTAGGGGTTTCAATCTCGTTAGATTTATTCTCCAATGCATCAAATAGATTATTGTTGTAGAGCAGTTCAATCAATTCTCTGTCAATTTTCGTGAAATCTGTCTGTTCGGAAAAGCCACTGTGAAAAACACTTTCTTTTGTTTCCTCAATTTCATGAAAGAAACCAAGTGCCTGGGCAATTTTTTTTCGTAGTAATCTTTTCTTAATGCGAAGATTCGGAGCCCGATACAAATCAATGAATACAAGGCTTTCTACAATGTTTTTTCCATCAAAGGAAAGTTGGCTGTGCTGAACGCCCCAATTTTTCGCTAAAGTAAAGCGCATGCTTGGATCAAATAACTTACAATCATTAACTGATCCGACGAATACCTCAAAATTGGCATGTTCTGGTTCATCAACTACGGATAAGTTTATTGGTTCAATCCAATCATTTAATTCATTTACGATTTTAATAAATTCACTTTTCAACTCTGAATAATCTGTTTCAAAAACTGTGTTGCTCGCCGTTAAGTTGTTTTTGTTTAAATCATGAAAATAGATTCGAATATCCTTGTTCCATTTAACGTAGCCGGAATGTTCGGAATTGATTTGAACGAGTTGTTTGAAATAGTTCAACGTTTCTTGACAAAATTCAATAGAATCAGAAGAAGCCTTTACCAAGTAGTTTGATGAAAGAAAAAGGATGAAAAAGATGATACGCATAAGCCTCTGTTTCCTACTTAAGCGCTGGAACAAGGTAATCGTTACACTTACTCCTGTAAAATAAGTTTGGCGTCGCTAATTAATTTGTCTACTTCTTTGGCATTTGTGCCGTCGTAATAACCTCTAATTCGCTGTTGTTTATCTATTAAAACAAAATTATTTGTGTGGATGAAATCTGTTCCAACATCTCCTTGATTTTCAACCTCAGACTTTTTTAAAAGAAAAAAATACTTTCGTGCCGCATCGTATAATTTTGTTTTTTCTCCGGTTAGAAAATGCCATTTCCCAGCAATTGCATGGTGTTCTTGCGCATAGCGTTTCATTTGTTCCACACTGTCCACTTCAGGATTAACCGTGAAACTCAAAATACTAAAATTAGTTTCCTCCTTGAATGCTTTTTGAACGCGCTGCATTTGATCGTTCATTCTCGGACAAATCGTTTGACAAGTCGTGAAAAAATACTCTGCTACAAATACCTTCCCTGTCACATCACTCAAACCAATGTTCTTTCCGTCTTGGTTTGTAAACGAAAACTCACCTATCTTGTGTCCTTGCCCCACCTGCAACAAATCTTGGTCAACTGTTTCTGGATTGAGATCAATTGGATTTAAAATATCCGGTGCTTTTGTTTTTTTTGTATCAGTTATCATGAAATAAGCAATGACTACCGAAATTAGAACAACAGCGCCAAATGCAAGGATTTTTTTCATCATTACAAAAATACGAAAGGTCCATCTAATATTTAGAGTCTTGCTAAAAATATCGAAAAAAAGGGATGCTTAAATTCACGTTTATATTTTAAGTAAATTCGTATTCCATATCTGAAATAACTAATGAATAAAATCTCCAATTTATTTTCTATAAAATATCCAATTGTTCAAGCAGGCATGATTTGGTGCTCTGGTTGGGAGTTGGCTTCAGCGGTTTCCAATGCTGGTGGTCTTGGTTTAATTGGTTCCGGTTCAATGTATCCGGAAATTCTCGATGAACAGATTACCAAGTGTAAGAATGCTACGAACAAGCCCTTTGGAGTTAATCTACCCATGCTTTATCCGGATATCGATAAACACGTAGAAACGATTATACGACATAAAGTTCCAATCGTGTTTACTTCTGCTGGAAATCCAAAAACATGGACAGAATACCTCAAAAAAGAAGGAATTATTGTAGTTCACGTAGTTTCAAGTGTCAAATTTGCATTGAAAGCACAAGATGCCGGTGTAGATGCTGTGGTTGCAGAAGGATTTGAAGCAGGGGGACATAATGGCAGAGACGAAACAACCACCTTTTGTCTGATTCCTAAAGTAGCTAAAGAAATTCAAATTCCATTGATTGCTGCCGGTGGAATTGGTAGTGGAAGAGGAATGTTAGCTGCCATGAATCTTGGTGCAGATGGTGTTCAAATTGGCAGTCGTTTTGTGGCAACACCTGAATCTAGCGCACATCAAAATTTTAAAGAATCAGTAGTTAAGGCACAAGAAGGGGATACCTTACTTACGCTAAAAGAATTGACACCCGTGCGACTACTTAAAAACGACTTTTACAATCAGGTTGAAAATGCATACAGAAATGATGCATCAGTAGAAGAACTTCAAGCTTTGTTGGGAAGAGGAAGAGCCAAAAAAGGAATGTATGAAGGAGATTTGGTGAATGGTGAATTGGAAATCGGACAAGTTTCAAGCTTGATTTCAGAAATCATCCCAGCATCACAGGTGGTTCAAGAACTGATTCTTGAATTTCAACAAGCTCAACAAGAGCAAACTTTACCTAAATTTATTTTTAATGATTGAATTTGAACGCTTTGAACTTTCCAACGGACTGAAAGTTTTGTTTCACAAAGATAAAACAACTCCAATGGCAGTTGTGAATACACTCTACGATGTAGGTGCTCGCGATGAATCAGAAGAAAAAACGGGATTTGCTCATTTGTTTGAACATTTGATGTTTGGAGGTTCGGTTAATATTCCCGACTTCGATGCGCCCTTGCAAAGAGCAGGTGGAGAAAGCAATGCATTTACAAGTAACGATATTACCAATTATTACGACCATGTACCAGCTCAAAATTTAGATACAGCCCTTTGGTTAGAAAGTGATCGAATGCTTTCTCTCGCCTTTACAGAAAAAAGTTTGGAGGTTCAACGTCAAGTTGTTATTGAAGAATTTAAACAGCGATATTTAAATCAGCCTTATGGCGATGTGTGGTTGAATCTCAGACCATTGGCATATAAGAAACACCCTTACAAATGGGCAACAATTGGTAAAGATATTTCGCATATTGAAAATGCCACTATGGATGATGTTCGAAGTTTTTTCCAAAAGTATTATCACCCGAATAACGCAATTTTATGCGTTGCTGGGAATTTTGAATTGAGCTTTATTCAAGATAAAATCAACTATTGGTATGGGAATATTCCAACCAAACTTAAACCTGCCAGAATTTTATCTGCAGAACCTCAACAAACTGAATTTAGAGAGTTGACACTCGAAAGGAATGTACCGGCAGACGCATTTTATTATGCATTTAAAATGTCAGAAAGGAAATCGTTTGAATATTACATTGCAGACCTCATTTCGGATGCATTAGGGAGAGAAAGATCCTCGCGTTTGTTTAATAAACTCAAAAAGGAACTAAATCTGGTTTCCGAAATTAATGCGTACATCACGGGTTCATTGGATGAGGGACTGTTGATGATCTCTGGAAAAATGAACGATGGAATCGATTTAGAAAAATTAGATCAAGAACTTTGGAATGAATTAGCTGCCTTTTTAAATGAACCTCTTTCGGATGCTGAAATTGACAGGTTGAATATTAAAATCAGAACCGCTCGTGAATTTCAAGACCAAGGATTGTTGAATCGAGCAATGAATTTATGTCAGTATGAACTTTTGGGCGATGCTGCAGCCATAAACGAGGATTTAAATGTCTATAAATCCATTACGTCAGACCACATTAGAGAGGTTGGAAAGCAAATTTTAACAAGAGAGAATTGCTCGGTATTACGAATCAAAAGAAAATTAGTATGAACAGAAATGAAGTACCGGCCCTCAAACAAATAGAACAAATTTCTATTGTTGCTCCTCAAATTAGAAGCAGATTTCCAATTCCCTTTTATTTCATGAATGAGGTTCCTAATGCCACATCTCGAATAGAACTTTATTTTGATGCTGGAACAATAAATGGAAAAATAGGCCTTGCATCTGCAGTGAGTGGACTCTTACTATCGGGGACAGATAAATTAAATTCAACACAAATCCATACGGAATTAGATAATTTAGGAGCGTATACTGATGTTTCAATCGGCCATGAATCTGTCATTGTTACACTTTATGGATTAAAAGAAAAATTACCTGAAATAACGGCCTTGTTTATTCAAAGCCTTACCAACGCTGATTTTAAACAAAAAGAAATTGATGAACTCATTGCGGATAGGAAACAAAAACTGAAAATTAATTTTGAAAAAGTGAGTTTTCTTGCTCAACGAGAATTCTCCAAAAACCTTTTCGTAAATAGTTCTTATGGACGGATGATAGAGGAACAAGATTACGATCATTTATCACGTCAAGAAATTATTGATTTTCACAAGAACCAATATTTATCCGGACTGTATAATGTGGTTTTGATAGGTGCTTTTTCTGATTCGGAAGTTGCGAAATTTGAAGATCTGCTTGGGCCCCTGTGTATTTCTGAACAACCCAGATTTACAGAAATATTGTCTAATAAAGTAGGAACTTTTCCGGTTTCAAAGGAAGGAGCCTTGCAAGCCTCAATTCGGTTGGGCAGAATCTTGTTTACAAGAAAACATGCTGACTATATTCCATTTACGATATTGAACACCGTTTTGGGCGAATATTTCGGAAGTCGATTGATGAGTAATCTACGTGAGGATAAGGGGTATACATACGGAGTTAACTCTATGGTTTCTGAATATCAAAATACAGGCTATTTTCTCATTGCAACAGATGTAGCAGCTGAGCACAGGGACTCTGCATTGAGAGAAATTCGTAATGAAATGGAAAAATTGCAAACTGAATTGATAGAGCACCATGAATTGGAATTAGTAAAGAATTATTTACTCGGTCAATTGTTAAAAAGTGCCGATGGGCCCTATGCAATGACGGATTTATGTGTTCATCTCAAAAATTATGGCTTAGAGGCAGATTATTACAACAGATACATACAAGAACTAACTGACATCACCTCCGAGAAACTACAAGAGTGCGCAAAAAAATACTTAAATTGGAGTGATATGACCATTGTTACAGCTGGGTAGCAACTTTAAAAACGATTTTTCGTTTAATACTAGATGAGATTTCAATTCGTTATTTAATACATGAGATACATTGTAATATTAATTCTCTTGATTGGTTTTACCAATGAAATAAAAGCATCCCATGCTATGGGTGGAGAATTAACCTACAAATGTGTTGGCGGTAATTCCTTTGTTTTTGAGTTGGCGTTTTATAGAGATTGCAATGGGGCAGAGGTAAATATTGTTTCTGAAAATCTCAGAGTATGGAATCATCCAACTCTTACTACTATCAATTTGCCTTTTGTTAATCGCCAAGATGTATCACCCTATTGCAATGCTCTTCCGGGATTTGCTAGTCAATTGGAATGTGGTATTGGTAGTGCAGGGGGAAATGGGGTAGGTGCAATTGAACGTGTAATCTACCGTAGCCTTCCGATTGCTTTAGACGGCATACCACCACCAGAAGGTTGGATTTTTACCTACGAGAATTACTCGCGAAGCATGTCACTTACAAATATCAGCAATCCTTCAACGTATGGAATTACTATAGCGGCAAAAATGTATGCTATTCCAGGCGCAACAGGAACAGGTTGTTCGGATTCTTCTCCCCAATTCTTGCAAGAACCTTATTTTGTAAGTTGCACGGGTAATCCCTATCAGTACAATATGAATGCGGTTGATCCCGATTTAGATTCTGTTTACTTCGACTTTGGAATTCCTTACAACCATTTTCCAGGTTCCCCATACGATCCGCCAACAACTCCTAACCCTGTTCAATTTGAATCTGGGTTTTCATACCTCAACCCAACTCCCGATGCAACTTTAAATCCTTCGAATATTCCAGCCACTGTCGATCCACTGACGGGTGAGCTAACGTTCACTTCTTTTACCTCAGGTAATTATTTGGTGAAAATTAGGGCGCGCTCCTACCGTCAAGGGGTTCTGATTTCTGAGGTAGAGCGTGAAATGCAAATTGTGATACTGCCTTGTTCTTCTTCTAATAATTCACCCAATATTACCCCTCCATTTTCAGGTTCATTTTCAACCACAGTAAATGCAGGAGATTTGATATCTTTTTCACTTAATGCCACCGATAATGAATTTCTACAGGATGGAATAACACCCCAAAAATTGTATTTAACGGCATCCGGACCTATGTTTGGAACAGGATTGACACTCGCTACTGGTTGCGATATCGTGCCTTGTGCTACGCTTAATTCATCAGCTCCGATAATAGGAACACAACAAGTTTCGGCAAATTTCAATTGGCAAACTACATGTGATCACCTTATTAACCAATACGGAATTGTTTCCGATGTTATTCCCTACAATTTCGTATTCAAAGTGCAAGATGATTATTGTCCAGTGCCAAAGGTGAGTTATGTTACTGTAACCATTTTTGTGGTAAATCCCGGGGTAATTCAAGCTACTCAAATTAATTGCATAGAAACGCTGACGAATGGAGACATAACCCTTAATTGGAATCAAGTAGCCAATCCAGAAAATTCCTTTGTTGAATACCAACTTCATTCTCTTGAGGATGGACAAATAACTGCTTTTTCAGATATTACCACTACCACACATACCTTTCCATCAGGAGGTGTCGCAAAAAACTACTTCATTTCAGTAAAAAGTGGATGTAATGGAAATGTGCTCAAAAATTCAGATACGGTTGCCAATATTTTCTTGAATGTTGTTAATCCGAATAATGGTACGGCAATTCTTCAATGGAACAAGCCAAGAGCCATTCAAGCCAACCACTACGGTGATTATTACCACATTTACCGTGAGTATCCTGTTGGGAATTTTACATTAATTGATAGCACACAATACAACACCACGATTTATAAAGACACAATCGATATTTGCGATGCCTTTATTTCCTATGAAGTGGTTCTACCTGCTTCCATCTGCGACTTTAATTCAAATATTGCTGGCGATAATTTTCAGGATATGCTTACACCTAATATTCCAACAATCCTATCAGCTGGAATTGATACCATGACCAATGAAATTTTACTAAGTTGGAATGTTAATCCACAACCTGACACCTACGGGTACGTCATTTATACCTTTGATGAATCTGGATTTTTAGTTGAATTAGATACGGTGTGGGGCAGAACCAATAACAGTTATTCCTATTTCACTGATTTAAGTCAAGGTCCTTTTTCCTATTCGGTGGCAGCATTTGACTCTTGTTTTACCTCTGCCGTACCGGTTACTTACCAAACCTCCGCAAAAAGCCCCATTCAAACTACCGTTAAATTGAGTTCAAAAGTATTCATGTGCGAACAAAAGGTTCAATTGAATTGGACAAAATACAGAGGTCAAACCGTTCAAGAATATCGTGTTTTTCAAAAATACAACGAGGAATGGACGCAAGTTGCAATTACCACCGATACATTGATTGAAATTCCTGTTGTTGGTGGAGAAACTTATTGTTTTGCTATTCAGGCGGTGTTTGCAAGTGGTAATAAAGCTTTTTCAGACCTAAATTGCTTTGTTGTTCCTATGCCGCAGCAGCCTTCTTTTCATTATTTTAAACTTGCCACAATTGAAAATCAAAAAGTAGAGTTGTATGATTATATTGACCAATCTGTAGGAGTGCAGGAAATCATTTTTCAACGGATGAACTACACAAATGCCTACGAAGAAATAGGACGTGTACCTGCCAATTCAAACACGACCTTCTTTTTAGATACTATGGCTGATGTGAATGAAAAGCCTTGGCAATATCGCGCCAGATATACAGATAGTTGTGGAAGCGTAGGGGAACCATCAAATTTTGTTAAAACCATTTTTGTAACTGGCGTAGCCGACGAGATTCGTATGATTAACAACATTCAATGGAATCCCTATGAAGGATTTGATGGGTCAATCATTGAATACAGAATTTATCGGGGGCCAAATGGAATATTTGATCCGAATCCTATTGCAGTTGTTTCAAGCACTCAGCTTTATTATGAAGATGAGGTAAGTGCCATTAACTTTAATGGAGAAATTTGCTACAGAGTGGAAGCGGTAGAAGCCTTAAATTTCTACAATTTTGCTGAAATAAGTCATTCAAACGATTATTGTTTTGTTTACAAACCACTTATCTATATTCCAAATACGTTCACGCCAGACGGAGATAATCTCAATGATTACTTCTTTCCTGTTCTAACAAATATAGAACCGATAAACTACAATTTAAGTATCTTCAATCGTTGGGGACAAGTAATTTTTGAAAGCACAAAGCCCGAGATAGGGTGGGATGGTAAAATTCAAAGCTCAGGACTAGATGCAACAAACGATACATTTCTATATCAAGTGCAAGTGAATGATGCAAATGGTGTTCAAATCTCTAAACGTGGTTTTGTTTCGTTAATTCGTTAAATATATTTGGAAATAAAAAAGTTATTTGTTAAGTTTGTTAATTACAAAACTCGAATTATGAAAAGTCTACTATACGTTTTATTGTTTTTAGGTGGTGTTACTGCATTCGCACAAGATGGAATTGTAATTACTTTTGAAGGCCAGACCACTGATATTTCAGGTGGAACACACACAATGACTGCACCAAGTAATCAAGTTTTTGATGTCCCTTTTCATGTTGAAAACAATACGGGACAATCGCGTCAATGGATTGTAACACGTTACAAAATAAATGTACCTAATGGCTGGGCAGATGGTCTTTGCTGGGGTCATGGAACAGATATTTTTGGTGGTACATGCTTTTCTTCAACTCAGATGAATGCAAATCCGTGGTCGACTCCTGCATCTCAATCAGTGGTATTTACAATTAATGATGGTGAATACGGAAAGTTGAAGCCTCAAATTAATCCAGATGACGTTACAAGTGGTCAAGCGCATTATAGATACTACATCTCTGAACAAGGTACGGGATATTCTGATTCAGTTGATTTAATCGTTGATTTTACAGCGTCTATCAAGCCTGTTAAAGAGGATGTAACAATTTCCATCGTGCCTAACCCGGCTTCAGATTATATTTCAATAACTGCAACTGGAATGGATAACGCATCTCTTAAAATGGTTGACGTTCTTGGAAATATCGTGTACAGAGACATAATGTCTAATTCTAAAACAATCGTAACATCAAACTTCAAAACAGGAGTATATTTTGTTACTTTGGAACAACAAGGAATTAAACCTGTAAGTCGAAAAATCATTATTCGCCACTAATCTTTTGATTTTCTTTCTTTTACTTGTTCTATTTTGTAGGACATTTAACGAGGTTTTTTTACCTTTGCAGTCAAAATTAATTTCTTATTAGATGACAAAAGTAAAAGTAGCAAACCCTGTAGTTGAATTGGATGGAGATGAAATGACCCGCATCATTTGGAAAAACATCAAAGACAAGTTGATTTTACCTTACCTAGATTTAGATATCAAGTATTATGATTTGGGGATTGAAAAACGAGATGAAACTAATGATCAAATAACAGTTGATGCTGCTGAAGCGATCAAGAAATACCAAGTAGGAATCAAATGCGCAACCATCACTCCAGATGAAGCACGGGTAAAAGAATTCAACTTAAAATCCATGTGGAAATCACCAAATGGAACTATCAGAAATATTCTAGATGGCACTGTTTTTAGAGAGCCTATCGTTATGCAAAATGTACCTCGTTTGGTAACCAACTGGACAGCACCCATAATTGTTGGTCGTCACGCTTTTGGAGATCAGTACAGAGCAACGGATGCAGTATTTAAAGGAAAAGGAAAATTAACAATGACTTTTACACCCGAAGATGGGGGAGAGGTGCAGTCTTTTGACGTATATAATTTTAAAGGGGATGGTGTTGGTATGGCGATGTATAATACGGACGAATCCATTCGTGGTTTTGCTTACAGTTGCTTCAATATGGCACTTTCTAAAAAATGGCCACTTTACCTTTCAACAAAAAATACAATTCTTAAAAAATACGATGGTCGGTTCAAAGATATTTTCGAAGAAATCTATCAAGCTGAATTTAAATCGAAATTTGAAGCTGCAGGTATTGTTTACGAACATCGATTAATTGATGACATGGTAGCGTCAGCCTTAAAATGGAATGGAAATTTTGTTTGGGCTTGTAAAAACTACGATGGTGATGTGCAATCAGATACTGTCGCTCAAGGATTTGGCTCTTTGGGATTGATGACATCTGTATTAATTACACCCAATGGACAAGTAATGGAGTCGGAAGCTGCTCACGGAACAGTTACACGTCATTACAGAGAGTATCAAGCGGGTAAAAAGACCTCTACAAACCCAATAGCATCGATTTTTGCATGGACAAGAGGTTTGGCTTTTAGAGGGAAACTTGATGGAAATCAAGAACTTATCAATTTCTGTGAAACGCTTGAGAGAGTGTGTATTGAAACCGTGGAATCAGGTATAATGACAAAAGATTTAGCTGTATGTATTCATGGCAACAAAGTAAATGCAGGTGAACATTACGTATATACTGAGGAGTTTTTAGACGCCTTGGATAAAGGCCTTCAGGCAAAAATGAATTAACTATTTGGGAGCTATAGGCTCCCTTTTTTTTGCGATTTGATTATGGAACCTTGCATGCGTATTAGTCATTCTGCCTTTGCATTACTTCTGCTTAGTTCGTTTTTATTTTCCGCTTGTAAATCAATCGATCCCTTGCCACCGCAAGATTTAATTATTGAGCCAACAATTCCTAAGTCCAAGCCGTCAACGATTAATATTCCAATCGAGTTAAACCTTGACAATTATTTTAAAGAAGCAGATAAATCTATCCCCAAAAAATTTAGTGGTGGAGAAAGTACATGCGAAGGATTGAGCTACAAGTATGAATTGAATCGTGATGCTATTAAATTCAACACATTTTCTTCTGGAATAGAATACGCAACATCGGTAAATTATAATTTAGACCTATCCTATTGTCCAAAATGTACGGATATTTTCAATGAAAAGGGAAATTGCATCGTTCCGCGATTTTTTGGTTCTTGTGGAATAAATGAGCCACTAAAGCGGGCCGATATTTCTTTTTCATCAGCGATTGAGCTTTTAGCATCTTACAAGTTAAAATCTACAACAACTTTGAAAAGTCTGACGCTTGTAGATCCTTGTAAAATAACCCTTGTAAATTATGACATTACCGCACTTTTAGACAAAGAAATTCGCAAAGAGGCAAAATCAATTGAAGCCGAAATTGATAAAGAAATTAATGCGATTGATATTAAATCATCCTGTGTTTCAGCTTGGAATCAATTGCAAAAGGAAATTCCTATTGAAAATTACGGTTACCTTCAATTAGCCCCCTCCTCAATCGCTGTGAGTAAATTCAACTATGATAAAAACAAAATAAACTTTAGTCTTGGAATTGAACTTTTTCCAACCCTAACATCCGAAAAGACAAATCTGAAAGCAAAGCCTCTTCCCAATCTAACCGAGTGGAAGAAAAAAGAGGGTTTTGAAATGAATGTTGATCTTGCTATTTCTTATGATTCACTAACATCTTGGATTGGAAAATCGTTAAACAAAACGGAATTCATCGTGAAAAATCGGAACGTAATCATTGATTCCATAAAATTTATTGGGGCAGATGGTAAGCGTATGTTGGTTGGATTGAATTTTTATGGTTTTCGAAAGGGAAAATTGTTTTTTTCGGTTCAACCCATTTTGGATTCCGAAAAACAAACCATTAAATTAGTTGATATCCAATTAGATGTTAAAACAAAAGACCTTTTGCTAAAGACAGCGAAATGGTTGTTGAATGATCAAATCAGCAAAAAGATTGAGGAAAAGTCCATTTTTGAACTCAAGCCTTATTTATCAGATGCGAAAAAAGAAATAGCTTCCTCACTGAATCAAGAGTTAGAAAAAAATGTACATTTGATTGGAGAAGTTGATAAACTGCAATTAAATGAGTTTTATCCACTTAAAAACAAATTATTTTTACGATCAACAATAATTGGAAAACTGAAACTAAAAATTGATTAATCCGTTCACATCTAATGAAACTCAACGATCAATGAAACACTTTGTTTTTCTCATTTCATTTGTATTCAGTTCCTTCATTTGGACGGCATCGTACGCACAAATTTTTGGAAGAAAACTAATATCCATATCTGATTGTGCAGGTTCAGTCAACATTATTGAATCTGGAACTTACACACTTCAATTCATCGGAGGGCAGGGAATAGATTTAAAATCCTTTTCCGCGTATACCAAAGATACGATCTCCAAAAATCTCATTTGGGCCTATTACGAAACAGAAGGCCATGGTACAATTTCACTTTCTATTAAACAGAATTCGATGAGTTTGTTTTGCTTTGAAACAAACCTGGCCGATCCTTGCAGTGAAGTGAGTAAAGGTGTAGCAACGAAACTTATCTACAAATCGGTTAGTGATACTTCAAGAAATTGGACGTTTAATGTTAACGAAAAGAAAATTTATCTTTTTGCTTTTGCTGCCAAAGAGAAATCAACAGAGACACTGAGTTTTGATTTTAATTACATCTTAAGAGATAAAAATGGCGTTGAAATTAAGGATGAGAAAACGGTTGATTTACGCGAAAAGGAAGCGCCTCTTTACACCTACATTAAAATTCAGAATATCCGAACCAAAAAACCGGTAATTGTAAATTTATCTATAACAGGTTCAAAAGACGTTGATGGGTTTTACCAAGCGAGTGATATATATTTAACCTTGAAAAAGGCCAATAAATCGCTGATTAAAACCGATATAAAAGGTTATTTTTCGAAGGATGTAGAATACAAGTTTAATCCATCAAAGACTGATACCATTCTTATTGAATTAGAACCACTTACCATTGGAGCTATTGCTCAATTTGAGGAAATTGAATTTCAACGAGGAACAAGTACAATTTTGAAAGGATCCGAAAAAAAACTAAAACGATTGGTTGATTTTATGGCGCTTAATGCTCACATTTCAATTGAAATACAAGGACATGTGAATGATAAGTCCAAAAAGAATAAAAATTCCTCGGTGAGACTCTCAAAAAAACGTGCAAGGCGTGTGATGAAATACTTAATCCACAACGGAATTCACCCATCACGATTAACATCTGTTGGGTATGGAAATTCTAAGCCTATTTATCCAGAACCAAAAAAGGCTTTTGAAGAACAAGCCAATCGACGCGTGGAAATTGTTGTTAAACAATGACCTATATAAATAGGGTAGGACTCAATGCTTCCATAACAAGCTTCCATCACCGAAGCTGAGAAATCGATACTTATTTCCCAGGGCATGCGAATAGATTTTTTTCCAATCTTCGCCTACAAAAGCATAAATTAAAAGTAACAAGGTTGATTCCGGTTGATGGAAATTAGTGATTATCGCATCTACCGTTCGGATTTTATACCCCGGTGCAATCAACAGTTGAGTAGGTAATACAATTCGATTCATGGAATTCGCTTTCATCCAACGCAAAAGTGAATCATACGATTCGTTTAAAGTGGTTTCTTGAGGTAAGTCGTATGCATCCCATTGTGTTATTCCAATTTCATCCAAGGAGATATCAGGATTCGTGGAAGCCTTAACTCCCATCCAATAAAGTGTTTCTAGAGTGCGAAGTGATGTTGTTCCGATGCAAGCTTTGGTATCTCTATGTTCTAAGAAAGAAGTAATAAAATCGGATGAAACATCGATAAACTCCGCATGCATTTCATGGTCTCCGAGTGTATCACTTTTCACAGGGATAAACGTCCCTGCTCCTACGTGCAAGGTAACATAATGGGTATGTATGGAATTGCTCCTTAGTCGTTCCAGTAATTCCTTTGTAAAATGCAGTCCTGCGGTTGGGGCTGCTACTGATCCCTCCTTTTGTGCATAAACCGTTTGATAGCCCACTTCATCGTTTTTTGTTGCTTCCCGCTTGATGTAGGGTGGAAGGGGGATCTTACCAAATAGATGCAAGATTTCAGCAAAGGCCAAAGTGGAATCGTTCCATTCAAAATAAACAACTGAAGGATTTTTAGAAGTGTCAATCTTAGTAACTTTTAACTCAAGATTAGTATGAGTAAGAACTAAGTAATCTTCTTTCCATTTTTTCGCGCCACCAATTAAACAATTCCAATACACGGATCCCGTTTGTGACATGGCGGTTAAAATGTCTGGATAACGTGAATCAGGTTCTAAACAAAAAACTTCTATTTTGGAACCGGTTGATTTTTCAAATTTCAATCGAGCCTCAACCACTTTCGTATCATTAGCAATTAAAAATGTATTTGGTGGTAAGTGATTGCTCAATTCAAAGTAGTGATAATCATGCATTTCACCCTCTTTGTAAATTAGCAATTTACTAGAGTCTCTGGGCTCTAAAGGAAAATAGGCTATCCTATCCTCAGGTAAATCATAATTGAAGTCAACGATCGAAAGCGATTTGATGGTATCCTTTAACTTTTTCATACACCCAAAATTAATTCAAATTCTTAGACCTTCATCCTCTCCTCTCAGAATCACACTGCTCATCGAGCCCGTCGAGATGAGCTTTTCATACCGAGTTTATCGAGGTATGTCGAGATAAGCCCACTCCATAAGTATAAACACTTACCTCCATCTACTCATTTCATTCTATTTTTAGAATACCATTAACTAAAAATTAAGAATCATTTAAAACTTTCCTAAATATTTGTCGTATAGATATTTCAATGTCAGACCGAGTACATAATAACAACATCAAAATTGAAACGTTAAACGTAACGTTTTTAGATCAAAACTCCCTTCCACACTTATCTCGGTCATGTTCTACCTTTTTTTACAACTTAAAAAACATTAGTTGGCTGAGTATCCATTAATTGGAATGTTCACAAATAAATGTTGGTAAAAATTTGTAAGAACAAAATAATTAATGTAGCTTTAAAGCGCTAAAATTTATTAAAAACTCAAATTTACACCATTTTCTACGCTGATTGCGCCTGAAAGGTGTTTAAACGTAAAGTTTTTGTATTTATTGTTTTATTGGGTATTTTAAACAAATGTTAACAGAAAGGTCACTCTTATTCAATAGAGTTAACGAAATGTTCATTTGTTAAAATAAATGTGGATTTGATTTATAATTTTAAACTGCTATAAAAACTCTAAGTATGATGAAAAATTTATTTAACTCATCGACAAACGTAAACCGCCAAAGTGGCAAAAGCTATTCCTCGGATCTTCATTCGGAGAATAACTCGATTTTATTTTCTCCACAAATCATTACAACTATGGAAAAAAGTTACAATCTATCCGGGAGCTCATCTCCTTCGCGAACTGAGCCTGTCGAAGTTCGAACTGAGCAATGCCTGAATCTATCGAAGGGTGTCGAAGTTCGAACCGATCGAACACAGAGCCTGTCAAAGGGAAGCTCTCCCTCGTTCTTCAAATCTTTCGCACTCGCCCTGGCGATGTTTGTGGTGGGGATTGGTAGTTCTTGGGGGCAATGTACAAACACTTTTGCTACAATGTTACCTGCTACTGTACAAAATCCTGGAGCGACTATTACCACAAATACTGGTAAATATTTTGCTGTAAATGTTACATCTGGAACTGTTTATAAAATAACTTCCTCTTTGGGAGGAAGTGCTTTTAATATCAGAATGGGTTCAGCTACTGGAGCTGTCATTTGGACGGGAGTTTCGGGTTCATGCTTTACTGCTCCAAGTACTGGAGTTGCTTATGTTCATCATAGTACTTCGGCTTGTGCTACAACTACGAACACCACAGCAAGAACTATAACATTCGTTACTCAGGCTTGTACATCAACCTTCTCATCAACTTGGACTGAGAACTTTGATGCTTTGGGTGCAACGTCAACGGCAACGGGAAATGCGTTGCTCCCTTGTGGATGGTCCAAAACCCATGGTGAATGGGCAACAAGCAATGCTGCTCATAATACATATAATGATCCTCGTTCAGCCTCGTATTATTTAACAAATGTCTATACAGCTACAAATGAAACAGTCTTTACCCGAGGGTTTGATTTAACAGCAGGTGTTACTTACACCTTTGAATTTTACTACGCTGGAGATGGATTTACCGGTTGGACTGGTGATGTTATATATAACACTCAACAGGCAGTTGCCGACGCAACAGTATTAGGAGCTTCTTTTGTTTCAAGTGCCACAACAACAACAGCAAATTCGTATACTTTAGTTTCTAGGACGTTTACGCCTTCAACCAATGGTAGATACTTTTTTGGTGTTAGAATCAATGCCAACGGTACGCCTTGGTATTTAGGTTTTGACGATTTTTCATTGTCTGCAGTAGTTCCGTGTTCCGGCACACCAGCCCCAGGTAATACAATTTCCTCTTCAGCAACTGTTGCTCCCGGTGGTACAGTAAATTTATCATTGCAAACCGCTACATCAGGAACTGGTGTTACTTATCAATGGCAATCGGCACCAACTTCAACAGGTACTTGGACAAACTTCGGTACCTCCTCAGCCACACAAACTTCTCCAGCAATTAATGCTAATACTTGGTTTAGATGTAGAGTTACTTGTGGTGCAAATACGGGTGTATCAAATCCGGTTCAGGTTACGCTTGCCGCGTGTACTCCAACAGCAACCTCGGATGATGCAACGGGTATAACTTTCGTTGGTTTTAATACCATCTCCAATGCCTCGGTAGGAACTCCTGCCTACACCAATAATACAGGAATTTCGACTTCTATTTTTCAAAATACAGCGTATCCGTTAACTGTTAGGGTGAATACAGCTGGTGCATGGACAGTTAACGTACTGGCTTGGATAGATTGGAATCAAAATTTAACTTTTGAAGCTGGTGAACAATATAATTTGGGATCTGCTAATAATGTAACAGATGCAAATACTACGGCTTCTCCGTTTTCAATTACTGTTCCTGGAACAGCCTTATTAGGTAATACTATAATGCGTGTTCGAGCAACGTACAACGTTGCTCCTACAGCATGTGGTGATCAAGCGTACTCTGAAGCTGAGGATTATACTATCAATGTTCAGGCAATCCCACTTGCTACCTGTCCAACGTTGACCTCTCCAGCAAACGCTGCTACAGGTGTTTCTTTGACTCCTACGTTAACTTGGACTGCAGGTGCAAACACGAGTTCCTATGATGTATATTTATCAACGAATCAAACGGATGTTAACAATCAAGCAGCAATTGCTCGAGTTTCAACCTCTCAAGCTGGTACTTCATATACCTCTTCTGCACTAACGCCGAGTACAACATATTATTGGAGAATTGTTCCAAAAAATAGTTTTGGAACAGCAGCAACCGGATGTACTACGCAAAGTTTCACAACTACAGCGCCAACTCCTACTATATCGCAATCAGGAACATTAAGTGCTTTCTCGGCGTGTCAAAACGTTGCCAGCGCACAACAATCTTTTTCAGTTTCAGGTTTATATCTATCCGGAAATTTAGTGGTTACCGCACCAACTGGCTTTAGCGTCTCAACAACCTCTGGTTCTGGTTGGGCATCAAGTGTATCACTAACGCCTGCTGGGGGTACAGTGTCAAGTACACTTATATATGTACGTATGAACGCTTTGGCCTCAAATCCTACAGCTGCTAATGTTGTATGTAGCAGTACGAGTGCATCTTCAGTAAATGTGGCAGTTAGTGGCTCCGTGATTGCTGCACCAACAGTTAACGCTGGTTCAGACTTTAACCTATGTTCTGGTCAAAATATTGTAATGAATGCTAGCACGAATGCAACAGGGCCAACTTTATCTGCTACGGCAAATTCGGGTACAGTGACTCTTTCAGGTAATGATGATACTAATCCAACAGCCACTTACACATTTTCAGGTTTACCTGCTGGAGCGCTTATTACTGGAATTACAGTAAATATATCTTCTGCAGGAGGTTTTAATTGTCCGAGCTGGTATAGCGTAACTACAAGATTGAATGGAGTTCAACAAGGGGTAGCAGGATGTGCGACAAATACCACATATACTAATTTAAATGGTCAAGCTGCAAATGGGTTGGTTGTTGCTGTAAGAGGGCAAGATAATGATTTAGTTGCAGATTTCATGACAATAACATATACAGTGTCATTAAATTATACGTATGTTGGCGATCCAACATATGCTTGGTCTCCGGCAACTGGATTGTCTGCATCCAATGTATTAAACCCAACATGTAGCACATCATCAACTCAAACGTATACTTTAACTGTAACAGGAGGAAATGGTTGTTCGGCTTCTGATCAAGTGGTTGCAACTGTTGCAGGTGGTTCAGTACCATCTGCCCCTACTGCTTCAGTGTCCGGTGCTTCTACCGTGAATGTAGGTGGTACGGCAATTCTTACTTCCACTGCAGGAGCAAATACAGTATGGTATACAACTGCAACAGGCGGAACATCAGTTGGTTCTGGTTCTCCATTTACAACACCGGCGCAATGTGCATCGGGTTCTGTTACGTATTATGCAGAAGAAAATAATGGCACGTGTACAAGTAACTCAAGAGGAGCTGTATCCTTTACTGTTCGCCCAATGTTAGTATCCAATCCTGCAAATGCATTAATTTGTCAATCAGGTGGGTCTGTAACTTTAAGTACTCAATTAACTGGTGCAACGGGAATATCATGGTCTCCTAATACAAATTTATCAACTACTTCTGGTCCTTCTACAGTAGCAAGTCCAACGACAACAACGGTCTACACAATGACTGCTACAGTAGCTGGTTGTGGAGCTGTTTCTGGAACACAAACAGTAGGAGTTATTGATGCGGTAGCATTTACGCCAACATCTACTCCTGCATCTGTGTGTGCTGGAAATACAGCGGCATTGGCTTCAAACTTGGCAAGTGCTGGATTTACTTATTCCACTATGCCTTTTGCACCATCAACTGCTGTTTCACCAACAATTTTATGTAACGCATGTGGGCTTGATGATGGAGGTTGGAACAATGTTCCGATTCCATTTACATACAATTTCTTTGGAAATAACTATACATCAGTGAATGTTGGTTCAAATGGTGTACTTCAATTTGGGTCATCCGCTGGTTTGGGTCAATTTACCTATAATTCAGGAAATTTCCCGAATGTTGCTTATCCACCTAATGTTATTGCAGCTGCGGCAGTGGATTTATGGTTAACAAGTGGAATTGTAAGGTATTTTACAGATGGAATTGCTCCAACAAGAAAGTTTGTAATTGAGTATTCTGCTGCTGCTGGTTATTCAGGCGGTTCAAATACAGTTCAAATAAAATTGTGTGAGACTACAGGAATTGTTGAGATTCACGTAACAAATGCAAGTGCATTCGGTGGCTCAGCAAATAAGGTTGTAGGTCTTCAAGATTTAACTCAAACCATAGGAGCAACTGCTTACTCAAATACAGCTACAATTACCAACACAGCTTGGAAATTTGTTCCTGGTGCAAATTACACTTTCCAGTGGGCAACTGCAGGTGCAGATATTCCTTCTGCTACAGCTACAACCTATACAACTCCTGTGTTAAATGCACCAGGTACAGTTACATACAATGTTGCGGCAACAAATCCTAATACACAATGTACGACTACACAATCGGTGAATATTACGGTAAATGCTCTACCCGCAGCGCCAATTTCAGCTGGAGATGTAACTGCATGTAATACGGCAGCTAACCAAAATTTGGTGGTTTCTGTAGGTGGTGGTGAAACGGCAGATTGGTATGCAGCTACTACAGGTGGTACTGTTCTTACAACACCATCGAATGGTACGGGTACTTTATCTTATTCTGTTCCAGCTACATCTTCAGTTACCTATTACGCTGGATCTAGAAATACAACTACAGGTTGTGCAAGTGCTTCAAGAACTGCTGTTTCTTTCACGGCAAATACTTCGCCTTCAGCGCCAACAGCATCCGGAGCAACATATTGTCAAGGAGCAACGCCAAGTGCGCTTTCAGCAAGTGCACCGGTAGGTTCTAACACACAAAATTGGTACACAGTTTCAACGGGTGGTACACCTTTAGCAGGTGCTCCAACGCCATCTACTTCTACAGCAGGGTCAACTACTTACTATGTGGGAGAAGCTTCAGGATCTAATGGATGTGAAAGTAATAGAACAGCAGTAACAGTTACAGTAAATGCAACACCTGCCGCTCCAACAGCTTCAAATCCTAGTGCATACTGTCAAAATGATGCAGCAACTGCATTGAGCGCAACATCTGATGGATCAAGTACCTTATATTGGTACACTGTTCCAACGGGCGGAACAGGTTCAACAACAGCTATTACGCCTTCAACTGCATCGTCTGGATTAGTTGATTACTATGTATCGCAAATGTCAGCATCAAATTGTGAGTCTTCTCGTGCTACAATCTCTGTAACGGTTAATCCAAGCATTACTCCGTCGGTTGCAAGTGGGGCGTCTTCTACATCTGCTTGTGGTGGTAATGCAATTACCTTTACTGCAACGCCAACAAACGGTGGAACCCCAACGTATCAGTGGTATTTGAATGGTAACCCAGTCGGAAGTAATTCTGCAACCTATACAACGAATCAAGCTTCCGATAATGCTGGAAATTATTCAGGTACTTGGAACAATGGAAGTAACCAAGGTTCAGGTATGGCTGCATGGTCGTTTAATGTGGGAGCTAACTCGGGCCAATTCATTGGCAATCCATCAAATGATGGAAATGGAACAGCTGGTATTGGTTCTACTGCACACGGTATTTATGCTTCCGGTGGTGGATACATTAATACAACCAGAGGATTTACTACACCAATGCAAATTGGGGATGAATTAAGATTTTATTGGGTATTTAATTGGGATGCAAATGGTGGAAACAAAGGTTTTGACCTTCGTTCTGGCGGATCTACAATCTTCAATGTAAATAATGGCGGAAGTGCAGCAATCACAGTTACTGGAGGTGCTACTGCTGATGGAGCTTATGGAACCACACCAATGTATGTTCAAGTTACTAGAACTTCTGCTTCACAATATACATTTAGTATGACAAGAAGAAGCGATGGTTCAACCTATACTACAACTTTCAATAACGCAAGTGCGATTGATGGAGTTAGTTTTTACATCGGAGGTCAAAACGATGGAAGTGGTCAACGTAATCTTTATTTCAATGGATTAGAAATGAGAGCACCACAAGCAAATGATCAAATTTATGTTGCTATGACACCTTCTTCACAAGCATGTTTAACAAGTACCTCGGCTGTAAATAGCAGTACTATTGCATTGACAAGCACTGCGTCAACACCTACGGTTGCTATTCAATCTTCAGCATCATCGGCGGTTTGTACTGGTGTTCCAGTAACTTTTAGTGTGAATACATCTGCGAATATGGGATCTGCACCATCATACCAATGGAAGTTAAATGGAACAAATATTTCAGGTGCAAATAGTCCTACGTATGCTAGTTCAGCTCTTTCTAATAATGATCAAATTTCTTTGGAAATGACATCAAGTTTATCTCCAGCGTGTTTAACTGTTGCAGCAGCGCAAAGCTCTGCAATTGCAACAGCAGTTAACAGCTCAACTTCTATAACGACTCAACCAGCTGCAAGTTCAGCTTGTGCTTCAAGTAGTACAAACTTTACAGTTGTTGGAGCAGGTCAAGGAACTTTAACTTACCAATGGAAGAAAAATGGTGTTAACATTACTGGTAATGCAACGGCAACAACAAGTACGTTAACTTTATCTGGTGTTTCTGCAACTGACGTTGCTGACTACACAGTGGTTGTAACAGGTGGTTGTGGAAATACAACTTCAAATGTTGCAGCATTTGCATTAAATCCTGCAACATTGGTGACTACACAGCCAACGGCAGTACCGCAATGTACGGGAACAAATGCAACCTTTACTGTTGCTGGTACAGGTCACAATGCACTTTCTTACCAATGGAGATTCAATGGAACTGCGATTAGTGGTGCAACAAATGATTCATATACAGCTACAAATATAACCTCAGCAAATGCAGGTCAGTATTCAGTTGTTGTAACAGGTGGTTGTGGTGCTGCAACATCAAGCAATGCACAATTAACAGTTCAACCAGCTACCAATATTGCTACTCAACCTACTGCATCTACAATTTGTCAAAACAATACGGCTAACTTCTCTGTATCTGCAACTGGTCAAGGATCATTGAGCTATCAGTGGAAATTAGATGGAAATGCAATTGGTGGAGCAACAAGTTCAACTCTTGCTGTTTCAAATGCACAATTGGTTAATGCTGGTTCGTATACAGTGGATGTAACAGGAGCATGTGGAATAACTGCATCTAATGGGGCTGTTCTAACTGTTAATCCTGCGACAACAATAAGTACACAGCCAGTTGGAACTGCGGGATGTGAAGGCCAGAACACAACATTTACAGTTGTTGCGGCTGGAACAGGAACGCTTTCTTACCAATGGAAATACGGTTCTACAAACGTGGGTACTAACTCGGCATCATTCAATATTCCAAGTACATCATCTGCAAATGACGGAAACTATTCAGTGGTTGTGTCAGGTGGATGTGGAAATACAACATCTAGTACGGTTGCATTGAATGTTTATGAATCACCGGCTACTCCTGCTGTAATTTCAACGGCTGACCTTACGGATGCTACCTTATGTGGTAAAAATGAAGTTACTTTGGCAGCATCTACGCCAGGTGCAGAATCTACAGGTGAGTGGTCCGTAGTTGGAAACTGGGGAATCGCTGCTTCAGATGCTACTAATCCAAATACTACTTTCATTGCAAATAATGCAGCTTTGGGTGGTTCACCAAAACAATTAGTATGGTCGCACGTTCGAGCAAATGCTTCAGGAAATAGCTGTTATTCTAGTGATACTATTACTGTTGACTTTAAACAGCCTTCAATTACACCAATTGCTGGAGTAATTCAAAATGGAGATGTTGTTTGGGGCGGATTGTCAAGTGCAGATTGGAGTACATCAGACAATTGGTACCAGTATCAATCAGGCGCATTAATGAGAATGACTCAAGGCCAACCAACTTCAGCTACAAAAGTATATACACTTTCTAACTCTGTTGGTGGTACTTGTATAAGCAGTGTGAATTCAGTTACTGCTGCTGCAAGTGGTTTAGCAGCTAATATTTATGTTGGTACTGGAGCTGCTTTAAATTTATCGAATGGTTCAATATCTCTAAATGGTGATTTAATCAATAATGGAACAATAACTCCAGGAACAGGTACTGTAACTTTCAATGGTTCAGCGGCTCAGAAAATCACAGGAAGTGGAACAGTTGCTAATTTAAATAATGTGATTGTGAATAAGACAGGAGGAACCTTGACTTTGGAACAACCTACAAAAGTTGCTGGAACGCTTACTATGACTCAAGGAGATATTATAACAGATGATGTTAATATTTTAGAGGTAGGAACAAGTGCATCAAGTGTAGGTGCAGTTTCATGGGCGGCAGGAACAGTGCGTGGTCCAATGAAGCGTTGGTTTGCTGCAGCAACAAATAGTAATCAAGCTACTGGTATCTTCCCTGTAGGAGCTAATATACCAGGAAAAGGAGTTATTAACCGTTATGCGCAAGTTAACTTTACTTCTGCTCCAGGAGTTGGTGGTTATGTAATCGCGGAATACAAAACAGGAACGCCTTCAACTGGATATATTGGATTGCCAATAACATATAACACAAACCAATACATCCAAAACTTTGAAGAAGAAGGATATTGGGATATTACTCCATACAATGCTTCTGGAACACCTTATGCAGCATTAAATACTGCTCCATATACACTTAAGCTACGTATGAATAATCCAAGTACTCTTCAGCCAGGAGTACCGCCAAGTGGTTCGAATGGTAATGCTCTTGCAGATATCAGTAAAATAAGAATCATCACTTCTAAAGGTCCTAGTCATAATACATGGGTATTAGCTGGAACACAAGGAGCAGGTCATTCAGTATTGGCATCTGGAGATTACTTATTAGAGGAGACTGGAGTAACAGGATTTAGCTTCTTTAACGGTGGTGGTAATGATAACAACCCGTTACCTGTTGAATTAGTATCTTTCTCAGGTCTTTGTGAAGAAGGAATGATTAACTTAACATGGCAAACAGCTTCAGAATTCAATAGCTCTCATTTCGATGTTGAGAAATCAAGAGATGGTGAAAACTGGCAGTTGTTAACAACAGTACCTTCAGCTGGAACGTCAAATGAATTGATTACGTATCAAACAGTTGATCAAAATGGAACAAATGGAAATAACTACTACCGTTTACGTCAAGTTGACAATGATGGTCAAGAGAAAGTATATGATCCAATCAATGTTTCATGTGCTGAGGTTGCTCCAGGATATTTCTCTAGCTTCCCGAATCCTTCTGGTACATCGTTCCAAGTGATTGTAAACAATAAGGAGTTAATCGGAGTTTGCACTTTGAACATGGTTGACGCAACTGGTAAAGTGATCGAGCAAAGAGAAATTGAAGTGAAAGATGGAATCAATATGTTTGTTATCAACCAAGAATTGACTCCAGGAATTTATTTCTTGAACATCACAAATGGTTCGAAATCAACATCTGTGTTGAGACACGCGATCAAATAAGACTCTTAGATAGTTCTGATAAAACGGCTGGGTAATCCCAGCCGTTTTTTGTTTTATCAATTTCCATTGTTTCCGCAATGCATTCAAACTTTTTAATTCATCACACTCATTAGCTAATTAGCTTGTCTGCTTATCGAGTTTATGTGCTCATCAAGCTTGTCTGCTTATCAAGTTTATGTGCTCATCGAGCTTATCTGCTTATCGAGCTTGTCTACTTATCGAGCTTGTCGAGATAAGCCTTACATGCTGAGTACGTCGGGGTATGTCAGATCTTAGCTCATCGAGCCTGTCGAGATGAGCTTTTCATCCCATCCCCATCTTCTCCATACCTTCTCAATTCTTTACTCAATAACTTAACTTAGTTTACCATTTCACATCCAATTTTCATTCATTTTTCAACCGTATTATAGATTATAGTTGCCCATTACCAGCAGATGCTATGTAAAAACACATGCCATATGTCCGAAGAAAAGTGTAGCATTGAATACAGGAATTCTACTAGAAATAGAAATAACTTGAAATTAATTTCTGAGCCAATTTTGGTTTTTAAAGGTTAGTTATTTCTTTTTTATAGCCTTTAAAAACTGTAGTTTATAATACGAGAATTATTTTTATATTACTGATTAATAAGGTTTTAATTAGGTAATAAGCGAATGAAAAACCATTTTATGAAGAGGAAAATTTAATCTGCTTGATGAGAAAAATGGTTTGTTAATTTTAGCAAAACCTTTTTTTAAAGAAACAAAACTATTTTGAAGTTCGTTACGTATGATATAACTTTGCCGGGCTATTGTACAATTAAAGATAACTTTCCTAAACCAGAAGTGATTTTAATTTATGACCTTAGCATGCTTGAAAGCTAACTATAACAAAACCAAACTAAACAACTGTGAACTAACGCAATTTTTAATTTTTATTACGACAATTTAACTTTTTTAAACTTTACATTTTTATTTAACTTTCATGAAAACCAATTTAATTCTTCAGAGAAGTCTATTCTTCTCAATAAGCCACCTTACCACCAATTTTAATCAGTTATCGAATCGTTCAATTTCCTTAGTTAGGAAATCAGCTTTTCTTGTTTGTATTGGTTTGTTGGGCTTCAATTCTTGGGAGCAAAGTATTTTTACAAATCCGATTACAGGAACCAATCCAAACACCTCAAATCCATATACTTCGGGACAAACCGTTGCTTCTGGTATAACTGTATCAGGTATAGGCAGAGGAAGTGGGATAAGTGGTGTAGATGCAAACAATCGATACAACGCGAACGGATGGGGTTCTAGTTTTAATAATAACGATTATTTTGAATGGGTTATAACTCCGGGATGCATGGAAATTGACTTTATCAGTTTTGTATATACATCAGAACGCAGTCACAGTTCAGTTAGTAATTTCTCATTTCGTTCGAGTCTAGATAATTTCAGCAGTAACATTGGGTCTCCTGATTTTGACGGTACAACTATTAGCTTGTCTGCAAGTACTTTTCAAAATATAACTTCTCCTATTACTTTTCGATTTTATACTTGGGGGAGTAACGCAACAAGAACATTTTCAATAAATGATTTTACTTTTAACGGTATTGTTACTGCCTCTGCTATTTCTAATCCTACAGCAACCGCAAGCCAAACCTTCTGTCAAGGATCAACCGTTGCTAATTTGTCAGCAACAGGAACAGCCTTAAAATGGTATTCTACATCTTTTGGAGGCAGCGCCTTATCCGCTAGTACAACTTTAAGTTCGGGATCTTATTTCGTTTCTCAAACAATCGGAGGTTGTGAAAGTAATCAAACATTAACTGCAGGTGTAACAACTTTTGGTTCAGGTAATACTGCTACCACTAACAGAGGGTTGGTTTTTAATCTAACAAACGACATTGTTTTGCAATCATTCAAAGTGAATAGCAGCGGAGCTGGTACAATAACAGTAACATTAACAAATACAGGAAGTAATACTTCTTTTTCAAAAACGACAACAGTTAGCCTTGTGTCAGGGTCAAATACAATCAATGTTGAAACATGGGGGGTAATTCCCGTAGGAACAGGTTATAGATTGCTTTTGTCGAGCAATACGAATGGATTAGATTTATCTCGAACTGAATCATTTACTTTTCCCTTGACTTTTCCCTTCGGCAGTATTACTGGAAACGTTGATAACAATGGCAGCGACAGATACAACTTCTTTTATGACTGGAAAATTGTGACACCTAGACCTCAAGTTGCAGTAACGGTTACTCCAAATAATACAGTTGTTGCAGCATCGTCTACTCCTACATTATGTATCAATTCAGCATTAACAAATATTACGCATTCTACAACTGGAGCAACAGGGATAGGAACAGCAATAGGATTACCAGCTGGTGTAACGGCATCTTGGGCTTCAAATACAATTACCATTAGTGGAACTCCAACAGCCTCAGGTACATTCAACTATACCATTCCACTCACAGGTGGTTGTAGTTCTGTGAATGCTACTGGGACAATTACAGTTAACCAACCCGCTACATCAATCACAATTGATGGTACAACAATTGGAAATGGAGATTACTTATGGAATGGAAACATTAATTCAAACGGAAATGTATCAGGAAACTGGTATGTCCTGAATAATGGAATTTATTCGGTTCCAAATCAAGCACCTCAAGAAAATCATGAAGTTTTTGTGGTTAGTCCCTCCCAAGCTGTTTCTTGCGTTTCAAGTGATTTAACAATTCCAAATGCAGGAAATTTCAGGTCTGACAATATTCATATTGGTCAAGATGCAAATCTTACTTTAGGAAATAATGCATCACTTAATGTTCGAGGAAATTTTGTAAATAATGGTAATGTTAATACTGGAAATGGTTTAGTGAACTTTACTGGAAATTCGGCAGTGCAAATTATTCGCGGAACGGGAGCTTTGAATTTTTCAAATGTCAAAATTGATAAGTCTGCTGGAAAAGTAAGTTTGAATAATGATATTAGTATTTCTGGAACCTTAGAATTTCAACAAGGAAACTTAGACTTGAATGGTAAAACGTTGAATTATTCAGGAGGATATGGAATTACAACAACCAATGGTGGTTTAATTGGAGATGCAGTGCAATCAAAATTAAATTTAACAACCTCCTCGCAGATTACGGATGGTCTTTTTCATAATGGTGAGATATATGATTTAACGATTGCTACTAATGCCTCAGTATCGTCATCTGGTAGTTATATCATTTCAAATAGTTTGATCGTCGGAAATGGTGCAACGTTTACAAAAGAAGATGGTTATACTATTATCTTTAAAGGTGATGTTGTTAACAATGGTTCTATTATTGATGGAACATCTGGGATTTTTGGTGGCTCAATCGTATTTAATAACACAGTGAATCAAACAATTAGTGGTCAACCAGTTTCTATTGCCAATCTAGAAGTGGTAAAGGCATCAGGAAAGTTAATTGTTTCAACGCCGATTACAGTTACGGGAAAATTAGAAATGAACGGAAATATTGATAATCCTTCTTCATTGATTACTCTAGGTAACTCCTCTGAACCTGGTTCACTTGTCTATACATCTGGTACAATTACTGGTGCTTTGAGACGTTATTTTCCTGCAACACCTGGTTCTAGTACGTATTTCCCTGTAGGTAACGCTTCAAATACTCGAGGAGCAACGATTGCCTTTACAAGTTCACCAGGCGCAAATCAATATTTGACGGTTAAATACCAAGGAGGAGCTGCGGGAGGTACTGCGCCATTGTATACAGGTTTGCCGCTCACAACAGGAGATGGAGTTTTGATTCAGAATTTTGATGAGGAAGGTTATTGGGAAATTAACCCTACTGCAAATGATTATGCTCAATCAATCAACACTACGCCATATACGATTACGTTGCAAATGAAAAACCTTTCCAACGTTAATGATCGCTCAACCGTTCGAGTTATCAAAGCTGCTGGTTCAAATAACCCATCACAACATCACGGTGCTTGGACGGCCTTAACATTTGATGCGAATGCAGTATCAGGAAACTCAAACTCTGACTTTACTGTAACAGGTACTTCGACAGGATTTAGTTGGTTTGGAGCAGGAAGTGGAAATAACAACCCATTACCTGTTGAATTAGTATCTTTCTCTGGACTTTGCGAAGAAGGTGTTGTTAATTTGACATGGCAAACAGCTTCAGAATTCAATAGCTCTCATTTCGACGTAGAGAAATCAAGAGACGGTGAAAACTGGCAGTTATTGTCTACAGTTCCTTCTGCTGGAACATCAAATGAGTTGATTACCTACCAATCTTTTGATAAAAATGGAACAAATGGAAATAACTACTATCGTTTACGTCAGGTAGATATTGACGGAACAGAAAAAGTTTACGATCCAATCAATGTTTCATGTACTGAGGAAACACCAGGTTATTTTTCAAGCTTTCCAAATCCTTCTGGTACATCTTTCCAAGTTGTTGTAAACAACAAGGAGTTAATCGGAGTTTGCACTTTGAACATGGTTGACGCAACAGGAAAAGTGATCGAGCAACGAGAAATTGAAGTGAAAGATGGAATCAATATGTTTGTCATCAACCAAGAATTGACTCCTGGAATTTATTTCATGAACATCACAAATGGTTCGAAATCAACATCCATGTTGAGACATGCAATCAAATAAAATTTAGATTAATTTATACAAAGCGGCTGGGGAAACCTAGCCGTTTTTGTTTTGATACGTTTAAGTCTATTAATAGTAATCTGTTCAGTCAATGATGACCTAGTTACACTAACAAATTACAACCCCGTTGAATGCTCTTATCCATTCTGCCGGAAATAGTGAAATAATCACCAAAAGATCTCCCTAAATCATCCGTTGCGATAAATGAACAGCTGTAAATATTGGCTAAATCAATAATAGATACTGCTCCCAGTTTTCCTTCCTGCTCAAATACAAAAGGATCGTAAACATCTCGGATGAGCACTTTCATCCAAGGAGGGGTTTGAAAAATCCCATTTTCAATACTATAGGCTTGTGAAAGTAATTCGGTCATCCCATATTCAGAAGCAATTTTTGAAACATGCAATCCTTTCATTAAGGTTTCATGAAGTTCTTCCTTAATCATTTCTTTACGGCGGCCTTTCATTCCTCCCGTTTCAATAATTTGTGCTTCAGAAAAATTTAAGTTGTGTTCTCCCAGGTCTAACAAAGCATAAGAAACACCAATGATAATACATTTCTTTCCAGATTGAATGGCTTTTTGGTAGCGTTTATGGATTTCATTCGCATCGTTCAATACAAAGCCTGAAAGTAAAGAATTGGATTTTTGTATCAGGAAATTAATCATATACACCAAACTAGAATCCCCTTGTTCCAAATAATTGGGCAAGAGTGCAAGAATTACTTGATCTTCCGGATTTCCAATAAAGTGACGCCAGCTTTTTTCAAAAGATTTTTCATAAAGGGTTAAGTCTGCTACAAAATGTTGACTTCGTTCTGAATCAGTTGTTCCACTGCTTTTGAAAACCTTTGAAAACTCTTTTTGCTCGGAAATGATTTGATTCGATCGGAAAAACGATATTGGTAAAAATGGAATTTCTGCTATACATGTTGGCTGTGGAAAATTTAAAATTGACAGGTACTCTCTATAAATCTTACAGTTTTGACGTTGAAAGTTAAAAACATCAATTGCTTTTTTTTCAAATTCATCTTCATTTGAAATAGTAAACAGAGTGTCGTTATCAATCATGCTACAAATTCTCCAAATCAACGGTTCGCATGGCTATGAATGCTTTCACTACGCGATCGCCAGCACCAGGCACTTCTACATGAATCAAGTACATTCCAGAGGCGATTGGAATATTCGCTTGATTTGTTAAATTCCAATCTTGGTAAGTAATAGGGCTGTCCTTTTTAATGGTTCGAATTAACTTTCCATTCGTAGAGTAAATACGAATCGTACATTGTTCAGGAAGATTAATTATCTTAATTCGCGTATCCAATTTATTTCTTTCGTATTCCGAAAATGCATTATACGGATTAGGAACTACATTAATCATCTTCAACGCTTCTTTCAACTGATCTGAATTTGCAGTTACTGTAGCAATGTCATCCATAGACCAAGAGTACATCGGCTTACCGCCATTCTTTCCTGTTGCCACAAAGTTCTTGTATTCTTTGTTTATTCTCAATTTGATAGTAACATCCGTAGAAAGTAAGGATTGATTTGGTCGTAACAATGGATAAGAAACCCATGATAAACTTCCGTATAATTCTCTTTTCGCTGTTGCATTATTCGTTTCAACTTCCAACCACTTATTTTGTAAGAAATTTGAACCATTTACCTCTGCTTCTGCAGGTTTGTACGCTGGGAAATCAAATCCTCCAGAGAATCCATTGATCGATTTTTGGTTGTAACTAAACACATAAATCGCATGCATTCCACCCATTAAAGGTGTTCCTACTCCACTAATGAAACGATCCGTAGGATTCCATTTCATATCTGCCCCATTTTCACCACCTAAGAATGAATTCTCTCCAAAAGCCATGTACAAACGAGCTCCAGATTCTAAGTCAACAGCATATCCCGGGAACCAACCCATTCCTGTTCCTGTTTGATCAGGATTGCCTTCTTTATCAACACTTTCACTTTTTCTCATAGAACCAGGTTGAGCGTCACCAACATTCAATGCTGTATTTCTTCCTAGTTCAATAACAGGACAACGTGTCCATTTTGATTTATCACTTGTTAAGACAATATTCACACTCGGAGCAAAACTTATCGAAGCATTGGTCTTACTTGAAGGAGCGAACGAACCAAAATACGCTAAAGGCATATAATCTGATTGGTAACCCACAACTCTGTGTGGAGCAATAGTACCTTCTAAAATTTTCTCATAATCTTGATCTGGATCTGTATTGGCCTCATCACGATAGTTACATGGATCTAGATAGGTCGCACCATCAGGAAGACACTCATAAGCCGAATTAGTAGGGTCTGTTTCCGGAGCATAATCACCTGAACGAATCCAGTTTGTTGGGAAATAGGCATCATTATCCGGTACTCCCGCTAACCATCTTTTTGATGAATCTGCAAATTCAATCGATGACTCAATCATATCCGTGGTCTTAGTTGCTAATGGACCTGTTGCGTCTGGGAAAAAGTATTTTTCTTGTTTAATCTGCACGGAAATACCCCACTCAGGAACAATTTGCTCATTGTCGAATTCAATTGTTTGCTCAGAAGTAACTGAATCCAATATAATACCATCTTTTTTGTCATAACGATAAATAATCCAACTTGCTGTATCTGCACTATTTCCAGATGCTGGTGCAACATAGTCTCTAAATTTACATTCAAAATAACCACTCACTAAATTCAACGGATCAACGACCTTAATATTAATAGGGCCTTTTCCAAAATCATACGTTGGATCCTCAACAAAGCCATCCGTTAAAATTTTAGCCAAAGTAGATGGAGTATATTCAAGCGAACGATTTCCATTTCCGTAACCATCAACGCGAGTAATTTCTGGTGTAAATCCGTATTCCATTAAATATTCTGTTCCTCCTGCTTCAGGAATAGGATTATGGGGAATTGCTTCAATCACTTTTACTTCGCCAACAGCCGCTTTTCGACTCGCCAAATACGGTTTTTTCTGGCCGTCAATTCCCGTCGGATCATCTGGAACATACGTTTTATAATTGTTGTGCGCATAAGCAATGGCCATGTAGTAATAGCGCTTGAAATTCACAAGTTTTGGTTGCCCTTGTGCGAATAAATCTTTAGCTATTCGAAAACTATGACGAATTCCTTTATTTTCAGCATCAACAACTTCTACAGGAACGCTAAAACCTAAATCTTCATCAAATTCAAAATTGATAATACTTTTAATATCATCTTTAATGTCGCATTGAGCAACCAATCGAGCTTTCTCAGGGTTTCTGAGATCTGACACAGAAACTTGATTCGTATTTAATTGATAAATTTGATATCCTTGAAATCGAAATTTCTTATCAGCATTTGGGTCAGCTGCAACTATGAATGGATCAATTTCCTCGTACTTTTCTTGGTAATTATTGGAGTTTGGAGCGTTTGAAAGCGTTAATATTAGCTCTTCATCCATTTCTTGAATTGCCAAATCTGGTGCATGTGGGGCATCCATCACTTTAAAGCAATTCTCGAATAGCGCTTGCGCCTTGTCATCAGCTCTTCTAAGTGTTTCAACCGATTCAAAAGGATCTCCACCAGTGGATCGTGCCCAAACAACACCAACCGTGATATTATTTACCGCTCCAGGTTTTAAAACAAAAGGTCCTGCTGATTCCACAAAGCGACGATCATTTGGTGTGTTGTTGGCGGTTTGTTCCGTCCAGTTTGGTTGAGGAACTCCACTAGTACCCCATCCCAATGGATCGGTTGTTCCCGGAAACATAAATTCACATGGCATCAAAGGATTGGCATCTGGGTCTGAAATGTGTCCACTTCCACCATACACGAATTTGGTTCCATCTTTCCAAAATCCACGCAAATAATTGTAGTAGTCAGCAGCATTGATTGGATCTGTCTGATTTGGGTTAGCACCATTCGTTGTGTTAGAATAATACAAAAATCTTCGCATCCCAAAACGTTCATTATCAACGATTCCATCTCCATAACCGATGCCATTCAAAGCTTCATTTTCTCCAATCCCAAAGGCATTATCAATGCCATCATCATCTTGGTATGGACCTTCAAAAAAATCAACACCTACAGCAGGAGGTGAACTACCATATCCTTTAAATCCAGAATTGTCGCCATCGTAATTATCGCCGTTGTAGTAATATCCCAAGCCTCGACTCACATCACAACCCACATAATCATCAAATGGATCACCTAAGGCGCCATCGGTAAAAAAACCGAAGTAGGTATTGTATAGCGTTTGTGTTCCGCGATTAATCAATTCATAATTGTAAAAGGTCATGTTATTTATCTCGTCATTTGAGGCAAATGCGAATGCTTGCGCTCTAATTTCCATTCCTATGGGATCTGCTCCCGTTTCCGTGTGAATGTTTCCTTTATCGTTCATTACCCACCAATAATTCATGTCGCCATAAAGTGAAACAGAACGATCGATGTTGCATTCTTTGTCTTTTTTAATGTCATACCAAGGAAAATCGCCGTCTTCCCAATTGTAATGACCATCTCCATTGAAGTCGTAAAATGGGGCTAAATAATAATCTTGCCCTTGAGTGACATCTCCGTGAGCAGGCCATTCTTTGATGATTTCCGGTACTTTATAATCGGGGAATAGCTGACTTTGCGTATTTGTTCCGTTTTGTTGATCTGCTAATCCTGCTTCAAACCACACATTGAATTCACGAATCATATCTTGCGTTGTTACAAAATGTCTGTCGTATTTGCTGCAGTTTTCATAGGTGGTTTCGGCTGAGATTTTAGTCAGGGGGCCAGTCCAATAATCTTGACCATTTCGATAGCGCAAAGCGGCAAGTTTTAATTGATTATTGACATCTGTTCCACCGAGCCAGAGTGCTGCTGTAAACAAGGCCATGATTCCTGAATTTTTAGGAATCTCGTATTGAGAAAAGTTTTGATTCGGAACTTGCCAAAGATTTCCAGCAGTATGAATCATTGCTCGCACATTATTCAGTTCTAAATAGGTCGTTGTTGTCGGAGGAGCACATCCTGCCGCTTTGGATTGAGGTATTTTAGGAGTGGCGCTACTTTGCAAGGATTGTCCTAAAGAAAAATCTGCCGAAATAAATACGATAAACAACCCAAGAAAAAACCTCATTTTGCTAATTTGGGTTGAAGTTACAAAAATAATTTTGGGTTGAAAACCTATTTTTTTCGAAATCGTGCGTTAAAACGTTCCTCTTGGTTCTTTTTTAAATCTGCTAAATTGATTGGTACTTGGCGTTTCCAACGTTTGTGCGACCACAACCAATATTCAGGTTGATTCTTAATTGTCTTTTCCAGTAATTGGGTATGCCATTCAGTAATTGCACCGTACCTTAATTGATTGATTTCACCTTCATAAGGAATCAATTCTACTTCATAAACTCCTCGTTTCACCTTAATTGTTCTAAAAAAAACAGGAACAAATTGTTGGTCATTTGCCATAAATTCAGCCCCAAATAAAACTGCTGTTTGTTGGTTTAAAAATTCCATCCAATAAGCATTTTCGGCATTTGAAGGCGATTGGTCAGCCAAAACTAAAACAACACTGGCAACATCTGATTTTATTTCAATTTTGTAATTTCCTGAATGAGCTACTTTTAAACCAAATCTTGACCTGCGTTTATTAAGCGCTTTGTCCCAAAATGAATTGGTGAGGGGCATTCCTATTCCGATGGTTTTGCACTCAAACCAAGTAGCTAAGCTTGTGATCATCCATTCCCAATTTCCGTAATGTCCCGAAAGGAGCATAATTGATTTATTTTGACCAAGGATCGTGTGTATTAATTCAGGATTTTTAAGAACAAATCGTCGGGCTAATTCATCTTTTGAGATAGAAAGATTTTTAATTCCTTCTATTACTAAATCTGCAAAATGGCGGTAGAATTTATTTCTTAACCTTCGAATTTCAATATTTGATAATTCAGGAAAAGATTTTCGTAAATTGGTTTCAATAACTTGTTTGCGATACGGAAAAACTGAAATTAAGAGAAGGTAAAATAGATCGCTAATTCGGTATAAAAACCAGAGAGGTAAATGAGAGATAAATAATAGAAATCCGAAACCAATTTGATTCATGATTTTTTGTATTTATCCGCCCATTTTGAATGAATGAAATGCTCTACTTCTTGTTCTTTAGCACTGCTTCCCGGGTTAAAAAAAGAAGTGTTTTTTATTTCATCTGGCATAAATTCTTGCTGGACAAAATTTCCAGGATAATCATGCGAATACAAATAGTTTGTACCGTAACCCAATTCTTTCATGAGCTTGGTAGGCGCATTTCGAAGCTGAAGGGGAACCGATAGATTTCCAGTTTGTCTTACTGTTTCTTGAGCTTGATTAATTGCCATATACGCCGCATTTCCTTTGGGTGAACTTGCCAAATAAATGGTGCACTGTGAAAGAATTATTCGCGATTCAGGCCAGCCAATCATTTCAACTGCCTGAAAACAACTTGTTGCGAGTAAGAGAGCATTAGGGTTTGCTAATCCAATATCTTCTGATGCTAAAATTAACAGGCGTCGTGCTATAAACTTGGGATCTTCTCCACCTTCCACCATGCGAGCAAGCCAATATACAGCTGCATTTGGGTCACTTCCACGAATAGATTTTATAAATGCTGAAATGATATCGTAGTGTTGTTCGCCATCTTTGTCGTAACGTGAAAAAGATTCGGTTGCTATCGATTTGGTCAGTTCATCTGTAATTACAATCTCTTCTTTTTGATTGGCTGAACCTATGACTAGTTCTAGTAAATTCAACAATTTTCGCGCATCGCCTCCCGAAATTGCCAAGAGTGCATTCGTTTCGTTTAGTACAATATTCTTTGTTTTTAGAACCGAATCCGTAGCTAAGGAATGATTGATTATTTTTAATAAATCTTCTTTTGTGTGTTCTCTTAAGGTATAAACCTGGCAACGAGAGAGTAGGGCGGAAATAACTTCAAAAGAGGGATTTTCAGTAGTTGCTCCAATTAAAGTAATAATCCCCTTTTCAACTGCACCTAAAACTGAATCTTGTTGAGATTTTGAGAAGCGATGAATTTCATCAATAAAAACAATCGGTTGTTTGGATTGAAATAATCCTTGATTACCTGATGCTTTTGAAATAATATCCCTGACATCTTTTACCCCAGAAGAAATTGCAGATAAGCTGTAAAAAGGACGTTTAAGTTGATCAGCTAAAAGATTTGCCAAGGTAGTTTTCCCTACTCCGGGAGGTCCCCACAAAATAATGGAAGGAAGAATGCCGGCGTCAAGAGCTCTTCGGATAGGACCATTTTGACCTATTAAATGTTCTTGACCGATGTAGTCATCCAACGATTTTGGACGCATTCTTTCAGAAAGGGGAACATGCTCAAATGACATGTTTCAAAGTTACGTTCTTTTTTGAGAAAATTAAGGCCTGATTACTTTGATTGTTGTTCTTCTATTCAGGGTGTATTGTCTTTCGGTGCAATTCTCACACTTCACTTCAGGTTGATTTTCTCCAAATTGATTTCCTTTCAATTTTGAACGATCAACACCTTTGGAAACTAAATAATCAATCGTGCGATTCATGCGTTTTTCACCTAACCAAATGTTATATTCTTCTGTATTCCGGCTATCGCAATGCGAACTTATTTCAAAACGAATGGTTGGATCAGCCATTGATGCCATTTTAGCAAATTCATCCAATTCAATTTTGTTTTGTGGATTTAAATAACTGGAATTAATATCAAAATAGATGATGGCATCAGTAAGCTCAACGACAGGAATTGGTTCGTTAACAGTAGCTGTTAAATCAACTGTTTGGTCGTAGGAATCAAAAACAGTTACTTTATAAATACCTTTTGGGATATTGGAAAGGTCTTCTGTTTCTTGACCATTCTCCCATTTGAATCTGTAGGGAGGAATCCCTCCATTTGGTGTAATATTGACTGTTCCATCAGAGCTTTTGAATTTAGTGACATCCGTTGAAGTGATTGTAGCAAGAAGCGGTGGTATAAGGGAAGTGAAATAAATGTCTGCGAGTTCCTCATCTCGATTGCTAGCCCAATAATAATTATTTCCCGAATAGGTAAAATAGGCATCAAATTTAGGTGAATTGATTCTCTGTCCAAGGTTCACAGGTATACTCCAATCACTCCAAGAATCGCTGCTTCGAGTGGAAAAGAAAATATCTGCATCGCCTTCGCCGCCAAAACCATTACTGGAGAAAAATAGCGTATCATCGTTAGGAGAAAGATAGGGCGAAATTTCAAAACCTTTGGAATTTATATTATCTCCAAGTCGCAAAGGTTTGGACCATTTTCCTTTTTCATCCAATAAAGAGACATATAAATCTTCATTTCCTTCTGAATCAGGGCCGAGGTAAGAGATGATTATGGCATTTTCGGAGGAGTTAATATGAAACCCATAAAAACTACCTTCGATATCTAATTCGGGTATTTTAATTTCTTTTGGTTTTCCCCATTTTTTTCGTTTGTAAGAACTAACAGATATTCCTTTTTTAAGGTCTCTTTTCCCTTCGTAGGAATTTAATAAATAGACTTTGTCGCCCGTTTTATTGAGTCCAATAATGGCATTGTTATATTTGTTGTTCAGTTCTTTTAATGCTTCGGCTTTGGAATAAGAAAAATCTTCTTCTTTTGTACTTTGCCAAACGTCTTGATCATTCCTGCCACCTTTCGAATTTTGATCAAAAGAACGAACAAAAAATAAGGTTGCACTTTCTTTGTCGAAAATAGGCATGCTCTCTTCCACTTCTGTATTAATACTACCGCCTAATTTTTCTGGGGTTTTTACTGCATTGAACTGACCAAAACAAAAATTACTGATTGTTATTAAACAAGCAAAGAAGATATTTATGGATTTTTTCATTGTTTTATCTACCTAGCATTAAACCTAAAACTAACTCGTGACCTCCTGAACTGTAATTCTTGAATTTAGAAATCGAAAAATCAAAGGAATAACCCAATTTAAAACGATTATTAATATTCAACCCAAACATTCCGATAATTGCATCTGTATGTCTGTAACCTAAACCTCCCCAAATCCATTCTTTGTATTCGGCTTGTAAATTAAAATCCATTGAAACAGGTGCTGGAGCCATGTATTTTGCCATGATATTAGGAGTTAACGTGAAATCTTCATTTATTCTAATTTGATATCCAGACATTACGTTATAATGCATTTGAGGATTAAAGTTGGCAGTTCCAGACCCAAATTCAACAAAATCTCTCGTTAATTGCTGTGAGGATATTCCCAAATAGAAACCTTTTCCATACAAGTAGAGTCCAGCACTTAAATCCATGATATATTTATTGGACTGGTTGGCAACAAAATTTGTGTAGGTGTTATCTGTATAGTTTAAAGAAGGGTCAATCAGATTCAGTACTTGAGCTTTATCAGCTAAAAACGCGTTATTTGATAAGCCAGCCTTTAAACCAAATGATAAATTATAATTCTTGTTCATTGGAATGTGTAATGCATATGTTCCTAGGAATGATAACTTTCTAAAAGCACCATATTGATCAGCAATGATTTGTCCTCCAACGGTATGTTTTAATTTTCCCGTATTGATTTTTGGATTTTCAACTTTACCTGCACTTGTTCTAATTCCTGGATTGTAATACCTCGGTTTAAAATTTAAGGGAACGGAAAATGCTAAATACGATGATCTAGGAGCATCTTCAACACCAAGCCATTGCCATCTCCCTGTAAGGGTAACATCAATAAAATCATAGATTCCAGCAGCTGCAGGGTTGGCCATAAATTGATTTCTATGAAATTGACTGTATTGAGGAATTTGTTGCGAAAAAGAACTAAACGCACGTGTAATAAGAAGTAAAAATAAAATTTTATTCATGTATAAATTCTAACCGTATTCTTTTCTTAATCTAAACCATAAATAACGGATAACCCATCGTATAAAACAACAAATTTAAGCAATTGGTTTTCAAGATTAAGCTGGATAAAAAAACAAAAAATTTAAATTACTAAAACTCACTCCATACAATCACAAGGTGGATCTAGTATCCACTTAATATCTGACCGTCTAGTTGTCAACTGTTTTTGATAGCGAGGACCAAAGCGGACACCTGTTAGATCTATGACTTTGAGATTTTCTAAAGTTAAAACTGCATCAGGTACATTTGCAATTCTGTTGTCGCTTAAATCTAGTTTTTCTAAATACAAGCAATTTTGTATGGCATCAGGAATGGTTGAAATATCGTTTTGATGTAAATTTAAAACTCTAATTTTGGGCAATCGTGTAATGACAGCTGGGAAATAAGGAATCTCATTTTTTTCCGCTTCAAAAACTTCTAATTTTTGCAAAGAATCCATAAATTCAGGAAGTGATTGAATTTTGTTCTTATTTATATTTAAATAGCGCAAATTCACAAATCTGCTTAATTCATTGGGCAATTCGGTTCGTTTTTCTTTCGAGAAATTAATGCCATAAATGGTGTCAGGATTAGCATTTTGAACTTCTTCCCAACGATAAATTTTGAAATCAAACTTTTGGGTGAACCCGTGATTAATAAGAAATAAAAAAATCACGAGCAAAACGGATATCTTCTGCAATTTGACTTGCCAATTGGTCAACTGAATCGAATTTGAATTCATTTCTAACCTTCTTGATAACAAGCACTTGCAATTCTTGGCCGTAGATATCTTCATTGAAATCAAATATATGAATTTCTATCCGATTTTCAACAGACTCTCCAACAGTTGGTCTCACGCCAATGTTCATTATTCCGTTTAAGAGAAATTCTCGGTAGTTGACTTGAACAAGGTAGACGCCATTTCCTGGGATTATTTTTGTAGCATCGTTAACTTGAATATTTGCCGTTGGAAAACCGATTGTTCGCCCTAGTTGATTTCCCTGAATTACTTTACCTGTTAGAATATGAGGATTACCTAAATATTGATTGGCCAATTCGATTTCACCTTCCAAGATTGCCCGTCTAATCTTTGTTGAACTAACATTTACCGCATCAATTTCACGAGCGGGAATTTCTACTGCCTGAAAGTCATATATACTGGAAACTTCTTGCAGGTAACTAATATTTCCTTCTCGATTCCGGCCAAATTGATGATCGTAACCAATAATTATAGTATGAATATTCAATTTATTAACGAGAATGTCTCTAACAAATTCCATGGCAGATAAACGAGAAAACTCAAAGGTGAATGGAAAAATAATACAGTTCTCAATCCCTGTCGTTGCTAATTTTTTATACTTCTCCTCCTCGGTCTGAATCAATTGCAAATTGTGAGAGTCTGGAAATAAAACCATTCTAGGATGAGGTGAAAAAGTCATTAACACAGATTCTCCGCCAACCTCATTTGCTTTCTGAACAAGATTTTCAATTATTTTTTGATGACCTAAATGTACTCCATCAAAAGTGCCAATCGTAATGACTGGTTTTTTGATTTTTTCAACACCTACAAGACCATTAAAAATCCGCATAATTGATTGCAAAAGTAGTAAAATACAAGCGAAAATTTGAAAAGGAGCATCACTTCAACTCCAAAAAGAAAAGTCGCCCCAATTTTGAGACGACTTCCTTAAAAAATTAAATTTATTAATATCTGTAGTGTTCTGCTTTAAACGGACCTTCCACTTTTACACCAATATAATTAGCTTGGTCATCCGATAGCGTTTCTAATTCTACACCAATTTTTGCTAAATGCAAACGAGCTACTTTTTCATCCAAATGTTTTGGAAGCATGTAAACGTCATTTTCATAATTGGCTGAATTTTGCCATAACTCTAATTGAGCAAGCGTTTGGTTTGTAAATGAATTTGACATCACAAATGAAGGATGACCAGTTGCACAACCTAAATTAACCAAACGACCTTCAGCTAAAATTATGATTTCATTTCCGTTAACGTTATAAATATCAACTTGCGGTTTAACCGTATATTTGGTTGAACCAAAATTTGTATTTAACCAAGCCATATCGATTTCATTGTCAAAATGACCAATATTACAAACGATAGCTTTGTCCTTCATTTTCTCGAAATGACGTCCCACTACAATATTTTTATTACCAGTTGTAGTTACGATAATATCACCTTGATTAACAACTGAATCAAGTCGTTTTACTTCAAATCCATCCATCGCAGCTTGAAGCGCACAAATCGGATCGATTTCAGTAACTATAACTCGAGCTCCAGCTCCTTTTAATGAAGCAGCAGATCCTTTTCCAACATCTCCGTATCCACAAACTACAGCAACTTTTCCGGCCATCATCGTATCTGTAGCACGACGAATGGAATCCACTAATGATTCTTTACAACCGTATTTGTTATCGAATTTTGATTTTGTTACTGAATCGTTTACATTGATTGCAGGCATTACCAAAGTTCCATTTTTCTTACGCTCATACAATCTGTGAACTCCTGTAGTAGTCTCTTCAGATAGACCTTTGATTGCAGCAGTTAATTCTGGATAACGGTCAAAAACCATATTTGTTAAATCACCACCATCATCCAAAATCATATTAAGTGGTTGGTTATCACTGAATGCGAACAAGGTTTGCTCGATACACCAGTCAAATTCTTCTTCATTCATTCCTTTCCATGCATATACTGGAATCCCCGCAGCAGCAATTGCAGCAGCAGCGTGATCTTGTGTAGAGAAAATGTTACAAGATGACCAACTAACTTCAGCTCCAAGATCAACTAATGTTTCAATTAAAACTGCCGTCTGGATAGTCATGTGTAAACAGCCAGCTATACGAGCTCCTGCCAATGGTTTTGAATTTCCATATTCGTCACGCAAGGCCATCAATCCGGGCATTTCAGCTTCTGCTAGTCTAATTTCTTTCCGACCCCAATCAGCAAGGCTGACATCTTTAACTTTATAGGTAAGTTTTTCAGTTGTACTCATTATTTTTTCTTTAAAATGAGTGCAAATTTACAAAACTACTGTGACACTGTAAAATATATTCCAAGAAACTCAATAAAATATTGCTATCTTTGCACCCAAATTAGAAAAAAAAACAATTGAAATGGCAACAAATAGAACGTTTACAATGCTTAAGCCTGATGCAATCGAAAATGGGCACATGGGGAAAATTATTGACATGATTATCCAAGCAGGATTTCAAGTTAAAGCAATGAAGTTAACGCAATTAACTACGGAACAAGCGCAAAAATTTTATGAAGTTCATGCTGAAAGACCGTTTTACGGCGAATTAGTGGAATATATGACTTCAGGACCGATCGTTGCAGCTATCCTTGAAAAAGACAATGCGGTTGCTGATTTTCGTGCTTTGATAGGTGCTACTGATCCTGCTGAAGCAGCCGAAGGTACTATTCGTAAACATTACGCGGAAAGCAAAGGAAGAAATGCTGTTCATGGATCTGACTCTGATGAAAATGCTGAAATCGAAGGGAAATTTCATTTTTCAGCAAACGAAATAGTTTAATTTTTAAAATTCTTTAACCAAAAGGCTGCCTTGTGCAGTCTTTTTTGTTTTTTTACACCATGAGTAACCTAATCGCCATTGAAAAACGAAGAACTTTTGGAATCATTTCTCACCCAGATGCCGGTAAAACTACCCTTACGGAAAAATTACTCTTGTTTGGTGGAGCCATTCAAACAGCTGGAGCGGTAAAAAACAATAAGATTAAAAAATCAGCCACCTCCGATTTCATGGAAATTGAAAAGCAGAGAGGAATTTCTGTTGCCACTTCTGTAATGGCATTTGGATATGGAGGAAAGCAAATCAACATTCTAGATACACCGGGTCACAAAGATTTTGCAGAAGATACTTTTAGGACATTAACAGCTGTTGATAGTGTAATTCTTGTGATTGACTGTGCAAACGGAGTAGAGGAACAAACCAAAAAATTGATGGAGGTTTGTAGAATGAGAAAAACACCGGTAATCATCTTTATCAATAAAATGGACCGCGATGGTAAGGATCCTTTTGAACTGTTGGATGAATTGGAAAAATCGCTCGATATCAAGGTTAGACCATTGACTTGGCCCATTGGAATGGGGGATCGTTTTCAGGGTGTTTACAACATATATCAAAAAGGCTTAAACTTGTTTTCGGCCAACAAAACAAAAATTTCGAATGACGTTGTTTCCATTACCGATATTAATGATTCAGAACTTGTTGAGATAATTGGTGAAAATCCTGCGGAAGAACTTCGTGGTGAGTTGGAGATGATTGAGGCGGTGTATGATTCTTTTGATCGCGATAATTATTTGAATGGTGATGTAGCACCTGTTTTCTTTGGTTCTGCCGTAAATAATTTTGGTGTAAAAGAATTGTTGGATACTTTTTGCGAAATTTCCCCATCGCCCAGAGGAAGAGAAACCGATAAGCGAAAAGTTGAGCCAAGCGATAATCAATTTAGTGGTTTTGTTTTTAAAATTCATGCTAACTTGGATCCAAAACACAGAGATCGAATTGCCTTTTTGCGCGTAGTATCTGGAAAATTTGAACGAAATACATTTTACCAGCATGTGCGTTTAGATAAGAAAATGAAATTTGCCAATCCAACATCATTTATGGCGCAAGACAAAAGTGTAATTGATGATGCATATCCGGGTGATGTAATTGGATTGTATGACACTGGGAATTTTAAAATTGGCGATACACTTACGGCAGGGGAAGTGATGATGTTTAAAGGTATACCAAGTTTTTCTCCTGAAATATTCATGGAATTGGAAAACTTAGATCCTTTGAAATCAAAACAGTTGGAAAAAGGAATCCGACAATTGATAGATGAAGGTGTTGCGCAACTTTTTATTCAACAGCCCGGAAATCGAAAAATTGTAGGTACAGTTGGACAACTTCAATTTGAAGTAATTAATTATAGATTGATTCACGAATATGGTGCAAATTGTAGATTTGTGCCACGAAATTATTTCAAAGCATGTTGGTTGACTACCGATAACAAAGAACAACTGGAATCATTTAAACGAGCAAAGGGAAATCACATTGCTTTAGACAAGGATGATAATTTGGTCTTTTTGGCTGAAACAACGTTTTTGCTCAGCATGGCCGAAAAGGACTATCCTGATATTACGTTTCACAAAACATCTGAATTCAAGCTTGAAATTTCTTAAACAAAAAGTATTTTAACTGGAATTTTACATATTTTTTTTACATTTGGACACTAAATTATGATACAATGAAAAGAATTTACGGTTTTTTGGTAGTTGGTTTATTAATCGCTTCCTGCGGCGGTTCAAGTGCTGAAGATGATAAATTGAAGCTAGAAAAGGAAAAACTAGAGCTAGAAAAAAAGAAATTAGAACTTGAAAAGGAAAAAATGAGTTCTGGTGAAACTTCAGAAAAAGGAGATAATTCAGTTGACGAAAAAGAAGAAAAGAAGTCGAAAAACGTGAAACAACCTAGTGTTAGTTCGCAAGAAAGCATAATTTATGATTTTTACCGTGATTTTGACAATGCTTTTGATCAAAGTTCAATGCGAGAGTATATCGATAATTATTATGGATCTTCTGTTAAACCAACCTATTTAAAGGCAGAACTTCCAAGTTATCAGTATTATTCTTCAAAGGAACATTCGATTGATGATATTTCATTAATCAGCGAGACAGACGAAACAAGACGATACAAAGTGATTTTTTATTTCACGTTTGAAAGAACAAATGGAACTACAGGAAGTAACAAGTGTGCTGATATGTTAACGCTGGATAATAACAATATGATTATTGCTAGAAGCGAATTGGGAAAAGTAAAATAATTTAAACAAAAGTTGAGATGAATAGAAAGTACATGTTTCTTGCGGTTTTTGCCAGCCTTGTAATGGCCAGCTGCGGCGGAAGTGATGCAAATACCGAACTTGAGAAAGAAAAGTTAAAGCTTGAACGCGAAAAGTTAGAATTAGAAAAGAGTAAAGCTACGCAAGCTGAACCTCAATCAGAAGGTACCGACGAGTCTGCAAAAAAGGAAGAGAATAATAAAGAGGCAGATGAAGAAAGGAGAAAAGAAGTTGCTGAAAAAGCAAGTAAAGCCAACCGATTCAGTGCATACACCGAGGCAGTAGTTGCGGTTAAGAAAACATTTTTCTACTCAAAACCAGATGACGGTTCAAAGAAAAGCTCATTTCTTATTGAAGGAGATAGGATTATGGTTGAAAAATCTCAACGAAATTTTGTATTTGTTACCTTCACGAATGAATACAATAGTAAGGTAACTTCTGGTTGGATTAAATCAGATGATCTTGAACCAATTTATAGGGATTAATATTTCATTGGATATTTTAAATTTAACAGGAGTCTAAAAACTCCTGTTTTTTTTACCAGCTAATTCGTAATTGAATAACTAAGTCAGATTTTCTACTTCCCTGAATCCCTTCCGCACCAGAACTGACGGTTTTTCGATTATTGTATAAAAAGTAACCGTAGCGAACCCATAAATCACAGTGTCGTAAAAAAGAATATCGCAGTAAAATATAGGCTCGATTTCCTTGGTAGTAATATGCAGGAACGGCAAATACATACAATGCGTTGTTTTCAAAAGAATACAAGCGAGTATCGTAACTGTCCGTGTCAAACAAAGCATAACGTAAAGCCAAATCGATGGGGAATCCTTTTGGTTTGTATAGTAAATCTTGAGTAAACAGCATCCCTTTTTCTGGGGTATTGCTCGCTCGATTGATAGTAACGTATTCAACTCTACTTTTTAAGGTGAAAAACTCATTTACTACGTAAGAAACATTTAAGCGATAATTGCGCTGTAATATATCTTCAATGCCTGTAACAGTTTCATCGGCAACACGACTATTTCGTTGTCGTATTTGCTGGCGAAATCTTCCATAAACTTCAAAAATTTTATTGGGCTTATAACTTGGTTGAATCAAAATTTCATGACCATGTGAAGGGGCATCTACCAAATATTTCATCCATGGAAATTGAAATAAATCAATATAGCCATTTAGACTCCATGATTTTGCAAGTTTAAATTTGCCTCCCACATACAAACCTCTTTCATTTTGGGTATTGCTGCCTTCAGAAAAACCAGCGTTGTAAAAAGTTTGATAGCCTCGACCATAATTTCGATAAAGTACACCCACACTGGCATTTGGGTCCAAAGAAAGCATAGCTCCATGAACCATAGCCGTTCCACCAAAATTTTCACCGTTGAATTGAAAATAGTTTCGTGCTACTTCCCCAAAGAGATTGATATTTTTATAAACATAGTTGTAGTCTACACTTGCCGCAAGATTTTGTTTGCCCCTGAAATCATATTGATTATATATAGTTTCATTTTTTACAAATGGTTTGTCGTATCCTTGAATTACTGCTGCAGCTCCTAGACGAAGTGCACTGTTGACATAGCGTAAATTTGAACCAGCAATATACTCAGTTAATCCATTCTTCTTTTCAATTTCTCGATTCGTTCTGTGCAATCCTGATAAATCAATGGTAGAAATAAATTCAAGGTCATCAAAGGTTGAATCAGCAATAGCTACCGTAGCATCTACTTTTTTTACAGAGGCAAACGATAACAAACTGAAATTTTTGTATCCTAAATCAGCTGCAACTCCTCTTAAAAAACGATTTTCGTCGACAGATGTATATGCTCTTATAGGAATCGCATTTCTTTTCATAGTGGCGATGTCGGCAGTTTTTCCAAAAGCGTAACTCGACCATAAATTCAATCCTTGACCAACTTGTACTTGATAGTCACCAATGGCAAAAGATTTAAGATATTTTCCTCCTTTATAAAAAATATGTGCTGAATAGAAGTCAAAACCATTTTTTTGTGCTCCTCTGAAAAATTGCTCGCCGGCATCTTTTTCTGCAGTTATTCCAATGCTAATATTTGTTTTGTAGGTATAGCGAAATCTGGAATAGTATCTATCTGAATTCCCGTAATAATAGTTGTTTGAAGTTTGCAAAATGGAATCGGAAACCTCAGAATATCCAGCTTTTTTTTCTACAGTAGGTTGGTAACGTAAAAACCATTCAAACTTACCTTCTTTTAAAGCTTCTTTCAATGAGATGTGTAGATTATCCAATTTATCATCAATATACACAAAAGGAAGTACAAGCTGAATTGTGGAAAGATCCCAGAAACGCATACTTTGTAGTTCATAAATTGAAATAAACTTGCCAAATCTCTTTCTGTGAAGTAGTAAATCATTTATTTGAACGGCCGTTAATAAATTTAATTCCTCCAATTCTTCAGCGTTTGCTGCATTGAGATTTAACTTGTTGTCGTAATAAAAATTAAGCGCCTCAATGACATTTGTTAAATCGATGTCTTCCGATTGTAATTGTTCGGAAATAAATTCAATTCGTTGTTGTATTATTTCATTTCTATCCTGTGAATGGGCTTGAATAAGGATAAAACAGAAGAGGAGAAATAGCAGTTTACGAATCATTTTCTAAAATTGGTAGGAAAATGAACAATGGGGAGACCAACCCAAAATTTGATGATAGGAACTTCCAATATCTAATTTTAATAGTTCTTTGAATCGGTATCCAAAACCAAACGAACCTTCTATTGGAGCAGATGCAAAACCACCTCTAAGAAAAAAGTTGTCGATTAGCTTGTACTCAATTCCAAATTTTCCACGCATGGCGTAATCTACATTTTTTTCAGCTTCAGCCGTTAACAGGACTTTTTTAGAAATGGAGTAGGAAGAGCCCAAGCGCATGACGGTGCTAAATCTATCTTCTTGATAGTCAGAAAGTTTGTTTCTGCCCAGATTGAATAGGCTAAATCCAATATTCCATTTCTCGGTAATTTTAGCTAAAAGACCAAGTTCGGCGGTTACTGTATTTTTTGATCCATAATTTTCGGGTAAGCGTACTCCCAAATAATTCAATTGAACTCCAGCAGAAAGTAATTCGCTCAATTTCAAACTATAACCAACGCCTGCTTTATAAGATAAAAAATTTCGGTAGCCAAAACGTTGCCCCCCTGCCGAAATTACCCCTCTTTTTAAAGGTACAGCAAAAGCGATTCCTTGAGATTGCATTTCCTTTAACAAAAATCGATTTTCATAACTAATGCCAATTTCTATTTTTTTAAGCCCAGTTAATGCCGCTGGATTGTGATGAAAAGCCCAAATATCTTCTAAGGTATTACTTGCATTTGCCATGGATTGTGAGCGTCCCCCCATGGGGTAATAGCCCTGACCAAAAAATTGGTTAAATGACAATATAACACATAAAAATAGAACAGCTTTTGGAAAAATTTGCATAGTCAAAAATACGAAAGAAATCTTAGTAAAGGATAACCTTAAGATTATTTGAAGATTAAATTAACTAGCTAATTACTGTAAAATAATTAGTTTTTTGTTAAGGATACTAATTGTTCAAAAGAACTTAAATAGGCAGTTTTTTCAAATTCAAACGGACCAATATTCGGATAATGTTCAATAGTTTCATTTGCATTTTCATAAGCAAAGTAGCTCCAAACTACTGTTTTTTCATTGAAATGAATCTTAGCAGTTAAGGCACCACAACCAATATCACCACAATCTGAACAAACATACAATAAGACTTTTGGTGTTGGTAATTTGTCGAGGAATTTGGCTAATTGCGCTACAAAATAACCGCTGTCTGAATTTTCTGGTGTGAAAATTCCAGTTAATTGTTTCAAGTCAACTTGAAGTGTCGTTGATAAGGGTTGGTTTGATATATCGAACTCATAAAAAGGTTCGCCACCAGGAAATTGAGAAAGTATCAGTTTGAGCTCATGCATAGTTTATTTCTTAGAAGAATGTGATATTACCCGTTTGTTTTTCTGTCTTGGATTCTCCAGGTAAAGTGTACGTGATAATGTAGAAATAAACCCCTTGTTCTAAAGGTTTATCAAGGCTTGGTGATTTAGTTTTATTACGTTTCTTTTTCTTTTTTGAGTCGTTAATTTGACTCTCTGAATCACCAAAAATTAATGGATTTGTCATTTTGTTCGATGTCCTCATTAATTCGCCCCATCGATTGAATAATTGAAAAGAAAAAGAGGTAATCATGCAATCGTTTGAAATCTGAATGTTATTTAATTCACTGATTTTCATTTCTTTTGGCACCGTAAAACAGGTGGAGTTACTTGCTTGTGTTTGTTGCGCAATTCCTTTGAAACCTGAAGCCGCTAAAACAAACGCGAATAATAAATTTTTCATAGATCTATTTTTTTTCAAAACATGTAAAAAGCGGGGGGCGTTTTGCATTTTGGTTGTAAATGTAGTAATGATTTTTGTCTTCAAACTTCAATCGATTAATTTGGCTAAAACTTTTTACATCAACAATCTTCTGCAAAGGCAATACAGTATCTTGATATTTAATTAGATTGAAATAGCGGTAATCCGTAACCTTTCGATTTTCATTTTCTAAAACTATTTCTTCTCCAAATTTGATGTAAATATTCTTTTTTAAGTCAATGTAAAGCAAGTTCTTTTTTAGTTCTTTAAATCCCATGTCTTGATTTCGAACGGGTTTCGGTAGTTTGTCTTCTTTTGGATTAAACGATGGTCCAAGTTGAATATCACACGATTGTAATGTAAGAAATAGTAATAAAAGGAAGTTAAGTAATCGCATTTACTAAAATTAAGCAAAAATCAATAAAAAAAACAACTCAGTTTAGTTAGCAAATTTCAAAAATAACGATAGGATAACTTTAATATTGATTGTATTATGCTTAAATTCAGTTATTTTTCTCTTGTTTTTCGTGTAAAAATGGTTCGAAATTAATTGTTTTGACTCTCTGCTGCTTTTGCTTTTTTATAGTAATAAAATAGAATTGAAATTGAAAAAATTATTCCTGAAAATGTTGAAAATAATTTAAATGGCGTATTTGTATCTTTAGATCCTGGTTGTTTTATACCTAGAAATACATGATCGAATTCTAGTCCAAGTATAAATCCTAAACCAAAAATAATAAGTATTATAAAAGCTAATATCAAGGTTGATTTTTTCATGGAATTAATTTATTTAACATTCAATTTATTTTGAACATGCAACGAAAACTTCTTCATTTCCTGAAGCGTTCTTCGGTTTGTCCAGCTTGGATATGAACTGGAAATTCTCCTCGTCAATAAAATGACATCTGTTGGAAATTGACCATAATAAGGCATTGATTTATAGGTCATTTCTTCCACTTTATTTATGTATCCGTTTGTTACTAGCCACTTTTTCAGTTCCTTGGCTTCAATTGGTTGTTCTGTATCACTATAAAACACCATTGGGTCTTTAGAAATTGAATTAACTAAAGTGTTTAATTTTGAATCATCTAATTTAAGTAAATCATCAATCAATGATTGGTATTTTTTAATATTTGCAACAGTCATTCGCAAGAAATCATCCGAATTTTTAGAAAGAGCCATATCAATATCATATTCAGAATAAGTACTACCTGAATTGTTTTTTAACATGTAACCTAATTGACTTTTCTTCTGTTCTTCAAATCCATCCTTGAATCCTTCCACAAAATCAGTTGAGTAGATATCAACCGCGGCATAGGCCAATGAAGGATCTGTAGCAATCATATCACGCCATTTGTTTTGATTTTTCTCATAGTCAAATTGTTCAGAAGGAATTTGCCAATAATTTAAAGTTAGTAAATTACCTAAATCAACAGGGCCATACCACGAGCTTTCACCAATTGATTTGCCTAAGTTATAAACCCGCTCTTTTGTGTATAAGTGAACATTAATGATCATTGAAGTTGCTACTAGTAAAAATAGAGCTAGTGAAACTAAAAACACTTTTTTCTTATTCATGGTACTTTTTTTCACGAAGTTAGAATAAAGATTATATTCAGTTGTAAAAAAACATATTTTTCCTAGGCAAATACCTAGATTTTGACCAACAAAAAAAATGGAAAAGCCATTTCGGCCTTATTAATTGATTATTTTTGGTGGTTACTACCTCATTCACTTACCTGTAATCGTTAATGAAGAGCTTCGTTTTGTTTTTATTTCTGTTTATTTTTTCATTTAAAAATAAATGTCAAGTTCTTCAATCATTGAATCACAATGGCGTTGATAGGGTTTATTTTTACTATGTTCCATCAGACTATTCAACTGACCAATCACTTCCTTTATTGCTTGTTCTTCATGGTTTGACTCAAACAGGGGGTGGAGTCATGGATATCACTAATTTCAATGAAATCGCCGAACAAGAAAAATTTATTGCAGTTTATCCAAGTGGCTTGAGCAATGCATGGAATGCTAATATGAATGTAAGTGTCTCCACGGCAGATGATAAGGGTTTTTTAGAAGCATTAATTAGTTATTTTCAGCAAAACTTTAATACGAATCCTTACCAGCAATATCTCTGTGGATTTTCAAATGGGGCTTTTATGAGTCACAAAATGGCATGTGAATCTGATTTATGTTTTGCTGCAATTGCTACAGTTTCCGGAACTATGAGCGATACAGTTTACGCCAATTGTAACCCAAGTCATAAGACTTCTGTTTTGCATATTCATGGCACAGCGGATGCAGTTGTTCCCTATAATGGAGGAGTGGCCACGGGAGCATCGGTTGAAATGATACTCGAGAAATGGAGGAATTATTTGGGATGCGCGCAAGGCACCACAACAATTGACTTGCCAAACACCAATTTATTTGATCTTTCTTCTGCTCAACGAATTACATATTCTGCCTGCGGAGGACAAGCATTGGAACATATAAAAGTTAGTGGTGGAGGTCATCAGTGGCCGGGTATTTCAACTTGGAACGGGGGTGTAGGTACAATCAATATGGATTTTTATTCACCACAGATTATTTGGGAATTTTTAGCTTCCAAATCCTGCGCTACTTCCGGTCTTTCAGAAGAAGAATTGGCATGGGAGATGTATCCAAATCCAGCTAATGAGATTTTAGTAATAAAAACAAAGGATAACATAGAGAAAGTAATTGTACATGATTATACAGGCAAAAAGTTGCTTGAGATTATCAGAAATAATGAGGAGGTTTTGCTTGACATTGGAGGTTTAAAAAACGGCATTTATTTTATTGCTCTTTCAGATAAGGCCGGGAATCAGGTTGGAAAAACTAAATCATTGATCAAAAACTAAGTTTCAGATATTATTAGCGAAAATCGTTGGTAAAAAATACAACCTATAGGTATGATTTATTTTTTTGAAACTTTTTTTTGGAAAAAGCAGTAAAAAATTTGCATTTATAAACAAGATGCGTATCTTTGCAGCCGCTTTAAAATTTAGCAATTAAGTATAGTCTTATGTCACGAGTTTGTCAATTAACAGGAAAAGCAGTAATGGTAGGAAACAATGTTTCTCACTCTAACCGTAAAACCAAAAGGAGATTCTATCCGAATCTAATAACAAAGAAATTTTTCTTACCTGCAGAAAATCAATATATTACATTGAAAATTTCTACGTCAGCGTTGAGAACAATCAACAAAAATGGTATTGAAGCTTGCATTAAAGAAGCTCGTGAAAAAGGATATTTGAAATAATCCTGTTGAGAAACAGAATCAAAATTTTAGAAAATGGCAAAGAAAGCAAAAGGAAACAGAATTCAAGTGATACTTGAGTGCACTGAGCATAAAGAATCGGGGATGCCAGGAACTTCTCGATACATTACAACAAAAAACAGAAAAAACACACCAGATAGAATGGAGATTAAGAAATTTAATCCGGTGTTGAAGAGATATACAGTTCACAAAGAAATTAAATAAGTAAGTCATGGCTAAGAAAGTTGTAGCGAGTTTACAGAAAGGTGGTGGTAAAGAACATACCAAAGTAGTTAAGATGGTTAAATCTGACAAAACAGGATCTTACACCTTCAAAGAAGAAATTGTTCACAATGATAAAGTGAAAGATTGGTTCGCAAAGAATTAATCCAATTTGAAATGTTTAGTAGTAAGCTTCCTTATTTTCAAGGGAGCTTTTCTTTTTTTATAGAAAAAAAAATATGGGATTTTTTGATTTTTTTAAGCGCAACACGGAAGAAACCAAAGAGAATTTGGACAAAGGCCTGGATAAAACGAAGCAAAGTTTCCTAGGTAAAATTGCTCGTGCCATTCTCGGGAAATCAACCGTTGACGATGAGGTTCTTGATAATTTGGAAGAGGTTCTCATTACTTCTGATGTTGGTGTAGAAACAACATTGAAAATTATTGATCGGATTCAAAACCGTGTTTCCAAAGACAAGGTTATGGGAACCGATGAGTTACAGCGTATCCTCCGAGAAGAAATTGCTTCACTATTAGAGGAAAATAATTCAACCAATCAAGACCAATTTTCAATCCCTGAATCCAATGGTAATCCCTATGTAATTATGGTTGTTGGGGTTAATGGTGTTGGAAAAACAACTACTATTGGGAAATTGGCTTATCAATTCAAACAAGCAGGTTTGAAAGTGGTACTCGGAGCTTCTGATACCTTTCGTGCTGCTGCCGTAGATCAACTTATAATTTGGTCTCAAAGAGTAGATGTTCCAATTGTGCAACAAGGGATGGGTGCTGATCCTGCCAGTGTGGCGTTTGATACCCTACAATCAGCTAAATCTCAAAATGCAGATGTTGTAATTATTGACACAGCAGGTAGATTACATAATAAGGTTAATTTGATGAATGAATTGAATAAAATCAAACGTGTTATGGAAAAAGTAGTCCCTGGTGCACCTCATGAAATTTTATTGGTGCTCGATGGTTCAACTGGGCAAAATGCGTTTGAACAGGCTAAGCAATTTTCGTTAGCAACAGATATAAATGCCTTGGCAGTCACTAAATTAGATGGAACTGCTAAAGGAGGTGTTGTAATAGGCATTTCGGACCAAATGAAAATTCCAGTAAAATACATAGGTGTAGGAGAAGGTATGATGGATCTACAATTGTTTGATAAAAAGGCTTTTGTTGACTCACTTTTTAATGATTAATACGATGAAGTTTTTAACGATTATTTTTTTCTTTTTTGTTGTCTACTTTTCAAATGCCCAACTTCTTTGGAAGATAAGTGGTAATGGTGTGAAACAAAATTCTTATCTCTATGGAACGATTCACGTTATGCCAAAAGAGAAATTTTCTATTTCTTCAAAAATTCAAGATGCAATTAATTCTTCTTCCAAAATGGCTATGGAAGTTGATTTAGACATGGATTTAAAAACAAAAATACGAGTTGCGCAAGAAATGATTTTACCAAATGGAAAAACGTTGAGAAATTACTTGAGCGCCGAAGAGTTTAATCGCTTAAATACATATTGCCTAGATTCATTAAAATTAAAAAAAGGAAAATTAAAAAAGTACTATCGATTAAAGCCATTTTTCTTTTCATCCGTAGTTGCCCAAGAACAAATGGGGGAAATATCCTCGTATGAGATGGAATTCATGAAAATTGCAAAAAAGCGAAAAATGACGATGATTGGTTTGGAATCTATCGAATTTCAGATGCAAACAATTAATAAAATTACGGTTGAAGATCAAGCTAAGATGTTGATGCAAGAATTTGGAAGCAATCCAACTGAGCAGTTTGACGATATGTTGAATCTGTATTTAAAAGAAGATTTGGAAGGTCTTCATAAGGTGGTTTCTGAAGAATCCAATGCAATTCCTGAATTCAATTATAATTTTTTAGAGGTTCGTAACAAAAATTGGATTCAGGTTATAGAAAAAAATATTGCATCAAATACATTTTTTATCGCAGTAGGTGCGGCACATTTGCCAGGAGAAAATGGGGTCATTCAATTGCTCCGTTCCAAAGGATATTCAGTCGAGCCAATTAATTGAATTCCTAATTCAGTTACCCGGATATCACTAGCGCGGATTGGATTCATCGATTTGCACTGAGTTTTCTTTGCTTGTCGAGGAATTTCGAAGTTCACGCACTGAGTTTATCGATTTGCACTGAGTTTATCGAAGTACAACATCCCCAATTCAACTCATTTTCCTACCTTTGCACCCTAAATGTATTTGAATGACGGTATCTGAAATTCGCCAAAAATTTTTCGTTTTTTTTGCCAGTAAAGGACATGTAATTGTTCCTTCGGCACCCATGGTTGTTAAGAATGATCCAACCTTAATGTTTACTAATGCTGGAATGAACCAATTCAAAGATTATTTTTTGGGTTATCAAGTTCCCAAAGATCGTCGTGTTGCCAATTCACAAAAGTGCTTAAGAGTTTCTGGTAAACATAATGATTTAGAAGAGGTTGGTGTAGATACCTACCATCATACTATGTTTGAGATGCTTGGAAATTGGTCTTTTGGAGATTACTTCAAAGAAGAAGCAATTTCGTGGGCATGGGAATTGTTGACAGAAGTTTATAAAATTCCTGTTGATCGTTTATATGTTACAGTTTTTGAAGGAGATGCAAAAGATAATGTTCCAAAAGATAATGAAAGTTATGCGATTTGGAAACGATTTATTTCTGAAGAGCGAATAGTTTTAGCTTCTAAAAAGGATAATTTTTGGGAAATGGGTGATACAGGGCCATGTGGTCCATGTACCGAAATTCATGTGGATTTGAGAGATGAAAGCGAACGAAGTACTATCAACGGGAAAGACTTGGTAAATCAAGATCATCCGCAAGTTATAGAGATTTGGAATAACGTTTTTATGCAGTTTAATCGTAAAGCTGATAGTTCTCTTGAACCTCTTCCTGCAACTCATGTTGATACAGGAATGGGCTTGGAACGTTTGGCTATGGCGCTACAAGGAAAGCAAAGTAATTACGATACAGATTTGTTTCAGACTTTGATTCAGCATATGGTGAAAGTATCAGGAATTTCATACGGTAAATCTGAAGAAACGGACATCGCTTTGCGGGTAATTGCAGATCATGTACGAACCATTGCTTTTTCAATTGCAGATGGTCAGCTACCCGCAAATAATGGCGCTGGTTATGTAATCCGAAGAATTTTGCGGAGAGCAGTTCGTTACGGATATCAAACCTTAGGCTTGAAAGATTCCTTTTTAAGTGATTTATCCCTGGTTTTGGTAGATTTAATGGGAAATCCATACGAAGAATTAATCCGAGAAAAAGAGTTAATTGCAAAGGTAATTCGCGAAGAAGAAAATAGTTTTTTCAGAACGCTTGAGCAAGGAATTAAGCGTATGGATGACTTGATTCAACATTCGAAAAGTAAAAATCAAACGATAATTTCTGGTGATTCCGTTTTTGAATTGTACGATACCTATGGTTTTCCAGTTGATTTAACGTCTTTAATTGCCCGCGAAAATGGATTGAGCATCGATGAAGAAGGTTTTCAAAAGGAACTTCAAATTCAAAAAGAACGTTCTCGTGCAGCAACAGCAGTTGAAACGGATGATTGGATGCAAGTGAATCCAGATGTAACAACTGAATTTATCGGGTATGATTGCGATTCAGCAGAGGTTCAGATTATAAAATACCGAAAGGTTTCTCAGAAACAAAAAACGTTTTATCAATTAGTCTTAAATCAAACACCGTTTTATCCAGAAGGAGGAGGACAAGTAGGAGATAAGGGTGTCTTGAAAAATGATTCAGATACAATTTTAATTTTTGATACGAAGAAAGAAAATAACTTAATAATCCACTTAACGGATAAAATCCCTTCTAACTTGTCGGGTGAATTTTCTGCCCAAGTTGATATCAATAGAAGAAATATAACCGCCTTAAATCATTCCGCTACGCATTTGTTACACCATGCTTTAAGAACGGTTTTGGGTACACATGTTGAACAAAAAGGGTCGTTGGTAAATTCAGAGTATTTGCGTTTCGATTTTTCTCATTTTGTGAAGGTAACGGATGAAGAAATGGATCGAATTGAAGCGTTGGTAACTCAGGTAATTCACCAAAACATTTCGTTGGACGAACGCAGAGCAGTGCCAATTGATGAAGCAAAAGCAATGGGAGCGATGGCCTTGTTTGGAGAAAAATACGGTGATAATGTACGTGTTATTAAGTTTGGTGATTCAGTGGAATTATGTGGGGGCATTCACGTTTCAAATACGGCAAAAATAGGTTTGTTTAAAATCATTTCTGAGTCGGCTGTTGCAGCGGGAGTTCGAAGAATTGAGGCAATTACTGGAGCTACTGCAGAAGTTTTTTTCAAAGATAAGGCAGCTAAATTGGATGCAATAAATATGTTGTTGAAAAATCCGAAAGATTTGGAGAAAGCGATTGATGATTTACTAACTAAAAATCAACAATTGACCAAAGAAATTGAGCAATTTCAACGTGAAAAAGCGAAAGGCATGAAGGCTGAATTGAAATTGAAAATCTCTGAAATAAATGGTGTTCACTTTTTGGGTGAGGTTGTTGCTTTGGATGCAAATTCGGTAAAAGACATTCTATTTCAACTAAAGGGAGAAACCCCAAATTTTGTCGGTGTAATTGGAAATACGGAAGGAGAAAAATGTGGGTTAAGCATTATAATTTCAGATAACTTAGTTGAATCAAACAAGTGGAATGCAGCTCAATTAATCCGAGAAGTTTCATCACACATTCAAGGAGGTGGAGGTGGCCAACCTTTCTTTGCGACTGCCGGTGGGAAAAACAGTAAGGGGTTAATTACTGCTCTTCAGGCGTTGAAAACAGCGATGAGTCTATCCTAGTTTTAGAAGTTTTTTTGCTCGCTGAACTAAATTTTTAATAAATCCAACGGTTTCGTTTTCAAGTTTGAGAAAATAGAGTGGAACCAAGAATAGTATTGTTACTACGGAAGTTTGAATGATTAGTTGAAAAATGGGTCTGTCCGATAAATGAATGGTAAAACTTCCAATTACCAACGTTAGCATTCCCAAAAGAATTACAGGTAATTGATTTTTTGTGAATGGTAACATCTTGAAATGGTAAGCCACAAAAAATAGTCGAATGGCATTATATAAAAACAAGGCAACTAACGTTGAAATAGCAGCGCCATTTGCTCCATAAATCGGAATCAAAATGAGGTTAAGCACAAATACAACTCCAATTAAAAGTAAAGTAAAGTAAACATCGTATTTGTATTTTTTACTTGTTACTAAAATAGACCCATTCAATCCACAGTACATATCGATTAGCTTTCCAAGTATTAAAAAGAAGAAAATCCATTTTCCAGTGCTGAATTCAAGTGGTAAATAGGAAAACAAAGGATCGAAATTTAACCAAATCATTAAGAAGAAAAGAAGTCCAATTACCAAGGAAACCGAGCTGAATTTAATATATAGTTCATGCATCTTATCCATTTGTCGGTGTTTCCAATAATCAGAAATCAACGGCACGCTAACACGATGTAATGATTTGTATGGGACTAAGATTGCTCCAGCAAGAAAAACCATGGTACTATAAACTCCCGTAGCTTTCAGTCCAATCATTTGTGAAACCATTAGCAAATCAAGAGATGTAACGAGAACATAACCTAATGTATTAATGTAATTTATACCTGAAAATTGAAATAGAATTCTTTTGAAACGTTTGGATATTTGAATAGAGGATGTAGAAAGATTTAATTCACCTATTTTTTTAAGATAAAGGATCAATATGAGGGTTGGAATAACATAACTAAGGCTATGAATGATTACGAGCTGTTCGAAATTAAGAATGCCAAATAGCAAAAGAACAAGTAATACTGTTAAGATTAGTCGCAGAATAATTTCATTTACGATAACGGCCAATAGGTTTTTGTACAAACTTCTCAGATAGATTTCAAAGACCATAAAAAACACATATGAAATCCCAATTGGTATTATCCAGATAAAATATTCAGAAAATAAAGGAGATTTTTCGATGTATAGATTTTCTATTTTTGATCGAAACACAAAGGCTATCAAGGTAAAAACGACTACGCCAATTGAAACTATTAAGAGCATCAAGGGAATAAATCCAAAATGTTGCTTTTCCTTATTTTTGAAAAATGGAAAAAACTTCCAGGTTGTATAAAACGTTCCCAAATTGGCAAATTGAGCAAATAGAAGTCCAACTGAAAGTAATAGATTCATCAATCCTATCTGTTCAGTTGACAGAATAAGAATAAATAAGACAGCTTTATTTATATACCCCAACGCCACGCCCAAATAGGATGTTAGCATTGTTCTAAGGGCATCTTTTTGAATGAATCCCATGATTAATAGGAACAAAGATATTATTTAAAGCTAAAATTGAGAGATATTTTAATTAAAGAGATAAGAATGTAAGTATCTTTGTGATAACTTAATTTAGTGTGTTTCTCATCAAATGTTGAAAATTACTGTTGCCATATGTACCTATAATAGAGAAAGGTATCTTAATCAATTGTTTGATTCGATAAGCGCACAGACGTTAAATAGAAACAATTTTGAGGTGGTTTTAGTGAATAATAATTCACCAGGAAATACCAAGGAATTGTTTAGTGAATTTTGTCTGAAAAATTCTGATATTCAAACGGTTTATTCTGAAGAAACAAAACAAGGATTGTCACATGCTAGAAATAATGCAATTGAACTTGCTCGTTCCCCATTGATAACATTTTTGGATGATGATGCCTTTATTGATGAGCTCTATTTGGAAAATTGCGTGAGAGCATTTTCCGAGAATGAAAAAATACAAGCTGTGGGTGGTAAAATACTTCTTCATTATGAAAGTATAATACCAAGTTGGGAAAATAAATACTTAAATTCTCTTTTAGGTTATTTTAATTTGGGCGATTCTCCTTTTCTTTTTTCTAAAAAGAGCTATCCACGTGGATCCAACATGACTTTTAAGGTTGATGTTTTCGGTAAAGTTGGGTCTTTCAATACTTCTCTGGGTAGAACGGATAAAAGCATGATAGGTGGTGAGGAAAAAGAACTTTTTGATCGTATATACAAAGCAAATTTAGAAGTTTTATATGATCCTGAAATTGTTGTATTTCATTGTGTACCAATAGAAAGAACCACTTCATCATTTATCCGTAGGCAAGCCATTGGAGCGGGGATGAGTGAGCGCGTAAGAACTTTGACTGACGGAGGATTGTTGTTTTTTATACGAATTTTGAAAGAAATTTATCTTTGGATGGCAAGTTTTGTTCTTTGGATTTTGTTTTCACTTAAATTTCAATTTTCTAAAGGAAATATGATTTTGGCATTTCGATGGTGGTTAACCCAAGGACTTTTGGGTTGGAAGAAGGAATAATGCTTATACTGAACTTACGTTATTTAGCTAATATTAGTCTAAGCGACTGAAATAGGGTAGTTAGATTGTACCAAGGTAATCCAATTTGAAGGAGCTGAAAATAGGACTTTGAACGAATACACGTAATAAACCATCGACTTAGTAACAAAGCATTGAAAGATTTTGTCTCAAAAACATGTGTGCTGTTATTCTTCTTAGCCAATGCAACTAACCAGGTTTTTATCTTACCTTGTTCAGATTTGGAAACCGCATCCGGGCTAAAGGTCAAAAAATGTGTTTTTAACTCTTCATTTGTAACTTGACCCATTAGTTTTTCTACATAGGGTCTAATGAGTTGTTGTCGTTTTTCTGTTTGATAATCAGTATTTATCACTGAAACATTCGAAGAATGGATTCTATAATTCAATAAGAATTCAGGTAGGTTGTGAAATTTATAAGTAGGTTCTTCGGACAATCTAACCCAAAGTTCAAGATCTTCGCAATGTTTTGCATCCTCATTGTATTGATTCTTTTCAAGAACTTCTTTTCGAATCATAACTGTAGGGTGCACAAACGGGGTGGTAAAAAGCATATTTGCTCGAATAAGCGCATTGGTGTCAATTCGCTTTATCCTACCTGTAACAACACCAAATTCATCAATGATTTTTGCCCACGAACCACAAATTACAACATCATGGTTTTGCTCCAAATAGTTGAATTGCTTTTCAAATCTATTGGGAGCGCAAATGTCATCGGCATCCATTCGTGCAATGTATTTCCCTCTAGCCATGGCAATGCCTTTATTTAAGGTTTTTATTAAACCTAGATTCGTTTCGTTGAGGAAATATCTAATTCGGGAATCCTCAAATGATAGAATTTCTTTTTCGCTATCATCAGTTGAGCCATCATTAATAAGAATGAGTTCAAAATCTCCAAAAGATTGTTTTAGAATACTTTCAATGGATTCCTTAATATACTTTTCGGCATTGTATACAGGTAATATCACAGATATATTAGGAATATTTGATTCCACAATCATAAGAATTAATCTAAGAATTCAATACTATTCGCGTGTACTTGTCGTTTTTCTTTTGGTGGAATTTTCATATAATCGCCATATATTGACCTTAAAAACGTATCACAATCGTTGGGACAAGAAAATTCTTTCCCTTCAAAGCTTATTTTTTTTAAAGGAAAGATATCTCTTTCCTTGTGATACACTGGTAAATTTAATCCACCGTGAATATTTGCAAGTGTTTTTGACTGAGTTACAAACGTTAATAATCTCATGCCCAAAGTCATACATACGGCAAATGGCCAAATTAAACAAGCCAACAGATATTCAGATTTACTAGAATTTAAACCACGCAACCTACGGAAAGACCTTCCGTAAAAAAAATCAATACATTTTTTAATCTTGAAGGATGCAATGAATTCAACAGGAAAAACATCTATGAATATACCTTGATATTTCATTTCCCCTCTTTTTGTTAAGCCATCATCGTAGTACGATTTTTTGTCGCGTATTTTTGCTGCCTTAACCGTCAATTTTTTCTCGTTTTTCCAATCTTGAAAAGCCAAATGCTGAGGGAGTTCCTGTTTTAATAGTACCGATAGTTTTTTGTAGTCTTTTTTTAAGACAGAAATATCCAAATCATCATCCCAAGGAATAAATCCTTTATGTCTTACAGCGCCTAAAAGCGTTCCATAATCAATCCAATAAGAAATGGCGTGTTTGTCGCAAATGGTAGATACATGCACTAAAATTTCCAACATGCGCATTTGCGCCTTTCTGAGTTCTGTGTTTTCTCCGTTATAAACTGAAAAATCTTCAATCATTGTAGATTTTAATTGTTTCTCAACACATAACGAATGCATACAGGATCTTCACCTTTGTAGATTGAAAAACCATTTTTTTCTTCTACACTTTCAATCTGAAAATACGAAATTAGTTTATCAGTGAGATAAGCTTCTGAATAGAGCATTCTAAAATGTTCCTCGCCAATTGACGATTTGAAAAAAGTTTCAATTTTATCTTGATCTGAAATGCCTTTTGCCGATCGCGTTTCGATAAAAATGTATTGCGTCTTATTTGATTGTTTAATTCGATTCAACAAACTATCCAAATCTTCTTCTTTTAATGCGTGAACGATAAATCTTAAATAAATAAGCTGATAATCAGAGTAGTCAAACTCCAATATATTTTCCTTAAGGAATACCGGTTTTTCTGCATTGGGCTGAACAGAAATATCAATTCCTGTTGAGTCTATCCCTTGGCCAGAGAAAAAGAAGGTGTCTCTTCCATTTCCACAGGCTAAGTCGATTAATTTAAGATGATCGAGTTGATTTTTCTCAATGTATGCTAATGTTTCTTTTGCGAAATTGCTTTCATTTTGAGGAGCAAGATTTTTCTTGTAAAAATCATCCCAATATTGTTTTGTTTCCATTTTTATCAATATTCTTCTTCAGATTATCTAGTTTGAATCTGTTTTTTAATAAATATTACTTTTTCTCCTTTTTTATATTCCTGCCATTCTTCCTTATTCAGGGCATTATAAACTGAATCAGAACAACCAGGGATTAAGCGATCATGCAATTCTAAGACAATAATTTTTACTTTTTTCAACCAGTTTTCACTATTTCTACCAAAGATTTCTTTTTCCGAACCTTCAATATCAATTTTTAAAATGTCAATTTCATCAAATCCAGAGGTAGCTAAAATTTCATCTATTGTAACGGCCTTAATTCCGTCAGAATCTGATTCGTCTGCCTCAGTAACTGTAAAAGCCCATTTCTCAGATTGGGAATCAACAATTTTTAATCGTGTGTTTTTTGACCAAATCCCAGCATTGATTCGCTCAATATTCGGGTGTAATTCAGTGTTTTGAGTCAGAAGAGCAAAATTTGAAGATTCAGGCTCAACAGCTATTATGTGTGCCTTTGGAAATCGAGATGAATAATAAAGTGATGATAAGCCAATATAGGCTCCCGTATCAATAATTAGCTTAGGTTCAATATCTACTGGTAGTTTGAATTCACCAAAAAGAAAAATATCCCTGAATACAAAATGATCCGATGTGTTTTTTCGAATAATCAATCTTTTGAACTTGAATCTCAAAACAAATATGTAGCAGTTTGTAATTATTCTTAATACAAATTCAACAAGAGGTCGGGGAATTTTTTTTGTTAATTGAGACATTAATATAATCCGTGTTTTAATCTTTGGGACGTAAATTATTTTTCAAATTCAAACCAAAAATCAGTAAGCATGACAGAACCAAACCTATTGAACCTATCATTGAATAGGTATTCGATGTGTAATACGTCTGTGGTTCAAACTTCCAATCAATTTTGTGTTTACCAGCTGGAATGAGTGCACCACGAAGAATGTAGTTGGCTCTAAAAACTTTATCAGTCTTTTTGCCATCAATGTAGCAATTCCAACCTTCTGGATACCAAATTTCACTAAACACAGCTGGTAGTGTCGATTTAGATTCTGAAGTATACGCTAAATGATTGGCACCATACTTTGTTAACGTAATTTTATCTGTAGATGATTTTGAAAATTTCCCGAATTCTTTGGTTAAAGCACCGGTTTCCTTGGCGTTAACAATAACCGTGTTTTTTGAATTAAACCCTTTCAGTGCTTTCATTTCATCATTTGCTGTATTCGCAAGTACGTAATCGGATACAAACCAAGCATTTCCGTTAGCTTGTGTGTTTTCAACAGGTTGCTTGCCCTTGTCTAAAATTACATATTTTGTATTTAGCATGTTGAGTACCGGAGTGCTATCAATAAATGAAATATTAGCCACAGAGATTGTATCAAAAATCGCTTTTGCTTTTTCTTGACTGTCAATTTTAAGAGAATCTAATCCTCGAAGTTTTTGCATCTTTGCCTGGCTAACAAGTCTGTTAATGGTTTGAATTTCATTCCCAATGTAAAAATCAATTAACTCTTGGTATCTCTTCAATTTTGCCCCGTGATATCCGCCAATACTTTTGTGAAAATAGCTTGTCCCTGTCTCATTGAAAGGATTATTGAAATTGAGAACACGGTAGTCTGTATTAGAATTTAAGACGCTAAAATTTGCTATCTGTTGTAAAATATTGTCATCTTGAATATGAGAATACAAATGATACTCTTTCATTTTTGATAGCACTTTCTGGCTTTCAGCATCAAATGACCCAATGGATCTTTTTTCTTTGTTTAATATGTAATTATCTGCATTTTCAGGAGTGTAAGGTGTCTGAGCAACTTGTTTCTCTTCATAGCTCTCATAACCCATATCGCCTTCTTCATTATTGAGATATCTCTTACAAACACTTATTTGATCACCAAGAATTAAAATAGCTAATACAGCAATTATTGCCTTGTGATTAATTTTAAATTTTAGGGTAGCTAACAACAGTAAGCCTGCAGCACCAAAAAACAAAAATGAACGAATAGCATCCGATCTGAAAATTGAAATACGCGTTTGAATCAAATCTGATTTTATTCCGTTGATGGCAGAAATCTGTGTTTGATCTTTTGTTGAAGAGATTGCGTCACTGAATTGTTTCACCTCTGTGTCTTTGATAAAAGAACCAGAAATTGATGGAGATAGGATCAATAGCATGAAAATAGCGGCAACCCCTAAAAATCCAAATAACCATGTTTTTTGATTTCCAAGTAAACCTTCTTTTTTCATCAATTTATCGACAAAAAGCAAAGCTAATGCAGGCGCTATGACTTGCAAAATAACCAAAATCATTTTTGAATCCCTAAACTTATTGTACATAGGAAATTGATTCAAAAAGAAATCATTAACTGCATTTTCTTTACCCACTAAAAACACAATTAATAGACCCAATGCCAAAAAGGGCCATTTAAGGGTGTCTTTCACGAAAATTAATCCAAGTATAAATAATCCAACGATTATGGCTCCGAGATAAATAGCGCCACCGCTGAATCGCTGACCACCCCAATATTGACTACTTTGAGCTACTTGGTCAGCATAATCAGACTCCATATTCTCCATTGCACTTTCATTATTACCAATGTAATCATCCTTTCCACCTTTGGCATTTGGAATAGCTACCGATAAAAACTCACCTGGACTATAGTTATATTCTAGAATGTAATCTTTGTTTAGTCCTTTCTGAGTGGACACATCTTTTTTCTTTCCATCTGGTTCAATGGTTAAATCAGTCGCTCCTCGGGTTGTGTATTTACTGTATTCATAAGTTGTCATCAAGTTGCTTGTGGAAGGCATAATAGCAAGTGCACCACCAATTAGCAAAACTCCACCAACCTTTGCCAATTCAAGGGCTTTTTTCTCAATTAACAAACGAATAGACTCTCCAATAGCAACTATACCCAATAAAATACTTAAGTAGTATGTGATTTGAAGGTGATTGGCTGTGAGATTCAAGCCAAAAAACAACATAAATATTGCTCCTCCTAGTAATTTGTTTCCTCTAAATGCAAGTATCAGTCCGCCTAGAGTAGGTGCGATGTATGCAACCGCAGTCACTTTTGTAATGTGTCCGGCTCCAATGTATAAAACATTGAATGATGAAAAACCAAAGGCAATTGCTCCTAAAATACTAAGCCATGGGTTTATTCTTAGGCAAAGTCCCAAGATATAAAATCCTAACATTGAGATGAATAATATTCCAATTGGTGTGGGTAGATTCAGAGTAATCAAGTTGTGTATCCACTTTAGAACGTTTGATGGATGGTCAATGGAAATCTGATAAGCGGGCATTCCTCCAAACATGGAATTTGTCCACATTGCTTCTCCTTCATTCATCATGCGATAATCATCGATTTCTTTCGCCATTCCACGATATTGCTTAACATCACCTTGTCTCAAGGAATATCCATTAAACAGAGGGCTAAAATATACCGATGAAAGACCTATAAATAGAACAACAGCGATAATATGCGGTAATAATTTTTTGAGAATCTGCATAAAATAAGTCACTAATCTTTGGCTGTGAAATTAGCAAGAATATTCGATAGTTATTCGATTTTTAAGGAATTAATTGAATTTTAATAGCATACTGTTAATTACTTTTTAAGACTGGGAATATCAAAATAGTAAAATGCATTAGATTTACTTAAATTTTAAAATTAATTCTATGAAACACGCATTAGTTATTATTTTCTCTCTCTCTACTGTTTTTAGTTTTTCTCAGCTCACCCAAACCGTTCGTGGTAAGATTTACGATGCCGAAACAAATTATCCTTTGTCAGGAGTTAGAGTTCAGGTAATAACCGATGATACGAATGAGCGTTTTATTGGTGGAACAGATGCAAATGGGGAATTTACCATCAAGAAAATTCCGGTGGGTAAACATAAATTAATTTCAAAACTTAGTTCTTATGAACAAAGTACCGTTTTTATTGAAGTTAATTCGGGTAAAGAATTAGTGTTGAATATTCCTTTAATGGAAATGATTGTTACGAAAGAAGAAATCGTTGTTACAGCGCGAAAAAAAGGCGAAGTTTTGAACGAAATGGCTGTTTTATCTTCACAACAATTCAGTGTGGAAGAAACTAATCGTTATCCTGGGTCACGAATGGATCCAGCAAGGATGGCTTCAAATTTTGCAGGTGTTCAAGGTTCTGATGATTCCAGAAATGATATTGTTGTTCGTGGAAATTCGCCCTTAGGTGTTGTTTATAGAGTGGAGGGGATAGATATTCCAAATCCATCACATTTTGCCGTTTCAGGAAGCACAGGCGGACCAGTATCTGTATTAAACAATAAAATTTTAGGGAATTCAGACTTCTTTATGAGTGCTTTTCCTGCTGAATATGGAAATAGTACCTCTGGTGTTTTTGATCTTAAACTCCGAAATGGAAATAATAATCAACATGAATTTACTGGCCAATTTGGTTTATTTGGTACAGAGGTGTTAGCTGAAGGTCCAATGGGTAAGAATGGAAACGCCAGTTATTTGGTGATGGGCAGATACTCGAGCCTTGCACTTTTCCAGAAATTAGGTGTGACAATCGGAACGGATGCTGTACCTGTGTATGGTGATGGAGCGTTTAAATTTAATTGGAAATTGAAAAAAGGTGGTCAGCTTTCTTGGTGGGGAATGGGTGGAAAAAGTAACATTGATTTATTGATTTCTGAACAAAAGGAATATTCCAAAGAGTTTTATGGAGAAGGAGACCGCGATCAATTTTTTGGAACAAGTATGTACGTTTCGGGCTTGAGTTACAAGAAATCGCTAAATGAGAAAACGTATTTAACTGCCACGCTAGCAGGTTCACTTGAAGAACAACATGCTCGCCACATGTACTTACACAGGAGTTTAGAGGTGGCGGGTGCTGATACCACAATTAAGGTTGATAGTTCGTTTAATATGCTTGGTTTTGATTTCAAAACAATGAAATTATCCGGTTATACTGCAATAAATCACAAAATAAATAAGCAGCATCTCATAAAAGCAGGTGTAAATTTTGATGTGCTTTCTTTCAACTATATGGATTCTGTATTAACTAATTTAGATGATCGAAATAGTTGGGCTACTCGATGGAATTACTCAGGAATGGCCTTGCTTATTCAACCATTTGCACAGTGGAAGTGGAAAATCACAGATAAAATGGATTTAACAGCCGGTATACATGCTCAATATTTCTCGTTAAGCAATAGTTTAAGTCCTGCAGAGCCAAGAGTTGGATGGAAATATCGAATGAAAGGAGATCAATCTATTTTTGCAGGTGCCGGCCTTCATAGCCAAACTCAACCGTATTACACGTATGCGTATGATCCTGATAATGATGGTAATGCGCACAATTTAAACATGGATTTTTCAAGAAGTCTTCATTCCGGAATAGGGTATGAAAAATCTTTTGGTCCAGGTTTGAATTTTAAAACAGAAGCCTACTATCAATATTTGTATAATTTGCCAATAAATACAATGAGTAATTCTTTTTCACTTGTAAATGCCGGAGGTGGATTTTCACGAGTTTTTCCGAATGACACACTTGTAAACAGCGGTAAAGGAATTAATTATGGTTTAGAATTTACGTTGCAAAAGTACTTTAGTAAGAGCTTTTTCTTTATGGTCTCTGCAAGTGTTTACGATTCAAAATACTTAGCAAGTGATGGTATCTGGCGCAACACTTCGTACAAAGGATCAAATATTTCAAATAATATTGACTTATCTTATGTATGGAATGTTCTTGCTGGAAAAGAATTTAAAATTGGTAAAAAGCAAGTAATAGGTGTAGGTACAAAAATTACAAGAGCAGGAGGAAGACGATATGGACTTGTCGATATTGCCCAAACAGAGGCTTCAAAAGAAATTATTTTTAAGGATAGCCTTTTCAATGAAAATACATTTAGAGATTATTTTAGAGTTGATTTGAAAATAAGTTGGAGAATGAACACGCAGAAACTTACGCATGAATTTGGGTTAGACTTGGTGAATTTATTGAATACCAGAAATTTGTTGAGTTTAGCTTATGCGCCTAAATTGGATCCAAACGATACAAGCGAGCCAATTGCTGAAAAGGCTCAACTTGGTCGGTTACCTATATTTTATTATAAAATTGATTTTAAGCTAGCTGGAAAAAAAGACTAATCCCAGGCAGGGCAACTATCACATGAGTTTGTTGGGCGTATGTAAAACAATGCGCCCAATACAACATTTCCCTCAAAATATCCAAAAGTTTGTTTAGCAAGTGCACTGTATTCATTAGCCCTTGTTCGAACATTCATTTGTCTCATTAAACCTGTGGCAACATTCGTTTGGAGAAATACGTATTTAAAAAATTCAAAACGCATACCAGCATGACCAGAAATTCCTACACCGGAAAGCGATACGGTTGCCACATCTTTTTTTCCTCCAAACGTAAAGTCATTAAAAGATAGTAAGGTTCCACCTGAAACACCAAGAAGATAGCTTAGCGTGAAATTGTCACTTCTATTTCTAATTATATTTCGAACTTTTGTTAACTCTAAACGAATGTAATTCATGCCATTTGAATTTTCATAGTGAAAGTCTTCTTCGTTTGTAACTACACGCTTGTCATACAAGTTTCCTGACCAATTTGGATCGATTCCACTATTTATCCTTCCATTCAATAAATATTCAGGACCATGAACCATAACGTATTTAAGATGATCATATCCAACCGATATATTCCAGTAGTTTTTAAAGTTGTAACCCGCACGAAAATTAAATTGAGGCACTGTGAAAGTAGTGGGATTTAAATATTCGCCAATCTTTGTTGAAGGTCTATCCGTTGCTTTTACTCCTTTTAATGTAAAATCGTAACCGGCACCTATAAAATTAATTGTGCTGCGTGTATAAGCAGATCGATTATACCCCCAATAGACAAATCCCGTTCCTTTTGCCATTGAATTTTTGGGTTTTTGACGTTTGCCAGATGAAGTTAAACCATCAACAAATGAAGAGTGAATTTGAGCATTGTAAAAAGTCAAACTCGAAATAACGTAAAAAAATAAAACAGCAACTATTTTTTTCATCGACTAATATATTGAATCCATTCCTTTTGAGAAATAACCTTTTCTAATTTGAAATGAGCGACCTTGTTTTTTGAATAAAATTCGATGAGGCCAAAACCTTCGGCAAAAATAGATTCACCTGTTGTACTAATGGATTGTTCTTTTTTGGTGAAAATATTTATCATGGTAAGCCTACGGAAATCCTCAAAAACAATTGCTTTTCTTTTTTCCTCCTCTAAAACTTGATATTCAATATTTTCCTTGATCACTTTTCTTTTTAGTTCATCCAAGATTACAGTAGAATCTATGTGCCCAGGATATTTGGATGCAAACCATGTTTGTTCTTTGCTGTTTCTAGGGAATAGTTTATTTTTAAGTAATATGGAGGAAGTTTTATGATTTTTTCTATCTACAATCATATGATCCATGATAAGCAAAGAATCGTAATTATAATTTAATGCCTCAATTATTCTGCCATTAGAGGCATATTTTTCTACCACAACATGATGTCCTTTTTGATCCTTAATTGCATAAATCCGATGAAATTCTTCGTCCAATCCATTTGCGATATTTCGATAACAATAGATTCGTGGGGTACTATCATACGGATAAAAATAATTGACGTATGGATGTTTAGATTTAGCAGAAGCTCCTGAATTGCTTTTGGGCTTACAGGAGATAAAAAGCAGCATTAGGATAAAAAGAAACACAAACTTCATGAAGTCATTTTTAGAAAGGCAACTTCTTGTTCTGTTAGATGGCGAAACATTCCACGAGGTAGGTCTTTTTTTGTCAAACTTGCAAATTGAACTCGATCCAATCTAACAACCTTATATCCCAAGGCCTCAAATAGTCTTCTCACTACTCTGTTCTTCCCTGAATGAAGTTCTACTCCGGCCTCGTGATCTGTCCCTCCATCAACGTAATTTGCTTTGTCGCAATACGTTTTCCCATCTTCCAAAACTATTCCGCTTAATAATTTTTCTAAATCTTCTTTCTTAATAGGTTTGTCAGTTTCAACATGGTAGATTTTACGGGCTTGATAACGCGGATGAGTTAATTTTTTTGCCATATCACCATCATTTGTGAATAATAACAATCCAGTTGTTTCTCGATCTAATCGACCAACAGGATAAATTCGCTCGCGACAGGCCTTTTTCACAAGAGTCATCACAGTTTTTCTTCCTCTTGGGTCGTCCATGGTAGTAATAAATCCTTTCGGTTTATTTAGCAAAACATATCGTTTTTTTTCAGCGTTTATTGTCTCACCATCGTATTGAACTACATCACCCGGTTTGATTTTATATCCAAGTTCAGTTATAACCTCTCCATTTACCGTAACAACACCAGTCTGCAGTAAAACATCTGCTTCTCGTCTTGAACAAACTCCTGCATTTGAAAGATACTTGTTTAATCGAATTTCATCTTCATTGAATGTAGGAAGAGGATCTCCCTTCTTTACACGCTGTTTAAACTCAATATATTTACGTTTATCTCGAGCACTTACTCCTGTTTCCGCATCTTTTTTCGGCTTAGATTTTTCAGGTGATGACTTGGAAACTGCTTTATTTCCTGTATTTGGTCTTTTGCCTTCCGGTTTGTTTTTTTTAATCATGGCTTTTGATGTCGATTATTAATTATAAGAAGTAACCGTTAATAATCGCGATTTCTGTTAAAATGTCGTTTTCGATATAAAATAGGATTCTGTATTCTGAAAAATCTTCAAAGTTTATCTCTTTTTGGTTGTAACGTTTATCAATGTCAAAAACTAATTTAGTCGTGGAGTACGTCCATGTTTCATCGTCATATGCTCTGTGCATTTGATAACTGTAGAAATTCTTATAAAGAGCTAAAAGTTCAGATTTAGACATTCCAATTTTAGCTCCTTCCTTGGTTTTAAATTTCGGGTCTTTAGTAGATATTTTCTGTAATACCATCGATTTTACTTTATCAACCTCAGTCTCTTGAAAGGTTATTTCGTAGGCATTACCTTTAATGGTTGTTTCAAACTTTGCCTCAATTTCATCAACTGGAATCTCAAAAGTTCTCCCACTCAATTTTTCAACATCCTTCAAACTTGTTCCTAGAATTAAGTCACCTAATTTTTCATAACTTATATCAAATTGACAAAAACTGAAAAAAGTAAAACTAACAGCCAAAAAAGTAAAAAGTAATCGAGACATTTTAAATTGGTTTAAAAGATTTACAAAGATAGCCAAAAGACTTGATTTACCAATGTGGATAAAACGCGCTTTCCAAATGGGTTATTTCTGACCTGAAAGAATTGTGAATGATTGAGATTATATCAAATCGCGTTTCTAAGTCAATTTTATTTTTTTGAACATACTGATTGGCAACTTGGATTATTTGCCTTTGTTTTCCGCGTGTGACAGCCTGCCAAGGCTCTCCGATTTCAGCAGTTTGCCTTGTTTTTACCTCAATAATAACTAATTGATTATCCTTTTTTGCAATAATATCTATCTCGCTTTTTTTAAAGCGATAATTTCTATCGATAATTTCGAAATCTTTTTTTATGAGATAATCGCAAGCGAGTTGCTCTCCAAAAGATCCAAGTTCGGTGTTGTTCATTCTCAAATTTTATATTGAATTTACGAATTATTTTTGTCGCTTCAACCAAAAGAAATTTTAATTTTACCAAAAATTATCAGATGAAATTCGCAACGAAAGCTATACATGCAGGGGTTCAACCAGATCCAGCAACAGGTGCAATTATGACACCCATTTACCAAACGTCAACCTATGTTCAAGATGGGGTGGGTAATCATAAGGGGTATGAGTACTCCAGAACACTAAATCCAACTAGACACGCGTTGGAACAAAATATTGCAGCAATCGAAAATGGTAAATACGGAGCGTGTTTTGGTTCAGGGTTAGCAGCAATTGACTGCGTAATTAAGATGTTAAATCCAGGTGATGAGGTGATTTCGACAAATGATTTGTACGGTGGGTCATACCGTATTTTCAAAACCATTTTTGAGAAATATGGAATTAAATTTCATTTTGTAAATATGCAAGATACCGCTGAGGTCGAGGCCCTTGTTAATGATCGAACAAAAATTATTTGGGTTGAAACACCGACTAATCCTATGATGAATATAGTTGATATTGAAGCGATGTCAAAGATTTCAAAGAAATGCGGTGCATGGTTGTGTGTAGATAATACTTTCGCAACACCTTATCTACAAACTCCTTTGGATTTAGGCGCTGATATAGTTATGCATTCTGTTACTAAATATTTGGGTGGACACTCTGATGTTGTTATGGGGGCTTTGGTTACCTCTGATGATGAAATAGCAAAAGAAATGTATCGTATACAAAACTCGTCTGGAGCAGTTACTGGACCTATGGATTCATTTCTTGTACTTCGAGGCATAAAAACTTTGCATTTGCGGGTTCAACGTCATTGTGAAAACGGTGAAAAAGTCGCAAATTATTTGAAAAATCACCCCAAAATAGAGAAGGTGTATTGGCCTGGATTTGAATCACATCCAAATCATGAGGTTGCTAAAAAGCAAATGCGCGGATTTGGAGGAATGATTTCATTTACTTTAAAAGGAAATAAATTAGAAGAAGCCTTGGATATCGTAAAAAAGGTACATTTATTCGCGTTGGCAGAATCGTTAGGTGGTGTTGAGTCTTTAATAGGTCATCCTGCTACAATGACACATGCATCAATTCCAAAAGAAATTAGAGAACAAAGTGGTGTTGTAGATTCTTTAATCCGATTAAGTGTAGGAATTGAAGATGCAGATGATTTGATTCAAGACCTTGAGAAAGCACTGAATTAAATTTCTTTGCTAACTTGCTCTAGTTCGTTGTAAAATTCATTCCCGAAAGCCCGAATTAGCGGTTCTTTTAAAAATTTAAAAACAGGTACATTCAGTTGTTCTCCACAATTGCATGCAGGTTCACAGATTGACCATTCTTCAAAATTAATAGCGGTGTAATCGTTGAATTTCTTCAATCGAATAGGGTAGAGGTGACATGAAATTGGTTTTTTAAAGGAGGTTGCGCCTGCTTTATTTGCTTGCTCTATTGCACATTTGGCAATCCCATTTTCAAATTGAACAAAAACACATTCTTTTTCATTCACGAGAGAGGTAACAGGTTCTTCTTCCTCATCCAAATAATACACGTCAGATGAATTGATTACGTCAATTCCTTCTTGTCGCATAAATGGTTTAATATTTTCAAGATCTTTTTGAATTGTTTTTACTTCATCCCAATTGAGCGGTGCACCTGCGTCTCCTTCAACACAACATACCCCTTTACATAGATTAAGGTCACAAACAAATTTTTTTTCAAAGATTTGGGTTGAAATAATCTTATCACCAAGTTCAATTAGCATTTTTTGACAATTTTCCGCTAAATTAATCCATTTTTATTTGGAAAATCCATTCACTCACTGTATATTTGCACCATAATTATTGATAACAGAATGAGGGGACGAAAGTCCCCTCTTTTATTACCCTATGATTGATAAGAAAAAAGTAGTAAAATTAATTGAGGAGCGCATGCAGGAATTGGATGCGAAAATTTACTTGGTAGATCTCTCAATTAGTGCGTCCAATGTTATTCATGTGACGATCGATAAAACCGAAGGTCGTGTTTCAATTGAAGAGTGTATCTCTGTCTCTCGAAACATAGAGAAAAATTTAGATCGTGAAAAAGAGGATTTTGAATTAAATGTTTCATCAGCCGGGCTAGATCGTCCATTGATGCATTGGAATCAATACCGAAAACATAGAGGTAAACGTGTCAAAGTTACAACGACTGACGGGAAGAAAGTTGAAGGTCAGTTGGTGGAAGTGGAAGAAGATTTTATCAAGCTCCAAAATGAAAAAGTAGAGAAAATCGAGGGAACCAAGAAAAAGCAAACTATCGTGGAAGAAATAGTTCTTCCATTTAAGCAAATAAAGGAAACAAAAATTGTAATATCGTTCAATTAAATTCAAGCTATGAATAATGCAGAATTAACCGACTCGTTTTTAGAGTTTAAAGAATTAAAAAACATTGACAAACAAACGATGCAACATGTCTTAGAAGATGTGTTTCGTTCTATGTTTAAGAAGAAATTCAATACGGATAAACACATTGATATTATCGTTAATATTGATAAAGGGGATGTTCAAATCTTTTTAAATAAGGAAATTGTTGATGACGGTGAAGTGGAAGACTCTAATACAGAGATTGCTTATTCAGATGCTATTAAAATTGAGCCTGATTTTGAAATTGGTGAAGAGGTAACCGAAGAATTTAAATTTGTTGATTTTGGAAGAAGAAATATTCTTTCATTACGTCAAAACTTGATTTCTCGAATAATGGAGCTAGAGAAAGATAGTTTATACAAAGCATACAAAGAAAGAGTGGGTGAAATAATTACTGGTGAGGTTTACCAAGTATGGAAAAAAGAAATTCTAGTTATTGACGATGAAGGAAATGAATTGATCTTACCTAAGTCTGAACAGATTCCTTCTGATTATTTCAAAAAAGGAGAGAATGTTCGAGCAGTTGTAGCGAAAGTAGACATGCGAAATTCAACACCTGTTATTATTCTTTCTCGAACGGCGCCAGAGTTTTTGGAGCGCTTATTTGAATTAGAAGTTCCTGAAGTTTTTGATGGCTTGATAACTATTAAGCGAATTGTTCGCGAACCAGGTGAAAGAGCGAAAGTTGCAGTTGAGTCGTATGATGACCGTGTTGATCCTGTTGGAGCTTGTGTTGGGATGAAAGGATCTCGTATTCATGGAATCGTTCGTGAGTTGAAAAATGAAAACATCGACGTAATCAATTTTACAACCAATTCTCAGTTACTCATTCAAAGAGCATTGTCTCCTGCCAAAATAACTTCCATTGAATTGAATGAAAGTGATAAACGAGCTAAAGTGTTTTTGAAACCAGATCAAGTTTCATTGGCAATCGGTAAAGGTGGAAACAATATTAAATTAGCTGGTAGATTAAGCGGTTATGAATTAGATGTTTATCGCGATGGAGAAGTTGATATTGAAGATGTTGATTTAGAAGAATTTGCAGATGAAATTGATAGTTGGATTTTGGACGAATTAAAATCGATCGGTTGCGATACTGCCAAAGCAGTTATTGAAATTGGAATAGATGATTTAGTTCAAAGAACAGACTTAGAATATGAAACAGTTGAAGAAGTATTACGAATTTTAAAATCGGAATTTGAATAACAAAATCTTGTTTCATAATATAGAATAGAATTAAAGTAGGTTAAAAAATTATGGCTGGTAAACCAATTCGTTTAGGAAAAGCGGCAAGTGAACTCAATATAGGTGTTTCTACATTAGTAGAATTCCTGGAGTCCAAAGGAATAAAAATTGATTCGAATCCAAATACAAAATTGGAAGAAGATCAAATGTCCGTATTGCGGGCAGAATTTGCTTCTGATGTTGAATTAAAAGAGCAATCAAAAAGTGCAGCAGCTGGAAGAGAAAAGAAAGAAACGGTTACTATAAAAGTTACCAGAGAAGTTGAGCCAGTTCAGGAAGATCTTGAAGATGAAGAGGATGCGCCAATTAACTTGGAAGAAATTAAACGTTCTGTTTTAGAACCTGCACCTACTGAAACCAATCATAAGGTAAATATTGTTGGTAAAATTGACTTGGCATCCCTTAATCAAAAAACCAAGCCTGAGAAAAAAGCTACTAAGGAACCGGAAAAAATAGAAGAAAAGCCTGCTGAAGTAGTTCTTCCTGAAGTAAAAATAGAAGCTCCGGCTCCTGTAGATGCGCCAGTTGAAATTGAAACGATTCGAGTTGAACGCCAAGTATTATCAGGTCCAACCGTATTAGGTAAAATTGAATTACCGGTTGAAAAACCTAAATCATCAACTCCTTCTGAATCAGCAGAGGATCAACGAAGAAAGAGAAAACGAATCAAAAAGGTTGAAAATCCTGTTGCAAATGATCCACGAACTGGAGGATTTAATAAAGGTCCTCAGAAAGGGAAAGTTGAAAAACAAGAGATTAAAGAGGTTGATATTCAAAAAGAAATTAAGGAAACCTTAGCAAGATTATCCAATCAGGGAGGGAAGTCAAAAGCGTCAAAGAATAGAAGAGCTAAACGTGATATAGTATCTCAGCGTCGTCAAGAAGAAATGGCAGCAGCTGAAATGGAAGAAAAAATCTTGAAGCTTACAGAATTCGTAACAGTTTCTGAGTTGGCATCAATGATGAATGTACAGCCAACTCAAGTTATTTCTGCATGTATGTCACTTGGTATCTTTGCATCAATTAATCAACGTATTGATGCTGAAACCATCCAGATTATTGCAGATGAGTTCGGTTTTGAAACCCAATTTGTAAGTGCTGAAATTTCTGAATCTATTACAGTTCAAGAAGACACTGAAGACCAACTAATCGCTCGTCCACCTATTATCACGGTAATGGGTCACGTTGATCATGGTAAGACTTCGTTATTGGATAAAATTAGAAATGCGAATGTAACTGAAGGTGAGGCAGGTGGAATTACGCAGCATATTGGAGCATACTCTGTTACGCTGAAAGATGGTCGTAAGATGACTTTCTTAGATACTCCTGGTCACGAGGCTTTTACAGCCATGCGTGCTCGTGGAGCACAAGTTACTGACGTTGCAATTATTATTGTTGCAGCGGATGATGATGTAATGCCACAAACAAAAGAAGCAATATCACATGCTCAAGCAGCAGGTGTACCAATGGTTTTTGCGATTAACAAAATAGATAAACCGGGCGCTAATCCAGATAAGATTCGCGAACAACTTTCAGCAATGAATATACTTGTTGAAGATTGGGGTGGTAAATACCAGGTGCAAGAAATTTCTGCGAAACAGAATCTAAACATTGATGCACTTTTGGATAAAGTACTTCTTGAGGCAGAACTTTTAGATCTAAAAGCTAATCCAGATAAAAATGCGTTGGGTACTGTAATTGAATCCTCGCTCGATAAAGGGAAAGGGTTTGTTACAAACTTACTTGTTGAATCTGGTACAATGCAAGTTGGAGATGTAATACTTGTTGGTCGCTACTATGGAAAAGTAAGAGCGATGCACGATGAGCATGGTCGCGCTGTTAAAGAAGCTGGACCATCACAACCTGTTTCGATTCTTGGTATTGGTGGAGCACCAAGTGCTGGTGATAAGTTCAATATTTTAGATGACGAGAAAGAGGCGAAAACTATTGCAACCAAGAGGGAGCAATTGTATCGTGAACAAGGATTACGAACCACTAAACACATTACCTTGGATGAAATTGGTCGTCGATTGGCAATAGGTGACTTTAAAGAGTTGAACGTAATTGTGAAAGGAGATGTGGATGGATCTATCGAAGCATTGTCTGATGCATTATTGAAATTATCTACAGAAGAAATTCAAGTGAAAATCATTCACAAAGGTGTAGGTGCTATTTCTGAAGCAGATGTCAATTTGGCTTCTGCATCTGATGCTATTATTTTAGGTTTCCAAGTGAGGCCCACTGCAACGGCTCGTAAGTTAGCTGAAAACGAACAAATCGATATTCGATTATATTCTATTATCTACAAGGCTATTGAGGAAATTAAAGCGGCCATGGAAGGTATGTTATCTCCAGATATCGAAGAGAAAATTGTTGGAACAGCTGAGATTCGTGAAACATTTGATATAACCAAAGTTGGAACAATTGCTGGATGTTATGTAACGGATGGAATTATCAAGCGAAGTTCAAAAATACGTGTTATTCGTGATGGAATAGTTGTTCATACTGGAGTCCTAGGATCTCTTAAACGATTCAAAGATGATGTGCGAGAAGTTAAGAACAATTACGAGTGTGGTTTGAATATAGATAAATTCAACGATATAAAAATTGGAGATATTGTAGAAGCCTTTGAAGAAGTAGAAGTAGCTCGTAAACTTTAAGCACGAATTTTCTTTAATTCTGTTACTTCGCTAAGGAATTCTGCCCAATCCATAGTATTATTTGGAAATGAGGTTGTATTTAACTTGTAAAGAATGGTTCCACTAGGGAATATTATACGTTCCATTTTATCGTCAATTTGCTCCTCAGGATTTAATTTTTGACAATACATCAATAATTTATTGATCCATCGTGAGGCTAAAAGTATAGTGCTTTGGTAAGATAAATTACCTTCTTGAACCTGACATTCTACTCGAATGTCTGTATCAATTGTACTGAACTCAATGTTTTCTAAATTGTATGTCTTTGTATTCATCTTTTAAGTTTTTTACAAAGATTCAACGATAAGAACGTAAACTATTTACGTCCATTGAAATTAATCAACCATTTTATGTATTTTCGCTTTCAAATTGAGAAAAATGAATGACTTTCGGACTATTTGGCTAACAAATGATGGTTTTGTTGAGGTAATTGATCAGCGAATTTTACCGCATAAACTCGAAATTGTTAAGTTAAACTCATATAAGGATGCGGTTATTGCCATAAAGAACATGACAGTTAGGGGAGCGCCGTTAATTGGGGCGACAGCGGCATACGGTATTTATCTTGCCGTTCGAGAAATGATTGAAAAGCAATTGGAGGGAAATTTTTTAGATAGTGCGTTTGAGGAACTCCGTGCATCTCGACCAACAGCTGTAAATCTATTTTGGGCACTTGATCGCATGCGTGATTCGTTGGATAATTCCTCTGATTTTCTTGGCGACTCATTGGCTCAAGCAAATTCAATAGTAACCGATGATATTGAAACGTGCAGAATGATAGGAGTACATGGATTAACTCTTATTGAAGAAATAGCAAAAAAGAAAAGTGGTGAATCGGTGAATATTCTAACGCATTGTAATGCAGGGATGCTAGGATGCGTTCAATGGGGAACGATAACCTCTCCAATCTATCAAGCGCACTTAAAAGGAATAAAAGTTCATGTTTGGGTTGATGAAACAAGGCCTAGAAATCAGGGTTCAAATTTAACGGCATACGAATTAACACGTCATGGAATTCCTCATACTTTGATAGTTGATAATGCTGGAGGGCATTTAATGCAGCATGGCATGGTTGATCTGGTAATCGTAGGTACAGATCGAACAACAAGAAACGGTGATGTTGCGAATAAAATCGGAACCTATTTGAAAGCTCTTTCAGCAAAAGACAATAATATTCCATTTTACGTTGCACTTCCTTCAACTACCTTAGATATGAATATTCGTAACGGATTGACTGAAATCCCAATTGAGGAACGTGATCAAAATGAGGTGAAATACATTACAGGGCTGCGAGCAGATGGTATAATGGATTCCGTCTTAATATGTCCTGAAACAACTAATGCTAGTAATTATGGGTTTGATGTTACTCCTGCGAGATTAGTTACAGGACTCATTACAGAAAGAGGTGTTTGTGACGCAAATGAAGAGGGTATTCTTTCATTATTTCCTGAATATTCAAATTCAATTGAATGAAATACTTAGTTGTAGGTTTAGGAAATCCGGGTGCTCAATACGAACACACACGTCATAATATCGGGTTTATAGTCGTTGATAAGTTGGTTTCAGACTTAGGGGGTAAATTTATTTCGTCTAAACTTGCCGATGTAGCAGAAGTGAAATTGAAAGGTAGGATTTTAGTTGTAATTAAACCAACAACCTATATGAATCTTAGTGGTAAGGCCGTGAATTATTGGATGCAACAAGAAAAAATTCCTCGTGAAAACATAGTGGTCATCACAGATGATATTTCGCTACCTTTTGGTAAAATTCGTATGAAAGGCAAGGGAAGTGACGGAGGACACAATGGTTTAAAGGATATTCAAGCGGTGTTAAATTCCCAGGAATATGCACGATTGCGTTTTGGTGTCGGGAATGATTTTCCAAAAGGAGGACAATCAGATTATGTATTGGGAGTTTGGAATTCTGAGGAAATAATCGCACTAGCGGAAAGAATCGAGGTTGCTTCTGAGGCTGTAAAATCTTTCGCAACAATTGGATTGAATTTAGCGATGACTCAATGGAATAATAAATAAGAATCGAGGAGTATACTTAACTAGAACACAGATTATATTTTATCTAATACGTGTTGTATGAGTTTTTTCATTTCCTCGTTATAACCTTTTGAAAATTCCATATTTGGTCTATTCGCTACCCCCAAACAAATAGTGGCGCAATTATGCCCCAATTGACGTCCTAAAGCAAAAAGAGCCGAACTTTCCATTTCAAAATTAGTAACCTGAACACCATTATAATGATAATCACCTAATACAAGTTGGAGATTTTCTGTTCGTGTTTTTAACCTTAATTGACGACCTTGTGGCCCATAAAACCCAGATGAAGTAATGGTTATTCCAGAATGAGTTTTATCTGATTTTAGTTTGATTGTTAGCGGTTCAGAAGGGCAGACAAAATACGGCTGAATCGTTTCTGGTAATTTTAAAAAATCAGTTAAATTTTTGCAAAAGTCTATTTCTTTATCTTGAAAATCAATGTTGTAGAAATGAGCGACATTGTCTAAACCAAAGGCATAATCGCTAACAATCCATGAATGAACGGGAATGTCTTTCTGTAAAATCCCACAAGTACCTATTCTAACAATATCGAGTGATGTAAGATTCTTTAGATCATTGCGATTTACTAAATCAATGTTAACTAGTGCATCTAATTCATTGATAACGATATCGATATTGTCTGTGCCTATGCCACTGGATAAAGCAGAAATTCGTTTTCCCTTATACGTTCCCGTATGACAAACAAATTCCCTATGTTGAGATTTGTGTTCAATGGTCTCGAAAAAATCACTGATTAATCTTACACGATCTTGATCGCCAACTAGAATTATTTTTGTTGAAATTTCAGAAGGTTGAATTCCTAAATGATAGACAGCAGATTTGTCATTTAAAACAAGCTCAGATTTAGAATAAGTTTCCAATTGTTTAATTTGTAAGACTGCCAAACACTTTAACCAAAAGATCTGTTACACGAGCAACAGGATCTTTACGTATCTTATTTTCCTCTTTTTCTACCATATAGAATAGGCCTTCAATTGCTTTTTGAGTGATATAGGCATCTAAATCTGGATTCAATTTTTGACCACCGGTAAGTGTCATTGCACTATTGTATTTAGTTATAATGGGATTCCAATATTTTGTAAGTTCAACTTTGGAGGTCGCATTTTTAACTTTAGGAGAAAATGCAGAAACTAATTTACTTGTAGTTTGATCCTTCAAAAATTTTGTCGCAGCGCCATCTCCTCCTTTTAAAATCGCGAAACCATCTTGAACAGACATGTTTGTTATCGCCTCAATAAAAATTGGAAGTGCTTCCTTGGTTGCTTCTTCTGCAGCTCTATTTAACGTAGTTTCAAATTCAGAAACTTTTCCGGTAAGTCCCAAATCCATTGCTTTTTCTTTTACCTTAATTGCATCTGGTGGAAAAGGCAAACGTATTGAATCATTTTTCAAAAATCCATCTGTAACAGATGTAAGGTTAACCGAATTTTTTATCCCAACTTGAAGCGCCTCTTTTAATCCGGATATAACTTCTTCATTTGTCAAACTTGGTTTAGAGGTTCCAGATGTTTGAGCTGAATTTACAACCTTTAAGGATTCATTTAAAACATCACACGATGCAAGTCCAATTAAAATAATGAATACCAATGATATCTTTCTCATAACCTAATTATCTCAATACATTTAAAAATCCAGTGAAGAAACGTTTTCCATCATTATCTTTTTCTTTGAAAGAGATTTTCCATATATACGTCCCAATTGGAACAATTCTTCCGTTATAAGTTCCATCCCAAGATTCTTTCGCATCTCTAGATTCCCAGATTAATTCTCCCCATCTGTTATAAATAACTAATTGGAAATTTTCAAAGTCAATACCATCTATATTTATACCCCATGTTTGGTTGTGTTCGTCGTCATCTGGTGTAAATGCATTTGGAACATAAAGAATTACATCAGGAACGATTTCTATTTCCAACGTTATGGAATCAGAACAACCTTCAGCGGTAGTTACGGTCAATGTAATAGGATAAGTCCCAACTTGTCCTTCAGGATAACTAAATAATGCGCTAGAACCTGCATTGTTCGTGGAAATAGCTCCAGGGCTTTGCCAATCCCAAATACTAATATTTCCCGTTGAAATATCCGAGGTTTGAATATTTGTTTCAAACCAGGTTGCTGGGTTTTTAGATATCGTGAAATCTGCAACCGGCAATGGTGTGACCTCTACAATATTTACAATAGACGTTGTATAAATACAACCGTAGTTTGAAGTAACAGTCATTTGAACGTCGTAAATACCAACACTAGGGAAAGTAGCAGTTAAATCTTCTGAACCAACTACATTGTACACCGCACCATTCGAAAATGCATATTGAGTTGAGAAAATCTCTCCAGCATTTGTAGAGGTATTTGTGAATGTAAACTCACCCGGAACACAATCTCTTGGCTTATCAGGTACTACATTTGGGTTGATATCTAAAGGGAAAGTAATGGTAACACATTCTTGCGTTGAAGGAGAACCGCATTGTTCAGTAAGTGTTACACAATAAACTGTACCAGAAACACCCGGCCTAACTGTTACACTACTTCCTGTACCTACTAGATTTGTTCCCTCTGTCCACGTGTAGGTATATGGAGAAGAACCTCCCGTACCTGTAGCATTTAAGGTAATTAGTGTACCAGGACAAATCATTGAGTCTGGAGTAATAAAGCTGATGGCAAGTGGATCAGGTTGATCGATAGTGACAGAAACACTTTCCGTACATCCAAGAGCATCAACAACAGTCAATGTATGAATACCAGCGTCTAAATCGTTTGCTATATTAGTAGTTGATGTTGATTGGTCCCATGAGTACGTGTAGGGTGTAGTACCTTGAATAGCTGTTATTGTAGCGGTACCATCTGAACCTGAATTACATGTAACATCCGTTTGGTTGGCAATAGTTAAAGTCAACCCAGGGATTTCAGTAACTGTTGCAGTAACTGTACCCGCACAGCCAATACTTGCGGTTACAACACACGTATATGTTCCTGCTGCAAGATTGGTAGCTGTTTGTGTGGTTTGATTTAGAGGATCGTTCCATTGGTATGTTATCGTTCCTAGAGGTGGCGTCATTGTAGCGGTAGCTGTTCCGTCTGATCCCCCGGCACAAGAAACTAAGGTTGTTGTTGCGGTAAATTGGGCAGGAGTATCTCCAACTGTGGTAGTGGCAGTTGAATTACACCCGTTTCCATCGGTTAATGTAATTGTATATGTTCCCGCGAGTACATTGGATACGTTTTGAGTTGTGGCATTTATTGTAGACCAACTAAATGTGTAAGGCGCCGGAGAACCGGGTCCAGGAGTTGAAGAAAGTCCACCGAGACTTTGAGTACAAATATCAGGAGTGGAGCTTGCTGTGACAGATGGTGTTGCCAAGGTGAGCCATGTGGTATCTGAAATAGCTGTTCCTGTTCCACCGCCACATCCTCCGGTTAAGAAATAGCCTGTTGTTCCCGGAGGAACTGTCGCTATGTTTAAAACCCCTCCGTTATATGGGAAAGTTTGACCTAAAGTATTTTGCCATTGAACACCTGGAGTAAACCTGTAGCCTTCGTTGGCTGTAGTCCATTGCGTTGAATTTCTACCTGGAATAATTACTCCAATAGTTCCAGCTAAATTGTGTAATCCGTGAGTACCTGTTCCACCAGCCCATGCCAAGCAATTCGGTTTACTTTGAATGTGTGTTTCAACAACATTTGTGGTTTCAAATATTTTTATTTGGAAAGTACCTAAATTTCCAGTGCAAGAAAACATTGGGACTGCATTCCAGGAGACAACTAATCTTCTGAACGGAGCAGTTCCTAATACTTGATAACGAATTGTACCCCCAACTCCCGGATGCCAATCTTGCCATGGTGACATGATGCAATTTTTAGGAACGTTTGCAAGTGTGCTTGGAATCGAAGCTGATGTAAACGAAGTTGATTGACCCGCGGAAAATGAAATCCAACCATTAGACCCAATCCAAAACTGATTATAGGTACTTCCAAAAAAACAAAAAGGGAATCCAATATTTAAAGCACCTGATTGGGAATCGTCAGATAAACTAACCGAAGTTCCAGAGTTAAATGGATCTGGCGCGAAAGGAATATTCAAAACAGTGTATGGCCCAATTGGTGTTCCTCCTCCAACATTACCTCCGATGTTTCCACAATCATTGATGGTAACAGATTGACCTGGACAGATGACATCATCTTGACCAAGACAAAGCGTAACATTAGATCCAGCATACGTTTGAAGTGTAGTAAATACTACAAAAAAAACAAGCCCTAAATTTTTTAGTGTTTTCATAGTTTAGTTAAAGCATAATCAAGACGTCTCATTTGCAAAACGGTTGCCTTGTGTTACAAATTTAGTTAAAATAATTTCAACATAACAGACCCAACAAACAAATTAATGAATGAACAAGTGTATCTTTACATTTCATAAATTTCAAATTCTTAAATGAATAAAAACTCAAAAAATTACAACGATGCTTTTCACAAAATTCAACAGGCTGAAAACATTGTGATTACCTCTCACAAATCACCGGATGGCGATTCTTTAGGTAGCTCATTAGGGTTGTTTAACTTCATAAAAAACTTTAATACAAATGTATCTGTTTGTCATCCTGATCAAGCACCAGAATTTTTTAATTGGCTCGGTGATATTCATGAAATTAAATTATATCAAAACAATAAAAATGGGGTTGAGAATTTGGTAAAAAACTCGGATTTAATATTTTGTTTAGATTACAATTCATTTGATCGTTTGGGTAATGATTTCGGTGATATAGTGCAAAATTCACATGCGGAAAAAATCCTCATTGATCACCATCAATCCCCCGCAATTACTGGTGTAGTTTCTATATCAGATACAAGCATTGCATCAACATCTGAGCTGATTTTTGAACTTATTTTTCAAAGTGGAAATCTTCATCTTTTGGATGTTAAAATTGCTCAGTGTCTTTATTTGGGAATTATGACCGATACAGGTTCCTTTCGATATCCATCCGTTTCCTTCCGAACCCATGAGATTATTTCCGATCTGCTTAAGACGGGTCTGAATCACTCTGCTATTCATGAACACATCTATGATTCAAATACCATTGATCGACTAAAGTTAAAATCATATGCAATTGTTGAGAAAATGGAAATGCTTTCAGATTATCCAATTGGAATAATAACTATTACCAAAGCTGAATTGGAGCGATTTAATTATAAAAAAGGGGATACAGAAGGACTTGTCAATATGATACTTTCCGTTGAAAAAGTGATGATCGCTGCAATTTTTATCGAACACGAAGAAGGGATAAAAATTTCGTTTCGATCTAAGGGTGATTATTTCGTTAATGAATTAGCGCATAAATATTTTCAAGGTGGGGGACATAAATATGCGGCCGGTGGATTTTCAAGCGAAACCCTTGACCAAGTAGTTGTTCGATTTAAAGAACTAGTTAAAGGAGGGTTTTATGCGTAAATGGATTTGTTTTTCAGTTTTTACATTTTTTTTAATTCTTATTCAATCATGCAAGGAGGAAACGGAAAAAGTGAGTTCAAAAAATGAATGGACTGACAGCACATCTGTTGGTTTTAATAAGGATAGGATAAAGGAAGAAGAGCTTCAGATTAATCTTTTTTTAAGTCATCACAGTGATTTACAACTACAACCTTCGGGCTCTGGGTTGCGTTATCAGATTCTAAAATCTTCAAATGGAATTAAAGCTGAGTCTGGTGATTCTGTTGATGTGCTTATGAAAATCAATTTATTAGACGGAACGCTTTGTTATCGCACAGATTCATCAGAAGTAGATCAGTTTTTGGTAGATAGAAGTCAGGTTGAATCCGGAATTCAAGAAGGAATTAAATTAATGAAAGAAGGAGAAAAAGCTGTATTAATTTTACCAAGTAACTTAGCTCATGGTTTATTAGGTGATTTTGAGAAAATCCCACCAATGTCACCAATAGTAGTAAATTTGGAGTTAGTTAAAGTAATTAAAAGTAAAACTAACTAGTCTTGTTTAAATATGATAATCAATAAAATTTCACCCTTTAAATTCATCTTTTTTGTTTTTTTAAGCTTTATGATTTTTTCATGTGGTGAAGCGGTAAAAAAAGGTGGGCAAAAACCAGCAACCACTAACGTTAAGCCGACCAATGTTTTGGCTAAAAACGTAAAGTATATCGATTCATTGCAAGAAAAGAATGGATTGAAAATCAAATGGGCATACAAAGGTAAGGGGCCAAAATTAGCAGATGGTGATTTAGTTTTGATTAACTACGTTGTCACTCTTCCAAATGGGCAATTGGTAGATGGAAGTTCAAAAATCACAAAATCAGATTTGCCATTTTTGGTAGGGTATAACATGCAATCAAAAGGTTGGGATGATGCATTAAGAAGAATGTCTGTTGGTGATGTCGCTACCGTTGTGTTACCGTCAGAGCTTGGTTGGTCTGAAAATTCTCTGGGAGATGTCCTACCGGCTAATTCAGATTTAATTATTCAGTTTTTTATTGTACGAAAAATTCCACCAGCGATAACTATCAACGGAAGTAAAATTTGGCGATGGAATTTGATGAAATCTCAGAAAAATGACGAAAGTTTTGGACCGAAAAAAACCATTAAATTCAATTTGATTGTGAATAGCCGAAACGATATAAGTATCATAAATACGTACGCTAAAAAAATGCTTATTACCAATAAATTTGAGGATGAGTTTGAACCAAAATCATTGAAAAAAGCGTTAACAAATGCTAAAAAAAATCAAGGGGTTTTTGTGTTAGTTTCGCCTCAGGAAGTTTCTCAAATTAAAGGGATACAGAAGAAAATGCCACCGGGAGAATCACTTTTCTACAACATTCAAGTAGTTGAGGTTAGCTTAAAATAGCATAAATAACACTATCTTTGGAATTAACCATTTAAGAATGTCTTTATTTTCACGAACATATTTCATTTTTTTTGTTGTATTCTTTATTGGTTTTACCCCATTTGGATATTCTCAGAAAATACTTGATACTATTCAAACTCCTAATGGAGAAATTGTACTTTATTCCAATCGTACTTGGGAATATTTAAAGGATAAAGGTTTTGACGGTATTCTTAATCAGGAAATGTATGCTAATTTAAAAATGCTTACCGCTGTTGATTTCTCTCAGTCTTGGGATACTCAACGTTGTTTTACTTCCTCAAAATTATCTGATCCGACTAAACTTAATGATACCTTGTGGCTAAATGTAAATGACGAAGCTCATTTAAAATTTGTTATGCCAGTAAAAGGAATAAAAACATCCCCTTTTGGACCGCGTTGGGGGAAAAATCATAACGGCGTAGATTTAGATTTGAATGTTGGTGACACCGTAGTTTCTGCATGGTCTGGCAAGGTTCGTTATGCGAAATTTAATGAAGGCGGGTTTGGTAATTTGGTAATTGTTAGACATCACAATGGGCTGGAGACTTTTTATGCACATTTGAGCAAGTTATTAGTTCAGCCTAATGATGAAGTGAATGCCGGTGATGTGATAGGTCTGGGAGGAAATACCGGGCACTCATTTGGTGCTCATCTCCATTTTGAGGTGCGATTTTTTGATGCGCCCATCAATCCTGAACTATTTGTGGATGTGGTTAAGAAAGAACTTAAAGTTCCTAAGCTTTTTATTCACAAGGCATTATTTGGATTAGGATCAAAACCAATTGAATACATACCACCAGTTCCAAAAGAAGAAATCGCCAAGAAAACAACTCCTATTAAGCCAAAAACAACCGTTAAGAAGGCAGCAGTTGTTTATCATAAAATAAAAAGTGGTGATAATTTGTCAAAAATTGCCTCAAGATACGGGACAACCGTTCAGAATTTGTGTAAATTAAACGGAATTAAAGCTTCGACTCCGTTGGTAATTGGTCGGAGTTTACGAGTAAAATAGAATAAAAATGAAAGTAATTGGAATACTTTTAATAGCAGTTTTAGTTTTGGGAAGTTGTTCCGAATTTCAAAAAGTAGTTAAATCAGATGACTATAAACTGAAGTTTGATCGTGCCAATCAATTATTCGACAACCAAAAGTATAACAAGAGCATTGTGCTCTATGAACAAATTTATCAGAATTCACCAAAATCAGATCAAGGTCAAGTTTCTTATTATCGACTAGCAAAATCCTATTATAATTTAGGGGATTTCTACATGGCGGGTTATTATTTTAATTCTTTTATACAGAGATATCCTTACAGTAGTAAAGTGGAAGAAAGTTTATTTATGGTAGCGATGTGTAGCGTTAAAAACTCGCCGGAATTTCATTTAGACCAGGAGGAGACAAATTTGGCAATTAATAAGATTCAGCAATTTATCAATGAATACCCTGAATCTCAATTGGTTGATAGTTGCAATAGGATCATAGATAATTTGCGATTCAAAATTGAGGTTAAGGAATTTGAGACAGTCAAATTGTACAGTAAAACTGAATCCTACAAAGCAGGGGCAACGGCGGCCCAATTGTTTTTAGAAAATTATCCGCGTTCCAGGTTTACTGAGGAAGCTTGGGTATTATTTGTACAAAATTCATTTTTCTTAGCAAAAAATAGTATTTCAAGTAAAAAAAAGGAGCGATTTGAACAAACTATCGAAAGATATCGTAACTTTGCATCCCTCTTTTCGAATTCTGCCTACATAAAAGAGTTAAAATATGTAGAGATTGAATCTCAAAAAGAATTAAGTTTATTAACAAATAGCAAGTCATAAAGATGAATTTCAAAAATGTAACTGCAGAAAAAACAACGGTAACGAGAGATACCATTCGTTTAGAAGAGAAAACAGGAAATATCTACCAATCTATCGTTGTTGTTTCAAAAAGAGCCAATCAAATTAGTGCTACTTTGAAAGAGGAGTTGACTCAAAAATTACAAGAATTCAATACATCAACAGACAACCTGGAAGAGATTTTTGAAAATAGAGAGCAAATTGAAATTTCTCGTCATTATGAGCGTATGGCTAAGCCAACTGCCATAGCTACTCAGGAATTACTTGAAGATAAGCTTTTCATAAAAAATCCTGAAGCATAAAATAAATGCGTTCTAAACGCATACTTCTTGGGGTTACAGGTGGAATTGCTGCTTATAAAATTCCAATTCTTGTAAGATTCTTAGTTAAATCTGGTTATCAGGTTAAATGTGTCCTTACACCTGATGCATCCCAATTTGTTAGCCCCTTAGTGCTATCAACACTTTCATTGCATCCTGCGGAATCTGAGCTAGTGTCAAAAGAAAACGTTTGGAATAATCATGTTGAGTTAGCAGAATGGTGCGATTTATTTGTAATTGCACCTTTAACGGCAAATACCCTAGCAAAAATGGCTTCAGGTATATGCGATAATTTGTTGTTAAGTGTTTACTTTTCAATGAAAGGGAAGACTGTTGTGGCGCCGGCAATGGATTTGGATATGTATGCTCACCCAACAGTTAAAAGGAATATAGCGACTTTGGAGAAAGATGGCGTTCGTGTTTTGCCTGCTGAATTTGGTGAACTGGCAAGTGGATTGGTTGGTCAAGGGAGGATGATGGAACCCGAGCAAATTTTAGAAGAAATTCAGAAGTCATTTCAAAAAAAAAAAACTAGTCTCAACGGTCAAAAAGTACTAATTACTGCTGGTCCAACCTATGAAAACATTGATCCTGTTCGATTTATAGGGAATTATTCCTCAGGAAAAATGGGGTTTGCATTGGCTGAATCGTTTCTTAATTCCGGTTGCAAGGTACTCTTGATTTCCGGACCTACATCATTGACGATAGATTATCCAAATTTAACCAGGATAAATGTTGTTTCAGCAGATGAAATGATGGTAGAGGTTAAAAAGTATTGGCATGAACAAACTATTGGTGTTTTTGCGGCAGCGGTAGCAGATTACAAGCCAAAAATTCAGGAAAATCAAAAAATAAAAAAGAAAAGTGAAGAACTAAATCTAGTTTTGGTTAAGAATCCGGATATCCTCGGTTGGGCAGGCTCAGTTAAGGACAGTCAATTTTTAGTTGGGTTCGCATTGGAAACAAGTAATGCCATTGAAAATGCATCTGCAAAACTGAAAAATAAGAACCTGGACAGCATTATCCTTAATTCTATGGAAGATTCGGGTGCTGGATTTGCTCACGACACAAATAAAGTTACTATCTTAGATAAAAAAATGACTAAAACGGAATTAACGCTCAAATCTAAATACGAAATTGCAGATGAGATCGTTGAATATATAGCTGAATCTTTATCGAAAAAAGTATGAAGAAATTAATTTTATTTTGTGTTTTGGTTAGTTTGAGCTTAAGCTCATTCACTCAGGAATTGAATTGCAAGGTTACAATTGTTGCGGATAATAAACTTGAATTATCAACTGTTGATCAAGAAGTGGTAGCTCAATTGAAGCAAACCATGGAGGACATGATGAATAATACGCAATGGACCAAAGATAAATTTAAGGTTGAAGAGCGTATAAATTGTGCTTTACAGTTGCAATTAAAGGAAAAATCAGGATCAAATGGTTTTTCAGGTTCGCTACAGGTTCAATCCAGCAGACCTGCGTTTAATTCCTCATACAATACAACGCTTTTGAATTTTCTAGATGAAAATATTGCTTTTTCCTATTCTCGAAATGCAATTTTAATTTATGCTCCGAATCAGTTTCGTGATAATTTAACCTCAATTTTGGCTTTTTATGCCTATTTCATTATTGGTATGGATTATGATTCTTTTTCATTGAAAGGTGGAACGCCGTATTTTAATGAGGCTCAACAAATTGTTTCGCTTGCGCAAAGTTCTGGGGCAGCAGGATGGAAATCAAATGAGTCGAATAAAAGAAATCGTTTTTGGTTAGTAGACAATGTTTTACATCAATTATTTGAGCCGCTTCGTGAGTGTAATTTTATGTATCACAGAAAAGGAGTGGATAAGTTGTATGACGATAAAATTGCAGCTAGAAAACAAATGTTTGATGCTTTAAATAAATTGAACACAGTTATTCAAACTCGCCCAAACTCAATCAATCTAATTAATTTTGCTCAAGCAAAGCGTCTTGAATTAAAGGAAATTTGTGCAGATGCTGAAACCAAGGAAAAAACGGATTTGGTTAATCTAATGAAGAAAATAGATCCTTCTAACGCCACTAAATACGACGAAATTCTTCAATAATGTTATCAATTCTTCGTATTTCTAATTTTGCGTTGATTGATACTCTTGAACTTAATTTAAGTAGGGGTTTTTCCGTAATAACGGGTGAAACAGGTTCAGGAAAATCAATTTTGTTACATGCATTAAATTTAATTTTAGGTGAAAGAGCTGATTTTTCGGTAATTGGACCTAAAAATTCAAAGTGTTTTGTAGAGGCTGAATTTTTAATCAATGAATCATTTACAGATTTTTTCACATCAAATGATTTAGATTTTTCCAAAGTAGTTGTTGTTCGACGAGAGATTAATACGCAAGGTAAATCCCGTGCCTTTATCAATGACACTCCTGTTTCTTTATCAATTTTGCGAGAATTTTCATCACGCTTGGTAATAATTCATTCTCAATATAACACACTTGAGCTTCGTGAAAAGGAATTTCAACTTGATGTTTTAGATTGCCTTGCTGGCCTTGAAGAAGAGAGAAAAAATTACTTAAAAAAATATTTGGATTGGAAAACGCATAAACTTGAATTAGAAAAGCTCAAGTCTGAGTTTTTGGATCAGTCTAAATTACTGGATTACAATCAGTTTCAATTAAGTGAGTTGGAAGCATTAAATCTTCGTCAAGTAGATTATTTGCGTATTGAGGAAGAATTAAATGAGATTGAACATGCGGAAGAATTAAAACAAACGTTTCATTCAATTTCAGTATCACTTGGTTCAGAGGTTGGGGTGCATGCGCAATTAGCGGCTTTAAAATCATCACTTGAACGTGTTCGAATTAATTCGTCAAAATTGGCGGAGATTAAATCCAGAATTCAAACTATCATCCCTGATGTTAAAGATATTTTAGAGGAAGCTGAACAATTTTTAGATGAATTATCAATTAATCCGCAAAGACAGGAGGAGTTGACATTAGCTTTAGACCAGTACAATCGAATTATAAGTAAGCATCAAAAGAAAAATCAGCAAGAACTCGTTGAATTACAAACCGAACTAGCGAAAATGGTTGATTATTCATCTGACATTGAAGATGAAATTGAAAAACTGGAAAATGTTGTTCAGCAGGAATATGATGATGCAATCATTTTTTCGGGAGTACTTCACTCAAAACGGGTTAATTCTGTTAATTCTATATCTTCTTCCATTCAACGTATTCTTGAAGATATGAATTTGAAAGACACCTTGCTTTTATTTCAGTTAAGGGATTCAGGTCAGTTGTCGAATTTTGGAACGACAGAGATTGATTTGTTGTTTTCAGCAAATAAAGGGATAGCTCCTATTTCAATTGAAAAGGCGGCAAGTGGTGGAGAATTGTCGCGTGTGATGTTGGCATTGCAAAAATTAATTTCAGAAAAACGTCAATTACCAACCATGATTTTTGACGAAATAGATACGGGTGTTTCTGGAGAGGTTGCTCATAAAATGGCTTCTTTGCTCGGTAGTATGAGTAGTCATACCCAATTGTTAGCAATCACGCATTTGCCCCAAGTAGCAGCTAAGGCTAAGCATCATGCAAGAGTTTCTAAGATCCAAAAAGGTGAGCGAGTAATTTCCCAAGTGGAATGGTTGGTAGAGGATAGAAAAATAGAAGAAATTGCACGATTAATGAGTGGTGAAAAAATAACAGATGCAGCAATACAGAACGCTAAGAATTTAATCTTGAATTAAATGAGTGGTTTTTTTCTTCGTTTTGAACTTCCAAAACCCAAATTTTCAATTAATCATTCGCACAAACTGACTTTTTTAGGGAGTTGTTTTTCAGATGAAATGTCGAAATATGCAATTGAATCTGGTTTTGATGTTATTAGTAATCCATACGGAACAATTTATCACCCAATTTCAATTGCAAATAATTTAAATGATGCATTGAATGATGTAATTCACTTTTCTGATATAAAAAGAGAGGAGTTGTATTACTCGTGGAGTACTTCCACAAGAATACATGCAAAGAGTGAAAGTGGCTTAAATGATTTACTGACGAATTTGAATCGAGGAATGCTTTCGAATTTAAATGCACCGGGAGTTTTATTTATCACTTTTGGAACGGCATTTATTTACAAATTAAAAGGTGAGAAGAAGTTTGTTGCAAATTGCCATAAACAACCAGTAACGATGTTCGATAAGCAATTAACATCTGTTGAAATAATAGTGAGTTATTGGAAAGAAATCTTAGGTAAACTTCAACAAAGAAATCCTAATTTGAAAGTTGTTTTTACAATTAGTCCCGTTCGCCATATTCGCGATGGTGTCATTGAAAACAACCGTAGTAAGGCACGATTGCTACAAGCTGTAGAAGAACTGTCATTATTGGAAAACGTTGATTATTTCCCTTCATATGAAATTGTGATTGACGAATTGCGTGATTACCGTTTTTTTAAAGAGGATCGCATACATCCAACTGATGAAGCAACAAAATATGTTTGGAATAGGTTGTCCGAATTATATTTTAGTGAACAAACAAAAAATGTTGTAGCGGAATTCTCAAAAGTTAGAAAACGATTGGCACATCGCTCAACTCAAACTCAAGATTTAGATCTAAAGACATTAAAATCAATACAGTATTTAGAAACTGAATTCCCTTGGATTTCATGGGCTGTGGAAAAATAGTGGTTAAAAATCATTTGTAAAAATCTGAATTTAGCGCCTAAAAATCATTGAAAATACTATCTTTGTTGGCATAAAAATATGGTCATGACTATTAAACCCGGAGTAGCAACAGGAGATGAAGTTCAAGTAATATTTCAACATGCAAAAAAGCATGGTTATGCATTACCTGCAGTCAATGTAACCGGCTCAAGTACGGTAAATTCAGTTATGGAGACTGCCGCTAAGTTGAATTCGCCTGTGATTATTCAGTTTTCAAATGGCGGGTCTTCTTTCAATGCTGGTAAAGGTTTGTCAAATACGAATGAGAAATCAGCTATTTTGGGCGGAATTGCGGGAGCATTGCATGTTCACACATTGGCTGAGGCTTATGGAGCCACGGTTATCTTGCATACGGATCATTGTGCTAAAAAACTTTTACCGTGGATAGATGGTTTATTGGATGCTAGTGAAAAACATTTTGCTCAAACAGGAAAGCCATTGTATAGTTCACACATGATCGATTTATCAGAAGAGTCATTAACTGAGAATTTGGAGATATGCAAGCATTATTTGGAGCGAATGTCTAAAATGGGTATGACCTTGGAAATTGAACTTGGCATTACTGGAGGAGAAGAGGATGGTGTAGATAATTCAGATGTTGATTCGTCTAAATTGTACACGCAACCAGAGGAAGTAGCATTTGCTTATGAAGAATTAATGAAGATTTCTCCACGTTTTACGATTGCTGCGGCTTTTGGAAATGTGCATGGAGTTTACAAACCAGGTAATGTAAAATTAACTCCTGTGATATTGAAAAATTCTCAAGAATACGTGCAGAAGAAATTTAATACAGTAAATAACCCAATTGATTTTGTTTTTCATGGTGGTTCAGGTTCAACTGTTAAAGAAATTCGTGAGGCTATTTCATATGGCGTAATTAAAATGAATATCGATACTGATTTGCAATTTGCCTATACAGAAGGTACACGCGATTATATTACAGAAAAAATAGATTATTTAAAGACGCAAATTGGAAATCCGGAAGGCGATGATGTTCCAAACAAAAAGTATTATGACCCACGTAAATGGATTCGTGATTCTGAATTGACATTTATAAAAAGATTGGAGCAAGCTTTCGCTGATTTGAATAACGTGAACACCTTGTCAAAATAGTTGTTTCAAGAATAAGTTGAAAATATGAGTTGGTTTAAAAGAAATAAAGAAGGAATTACTACTTCTACAAAGGAGAAAAAAGAAACACCAGAGGGATTGTGGGTTAAGTGTCCTAATTGTAAGACCCTTTTCACTTCTGACGATTTTGCAAAAAGTAATTATGTATGTGATCGTTGTTCTCATCACGAAAGAATAGGCTCAGAAGAATATTTTCATTTGATTTTTGATGAAGGTAAATACACGGAGCTCAATTCTGATGTCACTTCAGGTGACCCATTGAGTTTTGAGGATACTAAAAAATACGTTGATCGTGTAGTTTCAACGCAAAAAGCAACAGGATTGAAAGATGCAGTTAGAACGGCTCATGGAAAGTTAGAAGGTCAAGATTTTGTTATTGCGGCAATGGATTTTGCATTTATCGGTGGATCAATGGGTTCTGTAATGGGAGAAAAAATTAGTCGTGCCATTGACGAAGCAATTAAATTGAATTGTCCATTTATGATTATCTCTAAATCGGGAGGTGCTCGAATGATGGAGGCTGGATTTTCATTGATGCAAATGGCAAAAGTTTCGGGTAAACTGGGGCAATTGGCGGAACATAAATTGCCTTACATTTCTTACTTAACAGATCCAACAACTGGAGGCGTAACAGCTTCATTTGCAATGCTTGGAGATATCAATATTGCTGAACCAGGAGCTTTAATTGCGTTTGCAGGACCACGTGTAGTTAAGGAGACAATTGGTCGTGATTTACCGGATGGCTTTCAAACATCAGAATTCTTGTTAGAACATGGTTTCCTAGATTATATTATTGATCGAACAGAAATCAGAGAAAAATTAGGTCTTTCCTTAAAGTTGTTCATGAAATAATGAAGTTTGAAAAGGAAAATTGGGAGTCAACAAGAAAAAAGGGCTTTCTTAATTTTTTATTAGTTAGAGGATTACTTCTTTTTGGCTTATCATTTACAGTATTTCAATTTTTAATTAAATTACTTGCTGGAAATGAAATAAATATTCTTGCAACATTTATTTCAGGTCTAATGGGTGGGTTGATTTATGGTACCTCAATGTGGTATTTTGCAGAAAGAAGATTCAAAAAAGAAAATACTACAAATGAGCCTTAATTTTACCTTCTAAAACGGATAACGGAAAAGCACCACTTTCTCTCCAAATTTTATTGCCAGATTTAAATAATACAAAAGTTGGAACCCCTTGAACTCTAAATTGAGCTGCTACAGCTTGATTTTTATCTACATCAATTTTTAGAATTCTGATTTTTTCACCATACTTTTCTTTCAATTTATCTAAAATTGGATGCATTGTTTTGCATGGCCCACACCATGTAGCGTAGAAATCAACTAAGGTTGGTACATCGGATTTAATGATTTGATTGAAATTACTCATGAGGCAAAATTAATTATTTAACGAATTTATTTGTGTAACAAAAGCTACAAGAGATTTACATAATCCAAATCTTATTTTTCTAAAACAATCTTATTCTTTAAACTGTTTCAACGTTATGAAAACATTCTTATTTATTGGTTCCAATTCAGATATCGCTTTGGTTACTAAAAAACAACTTGAGGAACAAGGGAACAAGGTAGTTTCTATTTCTCGTAATATTTCAGAAAATTGTTTGAATTCTTTTTCTGGTAATGCGGTTTCAAATGACCTCCCAGATATTGAAGGAGACATTGACGGATTGGTTTACTTTCCTGGAAGTATTACACTTAAACCGTTTAGATCGTTGAAGCAAGCTGATTTTCAAAATGAATTAGAAATCAACGTGCTAGGCGCAATCAATTCTATTCAAAAATACAGTTCCAAATTAAAGGACGGATCAAGCATTGTTCTTTTTAGTACGGTTGCAGTTCAAGTAGGAATGCCTTTTCACAGCGCTGTATCAGTCGCAAAAGGAGCCGTTGAAGGATTGACGCGTGCACTGGCGGCAGAGTTTTCACCTAAAATTCGTGTGAATTGCATCGCACCATCCTTAACGCAAACAAAAATGGCAGAAAAGTTTTTGAGTACGCCAGAAAAAGAGGAAGCTGCCGGACAAAGACATCCATTAAAAAAAGTGGGAAAGAAAGAAGATTTGGCTCATGCTGTAACATTTTTATTGAACGATACTTCTGCTTGGATGACAGGTCAGATTTTACATGTTGATGGTGGAATGTCGACTTTGAAAGTGTGAGTTTTAAAGGGAATAAAAGTTATCTTCCCAAAAAAATGTGCGCTACTTGTATGAAAGAATTTACATGGCGGAAGAAGTGGGAGAAAAATTGGGAAACAGTTAAATACTGTAGTGATCGATGCCGAAAAAACAAACATGAATAATACGTTCACTTCTATAAAACTAATTATGGGTGACCAATTAAATTTGGCTCATCCTTGGTTTGAAAATGTGGATGAACAAGTGCTGATTGTGATGATGGAGGTGCGGAGTGAAACAGATTATGTAAAACATCATATTCAAAAGGTTGTAGCCATTTTTGATGCGATGCGCAATTTTGCAAAGGACTTAAAATCTAAAGGACATTCTGTTTATTATCTATCAATTAATGATTCACATAACAAACCAACAATCACGGAAAATCTGAAGTGGATTTGTTCTAAATTTACAGCTAAAGAACTTCATTATCAATTACCAGATGAATATCGAGTAGATCAAGAGCTTCAATTACTAGAAAATAACCTTGGCATTCCTGTTTATACTTCTGACACGAATCACTTTTTAACCACACGGGAGGAATTTGGAGGTTTTTTCAAGGGGAAGAAAACTTTCTTGATGGAAAATTTCTACCGTTATATGCGTGTGAAGCATCAAATTCTTCTTGATTCATCAGATAAACCGGTAGGAGGGAAGTGGAATTTCGATCAAGAGAATCGAAAAAAGGTTCCAAAAAATCATGTGATACAATCTGTTCCTCTCACTATTAAAGATGTTTCTAAAATAGTCAATGACATTAATCAATCTGATGTAAAGACAATTGGAAAAATATTTCCCGCCGAATTTTCATGGTCCACAACGCGCTCAGAAGCATTGGATTTACTGGAAGATTTTGTAGCTATTTCACTTCCATTGTTTGGAACACTTCAAGATGCCATGACAGAGAATCATTGGTATTTGTATCATTCCCGCCTTTCGTTTGCGATGAATGTTAAATTGATAAGTCCTTTAGAGGTTATCAAACGTGTGGAAAGAGCATATTTCGAAAATCCTGAGTTGTACGAATTGAATCAAATCGAAGGCTTTATCCGACAGATTTTAGGTTGGCGAGAATACATGCGTGGTGTTTATTGGTCGCAAATGCCAAGTTATGCAAATCTCAATTTTTTTGAAAACAAAAGACCACTCCCTTCTTGGTTTTGGACAGGAAAAACGAAAATGAATTGCTTGAAACATGCCATAAATCAATCGCTTGAAGAGGCTTATGCACATCATATTCAGCGGTTGATGATCACCGGGAATTTTGCATTGCTGGCGGGAATTCATCCAGATGACGTTGATAATTGGTATTTAGGAATTTATATTGATGCCTTTGAATGGGTGGAAATAACAAACACGCGAGGGATGAGTCAGTTTGCAGATGGAGGAATTGTAGGATCAAAACCCTATGTCAGCTCGGCAGCTTATATCAATAAAATGAGCAATTACTGCGGAAATTGCCACTATTCATACGATAAAAAGATTGGCGAAAATGCTTGTCCTTTGAACTCTCTTTATTGGAATTTCTTTGATGAACATGGAGATAAACTTCGTTCAAATCCGAGATTAGGCATGATGTTAAATGTTTGGAATAAAATGTCTACTGAAGATAGAACATCAATTATTTCTCAAGCGCAATATTACCTTGAAAAAATTGAATCATTATGAAAAAAATAGGTATTGTATTATTTACAAGTGATTTGAGACTTCATGATAATACACCCTTATTACAGGCTATTAAGGAAAACGAAGAGGTTATTCCATTGTTTTGTTGGGATGATGATTTCATGAATAGCATTCAATTTGGTTTCAAAAGGATGGATGCCATTCGTCAAGGATTTCTGCAAAAAGTTTTAGTTGATTTACACGATAGTTTGAAGTCAATCGGCGGTTATTTGTTGGTAAAAAAAGGAAATCAAGTGGATGTGATGAATACCTTGTTGAGTCGCTATTCGATTTTCAAAGTGTATACAAAAAAACAAGTGGGCATTGAAGAAAAACGTGAAAATGAACGATTAAAGAAAATGCTTTTGTCAAAAGGCGTAGATTTTGAAGAATACAGCACGAGCACGATGTATCATCCTTCTGACCTTCCGTTTTCAATGTCGTCTATTCCTGAGGTTTTTACGAAATTTCGAAAGATTGTCGAAAAAGAAGCGTCGGTTCGAAATCCTTTAGATGCACCAATGTTAATTAATTGTCCACTGATTTCAGTTGATTTACAGGAGTTAAATACCCTAAATAAAGAGCTTATTTTTGATGACCGGAATGTATTACCTTCTATAGGTGGAGAAGCGTTGGCTCTCAAACATTTGCATTCCTATATTTTTGAGAATCGCCATATTTTACATTACAAAGAAACGAGAAATGAACTAATTGGAATTGATTTTTCTTCAAAGCTTTCTCATTGGTTGGCTTTGGGTTGTATATCTCCTAAATTTATCTACCACGAGGTGAAACGTTTTGAACATGAAGTCACGTCAAATGACTCAACTTATTGGTTGATATTTGAATTGTTGTGGCGAGATTTTTTTCGATTTTCATTCAAAAAACATCCTTTGGAGTATTATCATTTGCATGGAATTTTGGGCAAATCGGATAGAAAATCGACTAAAAATCAATTGCTTATTGATTCGTGGATCAACGGTGAAACAGCAAGTTCTTTCGTAAATGCGGCGATGAAGGAATTGAAAGCTACAGGTTGGACCTCCAATCGCATGCGTCAAATTGTAGCCAGTTATTTCATTTACGATTTGGAACAAGATTGGCGAGTTGGAGCAGCCTATTTTGAATCGCAATTGATTGACTACGATGTTTCCTCGAATTGGGGAAATTGGGCCTATATTGCAGGGGTTGGTAATGACCCGAGAGCTGGAAGAAAGTTCAACACTGAAAAACAAGAAGAACAATACGACAAGGAAAGAAAATATCAACGCTTTTGGTTAGATTAATGCTTTTAAAACAAATCTTTCGGGGCGATATTGAGAAATTCTTCAATCGTCAATCCATCTCCTCCGACCAAAAGAGTGCGTTTTGTTTGATATAATTTCTTAAAGGATGATAAGCCTAAATCCTTCTTGTTTTTACCACTTTTTACTTCCAAAGCCACTAATTCGCCATCTTTTTCGATAATAAAGTCAACTTCTTCATTTTTTTCACGCCAATAATGCACTTTAATCCCTTGTGAAAGTGAATGATTAATAAGGTGAGCACCAACAGCAGATTCTACCAATCTACCCCAAAGTTTTGGATCACTTGTCACGTCTTTAAAATTAATTCTTTGTTGAGCACTCCAAAGAGCTGTATTATACACTTGGAACTTGGGCTTTGACGCGCGTTGACGCATTTGTGTTCCTGCATATTTATCAATTCTACCTAATAAACCTGAATCAGAAAGTAATTCAAGGTAATGCGAGAGTGTTGTTGTATTTCCTGCATCTTGAAGGTCACCTAACAGTTTATTGAAAGCAACGATTTGTCCGGAGTACAAACAGCCAATTTCAAATAATCGTTTTAAAAGTGCAGGTTTATCAACTCGTGTAAGCATGAGGATGTCTTTTGAAATGGTGGTTTCAATGAGTGAATCACGTACATAGTTTTTCCATCGCATTTCATCTTTTATCAAAGAAGCTGCTCCAGGATAAGAGCCAAAATAAATGAACTGTTCAAGTGAAAAATCGAATGCTTCCTTCATTTCTGCATACGACCAATGTGTCATGTAAAGTGTTTCAAATCTTCCAGCCAAAGATTCTGATAAGCCATCTTGAATGAGTAGGCGAGACGAACCAAGTAGAATTATTTTTAAGTTTAGTCCTTTACGGCTATCTTCATCCCAAAGTTGTTTAATGGCCTCACTCCAGTTCGGTATTTTCTGAATTTCATCTATGACAAGAAGCATTTCAGGTACTTCTTGTTGTTTCATACGCATTCTAACTGTTTCCCATAGTTGACCAATCCAATTTTCATTAGTACTAGAAACATTATCGGCCGATGCAAACTGATGTGGAATATTTATTTCCTTCAAAAGACTTAAAACCATTGTTGTTTTCCCCACTTGTCTGGGTCCAAGAATAACTTGAATAAACTTTCTAGGCTCTAAAATACGACTTTTTAGTATTTTTTTTTGGCTTCTATTTATTTGTTTTTCAATCATATATGCAAATATATAACATTTTACTCAATATATAAAGTTATTTTACTCAATATAATTAGTAAAATTACTCAATATATAAAGTTATTTTACTCAATTTAACTAAATAATTTACTCAATGTTACTAGTAAATTTACTCAATAGGACAAGTTATTTTACTCAATTCCCCATTTAATATTACTCAATAAATAATGTGAAAGAGAATATGCACTTTCTAAATATACGAAAAATGAAAGACAATTCAAACAATGCAAAAGAGCTATTGTTATGTTATTATGGATACTGAATTTATTTGTCAATACAGTGATTTGCCGTCGCCATTAGCATACGTGGCAACAAAAAATGAAATTATCACTCAACCTACTGAAGAGGAAATTGATCGTATTATAGAAATGGCATGGGAAGACCGAACACCCTTTGATGCCATTAAATTACAATTTGGATTAAACGAACAAGCTGTCAGGAATTTAATGCGCAAAGAATTGAAAGCCAGTTCTTATGCGCGTTGGAGAAAGCGTGTAGAAGAATGTAAGACAAAACACAAAAAAACGAGATCAGGTGAAATAAATCGATTTAAGTGTTCTCGACAACGCAGTATATCCAACAACAAAATTTCCAAACGATGATTTGTTTAGACAAAAATGATTTTCAAGCACTTTCAAGAGTGCCAAGGTTGAATTTGATTAACTCGTGTATGGGCTACAAATCTGCCAATCTCATTGGAACCATCTCAAAAACCGGATTGCCCAATTTGGCAGTATTTTCAAGTGTCACGCATTTGGGAAGCGATCCGGCATTGATAGGTTTTATTTTGAGACCAACGACTGTTCCTCGTCATACCTATTCAAATATAAAGGATAGTAATTATTTTTCTGTAAACGCCATTTCAGAATCGTTCATTGCTCAAGCTCATCAAACATCAGCAAATTATCCGATTGACGTTAATGAATTTGAGGTAACAGGAATTCTTCCGGAATGGAAAGATGAAATCTCTGTTCCTTTTGTGAAAGAAAGTCCAGTTCAATTGCTTTGCAAATATGTAAATGAATACGAAATCAAGGAAAATGGAACAATTCACGTGATAGCATCCATTGAGAAAATATTCATAAAGGAAGATCTGCTATCAGATGACCATTGGATTCAATTGGACAAAGGCAATGTTGTAGCGATTAATGGATTAGATGGTTATGTAAAAACCGAATTGATTCAGCGCTTTCCGTATGCGCGAGTAGGAAATCCACAATGATTTATCATTTAAAATCAACCCAACAAAAAAATGCAAAAAATTGAATAAATAATTGTCGTCAATCTTAGTTCAATATGACTAATTTTCGCCAAAAAAGATGACCACTACTTTATTCATTCAAGCCTATACGGAAGCTCGAACGCGACTAACAACCTTACTAGAAATTATTACTGAAATTGATTTAGCCAAAAAACTACATCCAGCTCCAAATAGCGTTGGGTTTTTAATGAGACACATTGGTGATGTAGAATTGTTGTTTGCCAAAAATGTTTTTCATGGAAGTAATATACATGTAGTTGCCAAAACCCTCATTGATGGAGAAGATACAGGTGTCTGGACGAATTTAGAAGAAATTAAAACTCATTTACAAGACGCATATAGTAGCTTAATTGAAGTTTTAAAAACCCAGCCTGATAATTCTTGGAGCGAGTTAGTTACCACCAAAGAATTCGGTACAAAAGCAAAAGCGGAAGCATTTGGACGAATCATCTCGCACACAGCTTATCATACCGGTCAAATTGCGCTTATTTTGAAGTATGGAAAATAATTTAATCTCTGTTTTATCAGCTTACCATCTACGTGAAGGAGAACAATTCACCATAACAAATGAACCGATATCCTCAAGCAAACTCATGGAGCGAGCTGCATTCGCTTGCTTCCAATGGATTGAACAAAACATGGATCTCAAGCAGCATTTTGTGATCTTTTGCGGAACAGGAAACAACGGTGGCGATGGATTAGTCTTAGCAAAATTGCTGTCTAAAAACAATTGTTCCATTTCGGTTTACGTGTTGGGTGATTCAGATAATGGAAGTGACGATTTTAAATTTCACTTGGAAAAATTGAAAAATTTCACGTTGGTTCCTATTCATCACATTCAAAGTAGTGAGCAGATTCCAGAATTAATAGATGATTGTATTATTATTGATGCACTATTTGGCTCAGGACTGAACAGACCTATTGTAGGATTGGCAAAACATGTCATTGAGAGAATTAATACAACCGATTTTACAGTTATTTCCATTGATTTGCCTTCTGGTTTGTTTTGCGATGATAATTATCAAAATCATTCTGACTCTATTGTTCAAGCGACTTATACATTAACTTTTGAACGACCTAAACTTTCGTTTCTATTAGCTGATTTTGGAGAGAAAGCAGGAGAATGGAAAGTCATACCAATAGGACTAAATGAAGCATTCCTAGATGGATTGCATACACCCTATTATTTATTGACAAAATCTTATGTGCAGTCACTTTTAAAAAAACGAAAGAAATTTTCTCACAAAGGAACTTATGGACATTCATTACTGGTTTCCGGTTCTAAAGGAAAAATGGGAGCAGCAGTTTTGACAACAAAAGCAGCCTTGCATTCAGGTGCCGGGCTAGTCACGACTTTTGTTCCTCAATGCGGATATGACATCATTCAAACTTCTTGTCCGGAAGCCATGTGTTTAACTTCTTCAGAATACGATTATTTAGTAGATGAATTAGATTTTTCCAATTACCAATCTATTGGAATCGGCCCTGGAATTGGAACACAACCGGGTACTTCGGAATTGGTTTTGAAAATCATTCAACAAGCTGCTTGTCCTTTGGTAATTGATGCAGACGCGTTGAATATTCTTTCACAAAATCCCGACTGGCTGAAAATGCTTCCAAAAAATTCGATTTTAACACCGCATCCCAAGGAATTTGATCGCTTGTTTGGTGCATCTAATTCGGCATACGACCGATTGCAACAGCAACTTGAACAATCGAAAGCACATTCCATTTTTATTTTAGTGAAGGGTGCACATTCATCGTTATCGACACCATCTGGCGAAGTATTTTTCAATTCCATTGGAAATCCAGGAATGGCAAAAGGAGGTTCTGGTGATGTGTTGACAGGTATGATTACAGCTTTTTTGGCTTCTTATCAATCACCTAAAGAAGCAGGGACTTTAGCGATGTATTTGCATGGATTGGCGGGAGATAAAGCGAAAAAAAAATATACAGAATATGCTATGAATGCGGCTCAAATAATAGATTGCATTCCGAAAGCCTTCAAACAGCTCGAGAAATAAAGGTACTTTTAGGGAAAATTAAAATCCAATGAACAGAATCCAAGCAATTTTAACAATCGATACTGAAAACTTACCTGCTAACTTTCAGGAAATAATCAAACACGAACAAGAAGTAGTGGCTCAATGGAAAGAAGAAGGAATTTTAGAAAGCTTATTTTTAAGACATACTAAAAATGGAGCTATCCTAATTTTTAAAGGCATTGATGAAGTAAAAGCGAAAGAATTAATGGAAACACTTCCTTTATTTAAATTACAAAAAAGTGTAGAATATTATAGTTTAATCAAACAGTTTTAATTTTTAAAAAGCAGATCTCTTACTTCGCTAACTCAGCACAAGTAGCTCGATCTGCTTTTATATCGAAATAGTTTAATGAGTATTGAGCACTGTCGAAATACTCATTTCTTTATATCTCACGGTTTTTTCTTAACCACCTTCATCTCAACTCGTCGATTCAATTGATTTTGTGCTCTTGTACATTTATCGCCATTTGTACATTCGTTCACGAGTTTGGTTAATCCATAAGCAGTTGCTTGAATTCGATTGGCATCAATTCCATTTTTCTGCAAGTATTTAATTACTGAATTATTTCTATTTTGTGATAAAACCATGTTGTAATCAGGTGTTCCATAACTATCTGTATGACCTCCAATCACCAGTATGGATGATGGATTTTTGGTGAGTTCTGCTTTCACTTGTTCCATTTTATCCTTTTCGTTTTCGCGAATAAAATACTTATCGAAATCAAAATAGATGATGAAATCAATACCATCCTTAGTTGTGTAACCAAGTGAATCTACAAAAGAATCAAAGTCATTAACAATAGAAGGAGAAGGAATGGAATCGACATCTTTTTTCTCCTCCTTTGCTAAAATCACAGTATCTTTCTTTTCTTTCCACCCAATGATATAATCACTGATAATTAGGTTAGTATCTTTCAAAATACTGAAATCAAAATAAAGAATATCATCATCACCCACATTTTTTGTTTTTCGATTTGAACTGAAATACCCTTGCTTATTGTTTTTTAGAAGTAATATTCCAATATCATCATACGAGGAATTTATCGGTTGTTTAATTACGTGTGCTTGTGCAAATCCATTATCCGTTTTTTTTGCTACGCACAAATCAAAACCACCAAAGCCTGCATAACCATCGGATGAAAAATAGATATTTCCATCTTTGTCAAGCGAAGGAAAATTCTCATTGTTAATCGTATTGATATGCTTACCAGCATTGATAGGTTTGCTCCAAGAACCATTTATAAATTCAGAAAAATAAATATCCGTACCACCATAGCCGGAAGTCATATCTGATACGAAATAAAGTTTTTTTCCATCAGATGATAGACAAGGATTTCCCAATGAATATTGGTCACTATTATGCGTAAATGCTTTCGCTTTTTGCCATTTGCCATTTTGATAAACAGAGCTAAATAACTTAATTCGCTCAATTTCAATTTCTTTGCGGTCTTTTCCTTGGAGAAATTTATCAACACGAGAAAAATACATGGTATCGTTATTTTTGGAGAAGCAAACAGGTCCATCATGATATCTTCGATTGATTTTTTTTTGCCCAAAAGGTTCAACTTCTAGTAGATTATTCCCGTCAGATTCAATTTTTGAACTATATAAATCATAATAGAATTGGCCATTCCATCCGTTTTTTCTGCGATGCGTTTTTGATTTTCTGGATGAAGTAAAAACCACGGAATTTTCAAATATAACGGGGCTAAAATCAGAAAATTCGGTATTGCAAAAAACCATATTTTCGATTACTAATGGTTGATCAGATTTTGCGTCATCTTCCATAATTTGCCAGGATTTCTGAATTTGTGGAATTCGTGGATCATGAGGACTTAAAACTTGAAAGTTCATAAATGCTTGCCGTGATTTTTCATGCAGTCCATTTGTTCGCAAAACTTGTCCGTAATGGTAATAAAATTCAGGATCAGAATATCGGCCATAAGCATTCACATGATCGTATGCATCTTGTTCTTCCGCTTTAAAATTGTTCATTTTTCGGTAGCATTCACCAAGTTTGAAATAATCATCTGCATTCGGATTTTTAGCTACTTTTTTTTCGAAAAGTTTAGCCGCTTTATAGTAGTCCCAATGGTCAAATTTCCGATCTGATTTAGAAGTTTGCCCTTCTGCAATAAAGCCAATGAAGGGAAAAAATAGGATTAAAAATAGATTTTTCATGATAAAGATTTTAAATTAAAAAAATCGAGGATTGGACATTTTGGTTTTCGTTGGACTTAAATCCCATCCGAGCATAATTTCATGTGTTCCACTGTTGTATTTGCCGGTTTGATTTAGGTAATAATCGTATGAATAGGCTAATCGAAGTAGATTTGAAAACTCAAATTGAACTAATGCAACCAACATATTGTCAGACCCGTTCATATTAATTCGATCCCCATATCTATATCCCAATCCAAAGTAGTAGCGCTTATTAAAAATGGCTGTGGCATTCAAGTCAAATACAGTTGGTGAAGCTTGGACGTATTTAACTAATAGGGAAGGGCGAATATCAAAGGCAGTATTAATAGGTAAAACTATTCCCGTGGTTAAAAAATATTGCCTGAAAAATCGTGCTTTGTCAGATCCTGCCACATCCGTAAAACCAAACTTTGATTCCATTAGGTGATTGGAGCTAAGTCCTGCATAAAAGCGTTTTTGGTAAAAATACATACCAAATGCGGCATCCGGAACCCAACTATTTGCAGGATTATCGGTAAATGACAAATCGTTTGGGTTTTCAACATGAATGCGATCCCATTTGATATTCAAATTGTTGAGCATGCCAGTTACTCCAAGTGATAATTTTGCGTTTTTGGTCACCGGGATATGATAAGCATAGGTCAAATTAATCCCCGTATTTCGCATCGGGCCTGTACGGTCATTATAGACTTGAAGTCCGAGGCCTACATTTGAAAATGGAATTGCACTGTGTAGATTAATCGATTGTGTGTTTGGTGCATCAGGCATATTCGCCCACTGATTTCTATTGACAATGGTTCCTGAAAAGGTTTCTCTACTGCCAGCATAACCCGGATTAATATACATGGGATTAAAAAAGTACATGGAGAAACTGGCGTCTTGTTGTGCCTGCACCATCGACGAAATGATGATTGTACAGATGATGATTGTTGTTTTCATAATGTTCTATTTGTTGTGTTCATGATTCTTTTGATAAGCTTGTGTTTTCTGATTCTCATCGCATCTCTCCGCTCGATCAACTGGTTTTTTACAGAGCATCGAGCGGAGCCGAGATACGATTTACCTCTTAATAAATACCCATCCACGTTTTTCTTCATTGTTATATTCAATTATGTAGAAGTAGGTTCCGTCAGATAGTTCGTCACCTCTTACATTTTTCCCTTCAAAACGATTAATATCATTATCATAGTTTTCTGTAATCCACACTTCATTTCCCCAGCGATTAATGATAGTTACCTTATTATCAGCGAAGTAATTTAGGATTGGGATATTCCAATAATCATTTTTTCCATCATCGTTTGGTGAAAATCCGTTGTAAAAATCAACCTCAACTAGTGAAGTCACTAGATTAACTGTTGTATCTGAACCGCAATTACTTGTTGCAATTAGCATGACTTCAAACTCACCCGAAGAAGTATATTGATGGTAAGGGCTATTCTCGTATGACGTTTGATTGTCATCGAAATTCCACACGTATGAATTAGAACTAGTTGATAGATTTATAAAATTAAACTCATTTTGATTTATAGAATTCACTTGGAAAGAAGCATTTGGTAGGGCAATTAATTTAAGTTTAGTAACCACAACCGAGTCACATCCAAAACTAGTTGATAAGGTATCGTAATAAAATCCGCTAGTTGATACAAAATTGCCTCCTAAGAAAATGCTGTCACCTTCACATATAGAAGTATTGACCAAATTATCTTTATTGGGATGTACCGTTAGTATTGTGTTTACAATGGAATCACAACCAGTTACAGTTTGCATTGTATCAGAATATGAACCCGTACTGGTAAGCAATAGTTCTCCGAACAAGTATTGTGTTCCTTCGCAAATTGAAACATAGTTTGTTGTTTCAAAAACCTGATGAACAAGTAGGTTTATTTGCTGAACGGAATCACAACCTGTTGATGTTGAAATTGTATTGTAATACGTACCCGTTTCTGAAATATAAGATCCACCAATGTTTAAACTATCTCCTTGACATATAGCAGTATTTACTATTTGAAACGAGGATGGATTGACTATTAAACTAGTTGTCAATATTGAGTCGCAACCAAACTGAGTCGTTAGATTTTGGGTGTAGGTTCCTTCAAAATATTGGTATTGCCCATTGATTAAGGCACTATCGCCCTCGCAAATTGTAATCGTTGTATTTGTGTTAAAAGTAGGATTTACACTTAGTACATTATAAACTGTCGAATCGCATCCCGTTGCAGTTTGAAGGCTGTCTATGTAAATACCGGGTGTGGTTCGAATTGATCCAGCTAAGATTATACTTTCACCTTGACAAATAGAATGATAGGATGATACTAAGTGACCGGGATTTACGATTAACGTAGTTCTCAAAACTGAATCACAGCCTTTGTTTGTTGAAAGTGTATCGAAATAGATGCCGGCAGTCGTTTGATTTGATCCACCCAATAAAATACTTTCCCCTTGACAAATTTCTGCAGAAAGGTTAGTCAAATAGGTTGGATTGACAATCAATGTAGTTCTCAAAACTGAGTCACAGCCCTTGTTTGTTGAAAGTGTATCGAAGTAGATTCCGGCAGTTGTTTGGTTTGCACCACCCAACAAAATACTTTCCCCTTGACAGATTTCAGCTGATAGGTTGGTTAAATAAATTGGATTTACGATTAACGTAGTTCTCAAAACTGAATCACAGCCTTTGTTTGTTGAAAGTGTATCGAAATAGATGCCGGCAGTCGTTTGATTTGATCCACCCAATAAAATACTTTCCCCTTGACAAATTTCTGCAGAAAGGTTAGTCAAATAGGTTGGATTGACAATCAATGTAGTTCTCAATACAGAATCACAACCTTTGTTAGTCGAAAGTGTATCGAAGTAAATTCCAGCTGTTGTTTGATTTGCACCACCTAACAGGATACTTTCTCCTTGACAAATTTCCGCAGAAAGATTGGTCAAATAGGTTGGATTAACAATTAACGTAGTTCTCAAAACTGAATCACAGCCTTTGTTTGTTGAAAGTGTATCGAAATAGATGCCGGCAGTCGTTTGATTTGATCCACCCAATAAAATACTTTCCCCTTGACAAATTTCTGCAGAAAGGTTAGTCAAATAGGTTGGATTGACAATCAATGTAGTTCTCAA
>JBIKIQ010000019.1:0-61281 GCA_044361535.1 Crocinitomicaceae bacterium
CAGAAAGGTTGGTTAAGTAGATTGGATTTACAATCAATGTAGTTCTCAATACAGAATCACAACCTTTGTTAGTCGAAAGTGTATCGAAATAGATTCCAGCAGTTGTTTGATTTGCACCACCCAACAAAATACTTTCCCCCTGACAGATTTCTGCCGAAAGGTTAGTTAAGTAGGTTGGATATACAATCAACGTAGTACGTAAAACGGAATCACATCCTTTGTTTGTTGCAAGTGTATCGAAGTAAATTCCAGCTGTCGTTTGATTTGCACCACCTAACAGGATACTTTCTCCTTGACAAATTTCCGCAGAAAGATTGGTTAAGTAGATTGGATTTACAATCAAAGTAGTTCTTAAAACGGAATCACAGCCTTTGTTTGTTGAAAGTGTATCGAAATAGATTCCAGCCGTAGTTTGATTTGCACCACCCAACAAGATGCTTTCTCCTTGACAAATTTCAGCAGAAAGGTTGGTCAAATAAGTTGGATTGACAATCAATGTGGTTCTTGAAATGGAGTCGCATCCAAAAGGCATAGGAAATGATTGGTCGTAATTCCCGGCTGTTTTTCGATATATACCATTGATTAAAGTGCTGTCCCCTTGGCAAATAGACGTATTAGTAATGTGAATAGGAGCTGGAATTACTGTTATATCCAAATAAATGTTTGAAGCCAGATTATTACATGGAGCAATAACTTGAACCGAGTATCTTCCAGTTGTAAAAACAGTAATAGATTGAGTTGTTGCACCAGTTGACCAAAGGTAAGACGGACTTTCAGGACCAGTTAAGACGACAGAATCGCCCAAACAAAAAGTGAGTGGGCCATCGGGTGTAATGATATTTGGCGTTTCATTTAGTACAATATTTATATCGCGTGTTTTGATTGCTCCACCGTGTGATAATATTCTTCCTTCAATAAAAACATTTTCTAAAATGCTTTCAGCCCCATTTGCAGCAATTATAGTTCCTCGAAAAATAGAATAAGGAGCAATACCAACATTTCCATTAATCACCCAAAAAATATTTTTTGCTTGGGCACTATCGAGTAAAACAACATTGGAATAGGAATTAGCATCAAAATTCCCTCCTATTTGAATTATGAAAACTGCATCCGGATTTCCTTGTGCATCAAAATAAAGCGTATCCGAAAGGTGTGTATTTGATGATAAGCAATACGTGTGAGGAGTTAAACGCAATCCATAACCTAAAAGATTTGGTTCAAGAAGTTCAATATCGCAAGAATAAGCATTGAGTTCATTTAATAAAGCTATATTATCTATCTCACCTTGAATCGTCCATGCATCTGGTATATAATGTATCATTCCATTTACTCCGGCTGTATCAAATCCATCAACGATCCCACTGTTCGTTCCAACATCACCAGTTATGGTTGTTGTCCCTGTATTTTTAATAGAACCATTATCATTAAATATTGAAAAGCAACCCAACGATCCTACATGAGGCATGATTGGTCCGGAAAGTGTTGAAAGACCGCAGCTGTATGGAATATTAATAGTTGAAGTGTTAAGTTGAACAATTCCATTAGTTGTTGCTAATCTTCCATCGATTTTTGAACTAGAGCCGCAGTTTATCGTGCTACTGCCAAAGAAATTACCTTTTAAGGAAGTTGAAGACCCAATGGTAATACTTCCATTTATCCTCCAAAAAATTGAGCACGCTTGTGCACCGTTGACTAACTGAATTTTTGCAGAATTAGCCACCGTTAAATTGCCATTGATTTTAATAATAAATACAGCATTTGGATCTCCTTGGGCATCAAGAATTAAAGTGCCAGTTAAATTAGAAGCACTTGAAATTTGATGAACCCCAGGAAGAACAGTTTGCCCATTTCCTAGTGTTGCTCCGAGGGTCGAAGTAGGTGCTTGTCCTCCTAAGTTGGAAAAGGCATTAATTAAATCTGTATTGGCTTGCCCGCTTGAAGGATCTGTATCGTGAAAGATCCCATTGATATTATAAGAGAAACCTGAAATGGTTCCAGAATTTGTTCCAATATTTCCAATCGAATAAGACAATCCTGTATTTGTTACATTGCCTATTGAAGTAAAAATGGAATAAGAATTTAATTCTCCCAAATTTGGCGCGACCTGGCCAAAACAAATTCCCCTAAAGAGGAGAATGAGGAAGAATAGTGAGGTATATTTTGCTGAATTTTTCATGACGTATTTTTTAAGATTAATTTTCTGTCAATGTCTTCAACAAAGGTATCGGAGGTATCTTTCAAGGAGATTACAGAAGCAAACTGTTCTTTTGTATGTTTCATTTGCAAATGCTTGTTGCATCTACGATTCACATTTTACTGCTATACGGAAATATGGATTTAATCAAAAAGAATAATGCACTATATTGTATCATAAGGATACAGATTGAAGTGCAGAATAAATTATTTTAGGAAAGAATAGGAAGATAACAACTAAAGGTTGTTCCTATATATGGGGTACTTGCAACTTCAATTTTACCTTTATGCGCTTCAATAATAATTTTAACGTAATAAAGTCCCAGCCCAAATCCCTTAACGTTGTGTAGGTTGCCTGTTGGTACACGGTAAAATTTTTCAAAAATAGGGAGTAGATTTTCTTTGGAGATACCAATTCCATTATCAGTTATTTCGACTACTAAATACTTTTTGTCAGACCTGGTTTTAATGGATATTTCAGGTTCTTTTTCACAATACTTTGTGGCATTATCAATAAGATTAAAAAAGACATTTGTAATATGTACTAAGTCACCAGAAATGAAATGATTTTCGGCTTCGGCATTTAATTTTATTTTACCCCCGTTTATTTCTTGACTAAACTCAAAATTTTCTTTAACGTCCTTAAGTATTTCATGAATGTCAATAGTTTCAGTTTTCAATACCACTTGTTCTCGATCGAGTTTCGCAACGTTTAAAACCTTTTCAACTTGATTTTCAAGGCGTTTATTTTCTTTATAGATGATTGACGCATAACGTTGTATTTTATTTACATCCGTTAAATTATCTGGCCGCATTAACATTTCTGAAGATAAACCAATGGTGGAAATTGGGGTTTTAAGTTCATGAGTCATATTATTGATGAAATCATTTTTTATTTCAGAGAGTCTTTTCTGTTTAACGATCACATTAATTGTGAAAATGAAAAAAACGAGAATTAAAATGGCAATCAATAGGACATATATCCATGGAGAGAAATTGGCATCTAATGATTTTAGAGTGTCAAATTTAGTATTTGGAAAATAAACAGTAAAATAATGTCCGTCAAGCTTTTTAGTCAATTTGGGTGAGGTAACCTTAACAGATTTAGGAGCATTTTGAAAAGCACCCTGGTCTTTGTATTGAATTAAGTCACTGTACAGCATTTTTTCTACGAAACAGTCGTACATTCCAACTTGGAAATCTTGATTAATCTTGTTGTGATAAAACTCTCTTTTTAATATCGTCTCTAGATAAAATAATTGTAGCTCATCACTTATTTCCACCAAAAAATAATTCTCACTCAATTGTTGAACTGCCCCGTATTGATCTGTGCTGTCTGCTGTTTGTTTAGAAATAATACGACGTGTGTTTTGAAGGGATGAGATCGTTTGACTAATAAAATGGTTTTTGTTTAATTCAACTTGTTTTTGCTGAATTTCAACATTTTCCTTCTGCATCAATTGCGTATTTCGTATCCAAATAATCTGAATTACTAAAATACAGATCATTGAAATAATCGCGAAAAGGATTACCGTATTTATTGTTCTAACTTTCATTTATTCTAAGAGGTTGTCAATTTCATCGGTTGATTTATCAAAGATAAAAATTCAAGTTGGTCTTGGATGTTAAAAAATTCGTTAAGTTTCATTTTATTTGTAGAATGATAGAAAAAAAATCAATTTGGAGCATTATCACTGCCTCATCATTGGGGACAGTAATTGAATGGTATGATTTCTATATTTTCGGAAGCTTGGCTCCGATTATTGCAACCCAGTTTTTCCCGAAAGAAAATCCTACCGCAGCATTTTTAGCAACCTTAGCTGCTTTTGGAGTAGGATTCGTAATTAGACCCTTTGGAGCTTTAGTTTTTGGGCGATTAGGAGATTTGATGGGGCGTAAATCAACTTTTTTATTGACCTTAATTCTAATGGGGGTATCAACATTTGCCATTGGATTAATACCCTCTTATGAAACTATCGGAATTCTCGCGCCAATTATTGTTTTTGTATTAAGAGCTGTTCAAGGATTGGCTTTGGGAGGTGAGTATGGCGGCGCAGCAATTTATGTGGCTGAACATGCTCCCGAAGGCAAAAAAGGATATTTCACGAGTTTCATTCAAACCACGGCTACCTTTGGCCTCTTGCTTTCATTGGCTGTCATTTTACTTTGTAAGTATTTCGTTCCCGAAGGACAATTTGAAGAGTGGGGTTGGCGCTTGCCTTTTTTAGTATCTGTAATTTTAGTTGTTGTTTCCTATTTCATTCGAACAAAAATGGATGAATCTCCTGTTTTTCAACAAATGAAAGCAGCAGGCAAAACCGCGAAAAATCCATTGAAAGAAAGTTTTACCAAGTGGAGAAACTTAAGGTTAGTGCTTATCGCTTTGTTTGGTGCAGCTGCCGGACAAGGAGTGATTTGGTACACAGGTCAATTTTATGCCATGAACTTTAGTATAAAAACGCTACACATTCAAGAAGATCAAATTCAATATATGTTGATTCCGGTTTTACTGTTGGCAACACCCTTTTTCATTGTTTTCGCTAAACTGTCTGATCGAATTGGTCGAAAAAAAGTAATGATGACCGGAGTGCTTTTGGCCATTTTACTATATATTCCAATTTACAAACAGATGAGTGCTTTGGCTGATTGGCGGTCGTGGGAACAAAATCCGGAGCATTATCATACACAGACATTTTATAAAGAGTCTGAAAGTAAGTCTGGATCTAAAAGCGGTTCAGTAACTGTCACCAATAAAACCTCCTATGTAAATGGTTGCAAACGAATTGAAACCATGAAATTAGCCAATTCAAGCAAAGGAAAAAATGCAGTGGAAACCAAACAACAAATTCACTTAAGTTCCTCAAAAATATTCTATTTAGGCTTTCTGATTTTCATCCAATTGATTTTTGTATGTATGGTTTACGGTCCAATTGCCGCATTTTTAGTAGAGTTATTTCCACCTGAAATACGCTACACATCATTATCTCTTCCCTACCATATTGGAAATGGGGTCTTTGGCGGATTAACACCACTTATTGCTGAGGTTCTAGTTCTTAAATATAATAATCCATTGGCTGGACTTTGGTACCCAATTACCATTGGTGCAATAACCTTTATTGTTGGAATGATATTTTTAACTTCATCAAAAAATTCAGTAACAAGTGAATGATTCTCCCATTATAACACTTCAGTTTAATTGGATTTCTTAATTTTGTCAACCTTATTTTAAAACTATGGAAGCTCTAACAATTGTATTAACAGCACTTATCTCTTCAGGTGGGGTTATCGTAACAGCATATTATTTATTAAAAAGAGAGACTGATCGGGAAAAATTAAACTTGCAATTGGAATTACGAAAAAGTCGCCAAGAATATTTTCTACCAAGTAGAGTTGAATCCTACCAACGCGCAATTTTATTTTTAGAACGAATCCATCCGAATAGCCTAATAATGCGTGTTCACAATCCTGGATTACCAGCAAGAGCTATGCAAGCAGAATTACTTAAAACAATTCGCGAAGAATACGATCACAACGTTGCTCAACAATTATTTGTTTCTCCACAAGGATGGAAAATGTTGAAAGATTCCAAAGATGAGACGATAAAGATTATAAACATCGCAGGCAATCAAATGAGCGAAACAGCTTTAAGTACTGATTTGGCAACAAAAATCTTTGAATTAGTTGGTGAAATTGGTCAGTTACCCACTGAAATTACGGTTGAATATTTGAAAAAAGAACTGCAGGATTTATTTTAATCTGTGCGCTTTTATTGATCATTTAAAAATGGGGGTTGTCAAACCCCTTTTTTTGTTTTATTACGATTACGTTTCAAGCCACTAAAATTTAATCAAGAATCAATTATTTTCATTAAAAACACTATTTAATTGAAGTTACCCCCTATTTTTTAAACATCTGTTCATATTTTTTTAATATATTTTTGGATTAACCCCCTAAAAATTTAAGTACTTTTGTAAAAATTTTAAAAAATGGCAACAAAAAGACTACGGGCGTATCAAGATGTATTGAACAGAAAGCCAAATCCGATTGAATTTGATGGTAAACTTTCTGATCTTTATGCAAAAAATGTTTTTCATGCAGATGTAATGCGTGAGTATCTTCCTTCTGAAACGTATAAATCGATGATGGAGGCTATTAACAACGGAACTCGTTTAGATCGTAAAAATGCTGATCAAGTGGCTTCTGCGATGAAAGATTGGGCGATTACCAAAGGTGCAACTCATTATACGCATTGGTTTCAGCCTTTAACAGGTGCTACCGCTGAAAAACACGATGCCTTTTTTAAGCCAACAGGTCCGGGTAGAGCGATTGAGCGTTTTGACGGAGATTTATTAGTTCAACAAGAACCGGATGCATCTTCTTTTCCTAATGGTGGAATCAGAAATACATTTGAAGCACGAGGATATACTGCATGGGATCCATCTTCACCTGCTTTTGTAATTGGAAAAACTCTTTGTATTCCAACTATTTTCATTTCTTACACAGGAGAATCGTTAGACGTTAAAATGCCATTGTTGAAAGCTCTTCATGCTGTTGATGAAGCTGCTGTGGCTGTTTGCCAATATTTTGATAAGAATGTAACTAAGGTTAACGCAACGCTTGGATGGGAGCAAGAATATTTCTTGATTGACAAAGCACTTTTCAATGCGCGACCTGATTTAATCATGACGGGAAGAGCGCTTTTTGGTCATGCTCCAGCTAAAGGACAACAATTAGAAGATCATTATTTTGGTTCTATTCCAGAAAGAGTTACAGCTTTCATGCGTGAGTTCGAAATGGAATCACTTTTATTGGGAATTCCTGTTACAACGCGTCATAACGAAGTTGCGCCGAATCAATTTGAATGTGCCCCAATTTTTGAAGAGTGTAATTTAGCAAATGATCATAATTTATTATTGATGGACTTGATGGAGAAAATCGCCATCAAACATGATTTTCGAGTTCTATTGCACGAGAAGCCATTTGCAGGTGTGAACGGTTCAGGAAAACACAACAATTGGTCGTTGAGTACAAATACGGGAGTGAATCTTCTTGCTCCAGGTAAGAATCCAAAGTCAAACCTTCAATTCTTGACTTTCTTTGTGAATACAATCAAAGCTATTCATGACAATGCAGATTTGTTAAGGGCTTGTATTGCATCAGCTGGAAATGACCACAGACTTGGTGCGAACGAAGCGCCTCCGGCTATAATTTCTGCATTTATTGGTTCCCAATTGTCATCTCTTTTGGATGATATTGAAAAGAATGTTAAGGCCGGTAAAATGACGCCTCAGGATAAAACGGAATTAAAATTAAACATCGGGAAGATCCCTCAAATTTTGTTGGATAATACCGATCGAAATAGAACCTCGCCATTTGCCTTTACAGGAAATAAATTTGAATTTAGAGCAGTTGGTTCTTCTGCAAATTGTGGTTCGTCTATGATTGTTTTAAATACAATTATGGCCAATCAATTAATTGAATTCAAAAAATTGGTGGATGCTCGCATTGACAAAGGTGAAAGCAAAGACGAAGCAATTTTAAAAGAATTACAATCGTTGATTAAACAATCCAAGAAAATTCGTTTTGAAGGAAATGGATATGGCGATGAGTGGGTAAAAGAAGCGGAAAAACGTGGATTATCCAACTTGAAAGATACACCAAGAGCATTGAAAGTATGGCACGATAAAAATGTGGTGAAATTATTTGATAAAATGAACGTCCTTTCTTCGCGTGAGCTTGAGGCTAGACAAGAAATTGAATTTGAAAATTACTGTCTGAAAATTCAAATTGAATCGCGTTTGATGGGTGATATTACACAAAATTACTTCATCCCTGCAGCGGTTGAATATCAAAATAAATTGATTCAAAATGCACAAGGTTTAATGAGCGTACTTGGAGAAAAAGCAGGTAAAGAAGCGGCAAAAGCACAAATCTCTTTAATTGAACGCGTTTCTCTTCACCTCAATGCCATGAAGTCTGCATCTGATGTCATGCTTGAAAATCGTAAAAAAGCAAATAAAATCGATGGGGCTGAGAAAAAAGCATTGGCCTATTGTGATACGGTAAAAGTTCACTTTGACGAAATTCGCTACCACGCTGATAAATTGGAATTACTAGTTGACGACGAGTTGTGGCCATTGCCAAAATTCAGAGAAATGTTGTTTACGAGGTAAGTTCCTCAAAACCAAACGATTTCAATCATATAAAAAGCCCGCCGAGCTTGTCGAGGTGGGCTTTGTTTTTTATCCCTAATCTAATGGTTAAAATGAAATAAAAAACCAACAAAACGCAAAGGCAACCTAGCGCGTAGTTATTTACTGTAAATTTGTGTATCAATCTAACCCATGAACAAACCCCAAAAAGGAGCTCCTTTTACCAAGTATCAAATTATTGTTGTTACCATTCTTGCACTTACCCAATTTTCCGTAGTTCTCGATTTCATGGTGATGTCGCCCCTAGGAGATATTCTGATTAAATCCATGAAAATCAGCCCAAGGCAATTTGGAATTGTGGTTTCAAGTTATGCGATTTCTGCTGGAATTTCTGGGTTTTTAACCGCCAGTTTTGCTGATAAATTTGATCGAAAAAAATTATTGCTCTTTTTTTATTCAGGATTTATTATCGGTACACTTCTTTGCGGTATTTCCGATAGTTACGAATTCTTGGTCTTTTCGCGCATTGTTACCGGGATTTTTGGTGGGGTCATTAGCTCTATATCTCTGGCAATTGTGGCAGATTTATTTGATTTTAACCAACGCGGAAGAGTTATGGGATTCATTCAAATGGGATTTGGAATTAGTCAGATTTTGGGAATACCAATAAGTCTTTATTTAGCGAATTATTGGAACTGGCAAGCGCCCTTTTACATGATTGTATTTTTAGCAGCAATAATCTTTTTGGCAGCAGCATTTGTAATCAAACCGGTTACTGATCACCTTAATTTGCAGCGCGATAATGCATTAAAACACATGTGGAAAACCATTTCCAATCGAAACTATCGAATTGGATTTTTGGCAACAGCATTTATGTCACTGGGCGGATATCTGATGATGCCTTGGGGAAGTGCCTTTGCCGTAAATAATGTTGGGTTGAAACAAGAAGATTTACCTTTAATGTTCATGATTGTTGGGGTGATTACATTTGCAGTAATGCCCGTAATTGGAATGTTAAGTGACCGATTTGATAAATTCATAACATTTACAATTGCCTCAATTATAATGGTTGTTTCAATACTCATTTATTCGCGGTTGGAACAAAGTACATTTCTTATTTTAGTTTTAGTGAATGGATTGATGATGATGGGTATAATGGCTCGTATGATTCCTTCTCAAGCATTAACCGCTTCGTTGCCAGAATCTAAAGATCGCGGTGCTTTTATGAGTATCAATTCCTCCTTACAACAGTTGTCTGGTGGGGTTGCTGCTATGATTGGTGGATTAATTGTTGTCCAATCAACTGAAACAAGTCCACTTGAACGTTTTGATCAATTGGGCAATTTGGTGATAGTGATTATTGTGATTAATATTTTTCTTACTTATCGGGTTTATAAATACATAAGAAATCGTTAGTTAGAATATGTGCTGAAATTCCAAGGCTTTTCAGTAACTTTACCTTGTGAAAAAAATCTATAAGTTCTTACTTAATACGTTGCCAAGACCGCTTCTTATTCGACTAAGCTATATTTTCAAGATTTTTGCTCCATTACTTTATAGGGGAAATAAGGTAGAATGTCCTGTCTGCGAGAAGAAATTCTCCAAATTTTTATCTTATGGTTCCAATGTAGCACACCGTGAAAATGTTTTGTGTCCATATGATTTAACCCTCGAAAGACACAGATTAATGTGGTTGTATCTAAAAAATGAAAGCAATTTTTTTACGGAACAAAATTTAGACGTCCTTCATATTGCACCGGAACAGTGTTTCTACGGAAAATTCAAAGCGCAAAAGAACTTGAATTATTTAACCGGAGATTTAGTTTCTCCGTTGGCTGATATCCATTTTGATTTGCATCAAATTCCTCTTGAAGACAATCGGTTTGATGTGGTTTTTTGCAATCATGTAATGGAACACGTGGATGATCCAATACAGTGTATGTCAGAACTTTTTCGGGTTATGAAACAAGGTGGATGGGCAATCATGCAAGTCCCACAAGATATGTCAAGAGCTACAACTTATGAGGATAAAAGCATAATTGATCCTGCAGAGAGAGAAAAGCATTTCTGGCAAAAAGATCATGTGCGATTATTTGGACGAGATTATCCGCAATGGCTAGAGAAAGCGGGATTCACAGTTGAAATTTATGATGTTCAAAAGAATTTCGATAAACAAACTATCGATAGATTTCGTTTAATGAAAGAAGAATTGCTTTATATTGCGAGGAAAGAGAAATAAAACTTTGAATAGAATGAAAAATAGTATACTTTGGATTGTTTTCCTACTTATTTTAAATCAGGGATTTAGTCAAAAAAATATTTTTCTAGATATTTCACCCATGTTTCAAGGTTCAAGTTTAGATATGAATGTGAATTACACAGCATGGGATGGGAAAACAATTAAATTTGATCATTTTGATTATTATTTGTCGGATCTTCAAATTTTTCATGATGGAGGGCAGTCAATTCTTCTGGATTCTGTTTTTTTAGTTGAACCTCAGAATCATACACTGTATTTGGGTGGTTATGATGTTAGTCAAATAGAACAAATTTCTTTTGTTGTTGGAGTACCTAAACCTATGAATACGCAAACCGGTGTTGACGCTATTGATATTTCTTTGTATCCCGAGAATCATCCCTTGAGTTTTCAAACGCCCTCTATGTATTGGGGTTGGCAGGCTGGTTATATGCACATGATTATGGGTGGTTATGCTGATGACAATGGTGATGGTACATTAGAAGCTTATTTTGAAATGCATAATTTGGGCAATCTCAATCAAAAATTTGTAGAATTACCAGGAATTATTCAAACCAATACATCAAGTAGCCAAATTGATATTCTATTGAATTGCCAAGTTGATCGTTGGATTAATTCAATACCCTTGAGTTCTGTCGGAATTGCACATGGAGAAACAGGATTAAATGCTACAATTTTGAATAATGTGCTTACACAAGATGTATTTATTCAACCAGCAAATGCCAGTATTCCTTCCCATGGCTCGAATTCTAAAATCTATTTTTCAAATCAATCAACAGCACTTACTATTCATTGGAATGAAATTGCTGATTTAGATAAAATACTTGTCTATGACATCAATGGTAAAATAGTTAAAGAACTACCATCAACAAGTCCAACTGGTCAAGTTGCCATTGAAAATTTGGACAATGGTTATTATGTGATTCAATTTTTCAATAGAAATTCTCTTTTGATTGGTAGTTTGAATGCTGTTCAGTAATCATGCGACACACCATTAATTCATTGCTCTTCGTTTCCTTCATTAGTGGATTAGTTCTATTTATTTCATGTTCAAAGGCTACTTCCGTTTGGACAACTACAACGAGTATTCCAAGTCCTGATGACAATCCCATTACAGATGAAAAGGTGGCTCTCGGAAGAAAATTATTTTTTGATAAGCGACTTTCCCTTAACAATACAGTTTCATGTGCTACGTGTCATGTTCCTGAGTATGCTTTCACAGATCGTCTAGTGACTAGTACAGGTATCGAGGGGCGGAAAACAGAACGTAATTCTCCATCGATTTTAAATTCGGCATTTTTAAAAACAGTTATGTACGATGCCCACCTCCCAACCTTGGAAATGCAAGTTATCGTTCCAATACAGGAGCATACAGAGATGGGTAATAATATGAAAGAGTTGATTCAAAAATTACGAGCAATTCCTGAATATCAAGAAGCAGCAAAGAAAATTTTTAATCGTGATTTTGATGCATATGTTCTCACTCGAAGTATTTCTGCATTTGAACGAACTTTAGTGTCGCTCAACTCAAGATTTGATCAATTTTCAAGAGGAAATAAATCAGCATTAACAGCGGATGAGAAAGCTGGATGGAAATTGTTTTCAGAAAAGTTGTATTGTATCCAATGTCATCCAGCTCCGTATTTCACTACATTTGAAGCAGCAAACAATGGATTGTACGAGGAATTTGGTTCAGATAAGGGGCGCTTTCGAATATTTTTAGATTCAAATGATATTGGTAAATTCAAAATTCCTTCCTTGCGAAATAGTGAGTTGACATTTCCATATATGCACGACGGTAGCATGAAGAGTTTGGATGATGTTATTGCTCACTATCAATCTGGAGGAAAAAAACATAAGTTACAATCCAAAATTATTAAGCCCTTTGAGTTAACAAATAAGGAAAAACAACAATTAAAGTCCTTTTTGTATTCACTTACAGATACTTCTTACATGCGTTCAATGAATTTTCGATAACGCAAGTATTCCTCAATTTAAACAACTAATACGCGTGGAGGAATCGGAACTAATCAATGAACTAAATAACCATAACCCCAAGGCATTTGCACAATTAGTGGATTTGTATTCTCCCATGGTGTATTCATTGGTTTATAAAATGATTGGGACTAGTCAGGACGCTGAGGACATTACGCAAGAAGTATTTATTGTTATTTGGACAACAATTGGCTCTTTCAAAGGAGAAAGCTTATTAAAAACCTGGATTTACCGCATTGCAATAAATAAAGCTCACGAATTTATTCGAAAAAAGAATCGAAAAAAACGGAAAGGATATCATATTTCATTAGAAGAAAAATCAAATCAACTTCAAGAAAATGAACCTCAGCCCAATGAGTTATTAGAATATCAGGAAATGGAAAGTGCATTTAATGAATCCTTAACAAAGATTCCGGAGAACCAACAAATTGCTTTTTTGTTAAATCGATTTGAAGGAATGAGTTATCATGAGATCGCAATAGAAATGAAAACAAGTCATTCAGCGGTTGAATCGTTGATTTTTCGTGCAAAACAAAATTTAACCAAGTTGATGAAAAAACATATGAATTGAAAGCAAGAAACAGAATAAAACAGTCACTAATTGAATACAAATGAACATGGATAAAATAGAATTTTGGATTGATAAGAAAGATGAAACTACTCATTTCCCTTCAATGGAATTAGTGACGAAGCTTAAAAATATTCCGAACGAAGAAAAATTAGTGAATCAAACGATATCTCCATGGATCTTATGGGTAGCAGCCGCAAGTTTTATTGGATTTATGTTGATTAATTTGAGCTATGTACAAAGTAACTCATCCGATGACAATTCACTTGATTCCTATTTCCCAACAATTACATCCTATTGATCATGAAAAAGAACCGTATTTTTATTGTTATAATTTCACTCTTACTATTCAGTAATGGTTTTACTATTTTTCTTTTAGTGAAAGGAAAAAATCAAGGGCATCATCCACCATTTATTTCTGAAAAAATTGGATTGACTGGAGATAAATTAGAAAAGGCCAAAAAAATGGAAGAAATTCATTTTGAAAAAATGAGACCGCTTAACTTGAAAATTAATTTGAAGCGTGCAGCCTTGTTTTCAGATTTATCTGATTCAAATCTGCCAAAAAAAGATTCTATTAGCAAAGAACTTAGTCAATTGGAACTTGATCGTCAAAATTTATTACTTGGACATTTTCAGGCTATTTATAATATTTGTTCGATAGATGAAAAGAAAAAGTTGTTGGAGGAAATTAATCATCATTTCTCAAAACATAAACATCCAAAATAAATGAGATTTTTATATTTCATTGTTTTCATCTTACTTATCACTTCATTAAATGGTCAGATTAATTTTGATTTTAATTTCGATTCAAAACCCTTGGTAGCTGCCGAAAAGTATTTATTCAATTCCGACTCATCTTGGGTTCAAATTGATGAGTTTAAGTTTTACATTGTGTATTCACCTTTTTTCTCCGACGAAACTACGAGCGGTTCAACCATTATTCATTTAGTAGATTTAAATGATACTTCGAGTTATTCTCTTCCGTTCACGCAAGACGGTTTGAAGAATTCAGCATTTTTTGATTTTGCCATTGGATTGGATAGCGCAACAACTATGTCAACAAAGTTTACAGGAGCCTTAGACCCGGTATTGGGAATGTATTGGGCATGGAACACGGGCTACATTCATTTTAAGTTAGAGGGTAAATCAAACATGGTTCCTGCTATAAATAAAGAATTTCAGTATCATATTGGGGGATATTCAGGGAGAAATGCAACTCAAAAATGGTTGAGTTCAAAAATAACAATGAAAAATGACCAACCATTAATCGTAGTTGATCTTGCTAGTTTTTTTCGAGAAATAGTACCTTTGAAAGATAAATCGACAATTATGATACCCGGTAAAGATGCGGTGTTAATTGCTGATGGATATAATAGGTTGTTTTTTAAATGAAACTAAGTTCAGTTTTTCTTATTGGCTTCATGGTTATTGCTGTTTTGGTTTCATTCAAGCCAGGCAAACCCAAAATGGGCTTTATTGTTCCAAAAGGATGGCCACAACCACTCTATTATTTTGAAGGGAATGAATTTACTGAAGATAAATTTCAATTAGGCAGAAAGCTTTTTTATGATCCTGTTTTATCTAGAGATAGCACGATTTCATGTGCCACTTGTCACGTGTCCTTTTCTGGCTTTGCACACACTGATCATGCCTTAAGTCATGGAATTGATGGGAGAATAGGCAAAAGAAATGCCCCCGCATTAATCAATATGGCATGGAATCCTTATTTTAATTGGGATGGAGTAATGCGTAACATTGAACGACAATCGATGGAACCTATTCGCCACCATGATGAGATGGATTTTCATTTGGATTCTGCTGTTGCTCGATTAATAAGAAATAAGGATTATGTTGAATTATTTACCAAAGTTTGGGGCGACTCTGAAATAACCGTTCGTCGGATGCTACAATCAATGGCCATGTTTACCGCAAATTTAGTTTCAAGTAATTCTAAATATGACAAAATAATGCGCAAAGAACCCGGGATTGAATTTACTGTTCAAGAAAAAAATGGATATGCTTTGTTTAAAAAGAATTGTGCCTCTTGTCATAAAGAACCTCTTTTCTCGAACTACAAACTAAAAAGTAATGGTTTACCAATGGATCCTGATCTTAAAGATTATGGTCATTTTGCCTTTTCGGAATACTACAAAGATTCTTTTTTATTTAAGGTGCCAACGCTACGTAATATCGAATTCACCTTTCCTTACATGCATGATGGTCGATTCAAGAAACTAAAAGATGTGATGAAACATTATGCTGAATTAAATCCAAAAACACCTCATTTAAGCAATGAATTGAGAAAAATGAAATCATTAAGTTCAAATGATCAAAAGGATATTATTTCATTTTTACTTACGTTAACTGATAAGGAATTTTTATATAATCCCCGTTACCAGTTTCCTCGATAGATTAACGAGATAGCCAAAGGGATGGATTCAAACATTGTATATTTCCACCTGAAACTAAATGAATTTCAAAATGTGCAATAGAAACGGACCCTGATTCATGTGTTAGCAATGAACCAATGGATTGTTTTGTGGAAACCTTTGTTCCTACGCTAACATAACACTCACGTAGGTTACTGTAAACTGTTCGGTAATTCCCATGTTTGATAATGATCACTTTCCCAGCTCCAGGAATAGTAAGAACACTGGATACTTCACCTTCAAATACACTTCGTACGGTTGCGTTTTTGGCTGTTGAAATATCTACACCATTATTGTTAGTAAATACGTTTTTAATAGTAGGGTGGGGGTTCGTTCCAAATTTTTCCGTAATTGTTCCACTTGCAACTGGAAAGGGTAATTTTCCTTTGTTCCCTGAAAAGTTCGAACCTAGGGAGCTTGATTCTGGTGTCTCAACATAAACAACTTCTTCGGACTTCTTTGGGGTACTTGCTGTTTCTTTTTTATCTTTAGTAACTGCAGTCTTTTTGGTTTCTTTTGAAGAATCTTTTTTCTTGGTTTTACTCTTGGTTTTTTTGCTTGATGAACTACTTTTTTTCAATTCATCTTGGATGGCAGCGTTAATTTTTGTTTTTAGAACTTGCTTTTCTTTTTCATCTTTGGCCAAGTTACTTCTGAGCGTCTCCTCTTCTTTTTTGAGTTTTTGATACAGTTCTTCTTTCAGTTGTTTATCTTGTTCGATAAGTTCTTTTTCCTTAATTTTTTCGTTAAGCGCCAATTCTTTCGTGGTTTTTTCACTGCTGATTTGCACGTATTCTCCTTGAACAATCTCTTGGTTTTTTCGCAACAATTGAAATTGAGTTTTTTCAATTTCTTTCATTTTTTCTAAATAATTATTGCGATGCAAAGCTTCCGTGTATGAATGCGCCGAAAAAACAAACATGAGTTTACCTAATTTATTCCTGTTTTTGAATGCATGCAACAGCATTTGTCTGTACTGTTTTTTCAGACTTTTTTGTCTTTCTTGAATATGTTTGATATCATTGGCTTTGCCGATCATTTCAAATTCAGCAGCTCTCACCTGCTCATCAAAATTTTTAACCAATGTTTCCCTTGTAGAAATTTGAGCCTCTACTAGTTCTAGCTCTTGCAGAGATGATTGTGCCTTATTTTTGGTTTTATCTAGAAGCGATTTGGTGTTTTTAATCCTCTTTTCAATCTTGACTTGTTCCTTCTTGAGTTTTTCACTTTTCGTTTGTGCAAATACAGAACCTGAGAAAACGATTAAACAAATGAATACTAAAATTTTAATTGCACTTTTCATAGTTTTCCGGTATTTCAAACTCAATTAATTCTGGAACATTAATTTCAACTGAATTGTATTTGAGTTCAACTTCCATAATGGATTCTAACCTATTGATGACAATTGAAACTTTAGCCGGGACCCGAAAGCCTGTTACTTCTTGAAATTCCTCACACTTCCATACTAATGTAATCGAATCTGAAGGAATGGCTAAATTCATTTGTTTCATATAAGTCAAAGAATCGTTGAACAAATAGACGATATCAACCCATTTTTGTTCCGAAGATTTTGTACGAATATTTCCTGAAAAAGTTACGCCAACATTGTTGAGTGAATCAAGATTGGATTTAATTGAGCTTTTGTCAAGTTTGGTAAAATAAACAGGTAATCCAAGTATTAGTTCTTCTAATTCTAGTAGCTCAAGGTCTACTCCTGTAAAGTTTGATACAAGTTGCGCATCGCCTTCCATGTAACATTTCGATAATCTGTTTAAAAGTTGGCCTTTTTCCTTTGTTAAGTGAACGGATGCTGCTTGAATTCCCATATAACTTGCATTTGAGAAAATCAGACTATCTTTTTTTACACGTGTGGATAAACGAATGTCAGCACTAAAATCAGGGTTTGTCGCAGAAATACTAGTTTGTAATTTGGAATAGAAAAAATCTGGACGATTTAGAATTAGTTGAGTGATTTTTGACTCAATCTCCGACGCTTCTGCTGGCATAGAATGACCTTGAGCCGTTAAATTTGAAGTAACGATTAAGCCCAAGATAAATAAGCAAAACTTAATATTCAGGTTCATAATAGTCTATTTTGTCAATTTTTTGTTTCAAAACCTTATTTTTTGAACCTAATTCCATGGCTTTTTTCCAGTATTTTAAAGCATTTGTTTTATCTCCAGTTTTAAAATAAGCATCCCCAAGGTGTTCAGTTAACATACCGTCAGCTCTTTCATCATAGATTTCCTGAAATAAAGTAAGCGCCTTTGTATATTTCCCATCTTGAAAATAGACGAAACCTTGCGTATCCCGAAACTTTGATGATGAATTTAGTCCCACAACTTCTTCTATTAATCGAGTTGCAAGGGACAAGTCAATTTTGTTGTAAGCCAAGCGATATGAATAATTGTTTTTCAAAATAACATTTTTTGGGTCTAATTCGATACCTGCATCATAATTGTCTCTTGCTTTTCCAATTTCTTTCTTTCCAAAATAGGCTTCACCAAATTGTCCATGAAATTCAGCTAGTATTTTATCGTCATTCATTACAAAGTCTATTCCATTTGTTAAATGGTCGATTGCCTCATCGTATTTTTTTAGTTGATTTGCGGATAATCCAGCTAATAGATAAACATTTGGTATCGTTGGAAATAGTTCTAAACATCGCTTTGTATCGAAATTTAAGCGGGTGAAATCCTGTAGTTCATATTCAAGTAATAAAATTTCCTGCCAGATCAAATATTTTGATTTATCATATTCAATTCCTTTTAGATATACCTCCAATGCTTTCTTTGGTTGGTTTGTGCGTTGAAGATAATCCCCTCGAAATGTGTAAGCCTTGATATTCTCAGGGAAAACCTCAAGAATGTAGGTTGATAATTCATCCATTACAGAATCCGGTGCACGAAGATCAAATAATTTGATTGCCATCATCATGCGATCATCAATCGTTAAGTCACATTTGATAGCAAATTGATACTGTTCAATTCCTTTTGCAAGTTGATTGTTCCGTAAGTAATAATCACCAAGAAGTTTGCGAGCATTGCCATTGGTTGGGTCTGCTTCAACAAGTTCTTCCATTATTCGAAATGCCTTATCCTCTTGTTTAGTGTCAAAATAATAATCTATTTCTGTGGAGATTATTCGAACATCCTTGGGATTTTTTTTCTTAGCTATTTCCAGTTCAACAAGCGCAAGTTTTTCGTTTTTCAATTTGAGATACAAATAATATTTTCGAATGGATAATGCTGAATTAACTCCAATTTCCTTTTCTGTTTCATTCAACATAGCAATTGCTTCTTGAAGTTTCCCCGTTGCTTCTAATAATGCTGCATACTCAAAAAGCCACTCAGCCTTATGCGGTTGAATTTTTAATAATTTCTTATAGATTTTGGCTCCATTTTCGGCATCATTTAACTCTTTGTACATGTAGGCAAGTTCTTGAAGATACCAGGTATTGTTAGGGTCTAGTTCAGCGGCAATTTTGGTTTGAGTTGATGCATTATCCAAATCGTTTTTAATTAAATAACATTGAGCCAATGCAAAATGAGGTGCGTCTTCTTTTGGTGAAAATGTGATTGCTGCTTCAAAGCTCTTAATAGCATCCTCTATCTGACCATTCATTTTCAGTCTTAGACCTTCGTGAAATTTCTGAATGTAATTTTTATTAACTTCTGTATTTTCTGATTTTCCTGTCGCTTTATTGGAAATAGTTTTACAACCAACTAAAAGCCCAACTAAAAGAAAAAAGAAAATGAATTTCATGCAATTAGAGTTGTAATGTTGAATAATCACCCAAGCTCAAATCGTTACTTTTTCCATTTATTTTGGTGTGCGAACCAATCATTGAATTAGATAGGTTTATAGAATTAATTGCTGAATGATTTTGAATGATTGAATTACGAATATTGGCATTGATTACCGATGTTCCTTTGCCAATGGAAACGTGAGGCCCAATGATTGAATTTTCAATAACGACTCCTTCACCAATATAACAAGGGGGGATAATTACTGAGTTTGACGTTCTTAAGTCTTCGCAAACTAAATTTCGATTCTTTTCCCAATCAAATTCTAAAACCCTTTGATTTGTGTATACTGTAACCTCTTTGTTTCCACAATCTAGCCATTCTGATACAGTCCCCGGTTTTAATTTAAAGCCTGCTTCCGTCAACCTTCTCAATGCATCAGGAAGTTGATATTCTCCTCCTTTCATGATGTTATTGTCTATCAAATACTTCAATTCTTGTTTCAGTCTATTTCCATCTTTGAAATAATAGATGCCAATCATAGCCAAATCAGAAACAAATTCCTTCGGTTTTTCAACAAAGTCAGTTATGTTTCCATCAGAGTCCAACTTTACTACCCCAAAAGCACTTGGATCTTCAATTTGATTTACCCAAAGAATTCCATCAGCATTGGGGTCTAATTTGAAATCTGCTCTAAATAGAGTGTCTGCAAAAGCAACTACAACCGGCCCTTCTAATGCAGATTCTGCACAAAGAACGGCATGAGCAGTTCCTAATGGGTCTAATTGATAGTGAATTGTACCTTTCGCGCCTAATTTTGAAGCAACTTCTTTTAATTCATCTTCAACTTCTTTCCCAAAATCACCTATAATAAAAGCAATTTCATCAATTGGTTCACTGCATACTTCAGCTATATCTTCTACAAGTCGATGTACGATTGGTTTTCCACCTACAGGTACCAAAGGTTTTGGAATTGTTAAGGTGTGAGGCCGTAATCTACTTCCTCTTCCAGCCATGGGCACAATAATTTTCATCTAAAAAATTGTTTAATTTTTAACTCCTGTACTTCCAAATCCACCTGATCCACGTTCTGTTTCAGAGAGATTTTCTGTTTGTTCAAATTCTATTTGCTCAACCCGAGAAAACACTAATTGAGCAATTCGCTCACCATTTTCAACAATAAATGCTTCATTTGATAGGTTGATTAAAATTACACCAACTTCTCCTCGGTAATCTGCATCGATTGTTCCTGGCGAATTTAAAACAGTAATTCCTTTTTTTAGGGCTAATCCGCTCCTTGGTCGAACTTGACATTCAAAACCAGCAGGAATTTCGAGGAAAAGTCCAGTGGGAATAAGTTTGCGTTCCATTGGATTTAAACAAACTGATTCGCTTAGGTTTGCTCGAACATCCATACCAGCCGAAAGCAAGGTCTCGTATTTTGGTAAGTCATTTTTAGAGTGATTTATAACTTTCACTTTCATAACCATCTCAATTTAGGATGCGACTTTAAGTACGGCAAATTTTGATTTTGCAAATTGTGTTTCAGCAAATTCTTTGGTTAGACGATAGGTCTTTTTTCCAGATGTTGGTAAATCAAACATCGCATCTGTAAGTATTGCCTCACAAATAGATCGAAGCCCCCGAGCACCCAATTTAAATTCAACTGCTTTTTGCACAATGAAATCCAAGGCTTCCCCATCAAAAGATAATTTCACGTTATCCAATTCAAAAAGCTTAACATATTGTTTTGTTAATGCATTTTTAGGTTCAGTTAAAATTCTTCTCAAGCTTTCTTCGCTCAAGGGTTCTAAATAACTCAACACCGGAAAACGTCCAATTAATTCTGGAATTAATCCAAAACTTTTGATGTCTGTAGGGTTTATGTATTTCAACAAAGAATCTTGTTCAATTTTCTGATTTGCATCAGATGAGAATCCAATGGTTTGTTTATTGACCCTACTAGCAATGATGTTCTCAATACCATCAAAGGCTCCACCACAAATAAATAAGATATTGCGTGTGTCAATTTGTACCATTTTTTGTTCTGGGTGCTTTCTTCCCCCTTGAGGCGGAACACTTGCAACAGTACCTTCCAATAGTTTCAACAGTGCTTGCTGAACTCCCTCGCCAGATACATCACGAGTAATAGATGGGTTATCACCTTTTCGTGCAATTTTATCTACCTCGTCAATAAAAACAATTCCTCTTTGCGCATTTTCAACATTGTAATCTGAAGCTTGAAGTAATCGAGATAAAATACTCTCGACATCTTCCCCTACGTACCCTGCTTCTGTTAACACAGTTGCATCTGCCATGCAAAATGGAACATTCAACAATTTAGCAATTGTTTTTGCCAAAAGTGTTTTTCCTGTTCCAGTTCGACCAACCAACATGATGTTAGATTTTTCAATTTCAACATCATCCGTCTTAGTCGGATTATTAATTCTTTTGTAATGATTGTAAACTGCAACAGACAGAACTTTTTTTGCTTCATCTTGACCTATTACATATTCATCCAAGAAATTTTTTATCTCTAGCGGTTTTTTATTAGTAAATGTCTCAGCACTTTTAACAGATTCCGTTTTTGCTGATCCTCCCGATTTGAATTTCATTTCATCACTTACGATTTTCTCAGCCTGAATCGCACAAGAGTCGCAAATGTGTCCTGAAACACCAGCAATCAACATGTTCACTTCAGAGCGTTGAGACCCGCAAAATGAACAGTTGCTATCCTTTTTCGCCATTTAATTTATCGTATTGTAATTATTTAGGGTTTCTTAATAAAACCTCATCAACCATTCCGTAATCTTTTGCTTCTTCTGAAGTCATCCAATAATCACGATCTGAATCAGCCCACACCTTTTCGTAATCTTGTTTACTGTGTGTTGCAATAATATCATAAAGTTCTTTTTTCAACTTTTGAATTTCACGCGCTGTGATTTCGATATCAGATGCTTGACCTTGAGCCCCACCTAATGGTTGATGAATCATTACGCGTGAATGTTTTAATGCTGATCTTTTTCCGTCTGCACCAGCACAAAGTAATACAGCTCCCATAGATGCTGCCATGCCAGTACAAATGGTCGCTACATCAGGTCTAATATATTGCATGGTGTCGTAAATCCCAAGCCCTGCATAAACAGAGCCTCCCGGTGAATTTAAATAAATTTGAATATCTTTTTTTGCATCAACAGACTCTAGGAAAAGTAATTGTGCATTAATAATATTTGCCACTTGGTCATTAATTCCAGTACCTAAAAATATAATACGGTCCATCATCAAACGCGAGAAAACGTCCATTTGTGTCATATTTAAAGGGCGTTCTTCAATAATATAGGGTGTTAAAGAAGATTCAATGTAATGTTCCATGGAAATGCTGTTGATTCCCATGTGTTTGGTAGCGTATTTTCTAAATTCGTTGTAATCTGACATAACTATTCTATTTTCAATTTATGCCTTAAAGTTAATCAAAGAAATTAATCAACTTTCAATCCGATTAAAATTCCTATTTTTTTTCACACTATTTATCTTTTGAGTAGCTTTGGAATTGAATGAAATTCGCGGAAGTTCAAAATAAAAAAATCTTGCTTTCATGCTTAAATTGGGGGATGGGGCATGTTTCAAGATCAATCGGTCTTATTTATAAACTTAAAAGTCAAAATAATACGATTTTTGTTGCAGGTAATGATGAACAATTAAAAGTGTTTAAAGTGTATTTCCCTGAAATTCAATCTATTGAGATGGTCGGCTATCCATTTGAATTTAAAAAATATAATTCGTTCAATCAAGCTATTTGGAAACAAAAATGGAAGTTGTATAGGTTTTTATCTTATGAAAAAAAGTGGGTAAATGAAAGGGTTGAAGAATTTTCAATTGATCTTGTATTGTCTGATCATAGATATGGTTTTAGAAGTAGTAAGTGTACTTCAATTTTTATTACACATCAAATTCATCTACCACTAAGAGGTGTTTACAAGATTTTTGATTTTTTTCATTCGTATTGGTTAAAACAGTTCAATTTGGCTTGGATTGTTGATCAGTCCAAAGAAAGGCTTGCAGGTCGCTTGTCAGGAAATCCAAATTCAAAACAATTTGAATACATTGGATGGCTCTCTCGTTTTCAAATAAAAAACTTTGCCGAAGAAAATCAGAGTAAGAATTTTTCTGTTTTGTTGCTGAGTGGGCCTGATCTTCATTTGAATTATTTGTACGATTTCTTTTGTGTAAATGCCAGCGATCAGCACGATAAAATTGTTATCGGTTCACCCACTTCACTTGCATGTTTGCCTCGGATTGAACACATTAAATTTATGAATTCCGAGGATTGGCTTTTGATTGATAATATTTTGTCAAACGCACATGAAATATTTTCATTTTTTGGTTACTCAACATTAATGGATTCAAAGTTTTTACCTGCCAAATTTCACTTAGTGCCTTGTCCAGGTCAGTGGGAGCAAGAATACTTGAGTTCAATCCATCCCAATGTTATCAATAAACATTAGATTTTTTGGTTTAATAGAATTAGATTAATTTAGCAATCCATGTTTTTGAGGAGAAGGATATTGAATTTTGTGGTACTTGTGATGATAGGGCTTTCCTGTAATCAGAATCCTATTTTGCCGAAGAAAAAAGCTACAAATTGGATTGATACTCAAAAAGATGATCATAGCTATGCAAATGTCGATCAGGTAAGCACTAAGCATCTTCATCTCGATTTGGATGTTAATTTCAAAAATAAAACGATTTACGGAGTTGCCCGACATGATTTTGGGAAACACAATTCAGATACCGTAATTTTTGATGTGAAACACCTTCAAATTCAGAAGATAACATTCGGAGAAAAGGGAAGGGAAAAAGAATTAGAGTTTGTTATTGGTTCCTGGGACAAGGATTCAATTATGGGTCAACCCCTTATTGTTGCTCTCAAGAAGCCAGAACGATTTGTTAATATTTACTACCAAACAACATCAAAAACTGAGGCGCTAGATTGGTTAGACCCTATTCAAACACAAGGGAAAGTTCATCCTATATTGTATACTCAAGGCCAACCAATACTCACTAGAACATGGATACCCTTGCAAGATTCACCGATAAATAGATTTACATATTCTGCCAATGTCAAGGTGCCAAAAGAGTTAATGGCTGTGATGAGTGCCACTAATCCAACCGAAAAAAACAGCGAAGGATTGTACAAGTTTGAAATGAAGCAACGAATACCGAGTTATTTGATTGCGCTTTCTGTTGGTAATTTTGAGTACAGTTCGATTTCTAAAAAATGTGGGATTTATTCTGAACCTGAGTTGTTAAGCCAGGCACGAAAAGAATTTGAAGATTTACCAAAAATGATTGAGGTTGCTGAAAAATTATACGGGCCTTATCGTTGGGGAAAATATGATTTGTTAATCATGCCTTATTCTTTTCCATACGGAGGAATGGAAAATCCTTGTTTGACCTTTGTAAACCCCACAGTCATTGCCGGAGATAAGAGTTTAGTATCAGTTGTGGCACATGAGTTAGCACATTCTTGGTCAGGGAATTTAGTAACGAACAGGACATGGAATGACTTCTGGTTGAACGAAGGATTTACTGTGTATTTTGAGCATCGCATCATGGAGGAAATCGAAGATGAGGAATATTCGGATATGCTTGCATTAATTGAATTTGGAGAGTTGAAGGAGGAGATAAAAATGTTCAAAAAGGAGAATAAACTTTCTGACACACACTTGAAATTGGATTTAAAAAATCGTAATCCCGGAGATGGTCTAACTCAAGTAGCATATATCAAGGGTGCGTTCTTTTTAAAAACATTAGAAGAGTTGGCGGGAAGGGAAAAGATGGACGAGTTTTTAACAAAGTATTTCAATGCATTCGCTTTTCAAACAGTAAGTACGGAGAAGTTTATAGAATATTTGAAAGAGGAATTGTTAGAGCCAAATAAGATAAAGTTCAATTTTGAAGAATGGATTTATCAGCCAGGGATTCCTAAAAATTGCGTTAAAGTAAATTCGAAACGATTTAAAGAAATGCAAAAAATGGCCAAAGAGTTTGCTGGTGGAAATGATATCTTCGAGCCAAAAGTTACGTATGAGCCAATTCCCAAGTCGTGGAGAAAAAAACGAGTTACAAAACAATTAAAACGATCTGATTACTCAACGCAAGAATGGATGGAATTTATTCGTTCTCTACCTAAAAAAATGGATCCGGAAAAAATGGCCGTAGCTGATGCGTACATGAATTTTTCGCGATGGGGTAATTCAGAAGTAATGACTGAGTGGTATGTTTTGGCAATTCGCAGTGGATATAAACCTGCTTTTTTACCCATGGAGCAGTTTGTGACTCAAGTAGGCAGAAGAAAGTATCTTCTCCCAATCTATGGTGCTTTGAATGAAACTCCAGAAAATCGTCTACTGGCATTATCTATCTTTGAAACCGCAAAAATGAATTATCACTTTGTGTCAAAATCTTCCATAGAATCGCTACTTGGTTTATAAACTTTCAGCCTTTAATAAAATTTCACAAAATCGTTTTAGATACAACTAAAGTCATTATCTTCGTGGCGTTAAAAAAACATCTTTTACTATATGAATTTCATAGTATCTAGCACAACACTTTTGCGTCACCTACAAAGCATTTCAGGTGTACTCAATACAAACAGCAGTTTGCCAATTTTGGATAACTTCTTATTCGAGATTTCTGAAAACAAGCTAACCGTTATGGCTTCAGACTTAGAAACAACTATGATTACTCATTTAGAAGTTCAAGTTGAAGAACCTGGAAAAATTGCTATACCTGCAAAACTTATTTTGGATGTCCTTAAAAGTTTGCCCGATCAGCCTTGCTCTTTTCGCGTCGGGACGGATTTTGGAATTGAAATTGGGTATGACAATGGAAAGTCAAAAATGGTTGGATTCAATGCAGATGAATATCCAAAATTGCCTGTACTTGAAAACAAAAGTTCTGTAAAAATCACTGGAGAAATTTTATCTCGCGCAATTAATAAAACGCTTTTTGCAACGGGTAATGATGAATTGAGACCTGTGATGAGTGGTGTTTTTTGTCAGTTTTCTGAACAAGAAATTACGTTTGTAGCTACTGACGCACACAAATTAGTTCGATATACCAGAAAGGATTTTGCCGCTGATGGAAATGCTTCATTTATTCTACCAAAGAAGCCTTTGAATTTATTGAAGTCCAACGTAAGAGGCGATGAAGAATTGACAATTGAATATAATAACTCAAATGCCATTTTTACTTTTCATGATCTAACCTTAATTTGTAGGTTAATTGATGGTAAATATCCGAATTATGAGGCAGTAATACCCAAGGAAAATCCGAATGTCTTGACAATTGATAGATCGCAGTTCCTTTCATCTATTCGACGTGTTTCAATTTTTTCGAATAAAACAACGCATCAAATAAAATTAAAACTTGCAGGCTCTGAACTTTTGCTTTCTGCAGAGGATTTAGATTTTTCAAACGAGGCCAGTGAGCGTTTGGTTTGCCATTATGACGGAGATGATATGGAAATTGGTTTTAACTCGCGATTTTTAATGGATATGTTATCAAACTTAGATACGCCAGAGGTACAATTGGCTATGAGTATTCCTAGTAAGGCTGGTTTGTTAATGCCGAATGCGCCTGAAAATACTTCTGAAGATATTTTGATGCTGGTAATGCCTGTGATGATTAATCGCTAATTGATTTAAGATTCTATGAATGCGACCACGAAGCAAAATATTCGCAATCTTTCGTTGGTTGACCTTCAAAACTACTTAGTTAGTATTTCCGAAAAACCTTTTCGAGCTAAACAAATTTTTGAATGGCTTTGGAAAAAAAATGCTGCTCAATTTGATGAAATGTCGAACCTGAGCCTGTCTTTGCGTAATTCTTTAAATAACGATTTTTTTATCGATCACGTTCTGCTTTCAGATCAGCAGGTTAGTAAAGATGGAACCGTTAAATGCGCGTTTTCAATCGGTGAATCTCAAGTTATTGAAGGAGTGATGATTCCAACCACTACACGATCAACTGCTTGTATTTCCTCACAGGTTGGATGTAGTCTGGCTTGTACATTTTGCGCCACAGGAAGATTGAAGTTACTTCGGAATTTAACACCAGGTGAAATCGTCGATCAAGTGGTTTACTTAAATCAAATGTCACTTGACAATCAACAGCGACCGCTTACCAATATTGTTTATATGGGAATGGGCGAACCTTTGTTGAATTATAAAAATGTTTTAAGATCAACGGAGATTTTGTGTTCAACAGAAGGCTTGGGCATATCTCCTCGAAGAATTACAGTTTCAACGGCAGGAATTGCAAAGATGATTCGAAAATTAGGCGACGATGAAGTTCGTTTCAACTTAGCCCTATCACTTCACGCTGCTAATGATGCGAAAAGAAATAAAATCATGGAAATCAATGAAAGTAATAATTTGGCAGAATTGTCAGATGCATTGCAGTATTTTTATGAGAAAACGGGAAGTAGAATTACTTTTGAATATATAATTTTCAAAGATTTTAATGACCAACCCGAGGACGCATACGAGTTGGCGAATTTCGCTAAATGTGTTCCTTGCAAAATAAACATTATTGAATACAATCCGATAGATGATGGTGAATTTCAACAAGCTGATTCGGAAAAAGTTAGGGCATTTGCGAGTATTTTAGAATCAAAAAATATGATTGTAAATATTCGAAGGAGCAGGGGGAAAGATATCGATGCTGCCTGCGGACAATTAGCCAATAAGAACAAACAAGCCTTGCAAGATGGCAGAATTTTGAAGATTTAGATTTTCAAGCAAATCTCTTAGTACATTTGTAACAAGCATGGAGGATTCATTCGATTATAGAGAAGAAGCACAAAATTCAGGAGAACAGGAATACGATAAGGTTTTGCGACCAAAGTATTTGACTGATTTTTCAGGTCAAGATCCGGTGGTTCAAAATCTAGAAATCTTTGTTCAAGCAGCAAAATTACGTAATGAACCTCTGGATCACGTTTTGTTGCATGGTCCGCCAGGATTAGGTAAAACAACATTAGCCAATATTATTGCAAATGAACTTGGCGTTGGATTTAAGGTTACTAGTGGTCCTGTACTTGATAAACCGGGTGATTTGGCTGGATTACTTACCAATCTTGGAGAAGGAGATGTATTATTCATTGATGAGATTCATCGTTTAAGTCCGGTAGTTGAAGAATATCTCTATTCAGCGATGGAGGATTATGTAATTGATATTCTGATTGACTCAGGTGCCAATGCCAGAAGTATTCAGATTAACTTAAATCCATTTACCCTAATTGGTGCAACTACCCGTTCGGGATTATTGACTTCACCACTTCGTGCTCGCTTTGGAATAAATTCTCGTCTCGAATATTACGATTCCAAAACACTGACTTTAATAATTGAACGTTCGGCCGGTTTGCTTAATATTGCAATCGATGAAGACGCAGCTTATAAAATTGCGAGTAGAAGTAGAGGTACACCGCGTATTGCAAATGCTCTTTTAAGAAGAGTTCGAGATTTTGCCCAAATAAAAGGTACAGGAAAAATTGATGATGATATCACCGAATTTGCGCTGAATGCATTGAATGTGGACGCAAATGGTTTGGATGAAATGGATATTCGCATTTTAAAGGTAATAATTGATAAGTTTACCGGAGGTCCTGTTGGTTTGACAACTATTGCCACGGCTATTGGTGAGAATGCAGGAACTCTTGAAGAAGTTTACGAACCTTTTTTAATTCAAGAAGGATTTCTAATGCGAACACCAAGAGGAAGAAAAGCTACGGAAAAGGCATTCAAACATTTGGGTAAGAACCTGGGTTGGACGCAGGGAGGTTTATTCTAAATGAAATCAAATAACTATAAACAGTTAATTAAAGACAAAGCTACCGAACTCGGTTTTTTCTATTGTGGTTTTTCAAAAGCAGATTTTTTAGAGGAAGAAGCCCCGAGATTAGAGAATTGGCTCAACTTAAATTACCAAGGTAAGATGAGTTATATGGCTAATTATTTTGATAAGCGGCTTGATCCAAGATTGTTAGTTGATGACGCAAAAACTGTCGTTTCCTTATTGTTGAATTATTATCCAGAGGAAAAACAGCATTCAGAAAGTCCAAAAATCTCCAAATACGCATATGGCGAAGATTATCATACGGTTATCAAGGATAAGCTTAAAGAATTAATTCAATTTTTGAAGGAAAATATAGGAGATGTAAACGGACGTGCTTTTGTAGATTCCGCACCTGTAATGGATAAAGCATGGGCTAAAAAATCAGGTCTAGGTTGGATTGGGAAAAATTCAAATTTAATTCATCCCAAAGAAGGAAGTTTTTTCTTTATCGCTGAACTTATTATTGACTTGGAGATTGAGCCTGATGGGCCGATGAAAGATTATTGCGGGACTTGCACAAAATGCATTGATGCTTGTCCAACGGATGCCATTGTTCAACCTTATCTAGTGGATGGGTCAAAATGCATCTCTTACCTTACAATTGAGCTTAAGGATGAATTACTACCTAGTGAATTTAAAGGAAAAATGGACAATTGGATGTTTGGATGTGATATTTGTCAAGATGTCTGTCCGTGGAATCGTTTTTCAAAAATCACTCAAGAACCAAGATTTAAACCGAATCCTTTATTGCTTGAGTTAAATTCAACTGAATGGAAAGAATTAAATGAAGAAGTATTTAATCAAATGTTTAAGCTAAGTGCAGTAAAGCGGACAAAATACAATGGATTAAAAAGAAACATCAAATTTTTAGGATAAAAGCTATTTCTTTTTTGTGTTGATTTCAGATTCTCGAACGGTAAATGTTACATCAAGTACATCATTTAGTTCTTTTTCAACTGTTGCAAGTTCTAACACAAAAGTGTATTTCCCCGCTTGAGGCATTTTTCGATTGGCAAACTTTACGTAATGCTCAACGGAACTTCCGGTTTTGTTTCCAATCCATTTACCTGTCTCATCTGCAATTTTTACTTGAAGCGCTTCTTTTGATTTCTTTCCTTTTGGTGGAGTAGAGTGTAGGAATAACCATAAATTGCTGTAGGAATAGGAAGTGTTTGTTCTAATTACAAAAAGAAAATCATACAGTTTATTCGTGTCCTTTATTTCAACTGTAAATTGTGGTTTGTTATTTTTTTTCCATGTTTCATTATCAAATTCGTAGGATTGATTTACGATTGATTTATCTCCACATGATATGAGCAGAAGAAATAGAATTATGGAATAAACATACTTCATTTTCTAGGTTTTGGGTTGTTGATTTGGGTTAGGTTTACGATGTTGATTATTGGGGTTATTTCCACCAAATGGTTTCTTTTTCTTTTTCTTCTTTTTGAATGAATTTTCAAAGCGATTCAAACTGTCTTGTCCAACAACATTTTCGTATCCGGGTTCAACTACTTTTTCAGCTTTTTCTTTGGATTCTGTATATTCCTTTAAGTCTTTTGGGAGTTTACCATCCTTATTCATCTTAATGATGTCCTTTACTTTATCCGGAGTCAATGCAATGAGTCCCATTTCACCTTCATACGCAAACCACATTTGACGTTTGAAAACATCGGTTTTAATATGAAACGCATTTCCTTTCTCAGTTTTTAAACGCACATCAGATTTAGGAAATTCTTTAATGGCATCCATGTACATATCCAACTCGTAGTTCAAGCAGCATTTTAACTTTCCACATTGTCCAGCAAGTTTTTGCGGATTTAACGATAACTGTTGGTAGCGTGCTGCCGAAGTAGAAACAGTTCTAAAATCTGTAAGCCATGTCGAACAACATAATTCTCTTCCACATGATCCAATTCCACCGAGACGAGAGGCCTCTTGACGCGATCCGATTTGACGCATTTCAACACGAATCTTGAATTTATCGGCCATGTCTTTAATCAATTGACGAAAATCAACGCGCCCTTCTGCTGTATAATAGAAGGTAGCTTTTGAAAGGTCAGCTTGATATTCAACGTCTGAAATTTTCATTTCAAGTTTTAAGTTCACAGCAAGTGAACGTGCTTGATACATGACGTCTTTTTCCAAGGTTCGCCCTTGAATCCATTTGTCTATTTCTATTTGATTAGCAATTCTTAATATTTTTTTCGATTCAAGCGGTTTTAAATCAGGTGCTTTTTTACGTATTTGAATGCGAGCAAGTTCACCTCCAACTGAAATTACTCCAACATCATAGCCTGGAGAAGCTTCAACAACGACAACATCTCCAACTTGCAAACTTAAATTATTACTATTTCTAAAAAAACCTTTTCGACTATTTTTAAAACGAACTTCGTACATGTCAAAAGCAGTTACGCCTTCACCAAGTGACATGTTTCCAAGCCAGTCAAATACATCCAACTTATTGCATCCGCCTGCGCTACAGGTTCCGTTATTTTTGCACCCTCTAGGTGTACCCCCTCCACTTGAACACGATGAACAACCCATACTATTTCTAAATTCCCGTAAAGATACTAATTAATTGAGAAACTTGAATTGAGGAATTCTGCTAATTAATACAATTTGATAAGATAATTCTATTTGTTAAATTTGTCTAAACCAAAGAATATGAAAAGGATTTTATTTCTTATCTTTTTAAGTTCAGCACTTCATGCTACTTCTCAATTAAATGAAACAAATAAAGTAATAAATCCAAGAGCTACACACAAAATGGGTTATGGAATTCAATTATTTGGACCTGCACCGTTTGCTTCTGTCTATGTCAATTATTTTGTCAACCAAAATGTGAATATAGAGGGAGGGTTAGGTTTAATAGGTGCTTATGGAGGAGTTCATTATATGGTTGGAAGAAAGGATAAAAAGAACTTAATTTTCCCCTATCTTGGAGCTGATGTTGGAGTAATGAGGCTGCCAAATTTTAATTTTGGTTTCTATGGTGGTAATTCTAAGCCATGGGCTAATTTTATTACATCATATTTCTCTGCAGGTTTACAACTCATGACCCAGCAAGGATTTCATCTTTCTATTGAGGGGGCTCTTTTTGCATTTACAGGATTTAATTCAAATGCGATTCCATGGGGATCACTTAAAATAGGGCAAAATTTTTAGGTTGTTTTCTTACTGCTCAAGGTATTCAATTGTATAATTTATTTCAATTTCCTCATTCAAAGAAAAGTAAACAGAACAATATTTTTCCTTGGATAAAATAATTGCTTTTTCCAGCTTGTCATGCGGAACTTCCTTATTTACTTTGAATATTAGTTTGATATTCTCAAAAGGGGAGGGCTGGCCTTCTTTTTTCGTCGCTTGGATTTCGATGGCGAAATAATTTGGTTCTATCTTTTGCTTATTCAGAATTGAAATAACATCAATAGACATGCAGCCAGCCAATGAACCTGCAAGGAGTTGCATAGGAGTTAGTCCTTTGTTTTTTCCACCAATGTTAGTTGTTGCATCTACTACAGCCGTCGCGCCATTTTCATTCTTTATCTCAAAGACGAATGGTGTTTCTTTTCGTTCAAAATATAGTTTCATTTATTCAACGATTTCTTATTTATTTTCTCATAAAAAACGGGAACAATGAACCAATCATAAACGTAACATCCAACGCAAATCTTAAGAAAGGCTTCTAGAAAAGCACAAGCAATTAAGATAATCGATACGAGGATTGACATGACTTCCCATTGAACTAAAGTAAACAAAAAAATAACGATAGAAAAAACAAACCCAACCTTCGCTGCAAATTTTTTAGGTGGTGCGTAAATAGAAATAGGGGTGAGGTTGAGTAACTTTACTATGAATTTTGAAACAAAACTTACAGGAGATGGCCATTTGGTGTAACCTCGAATAAAAAAATCAAAAGCAAGGAAGAGAATAAGCCATTCGTTTTTTAGGATCAGTGAAACTGACGCAATTAGAATCGTTACAAACGCATTTACTCGAACGACCTTTTCATTTAATTGAAGACTGTTTTCCATGTTAGTTGTATTGAAAATTATATACTTTATCTTCGCTTGTGTTTTTTATATTTGATTGACTATTCTTTGAGAATACAAGCAAGGAGAGGTCTTTTCGTTCGTTCCAGTTGATTTTCTGAATTTCGGAGAATCGAATACTTCCAATTTGATACGAATATTCCTTAGTAACAAACAAATCATCAATTTCATTAAATGTAATTTCCTGAAGTTTATCTCGGCTCTCAGCACTGATAAATACATATAAATTGAAATCAGTTTCAAGCTGAAGGTCGTTATTTATTGCTTTCCTATATTCATATTTATAATTAAACTGCAATGCAGAAATATCAGATAAAACGGCACTTGCTGTTGGGAAACTTCCAGCTCCTTTCCCATAAAATAGTTGCTTATCAGCATATGCGGCTTGAACAACTACAGCATTGAATTCTTCATCTACATAAAATGCGGAATGTGTCGATTCAATGAAATGAGGAGCTACAAATGCAGAAATTTGATTTTCATTTTTTCGAGCTGAAGCGAAAAGTTTGATACGTAATCCTTTTTCATTCGCATATTGAATGTCTCTTGGTTTAATGTTTTTAATACCAATATTTAGTATATTTTCTGATAACACACTGATTCCAAAAGCATGTTTAAGGAGGATTGCTAGTTTATACTTTGGATCAAATCCATCAACATCAAGCGTAGGATCTGCTTCTGCAAAACCTTTTTCTTGAGCCTCTTTTAGGGCTTCAGAATAGGAAATTCCTTGATTGGCTTTGGTCAGAATATAATTTGTAGTTCCGTTTACAATTCCTTCTAGTTGAGTCAAGGTATCGTTGTTGTAGTATTCTTCTAAATTTCGAATAATTGGAATCGATCCCGCCACTGCACCCTCGTACAAAAGAGAAACGTTATTTATTTTGGCAAGTTCAATAAGTTCATCTAACCGTTCAGCAACGAGTTTCTTATTGGCAGTTACAACATGTTTTCCTTTCTCAAGTGCTTCTTTAACAATGCGATAGGCTTCATGGCTGTCATTGATTAGTTCGACAACAACATTAATTTCAGCATCGTCCAATATTTCTTTGGCATCGAAAACAATGGGTATATTGGTTTCCTGTCTGGTCTTTTTTGGATCTTTAGCAACAATTTTTTCGATTCTTGCATCGAGTTGCTTATTTTGATTTAGGACTTGGTATAAACCGGATCCAACGCATCCGAATCCAAAAAGACCTATTTTTAAGTGTGACATAGTATTATTTTTAAGCGGTAAATAATTCATTAAATTTTGTAGATTTAAAAAAGGATTGTGGTTGATAATTGAGGAAATTCCTGAAATGTTCATTTAATATTTCATGTTCAATCAAAAATCCGTCATGTCCGAAAGAAGATTCAATCGTTTTCAGTTTAGAATTAGGAATATGAAGCCACAATTTTTTCTGTTCTTCTATTGGGAATAAAATATCTGAAGTAATTCCAATTATTAATGTTTTTGCCTTGATTTGAGCCAGCGCTTTTTCTATGCCATTCCTTTTTCTTCCTACGTTATGCGCATCCATCGCATGTGAAAGAAGTACATAGGAATAGGCATTAAACCTTTTAGCTAATTTAATTCCTTGGTATTTTTGATAGGAACTCGCTTTGTAATTAGTTAGTACATCATCAGAATCTTCATTTTGTGAAAAGGAATATCCCTGATACGATCGATAACTTAACAAAGCAATACTTCTCGCTGCGATTAGTCCGGCTTCGCCTGCATTGTCGTCTTTTTTTCCATAGGTTGAATCTGCTTTGATTGCTAACCTTTGACTTTCATTAAAGGCAATGCCATAAGGAGAATGTTTTGCATTCGTCGCAATCAAAATCAAATGTTCAAACACTGAAGGATTTTCTACAGACCATTCCAACGCTTGTTGACCACCGAGAGATGCGCCAACTAAAACATAAATTCGACTAAGCTCAAGATATACCCTCAGTTTTTCGTGCAGTCGAGCCATGTCTCTTGTCGTAATCAATGGGAAATAATCGAAATAGGTATCTCCATTTTCATCTTTAGATAAAGGACCTGTTGATCCGTAGCACGAACCGAGGATATTTGCACAAACAATGTAATGCTCATTTTCATTGAAAAAACTATTTTCTCCACATACATTTGGCCACCATTCATAGGGATTGCTATTTGCAGTTAGAGCATGACATATCCAAACGACATTATTTTTTGATTGATTTAGTTTACCAAATGTGTGATAAGCGACTTCTACATTTTTTTGTGTCAATCCATTCTCTAATTGAAATTCATTGAAAACAACTTTATTCGCATTCATCGTCTTGTGGTTTAAAAGCCCCCAATTCCTGGGGGCTGAATTTTAAATTAAACTAGTGTTTTGTTTTTTATTTGTTGAAATGCTTGCTCCAAGTCCTGAATAATGTCTTCAATATGCTCAATTCCAACAGATAAGCGAAGAAGTCCTGGCTCAACACCTGCCGCAATTTGTTCCTCTCTCGATAATTGTTCATGCGTAGTTGCAGCTGGGTGGATAATCAAAGATTTTGCATCACCAACGTTGGCTAAATGTGAAACTAATTCAAGGGAATTAATAAACTCATTAGCTTGTTCAACAGTTCCATTTATTTTGAAACTCAAAACCCCTCCAAAACCATTTGTTAGGTATTTTTTGGCTTGATTATGATATTTTGAAGTTGATAATCCAGGATAATTTACATATTCTACTAATTCATTTTTTTCTAACCATTGGGCAATTGAAAGTGCATTGTCAACGGTTCTTTGAACGCGTAGCGAAAGTGTTTCAAGACCTTGAAGTAATAAGAAGGCATTAAAAGGAGACAAGGCAGGACCAAAGTCACGAAGCCCTTCAACGCGAAGTCGAATTGCATATGCGATATTTCCAAAAGGGCCATTTTCCCCAAATACTTCCCAGAAGTTTAGACCGTGATATCCTTCAGATGGTTCTGAAAACTGAGGATATTTTCCATTTCCCCAATTGTATTTTCCGGCATCAATAACAATTCCTCCGATACTATTTCCATGACCTCCAATCCATTTTGTAGCAGAGGCAACAACGATGTCAGCTCCGTGGTCGATGGGTCTAAATAAGTATCCAGCCGCACCAAATGTGTTATCTACAACTAATGGAATATCAAATTTTTTGGCAATCAAAGAAATTTCTTCAAAGTCAGCCACGCTAAATTCAGGATTACCAATTGCCTCTAAGTAAATTGCTTTGGTATTCTCGTCAATCAATGATGCAATTGAATAAGGATCGATCCCATCAGCAAATCTAACTTCAATTCCTAAACGCTTAAAGGCAACTTTGAATTGGTTGTACGTTCCTCCATACAAATGCGAGCTAGTCACGAAATTATCTCCGGATTGAAGAATGTTATTCAGTGCTAAGAACTGTGCCGCTTGACCGGATGATACTGCCACAGCCGCAACTCCTCCTTCCAATGCTGCAATTCGTTTCTCGAACACATCCGTCGTTGGATTCATAATTCGGGTGTAGATATTTCCAAATTCTTTTAATCCGAAAAGGTTAGCCGCATGTTCAGCATCGTTAAAAACATACGATGAGGTTTGATAAATTGGAACAGCTCTAGAACCTGTTGTTGGATCAGCTGTTTGTCCTGCGTGTAGTTGCAGGGTTTCATAACGATAGTTTTTTGTTGACATTTTTTATGTGTTTTAAAAGTTAAAAATTAAGGATATACTAAAATTGGGGTACAAGATTTCCGGGCCCTGGAATGATGCACCGCCGAATTAAAAGCCTATGAAAAGGAATTTAGCAGTACATGCAACAGCAGCACATACAGCAACAACAAGCAGAAAACTTGTTTAAGAAAATTGAATAATTTAAAACCTTGTTTGGTTTTTCGGTGTTCGTAAGAAATGTTTTAATTCTCATTTTTCTCATTTTTTATATTTTTCCAAAATTGGAATCAGGAATTGGCACCGGTTTTCCAATAATGACATAATCGTCATTACTTCAAGTTGGTTGCCAGAGGATCTCAGAGCCTGTCTCTCACCTCTTCTGTATAATCATGAAACACCATTTGTGATTCGGGTACAAAATTAGTATGCTATTTAGAACATTTCCAAATAATTTAGTATTTTTTTTCAAAACATTTTTTAACCAACTGAAATACAACGGTGTATTTATAGGATAATTATTTTTATTAGAGGGTAAAATGAATTTTTAGATAGGTTCAACATGTAAATTCCAGGGTTGATTTGAGTTGGTAATTGAAATTTTCCATCCATTTGTTCGATGCTGATTTCATGGCCAAGTTGATCAATTAGTGTAATTGATTGGCTCATGGAAACCGGAATTATGGTAATGAATTCGCCCGAACTTACCATTGTAGGATAGACATTTAGTTTTGAATTGAGAATGGTATTAATGGATACTGAATTTTCTTCCAATCGAACTACACCGTGATTGAATGTCCCAATCCATTTAATGCTTGATGTTTCGTGTGCAATGGCCGTAATATGATCCTCTGGTAAACCAATGTTTTCTTGATTGTAGGTAAACCAAATGTCTCCTTTTTTAATTATTATTCCAAATAATTCTGTTCCCATAAAAATGCGCTGATCTTCTTGATTGATAGCAATACATGTTAGCCCATCTGTCGGAATTGGTGAGTTACTCATATTCCATCTTTCCCAAGGGCCTCCATTTCCCCAATCTGTTACTAGACCTGCTGCCGGGGTAGCAAACCAAGGTTGCCCTGTTGAATCAATATCAATGTCTAATGAGGAATTATCAGGCAGTCCTGATTCTACAATGCTATGCATCACAAGGTTTTCTTGATTATCAAAGTAAAGGAGTCCTCCATTGATTGTACCTACAAATTTTTCATTTAAAAAACCGGTTCGAATATCAGTTATGTTATTTGTCAGTAAACCACTATTTGCTATATTCCAAAGTTGCCAATTTTGACCGTCAAATTTGGACACTCCCTCAGAAGTGGCTAGCCAAATTGCGCCAGTTGAGTCAATTTCAATCCCCCTGACTAAATTGTCATGTAAACCTGAATTTGATTCGTTATAGTTGATCCATGTATTGTTCGTTTTTTTATACAATCCGCTTTGCATCGTGCCAATCCAAATAACTGAATCATTCTGTACTTTTAGAGCACGTATATCGTTGTCTGTTAGTGGGGAATTTGTATTTGTAAAAATCTGCCAATTTATTCCATCAAATGAGGCAAGTCCAGCATCAGTTCCAAACCATTTATTTTGTGATTGAATGGCTATACAACGTACAGTGTTAAACGGTAGTGGGGAATTACTTGAATTGTAATTCTGTAGTATAGGTTGAGCATAAATAAAAAAGCTCCCGAATAAAATAAACGAGAGCTTTATAAATTGTTGAATCATTTAATTCTTTATTACTTTTCGAGTAAATGAATGTCCAAGATAACGAATTTCAGCTGTATAAATTCCTGGGGCAAATTGCGATATACTAATAGGCATTGAATTTTTTCCAAATGTAATATCAATGTCATTTGACCAAACTTTTGATCCATTTAAATCGAGAATGTTCACTGTGATCTTTTCAAATTGGGATGATATGAATGAAAGAGAGAACTCTCCGTTCGTCGGATTAGGAGAAAGTGTGATAGACTCAATAAATTGTTGTAATTCAGGAATTCCAGCGCAAGCCTCTACGGTAACATTAACAGGGATTGATGCTCCTTGACAGCCGTTTTCTGTATTTGTAACCATGAATGTCGTATCTGAAAAGAGTATTGCTGTATTAAATGTTGATCCTGATCCTACTTGTTGATTTGAAGTACTGAACCAAGTGATGCTTGATCCCCCAGTTGCAGTTAAAATAGCACTTTCACCCTCGCAAATCGTAACATCAGAAACGGAAGGTGGAGTAACTTGTTGAACGGTTATATTTACCGGAACTTGAGAACTTGAACATTGACCATTTTGTGTTAAAATCTCCCAATCATATAGGTAATAGTAGTAAGACGCTCCTGCTGATGCTCCAATAATTGAAAGCGAATTATTCAAATTGTATGGGAAAGTTGCGGAATTATTATTTCGGTATAAACCTGTTACGGTCATAGCTGTAACACCTAGTCGTAAGTTAGAATCTGCTGCTACAGGGAAATTTAAATTCACTCTACTCATTCCTGCAGGAACAGTAACTGAAGTTGCTTGAAGGTCTTGTCCTTGTTCATTTTGTAATTTGATAGTTAAATTTCCTGCAGATTGAGAATAAACCAAGGCAGATTTAATTGTTAATGCTTCGTGTGCATTGAAAATATTGTATTGAGCACTTGTTGCATATCCACCGCCACCAATTCCATTTGAGTGGGGCTCTGCAAAAACAGTGTCATTATAAGAATCTGTATTTTCAACAAAATAAGTTGTGTTTTGATTCAATGCAGTTGTGGTAAACGATAATCCGGTATTAACTAAATTACCTTGCTCATCAAACCATCTTACATTTCCTGTTGCTGAAGTCGTTAAGGTTGTACTTTGACCACCGCAAATTGTTTGATCAGTTACTGTTGGTGCATTCGGAGTAACATTATTTACTATAAATGGTTCAGTTGTCCCAGATCCACAATAATTTGTAACTGTGCAGAAATATGTGCCTGGTTGTGTAACTGTGATGCTTTGTGTAGTTTCTCCTGTATTCCACAAAAAGCTTGTCCCTGCTGTAGCTGTTAAGGTCATGCTAGATCCTGAACAAAGATTGCTCGAACTATTTGAAGTTATTTTTGGAAGTGCTCCAGAGTTAACGGGTTGTTGCATGGTTAAAGTAACAGGAACAGCTGTGTAGTTGTTATCTTCTCTTTCCTCTTGAAAAAAGTTGTTTTTATCTACTTCCATTACAATGTAATAATCACCATTACAAGTATTTGGTGGTACATTAATCCACATACCGTCTAAGTGTTTTCCATAAACATCTGTCCAACCTGATGAGATACCTTGTTCAACTACCGAACAATTATAAGCACCACCACCTAAATTCCAGTTTGGAAAACTTGAGTTAACCATAATATTTCCTTGATTGTAAACCGTATTTTCATCGCGACAATGACCGTAATAGGTGCTACCTGTTGTTGTGCCACATTGTCCGTAATCCATCAAACAAAAACCAATCTTAGCTCCCTCACCAACAATTGGCCAATTCAATGGATTTGGATCTGATGTAGCAATTCTTAAGGTCATAACTGCCCAGTCATCTACGTGGTTATGTCCATGAGCCGAATGGTAAGTCATACTTCCTCTCCATGTGTCAACATACGACATAACATTTCCATCCTTTTTATATACTCTTTGAACAAGCATTTGTTTAGGATTAGGATTTCCGTTCGGGCAAGTGAATGCTCCTGTAGCTGCTACATTATAAATCGTATCACTTCCACAGATAAAAGCCCTCTTGCCGGTTGCATCTTGTCCTCTTACTGTAAATGAGCCATGACCAATGTTCGGAGTAGATCCGGTTACTCGCAAACGTCCATCATCAGGTCCTTGTCCATTGTAGTTAGTACCTGCGCCTGTTTGAGGATATTCTGTCCAGCCACCATTAGATATTCCCTTCCAAGAAGCGGTTATGTCAGGCAACAGTAAACAATTTAATGATCCATCAGCACAAACGCATGAGGTAGCGTCTGTTGTTGTACATTGAGAATAATACAAGGAGATACTTGTAGTAAATCCTAAAATGAGTAAAAATTTTTTCATAGGTTTTTGGTTTAGCGTCCTAAAGATAAAAATATTTTTTTTCATAGTACTTTTTTATGTTTTTTATAATGAAAATTTATTAATCCATTGATTTTACAGAAATCTTAAATTGATCAGTTTCCATTCTTGTCGATATTAGGTACTTTTGTGCCCTATGTCTAAATATACGCTCAGTTGGTTTTTGCTTATTTTACTAGCCTGCATCTGGGGTAGTTCTTTTATTCTTATGAAAAAAGGAATGTTTACCGAGGATGGAACGGCCATTTTTACCTCTGAACAAGTAGGGTCATTGCGTATGTTAATTGCTGCGTTAGCTTTGTTACCAATTTCTATTACCAAATTAAAAATACTGAATTGGAAAAATGTATTTCCTCTTGCAATAGTAGGATTTTGCGGCAACTTTATCCCCGCTTTTCTATTTACCTATGCAGAAACTGGAATTTCATCGGGTTTGGCAGGTATGTTAAATAGTTTCACGCCCATTTTTACCATTATTATTGGGTTCTTATTTTTTAAAACTAAACTCACCAATAAACAAATAATCGGAACAGTTATCGGAACTTTGGGAATAATTGCTCTCGTTCTAACTGGTAAAACAGCTTCCTTAAACGGAGATTGGGATCACATTCTGGCTATAGTTCTCGCAACTTTATTGTATGCGATTAGTCTGACAACGATTAAAAACAAACTCTCAAACTTCAATTCATTTGAAATTACCTCACTCGCTTTTTTGATAATATTCCCTTTTTCAATAGGTGGATTTTTTCTTGCCGATACCATTCAAACTTTTAATTCAAATCCCATGGCATATCAAGGGATTTTTTATATAATTATTTTATCAATTGTTGGCACTGCCCTTGCTGTTATTTTATTCAATCGAATCATTGCATTTTCTTCGGCGCTTTTTGCAAGTTCGGTAACCTATTTCATTCCGATAGTGGCTGTGTTGATTGGTTTTACATTTGGTGAAACGATTAATTTGTGGCAAGTCTTGTCCATGCTTATTGTTTTATCAGGAGTGATTATTGCAAATATTTCGCTTAAAAAGAGCAAAAGCTAATCCCCTAAATTACTTTGTGATTTATTCTTATCTTTGTGTCGTGATTAAAAATCTATTCATAACGTTCTTACTTTCAATTGTTTTCATAGGAACAGTTGGTGTTCGTGTTTTTACGCATTCATGTAAGGAAGACGGGGTTTTTAAAACCTATTTTGTTCAAGTTAATAATCATTGCGAAGATAAGAAAGTTGAACTTCCACCTTGTTGTCAAAAGGAAAAAGAGAAGAAAGAAAAGAATGATTGTTGTCACGACGAAACGGAAGTTTTTAAATTAAAAGTTGATTATTTATCATTTTGGGATCATTACTCTTTTGAATCGATTTCCATTCTCGAAACAAATAAATTCTTTTTTAACGATCAGATTGTACCAGTTGATGAAGAAACTTTAATTGCGTGTAATACGGATCCACCACTAAAGCTCGACGGACGACAAATTCTCTTAAAAAAACGGGTACTTCTAATTTGATTTCTGAACTTCTATTTTAATAAAATAGTTTGTTTCACGAAATTAAAAATCAATGCAAATTTTAAGTAAATCATTAGTTTTAGGCTTTTTACTAATCTTCAGTTTTTCAAATGCTTACGGGCAAATTCGCGGGTTAATCCAAGGAGAAGATGAAAACGAAAAAAAACCAATATATAATGCTAAAATACGACTGAAAAACGCCAAAACAGGATCGTACTCAGCCGAGGATGGCACCTTTGAATTAAGTTTGCCGAAAGCACTTCCCGACACCTTGATTTTTTCAGCGAATGGTTACTATAATGATACTCTTATTGTAACGAAATCAGATCGATTTTCAGCCATTTCTGTTACGCTTTATTCGGTAAGAGCCTTGCCGGAATTTATCATGTCTTCGCGCAGAAAGTCAAGTAGTATTTCCAAAATGAAAACCCTGCATGTTGAGGAACTAACCTCTGCTGAATTGCGAAAAGCAGCCTGTTGTAATTTATCTGAATCATTTGAAACCAACGCCTCTGTGGATGTAAATATCACAGATGCCGTTTCGGGAGCAAAGAGAATTCAAATGATGGGTTTGGATGGTGTATATACGCAAATTCAAATGGAGAATATTCCCTATTTGAGAGGATTGGAAAGTTCGTTTGGTTTACAGTCTATTTCAGGTACATGGATTGAATCGATTCAAATCACAAAAGGAACTGGTAATGTAGTTAACGGCTATGAATCTATGGCAGGTTTGGTGAATTTAGAGATTAAAAAACCAGCTGAAATGGAGAGGATTTATTTGAATGCTTTTCAAAATATTTTTGGACGATCTGAGCTCAATGCCAATGCAGGCTATAAACTTTCCAAAAAATGGAGCACGGGTTGGTTGGCGCACGCTTCATCTGTTTATGGCCAAATTGATCATAACCACGACAAATTTAAAGATTTGCCCACCGGAGATAATATTGCTTTTATGAATCGTTGGGCATTTCAAGGGGATAAAATGGAAGCTCAATTTGGTTTCAATGCCTACCAAGATCGAAAGGTGGGCGGACAAATGGGATTCGTTAGAGGAATGCAACTCGAACCCAATCCACAGGATTTTAAGTATGGTGTTTTACTGAATTCAAAACATTTCGATTCATTTTTGAAAACTGGATTTTTTGGGAAGCGCCCAAATCAATCATTGGGAATTGTCTACAACGTAAAATACCAAGAAATCAATGGTTCATTTGGTATTCGCAATTTTTCAGGTGTAGAAAAAAGAGGATACATGAATGCCATATACGATGATTATTTTGGAACATTAGATCATAAAATAAAAACAGGTGTAAGTTTGGTTTTGCTAGATATATCTCAAGCAGCGGATTCACTGTATCAACAACGTACTGAAATTGTTCCGGGAGCATTTGCCGAATATACCTACACTAGTTCTCGTTTAACGGGAGTTTTGGGCGCAAGATACGATCATCATTCGTTATTCGGAGGTCAATTTTCACCTCGCTTTCATGCTAAATATATCATTCATGAAAAAACGGATTTTCGCTTAACGGCAGGAAAAGGATGGAGGGTTCCGAATTATATGATTGATAATATTTCACTTTTGGCTAATTCAAAACAATGGATTGCACCGGCAGAGATTAAACCTGAAATTTCATGGAATTTTGGTGGTTCGATTGTACAGGAATTTAAGTTATTCAATGAAAAAGCAAGTATTACGATTGATTTATACCATACGACATTTGAAAATCAATTAATTGTAGATCGTGATGTGACAGTAGATGCAATAATTTTTTCGAACTTAAAAAGTGGTTCTTACTCGAATAGTTTTCAATCAGAATTAAGTATTTCACCTGTTAAGAATTTTGATATTCGATTGGCCTATAAATTCTTAGATGTAAAAGCAAAATACGGCGGAGAGATGCGACAACAAGTAATGATTCCTCGACACAGAAGTTTTATAAATTTGGCATATATCACTCGAAATAAACGTTGGGAATACGATTTAACGTGCTCTGTATTTGGTACTTCTCGTTTGCCAGTTCAGGAAGACTCAAGTAATCCCAATCAGCAAGTAAATGACCAATTAAGTGAGGTATATCCCATGGTGAATGCGCAAATTACCCATGTATATAAAGTGTGGGATTTTTATCTAGGGGGCGAAAATTTGACTAATTTTAAACAAAAACATCCAATTATTGATGCTCAAAATCCATTCGGTTCAAAATTTGATGCAACGAATATTTGGGGTCCAATTATGGGAATTAATGTATATGCAGGAGTGCGCTACTCAATCAAACAAAAAAAGTAAAAATCAAATAATCGAATTATGAAAAAGTATTTTTTATCGTTGTTTATCCTTTTCATTTGTGGAATTTCTTTCAGTCAAAAAGCGGAAATAATTATCATTCAAACTTCGGCACAATGCAACGACTGCAAAGAACGAATAGAAGGAAAATTAAATTACACAAAGGGAATTAAGTTTGCCGAATTGGATATGGAAACCAAAAAAGTGACGGTCAAATATTCCGCTAAAAAGATTTCGCTTCAAAAAATCAAAGAAACTATTGCAGCTATTGGTTATGATGCAGATGAGGTAAAAGCCAAGAAAGAAGATATTTTGAAATTGCCAAAGTGTTGCCAGCCGGGTGGAATGGAATTTCATAGGGATTGATATAATTCTCCTTCCTCCCTACGACTTTCTGCCGCAAAAGGCAGAAGTTAGGATTGAGTAATATCTTCCTCCCGAGGAGGGAGGATCGAGGAGGTTGTAAACATTAAATTAATTTTAAGAAATTGAAGTGCATTGAGCTTGAATTAAAACTTACTCTAAAATAATAAAAATTAAGTGCATTGAGCTTAAGAATAAATCGAACTTAAATATATTTAAAACAAAGTGCATTGAGCTTGCCGAAATGCACTTTGTATTCCCAAAGCATACCGAGCTAATGAGTTTATCGAATCAAGTCGAGGTAGGCTTTTCTATCTCCATATTCCGGTTATTAACCTGTCAATATGTATTTCTTTTTAGAATTAAGAAATTTCTAATTCATGACAGATTTATCTTTGAATAAAAGAATTTCAATGTCAGATATATCTATATTTTTTTCAGCAATTGAAACGATTGATAAAGAATTTTTATCCGATCAGCTCGGTGCTATAATTGAACGAAATGATGAGAGTTTTCCGGAATTAAAACCAGGCGGACTAGCCTTAATCTTTGTTCCAGAATATAGAGGAAATCAAAATACCCCAAAAAACCTGGAAGTAAAGGATGGTTTTCGAAATAAATTTTATGAATTGTCATCGCATGTGGATTGGAAGTTTCCAATTTATGACTTGGGAAATATTATTCCAGGTAAGGAGTTGAAAGATACCCATTTTGCAATTGAACAGATTATTTATGAATTGGTAAAAAAGCACATTATTCCAATCATTATCGGAGGCAGTCAGGACCTTACCTTTGCCATGTACAAAGGCTATTCGCGATTAGAACAAACGATAAATACGTGTGCGGTTGATCATAAACTTGATTTGGGTGATGTTGAAAAAGATATCCATTCTGAAGGGTATTTGAGCCACATGTTAATGCAAAGACCTTGTTATTTATTCAATCATGCCAATATTGGATTGCAAATTCCGTATGCAGGAATCAAAGATTTGGAATTGTTTGAACGTTTGTATTTCGATGCATGTCGCTTAGGTGAATTTAATGCAGATTTTAGACGTGCCGAACCTCATTTGCGCAATTCAGATTTACTTACGATTGACTTTAATTCTATAAAAGCTTCTGAAACATTAACGAAAGAAGCACAACCCAATGGGTTTTATGCCGAACAGATTTGTCAAATTGCGAAATATGCAGGTATAAGTGATAAATTATCAAGTATCGGGATTTTTAATCATGTTGGAACGAATAATTCAGAAACGGCAGATCATTTATTGGCAGAGTTAATTTGGTATTTTGTGGATGGATACGCGCAACGAAAAGCAGATTTTCCAATTGGAAGTAAGGCGCAGTATACGCGTCACATTGTAGCCATGGATGATTTTGAAGAAGAAATTGTGTTCTACAAAAGCAATAAATCAGATCGTTGGTGGTTAGAAGTTCCTTATCCTCCACAAGAAGGTATGAAATACGAAAGGCATCATCTAATTCCTTGTGATTGTGAAGATTACGAGAAAGCGATGAATAATGAATTGCCTGATTTGTGGTGGAAGACGTACCAAAAGTTAATTTGATAAAGTGCTTAAACAAAATGTTCTGATTCATGCTCTAGAGAAAATAAACTCAAAAATCAAGGAGCTTGAAATTATAGCTGATGAGGTAAAATCATCACTACTTTCAGATTCGAAAAGTTCGGCAGGAGACAAGCACGAAACGGCTCGGGCAATGGTTCAATTGGAACAAGAAAAACTGAATAAACAACTGGGTGAATTTATTCAGATGAAATCAACTTTAAATCAAATTAATCCAACAATCCTGCATAATCAAGTAGGGATGGGTAGCTTGATTCATACTACACTAGGATGGTATTTTCTTTCAGTCGGATTAGGACAAATTTCCGTGAAAGAAACGACTGTTTTTGCCTTAAATCCTCAAGCTCCTTTAGGGAAGCAATTAATGGGAAAAAGGGTAGGAGAGGAGCTAGTTTTCAATGGGAATAAATTCGAAATTTTAGAAGTTTCTTAGTTTTTAAAATTTCAGCATATTCTTTAATCCTAGTTCTTTGGGTGAAATAGCTCTTTCGTAATTAACTGGGAATTTTTTTGAAAAGAAATAAACGCCTCCCTTCACTTTTCCATCAAGTTTCAAGTTGACCTTATCCTTTCGCATTAATAACATCATTCCCATCATTGCACCATCAGCCATATCAAAGCGCATTGGAACCTCTAATTTTGTGTCTTTTTTGCGCTTCATTTTTTGAGTTTTTGTTAAGTTTAGTGTTCCATATAGCTGATTATCAGCATACACGTCCACTTTTGAAGGCTTAACTTTTAACGTATAAAAATTAGGATTGTAAACGGTAGCCTTTACTGTAAACTTAACTTTATTTCCTTCAATACCATCAAATGTATATCCATCCATGCTTTTAAATTCTGGATTTTTAAACGATACACAGGAACTTAGCAGTAGTAGAAAAACAAACCCAAAAAATGCTCTCATATTATTTATTTAATTCGGTATAGTAATGATAGAAGTATGGAATGGTTTCAATTCCCTTGTAGAAATTAAATAAACCATAGTGTTCATTTGGTGAGTGAATGGCGTCACTATCAAGACCAAATCCCATTAAAATTGTTTTCAATCCTAGTTCTTTTTCGAACATGGCAACAATGGGAATACTTCCTCCACTTCTTACAGGAATTGGTTTTTTACCAAAAGCTTTTTCGTAGGCCAAACTCGCTGCCTTGTATCCAATTGAATCGATTGGTGTTACAGCAGCTTCCCCGCCATGATGAGGTTTAACAAGCACTTTCACTGCGTTGGGCGCGATGGATTCAAAATGATTTTTAAATAAATTGGTAATCTCCTCAGGGTCTTGATCTGGAACTAAACGCATGGAAATTTTAGCAAAAGCTTTGGATGCAATAACTGTTTTTGCTCCTTCACCAGTGTAGCCGCCCCAAATCCCATTTACATCTAATGTTGGACGAATAGAGCCTCGTTCCATAGTTGAATAACCAGCTTCGCCCATCGTTTCTGCAATATCCAAAGCTTTACAATAAGCTTCGTGCGAGAAAGGTGCTTTTGCCATTTCAGCTCTTTCTTCGTCCGTTAATTCAACAACTTTATCATAAAATCCAGGTATTGTGATTTTTCCATTCGAATCGTGTAATGAAGCAATCATTTCGGCTAAAACATTTATTGGATTTGCGACACAACCACCGTACAATCCTGAATGTAAATCCCGATTAGGACCAGTAACTTCAACTTCTACGTAACTTAATCCTCTCAATCCGGTAGTGATTGATGGAACATCATTTGCCAACATTCCAGTGTCTGAAACTAGAATAATATCCGCTTTCAATCTTTTCTTTTCGTTTTTTACAAAAATGGCTAGGTTTTCACTTCCTACCTCTTCTTCACCTTCAATCATGAATTTCACGTTACAAGGAAGTTCATTTGCTGCCAACATGGATTCAACTGCCTTGACATGCATGAACATCTGACCTTTATCGTCACAAGCTCCGCGAGCATAAATAGCTCCTTGCGGATGTTTTTCCGTTGTTTTAATAACAGGTTCAAAAGCAGGGGATGTCCATAATTCTAATGGATCGGCTGGTTGAACATCATAATGTCCATAGACCAATACGGTTGGTTTTTTTGCATCTATGATTTTCTCTCCGTAAACAATTGGATTTCCTGCTGTTTTACAAACCTCAACTTTATCAATGCCGATTTTCCGCAATCCTTCGGCGATTGTTTCAGCACATTTCAGTACATCATTTTTAAAGCTTGGATCTGCAGATATAGATGGAATTCTTAGTAGCTCTAATAATTCATTTAAGTATCTTTCTTTATTCGAGTTTGAGAGGTTTTGAGTCTGATTCATAGTTTTATACATTTAATAATTCTACCTGTGGCTCCTCCAAGAATCGAACTTGGATCTAACGTTTAGGAAACGCTTGTTCTATCCGTTGAACTAAGGAGCCCAAATTCTGAAACAAAAATAAAGAATTTATAAGGATAAAAATGGAAAAAATGTTTACTTTTGCAACGGGCAAGTCTCCTGCGACCAGCTCCCTTCAAATCCTCCAGGACGGGAACGTAGCAAAGGTCGAAGGTTGTAGCGGTGCGACAGGAGTAGCTTGCCCTCTTTTTTAAAAATTCACTTTATCTTCCTGGAAATAAAAATGTATAAAATCAAAAGAATTTTACACTTCTACGAATTTTTCATGGCCTTATATTTCTTGATCAGCTGCGAGGGAAATCAGTCGAATAGGGATAATGTTACCATAATCTCAACTAAAAGAGCCAAGATTGATAATTCACAAAATAATAGATGGAATAATCCTATGCTTACGCCATATGGAAAAGATTTAGTATCGATAATTAGGGGGTATTTTCTGGTTGGCGATTTTGATAAAATGATCGATTTTTTAATTCTTCCTGACGGATATACCAAAGATCAGTTAAAAGCCCTTCTTAGAAATTCTACCTGGGGTTACGAGTTAAAAGTCATGAATGTAAAATGGGATAAGGATAGTTCCTTTCAGCTAGCGATTAGGACCTCTATTCAGAATACATCGGGCGTAGAATTTTATGAGGGAAGAGTTGTGAATGATACAGCCAAATTGATTGTAAACCCAGAAAGTAGGCGAATATTTGTAAAGTAATTTACTTTCGCTTTTTTGAAATTTACAAATTCAATCTCGATTCTAGGTTGGTATGTTTCATTTTAGTAATGAAATTCCTCCAGAGTACTTATATTTTGATTTTCCAAACTGAAAAAGATAGTACTCTGTTCTACATGTTCAGCTTTAGTGCAGTCGGATTTTTCGCAATAGATTAAGGGCAACAAAATGTTAATTGATAGTTTTATGGATTGGATTTTCATGGCTTTGGAATCGTTTTAGTGTAATTTAAGCACCCAACTAAGAAGTTCTACGTAGATAGCCTTACAAAAAAATAAGTAAATCTTATATTATTGATTACTTTTTTTGTATGTTTAATATATTGTAATCCTAAATTTGTTTCAATAAAAAAAATAACGATATGAAAACATTACTTGTAGCATTTGCACTGATTATGGCTTTTACGGGGTTATCCCAAAAAACAAAGAATAAAGCAGTTTGGTTAAAAATAGACGATCAAAAAGTATTACCAACTAAGGTGGGTAAGAGCTTGAAATCGACCGATGAGACCCTCAATTCTATCATAACGAAAAATAAAGTTAAATCTGTTGAGTATGTTTTTTCAAATTCACGAAACCCTGAACTGAAAAAAGTTGTTCAATTCACGTGTGATTGCGATGCTGAGAATTTATATGCAGATTTAGTAAATAAAACAAAAGCTGTTAGAGATGTTGAACTTGCCCCTGTATATGAAACACTTGCCCTTCCTAATGACTATTCAACTGTTTTTCCGAATGATTATGCGTTAGATTTAATTGGTGCTCAAGCGGCGTGGGATGTCAGTACAGGTAGTTCTGATGTTAAAATAGCTATTTCAGATCAAAATTTTGAAGTTACACATGAAGAATTAGCGGGTAAAATTTTATTTTATGATGCTACAAATACTGCAACAAAAACACATGGTACAGCAGTGGCAATAAATGCAGCTGGGAATACCAATAATGGTGTCGGTAAGTCATCAATTGGTTATAATTCTTCGTTAATGTTGTATCGAATGAATTACAATGACGCGTTGGCTGCTTCTTATGCTGGTGCACGTGTTTTAAATTTAAGTTGGACATCTGGTTGTACGTTCAATTCATACGCTCAAGCTGCTATCGATGAGATTTGGAACAATAGAACTTTTATAGTTGCCTCTGCTGGAAATGGAACAACATGTGGTGGGGCAAATAATCTTGTTTATCCTGCGGCTTACAACCATGTTTTTGCTGTAAGTAGTATTGGTCCAAATGATAATCATGAGAGAACTCCAGGTAATCCTGCGACAACGCACCAACACAACTCATCGGTTGATATTTGTGCCCCAGGTTATGATGTTGCAGTATCTGCTGCTCCAGGATGGTATTTAACTAATAATGGAACCTCATTTGCTGCTCCTTATGTTTCTGGTACAGTTGCACTAATGGTTGCTGCAAATCCATGCATTTCAAATGATGAAATTGAATCATTGTTAAGAGAGAGCGCTACGAATATTGATGCAATTAATCCAAGTTATGCAGGTTTATTGGGCGCTGGAAGATTAAATGCTGCATCAGCTGTTTCAAGAGCATTGAGTATGACACAACTGGAAATTCAATCAGAAGTTTACACAACAGGTTGTACTCCAAACACTGGAAAAATTCAAATTTTAAATACGCTGAACGATACTGAAACGGAATACTCTTATCAGTGGTCAAACGGATCTACATCATCTTCACTAATTAACTTGCCTAATGGAACATATACTGTAACCGTAACTGCTGGTTGTGCTTCTGGTACTGAAACATTTGTAATCAATACAATTTTGACGCAAAGTTCAGCGCAAGTAACGAATTCTACAACTATGAATATGCCAAATGGCGGAATTAACATAAATGTATCTGGTGCTGCGCCGTTTACCTACCTATGGAATAATGGAAGTGCTGCGGAAGATTTAAATGGAATAGTATCAGGTAACTATAACGTAACAGTAACAAATGCAAATGGCTGTGCTACAACGTTTAATTATACGGTCGGTTATAATAGAATAAAACCAAGATATAGGAATTAATAGTTTTTCTTATCAAACAATGGTGAGAGTCGTTTCAAAATGAGACGGCTTTTATCATTTTAGTAAAAACTGATTTGTTTTTGATGGAAATAATAGAATTAGCGGATTAAATTCACAAATCCATGATAAATTAAGAGATCATCATTCGTTTTCTTTTTAAATTTTATTTGCCATGTATAAGTGCCATCTTGAACTTTAGTGTTATTCTTTAGATAATAGCCATCCCATCCGTAACTAATGTCCTGACTTGTAAAAATAAGTTCTCCCCATCTGTTGAAGATGTTTAATTCATATGAAAATAAATCAGCGTTGCCTGATAAAACTGGATAAAACACATTATTATGTTCATCTCCATCAGGAGTGAATGTATTGGGAACATAGAATAAAATCGGCAATGGACTTGATACTTGAATATTAGTTGTGTCGAGACAGCCAAATTCTGATGCTGCAATAAGGGAAACTGTGTATGTGCTACCATCCAAGTCTGCATAATAGTGATAAACATTCAAACCATCTTGTATCGATGATCCAATCGTTGTTAATTGTACCGATAATTCTAGTTCCTATTTTGTAACCTATCCAAATCCATCAAATGAAACATTTAATGTAGTATTGAAGGATAAAGAGATAGAAGGAGCGAGTAAGTTAATTATTCGAGATAACAATGCAAAAGAGTTGTGTCAAATTTCTATTGAAGTATTAGAAGGATTGAATTTATTTGTAATAGATAAACCACTCACTCCTGGAATGTACTTCGTTGAGATTGAAAAAGATAATAAGATTTTTAAAACAATTAAACATATTATCAAATAATAAACTAAGTTTTTTCGATGATATGTAACTGAAATGAAAAAAAACACTAATTTAGGTTTACAAACAATTAAAATGAAATTTTATATTTTATTATTCTTTATAGGTTTATCCTTTTTGACCCTATCACAATCGCCTCTTGGAATAAATTATCAAGCAGTTTTAAGAAATTCAACAGGTGTTTTGGTTGCCAACACAACCGTAGGTTATAAATTAGAAATCAGGAAAACAAGTTCTACAGGTCAAGTAGTATATGCAGAAAGGCATACTCCTTTGAGTAATTCACAAGCATTAATCAATATTATTATTGGTGGGGGAACTGTTTTACAAGGTTCATTCTCATCAATTACATGGGGGGCTGGACCATATTTTTTAGTAAGTTCAATTGATTTTTCAGGGGGTACTAATTATCAAAATTTTGGTTCACAACAATTAATGAGTGTGCCATATGCTTTGTATGCCAATACTGCGGGAGCAGCTATAAATAAATGGTTATATGGAACAACTTCACCACTTTCAACATTGGGTACTGCTGGGGATTATTATTTAAATACAACCAATGGCAGTATCTCATACAATAATAATGGAACCTGGGGAGTTATAGGAAATTTGACAGGTCCTCAAGGTCAAACAGGATCCGTTGGTGCACAAGGACCTTCAGGCCCAACAGGACTAACAGGAGCAACCGGGAATGGAATAAGTTCAGTAATAGATAATGGAGATGGAACATTAACTTTTTACTTCACAAATGGAACTAATTTTACTACCTCAAATTTGACAGGGCCAACTGGAGTTCAAGGACCAAGTGGAACTCAAGGTCCAATTGGATTAACGGGTCCTCAAGGTGTGGCTGGAGTAAATGGTATAAATGGCCAAAACAGTTTAGTTAAAACTTCAGTTGAATCTATAGGTGCAAATTGCGCAACTGGCGGAGTAAAATTAGAATATGGACTTGATGCAAATTCAAATAGTATACTTGATGTTTCTGAAGTGAATTCGTCATTAACAAAATATGTTTGTAATGGAGCAAATGGCGCTCAAGGTGCTACTGGTCCGCAAGGTGTAGCGGGAGCTCAAGGTCCGGTTGGAAGCCCAGGGCCTGCAGGTACTAACGGCACAAATGGTCAAAATTCGTTAGTCAAAACAACAACAGAGTCAGTTGGAGCTAACTGTTCTACTGGTGGAGTAAAGCTTGAATATGGATTAGACGGAAATTCAAATGGTATTCTTGATATTTCAGAGGTGAATTCATCACTTACAAAGTATGTTTGTAATGGCGCCATTGGAGCTACCGGTGCTCAAGGACCAATTGGTTTAAGTGGTCCACAAGGTCCGGCCGGAACTCTTCCATCAGGTTCTATAAATCAGACATTTCGACATGATGGATCAACATGGGTAGCAAACAGTTTAATAACTAATACAGGAATGAATGTAGGAATCGGAACAACAAATCCTAATTCCTCTGCCATATTGAATGTAAATTCAACTACCCAAGGAATACTTCTGCCCACAATGACACTAGTTCAACGTAATTCAATTAACTCCCCAGCAACAGGGTTATTAGTTTTTCAAACAGATAATACACCTGGATTTTATTATTTTAATGGTACGGTTTGGGTAGCTATTGCAGGTTCATCTGGTAGTGCGTCATCAGGGAGTAATGCTAATACTTTAATTTACACTTCGGATGGTTTCTAAAAGAATAATGTTGCTTTTCTTCCTTTTAATATTTTATAATAACGTTACGGCTCAATATAATTTAAAATTTAGTCAGGTTAAATTAGTTTCAAGTCAAGAAACGGTGCCTGTTAACAAAGTATGGAAGATTGAAAGTGTCATATATAACATACCGCAAACAGCTTCAGGATATCAAACCACAAATGGTTCGTGTAGCACGGGTTCTTTTGAATCAACAGCCATTGTTGTTGATGGGATTTCAACTAAAGCTGGTTCCGGCACGGAACCAGCTGCATATTCAAATCTAACGTATACTCACTCATATACATCACTTCCTTTTTGGATTCCTGCTGGCACCACCTTATCAGGTGGAACTTGTTTAAATAAAATTAGTGTAATTGAATTTAGTATAGAACCATGAGAATAATTTTTATCACCCTTCTTTTTTCTTTCTTTCTGATAAAGCTAAATTGTTTTAATGCACAAGGGAATTTACAATTCAATCAAGTACTAAGAGTTGGAAATACAGCTCAAACAGTTCCAGTGGGGAAGGTTTGGAAAGTAGAAACATATATGCAAGCTAATACCTCAATTTCTGAATATACTGAATTTCCTAATTGTAATTTTCCGGATCGTCAGCATCCATTTTTAGTTAATTCAGTCCCGTATTACCAAATAAATGGCTCTCCGGGTCATGGAAGTAGCGGTATTATGATGGCGGTTGGAAATTTATTTCCACTATGGTTAAAGTCAGGTGAAGTCCTTCAAACAACATGTCCGAATAATTTTTTAAGTGTCATTGAATATAATGTAGTTCCTTAGTTGTTATGAAAAAAATAATTTTTCTTTGTCTATTCTGTTGCCTAGTTTCATACGCAGATTCACAATATAACCTTCAATTAAATCAAGTAATTAACCTAGAGTTTACTTCAGCAGGAACAACTGTAACAGTTCCGACTGGTAAAGTATGGAAAATAGAAAATTGTTTAATTACATCATTAAATAACTATGCATGTATGGTTCTTAATGGTACGACATATTATTTAAGACAACACAATACATCTTCGTCGGCTTGGGATAATTTCCCTTATTGGATTGGGGAAGGTAAAACGGTCACCTTTGGCGGAAATTGTTCGCCAGGCGTATTAAGTATACTTGAGTTTAATTTAGTGCCCTAATCGTAAAACGGTTAAATTATTAATGCATTTTATTCGCTATATATTATTACTTGTTATCTTTCAAGGTTTTGTTTTTTTAAGTCTTAATGCTCAAATATTAAGTCAATTAAAACCAGTTCATTGCGGTCAACAAATGAATTTTTGGTTAGGTCAACAAGGTGAAGTATATTCTACATTTATAAGTGGCGCAACTCATTATAAATACAAAGCAACAAACATTGCCGGTAATTCAAATTATTTCTCTGAAAAAATTAGTCCTTCAATTGCTAATACAACAACCTCTGGCTCTCAAATTAATATAGGGCTTTTTTTAGGGATGAAGGATACTACTTGGTATTCAATTTCTGTCTCTTGGAGTAATGACAATGGATTAACATGGAGTGCATATGGTTCTTCATGTCAAATTAAAACTTGCCTATCACAAACTACTCTACTACAGCCAAGTTTCTGTGGGTTTCAAGCGTTAAATTGGGGGACAAGTTTTGTTTGTTTCAATCGACCTTTTGCAACTCAATATCGATTTAGGCTTAAGAATTTGCCTGGTCAATCCTATTTTGATCAGGAGGTAATTAGAAATACTAATTTTGTCTATTGGAATAACTTTTCAAATGTACCCGCTGGTAAAACATTTGAATGTTATGTTCAGTGGAATAATGGTGGTGATTGGAAGCCATGGGGAGCAATGTGTTATATTACTTCACCACAATTGCCTTTAAATCTACCTAATATGCCGGATAGATTTGCAGTGGGTTCATCCGGTATGTCAATCAATTACCTTAGTACAATCCCTGCTGAACAAAATCAACTTTCATATACCGTAGGTGAGCCATTCACTTTTACTTATGAAAATACAAGCTTGTCTAAAACTATTACCCAGGGATTTCAGCAACCTGATAAAGTTTTAATGAGTCTGACACAACCTGGAACCTCAGTAAGTGGTTTGATGACTGGTTTAAACTTTAAGTCCTATCCAAATCCATTTGACTCAAAAATATCGGTTATTGCCCCCTCTGATTTTGACAAAACTGTTACGCTAAGAATAATTAATGAATTAGGTCAATTGATAATGGAGAGATTAATGAATTTAACTTATCTAGAATTAGATTTATCTCCTTATTCTAGTGGAAAATACTTTTTGGTCGTTTCGGAAGATTCAGGTGATGTTATCGATACATTTACATTAATTAAAAACTAACTAGGTTATTTAACTTTTTTGCTTTTATTTCCAAAAAGATCTCAAATAATTTTATTGAGGATTCGTGTTTTTATTAAAATTACATGTTTTTTTCAATGATAAAGGCAACGTAGTTTAAAAAATATCGTAAATTTAATGCGCTCATGCTAAACAGAAGATATGAAATTACGTCTTATATGTTTTTATATTTTTATTAGTTCTTTTGGGTTTTCTCAAGAAAGAGTTAATCATGTCTACAAATTTAACATTCAATCGATTACATCCTATTCTCAGGCTAAGCCCTACTATGATAAAATTAGAATAATTTTTAGTGAGTCGAAATCTGTGAGCCATATTTTATTATTTGATTCAAATGAGCAATCTTTTAAGGTTCAATCAACAATAAATTTTGATAGAAATTCATTAAGTAATGAACTAAGTAAAATTGGATTAATTTTAAGGGATTTCACAATTGATGGAAAATTAGAAGAATGAAGCGGCTAATTAAGTTAATTTTTCTTTGTTATACAATTCTGATTAGTCAATTTGGATTGGGTCAGTGTTTTACATCTCCTTTTGGGATATTTCCAGCAGCAACATTTACTCCAGCGTGTACAGGTACATACCAAACAATTACAACATGTGGATACCGAGGTGAATATTCAAATGTTAACGTTGTTGCTGGAACTTCGTACACTTTTCAAAGTTCAGTAGCAACTGATATTATAACAATAGATGATAATGGTGTTGCTCCTGCTCTTACTTTCGGAACGGGCACGGTTACTTGGGTTGCAACATATACTGGAGTTGTTAGATTTTACACCCACGGTCCCGGTTGTGCAACTGGAACTGGATGTAGGATAAGAAGGATTTTGTGCGGTGCCACTGTGCCACCTCCTGCTAATAACTTGGTGTGTAACGCAAATCTAATTAATTGTGGTCAAACTATTGCCGGAACAACTGTTAATTCAACAAATGCAGGTACCGGAGAAAATCAAACGTGTGGAACAATCCAAACAACAGGGGGTGTTTGGTATGTGGTAGCTGGAACAGGTGCACCAATGACTGCATCTCTATGTGGTACAGTTTGGGATAGTAAAATATCTGTTTTTTCTGGTCCAAATTGCAACACGCTAACTTGTGTTGGAGGGAATGATGATTTTGGCCCGGCTTGCGCAACTACTTCGGCATCATTTACTTTTAACACTGTTGTTGGGGTAAATTATTATATCTTGGTTCATGGATTTAGTACAACATCAGCATTCAATATATCCTTAACTTGTGCTACGCCATGTGCAACTAATACAGTTATTCTAAATATGACTGATACTTTTGGCGACGGTTGGAATGGCGCAACCTACACATTAACAAATTCTTCTGGCACGGTTGTTTCCACTGGAACTTTAGCAACTGGTTCTTCAGGTAATGTGACATTATGCTTACCAAATGGCTGTTATAACATGTCGGTATCTGCTGGTACATGGCCAGGTGAAGTAGCGTGGAACTTCAATTACAACGGAAATAATGTTGCTAGTGGAGGAGCACCAACAGGAAGTACTCAAGTGCCTATCAATATTGTTTGTCCGCCACCACCACCAACACCTCAAGATTGTTCAGGCTCACAGTTAGTTTGTGCAGATCAAGCAATCAATGGAGTTAGTTCAGGGCCAGGAAATACAACTGATTTGAATGCTGCTAATCAAGGATGTATGACTGTTGAACATCAAAGTCTTTGGTTAAATGCTACAGTGGCAAATCCAGGTACTTTTTCGTTTAATATTGCTCCAACTGCCGCAGATGACTATGACTTTGCAGTTTGGGTTTTTCCTGCAGGAGCCACTATTCCTTGTCCACCAAACATAGCACCAATTAGATGTTCATGGGCAGCAGGTACTGGTACAACAGGGTTGGGAAATGGTGCTGCTGATGTTTCAGAAGGGGCTACAGGTGATTCATGGGTTTCGCCATTAAACGTGACTGCCGGTCAACAGATATTAATTCTAATTGATAACTTTTCTGCAACCACAAGTCCATTTACGTTAGATTTTACAGGCTCGGCTAGTTTAGCATCAGGTGGCGTAATTACAGGAACCACAACCCTTTGTGTAGGTGCTACTTCACAATTAGCAGGACCGGGAGTTCCCGCTGCTTTAAATCCATGGGTGAGTTCTAATACAGCAGTTGCAACAGTTTCAAATACTGGTGTGGTTACAGCTATTTCAGCAGGAACTACAACAATTACATTTACAAATTCAAGTGGGTGTCCAACAACGACAACAGTTACGGTTAATGCTCTGCCGTCAACACCAACAGTTTCTATTACGCCAGCAACTTGTGCAGCCCCGTCTTCGGCCTCGATAACAAATTATAGTGTTGGTCAAATTTATACATTCAATCCTGCAGGTCCAACGGTTTCAGGTACTGGAGCTATTTCAAATATGACGTTGGGAATTAATTATACGGTTACCGTTAATAATGGAACTTGCACATCTAATGCAAGTTCATCGTTTAGTATTTCAGGTCCACTTGTTACACCAATAATAAGTGGTAATTCTACTGTTTGTATAAATGCTACATCACAACTCACTGGTTCAGGTACACCAGCTATTGTTAATCCGTGGGCATCAAATAATGCAGCTGTGGCAACCGTTTCTTCAAATGGTTTGGTAACGGGGGTTGCAGCAGGAACTGCAACAATTACTTATACAAATTCAGATGGTTGTTCCGCATCTGTTACTGTGACAGTTAGTGATATTATTGATTGGGTAAATCTTCAGTTTCCAGGAAGTGGAAGTATTTGTCAAGGAGGAACGTATACGATTTATGGCCAGCTGTTCAATACTGGAACAGTTAATACTATTGGTGCTGGAGTCGCTGCGACAGGAGTTACAGCCCAATTTGGATACAGTACTACAAATTCAAATCCATCCTCTTGGACTAATTGGTCAACAGCAACTTTTAATCCAGGTGGGGGAGGAACAAATAATGATGAATATTTGGGTGTATTAACTGGCCTTGCTCCAGGAACCTATTATTATACTTTTAGATATCAAATCAATGGTTGTGGTTGGCAATATGGAGGATTTAGTACTGGCGGTGGGGGAATTTGGGATGGTACTGCCTTTATAAGTGGGGTACTGACAATTAATCCAAATATAACTCCAACGTTTTCACCAGTAGGGCCATTCTGTTCAGGAGCCACGATTGGCGCCTTACCAACGACATCAAATAATGGTATCACTGGAACATGGTCACCGTCAATTGATAATACAACAACAACCACGTATACGTTTACACCCACAGCTGGACAGTGTGCTATAAATGCGACACTTACAATTTCTATTACTCCCCAAACACCACAGCCAACCCTGGCATGTTATGAGTCTGCTACTTGGAATGGTAATTTATGTTCATGGGTGATTACCGGTTCACAACCTGTTCAACCAACTGCAACGAACTGCTGGGACAACTATCAATTTAATACAACAAGCTGTACGTGGGTAAATCAAGGGTCACAACCTATTCAACCAACTGCAACGAACTGCTGGGACAACTACCAATTCAATACAACGAGCTGTACGTGGGTAAATCAAGGGTCACAACCTGTTCAACCAACTGCAACGAACTGCTGGGACAACTACCAATTTAATACAACGAGCTGTACATGGGTAAATCAAGGATCACAGCCTGTTCAACCAACTGCAACGAACTGCTGGGACAATTACCAATTTAATACAACTAGCTGTACATGGGTAAATCAAGGATCACAACCCGTTCAACCAACTGCAACCAATTGTTGGGACAACTATCAATTTAATACAACAAGCTGTACGTGGGTAAATCAAGGATCACAACCTGTTCAACCAACTGCAACGAACTGCTGGGACAACTACCAATTTAATACAACAAGCTGTACGTGGGTAAATCAAGGATCACAACCTGTTCAACCAACTGCAACGAACTGCTGGGACAACTATCAATTCAATACAACGAGCTGTACGTGGGTAAATCAAGGATCACAACCTGTTCAACCAACCGCAACGAACTGCTGGGACAACTACCAATTCAATACAACGAGCTGTACGTGGGTAAATCAAGGGTCACAACCTGTTCAACCAACTGCAACGAACTGCTGGGACAACTACCAATTCAATACAACGAGCTGTACGTGGGTAAATCAAGGATCACAACCTGTTCAACCAACTGCAACCAATTGTTGGGACAACTATCAATTTAATACAACGAGCTGCACGTGGGTAAATCAAGGATCACAGCCTGTTCAACCAACTGCAACGAACTGCTGGGACAACTATCAATTTAATACAACAAGCTGTACGTGGGTAAATCAAGGATCACAACCTGTTCAACCAACTGCAACCAATTGTTGGGACAACTATCAATTCAATACAACAAGCTGTACGTGGATAAATCAAGGATCACAACCTGTTCAACCAACTGCAACCAATTGTTGGGACAACTATCAATTTAATACAACGAGCTGCACGTGGGTAAATCAAGGATCACAGCCTGTTCAACCAACTGCAACGAACTG
>JBIKIQ010000001.1:0-442686 GCA_044361535.1 Crocinitomicaceae bacterium
TTGGGTGTCTATAGCAGCACGGTCCACCTCTTCCCATTCCGAACAGAGAAGTTAAGCCTGCTAGCGCTGATGGTACTGCCCTATTAAGGGTGGGAGAGTAAGTCGATGCCGATTTTTAAAACCCTGACATTCGCAAGAATTGTCAGGGTTTTTTGTTTTGTTGAAAATTATGCAACATTAGAAAATATTATGGGAGAGTATCCCGATAGCTATCGGGACGATGCCGATTTTTAAAACCCTGATTGTCTAAACAGTCAGGGTTTTTTGTTTTGTACAAATTTATACAATATTAGAAAACATAATGGGAGAGTATCCCGATAGCTATCGGGACGATGCCAATTTTTAAAACCCTGATTGTCTAAACAGTTAGGGTTTTTTGTGTTGTAGAAATTTATACAATATTAGAAAACATAATGGGAGAGTATCCCGATAGCTATCGGGACGATGCTAAAATTTAAAACCCTGATTGTCTAAACAGTCAGGATTTTTGTTTTTCAACAAATCCATAATTTTTTAGCTAATGAATGATTCTCCTTACAAATCGTGATGATATAAGGATTATTCATTTCTTGATACCTTAATTGTTAAGGCAGTCAGGTTTATTGTGATTCAAAAGTTAGTTTCACATCCACAAATCGAGTATTTGGCAATTGGAAATTTAAGTTGATAAATCTTAGTAAGTTTCTAATTGTAGAAATTAGAATGTATATTTATTGCTATTTAGAAATAATTTTATTATCCTTTATAATTTATGTCGTTTGATGGTAGTTTTATCTAAAGTTTCTGAGGATTTTAATATAGCAATCGCAATAAAATAAATTATAGTAATAAAGATTATCTATCAATATTGAATATATAATATCAATAGGATAAAAAGGAAAGATATGAAATAATGTATAGAATTTATAAAAGCAACTTTAAGATGAATTATATGGTTACTTCACATACCTTCAGAAAGAGTAATAAGTAATACATGAAAGATGAGGAAAAAAATAGTTAGTTTAAATTGGAAAAGTAACAACTATCAATTCCCCCTCCATACAAATACTTTTTGGTGTGAACCGTCTGAGTAGTGATAAATCAAGATCCCGTTAGCGTTTTCATTTGTTACTTCTCTTCCAGATAAATCTACAATTTTTACGAGTTCTTTTGGTGTGGAAGATAAAGACTCAATACCAGAGCTTTGATAAGTATATTGTCCGTTTACGAAAATGTATTTGATGTTCATAGATTTTTGAGAACAGAATAAAATAAGCGTATAATCGTAACATCCTGTTGCGTTCATTGCAGGCGCTACTGAGGTAATTGTTGTGCTTACCCCATTGGTATCAACAAATATCCATAAAACGGTTGAAGAATCCATGGGATTAGATCCCAAAACAACAGTAGATAAATAGGCAGTATCTACCGCGTTAAAATCAAAGGTACAATCCTCAATTTGCATCACTACACTTCCAGCTGGGGTATTGCAACCACCATTACCAGAAATGATTAGTGTGTCTCCTCCTCCAGAAGTTTGCCCTTGATAAGAAATACTATCACATGCAGTTGTTGTACAACCATTCATATCTGTTACATAACAACAAATGTAAGATCCAGCACATAAATTAGATGCTGTATTAGGTGTTTCACCATTTGACCACTGATAGGTGTAAGGTGCTAATCCACCGGTTGGTGCGCAAGTTGCATTACCATCGCAAGAAGAAGCTGTTGAGGTAGGTTGAATGGTTAAACTCGCTGTTAAACTATTACATGGATTACCAGATCCGGAACCAATCGTAAAGGTTGAAGTCACGGAACTTCCATTTATCATGTAGGAAACGGTATAAGTCCCTGAGCACAAACTATCAATGCAGTAAGTTCCTTGTTGAAGGATTGCACCTCCTCCGGCCCAATAAATCGATGTTTGATTGACAACTCCAACGGCAGTTGAATCTAAGCAAGCTGAACCGTTACAAATGGCTGGGGCAGAAGTATTTTGAGTAATAACACTGATTTGAGCACTTACTTGAATAGAAATAATGGTTATTAAGGCTGTTAAAATGAGTTTAAAGTTTTTCATAATTCGTTGAATTTTAGCGTTTGGAGAACCAAATATACAATTTTTATCTGTTTGTTCGAGCTAATAAATTTTTCGAAAAGTTAGATTGATTCTCGGTTCATTGATCGTTTTGTCTTTGGGTAATTGATGCTTCCAATACTTTTGACTTCCCTGCATCATACACAAAAGACTGCCATGTTCTAGCTTTAGTTTTATTTTTTTCTTTGTTTGATTGTGTTTTAATTCAAAAATACGTTCAGCTCCCAAACTGATTGAGGCAATATACGGATCTTCACCCAGTTCTTTCTCATCATCGGCATGCCATCCGTTGCTGTCCATCCCATTGCGATACAAATTGATCAAAACGGCATTAAATCCTAAATTTGAAATACTTTCAACGCGATTATTTAATTCATCTAGTTCGGTGAAAAGTGTCTCCGTTTTCATTTGCTTTCCAGAATACGAGTAAGTCAACTCATTCTTAGCATAAAAAGCTTCAAGCCGAGGTATAGCATAAATTTTTCCAAATAATTTGATTACACCTGATTGAAAATTGACTTTATTCATGAGAAAAGCAAACCAATCATCTGCTTCTGCCGAGGATAAAAAATTTGGCAAATAAAGTAAGTGAGTGTCTTCTAATTCAATTTTTTGGACCGATAATTCGTCAAAAAACTTATTTTCCACGCAATTCGAGCGCTTTCAAAGTGTTGATCATCAAGGATGCAATGGTCATGGGTCCAACTCCCCCGGGTACTGGGGTAATGTACGAGCATTTTTCAGAAACCTCGTCAAATTTCACATCACCTCGAAGTTTCCAACCTCTCGTTTTTGTTTTATCTGTAACACGTGTTGTACCGACATCAATCACTACAGCATCATCTTTTACCATATCAGCCGTAATGAATTCAGGTTTTCCGAGTGCTGCAACCAAAATATCTGCTTTTTTACAGATTTCTTTTAAGTTTTTTGTTTTGGAATGAGCCAAAGTAACGGTACAATTCCCTGGATTGGAATTTCTACCTAGCAAAATGCTTAATGGCGTTCCAACAATATTACTTCTACCCACAACGACACAATTTTTCCCTTCAGTATCAATGTTATTTCGTCGCAGTAATTCTAAAATTCCGGCAGGAGTTGCAGGTAAAAATCCGGGTAAATTCAATACCATTTTACCTAAATTTACAGGATGAAAACCATCCACATCTTTTGCCGGGTCGATAGCTAACGTTACTTTGAGTTCATCGATGTGCTTAGGCAAAGGCAATTGAACGATAAATCCATCAATACTCTTGTCCTCATTCAACGTTTTGATTTTGTTCATCAGAACTTCCTCAGGAACACTTTCATCGTATTGAATCAAGGTACTTTCAAAACCAATTTGATTGCAAGCTTTCACTTTGGCTCCCACATACGTCATGGAACCTCCGTCATTTCCCACTAGAATAGCAGCTAAATGAGGAATTTTCTGCCCTTCTTTTTTGCGAAGTTTCACGGCTTCTGCTAATTCTTTGCGAATCGCTTCGGCCGTTGCTTTACCATCGAGTAACTTCATATCAATTTTGCTTTCCAAATTCTGAAATTATTAACTCAGCCAATTCAGAACCAATTCGATCTTGCGCTTCAACCGTTGCAGCTCCTATATGTGGAGTACAAGCAATTTTAGGATGATTTAATAACTCTGAGTTTGGATTTGGTTCATTTTCAAATACATCCAAACCAGCAAAAGCCACTTTTCCAGAATTCAATGCAACGATTAATTCTTTTTCATCCACAACACCGCCACGAGCAGCATTTACAATTCGAACGCCTTTTTTCATAAGGTCAAATTCTTTTGCTCCAAGAACTGCACTTCCATCCGCTTGTTTTGGAACGTGAATAGAAATATAATCCATTTTGGAAAGAACCGAGGATAAATCATTGGTTGGCGTAATGGAAACTGAAACTTTCTGCGATGAACCAACAGGAACTTCGACATTTACGGTTTGTGTGAACTGATCCACAGCAATAACGTTCATTCCAGCGCCTAGTGCATACGAAGCCAAACTTTGTCCGATACGACCAAATCCAATAATTCCAATCGTTTTTCCACGTAATTCCACGCCTTTTGCATAGTTCTTTTTAAGCACTGAAAAGTCGCCAGTACTGATGTTTTTATACGAATCATTCAAGAAACGAGAAATGGAAAACAATTGCCCCATCACCAATTCAGCAACAGATTGTGAAGATGACGCAGGCGTGTTGATTACTTTCAATCCTTTTTCACGAGCATAAGCCACATCAATGTTATCCATTCCAACTCCACCACGTCCAATCAATTTTAAGGATGGACATTGATCAATTAATTCTTTTCGAGCAGTTGTTGCGCTTCTCACCAATAAAACTGGAATTTGATTTGCATTAATGTAAGTCGCTAAATCAGACTGTTCAACTTTATCAGTAATTACTGTAAATCCTGACTGTTCTAATAATTGTTTTCCTAAATCGGAAATTCCATCGTTTGCTAAAATCTTCATTTTCAATTTATATTAACCTTTTCTTGCAAATTCTTTCATAACATCAACCAAAACTTGAACACTTTCAATTGGTAATGCGTTGTACATCGACGCACGATAACCACCTACAGATCGATGTCCAGGAAGCCCAATGATTCCAGCTCCTTTCCACATCTCATCAAAGTCAGCTGCTCTAGATTCATCATTCAATAAGAAAGTAACATTCATATTTGAACGATCTTCTATTTCAACTGCACCTTTGAACGCTGGATTTGAATCGATCTCATCGTATAATAATTTAGCTTTCGCTTCATTCTTTGATTGCATTTCTTTTACTCCACCTGTTGAAAGTAGATTTCGAAGATTCAACATGGCAACATATACGGAAAAAACCGGTGGTGTATTTAACATCGATTCTTTTTCAACTTGTTGTTTTAAATCTAAATAAGTTGGCATAAATGCAGATGTTGATTTTCCAAGAACCTCATCTTTTACAATGTAAAGTGTTGCTCCAGCTGGACCTAAATTCTTTTGCGCACCTGCATAGATCAAATCAAAATCAGCCACATTGATTTCTTTTGAAAATATATCGGATGACATATCACAAACCAATGGTAAATCTGTTTTTGGAAATTCTTTAAACTGAGTTCCGTAAATCGTATTATTGGAAGTAAAATGAATGTAATCAACATCAGTTGGAACTTCGTATCCTTTGGGGATGTAAGTGAAGTTTCGATCTTCAGATGATGCAAAAACATTCACATCAACTCCCACTTTTTTTGCTTCTTTGATTGCACCCGATGCCCAAGTACCCGTATTAATATAACCTGCTTTTTTTATTGAACGCATCATATTTAGAGCAGCAATAGTAAAACCGAGAGTAGCTCCGCCTTGAAGGTAAGCAATTGAATATCCTTGAGGTACATTCAATGCCCTTTTCACCAATTCCATGGCTTCATCCATAACAGCGACAAAATCTTTGTGTCTGTGAGATACTTCTAAGATGGATAAACCATTAAAATCAAGTACAGCATCCGCTGCTTGTTTAAAAATTTCTTGAGGTAAAATGCAAGGACCTGCTCCAAAATTGTGTTTCATAACGTGTGTTTTACTTTCTATACTGCAAAATTGCAAATCTTATTTCAGCCAATTGATATCATGTGAATTAAATCAAAAAAATGTTCAAAAAAAAAGCCCGAAAATCGGGCTCATCTTATTTTTCAGTTTTTTTTGTTGTTGTCTTCTTTACAGTTGTCTTTTTTTCAGTTGCTTTCTTTTCAACTGGCTTTTTCTCTGCCTTTGGTTTGGCAACTGCTTTTACTTTTTCATCAGTTTTTGCTTCAACCGCTTTTTCTTTTTTTACCACTACAATAGGATTACTAGATTTTCTTTTTCTAGAATTTCCGTAAGAACCCATTACTCTTTTTCCTTTTGCTGATTTTTTATCTCCTTTACCCATTTGTGTCAATTTATATTACAAAGTTAATATTCTTTTTTTGTTCTCGACATTCTGTTGAAATCTATTTTAATTTTGTCAAATGACCTTCAAATAAACATTTTTGATTAGTTTTTTCTTTTTTCTCAGAAGTTCTTTCTGTTATTGATAATTTGCCGTCGCTGAAAAACATAGATATTTCAATTACAATCTTATTTACTGAGTCGCGCGAAGAGAAATTAACTTCATCTTTACTGAAATATTCTTCTTTCGTGGCAGTTCCTGAGTATCGTCGTACACACCCTTTGCTTAATTGAAAGACATAGTCTAGCTTTGTGGAGTCTTTCTCTGATCGTTTAATAGAAGCGGAAAAACCACTTTTGTTTGAATAGTTCCCAATCAAATCATTGATAGAAAGCTTACAAATCGGAGTTGGTTCCTCTTTGATTATTTTCTTTGTTTCAGTGATATTTTTCGAATTCGTAGTCGTATTGGAGGAAGAATCTTTCGATCCACAAGCTAAAAACAGAAATAAAACAACACTTATCCCTAAAAAATTTAATAATTTCATCTCTTTCCTTAATTTGATGACGCAAATTTACAACATTTTCTCAAAATACTTTTTCTTTATCTCATTTTCAATAAGTTCACTGCTTTTAATGTGTTTCCTGCACCAAGATAATAGTGTTTCTAGTTTTTCTTTGTCATTTAATTTCCACGAAGTAGTCGATTGATTTAATCGTTTTCTCAATTCATTAAGTGTTATTGCTGCTGCTACTGATACATTTAAACTTTCTGCAAATCCATACATAGGAATTCGGACTAGGTAATCAGCATTTTCCATAGCGTCATTTGTAATTCCTTTTTTTTCCGCACCAAATAATAATGCAATTGGCTCATCAAGAGGTAAATTAAAGATGTCGTATTCGATGGCATGTGGACTTGTTGCCGCGATTTTATATCCTCTAGATTTTATATCGTTGAAAATGTCTTTAGATGTTTTTCCTTCAGAATAATGATGTTCCAATGTTACCCACTGATTTGAACCACGAGAAATACCTTCATGAACTTGATACTCATTTCTAGACTCAATTAAATGAAGTGTTTGAATACCAAAAGAGTCACATGTTCTTACTATTGCTGATGCATTATGCTCTTGATAAATATCTTCTAATATTACGGTTAGGTGATTTGTGCGCTGCGCAATAATTTTTTTAAATAGCCGTATTCTTTCATCTGTGAGAATATTGTAAAATTCAGAAAGCAAAAATTCATCGGGGACAAGATTATTCATCGTATTGCTGCTTTTCTTTAAATAGGTTTTTTGGTTTTATGAATCGAACGAAAAGAAAAAATAGCATTAAACAGCTTGCCCCCATTAAAAAACCTGACCAAAAAAACGAAGGTATATTGGAAGAAAAAACCTCAGATGCTGTTGTTTCTTCCTTAAAATAATCAATCAAGTTTTCTTGTTCATCCTTATTTTTTAGCAGAAACTCAGCTTGTTTTGATTTCACATCTATGAATTGCTGATAATATTCAATTTCTTTATCTTTATTTTTTTTCGCTTTTTGAACCTCAACTAAGACCTCTAAGAAATCAATTTGGTCGGTAAATAAATTATATTCTTTTGCAAGTTGAAGACCTTTTAAATAATAATTTTCAGCCTCAAAATAGTTACCTACAAAATATTCAACGGATCCTAAGTTGTAATAGCTTTCAAGTATTCCTTTTCGATGATTGCTTTTTTTTCGAAGGGAAAGCGACTCATTGAAATTACTTTTAGCTTTGTCAAAATCTTCTTTTGCCGCGTAAAACGCTCCAAAGTTTGAGTGAATTTGGGCGCGAGCAGAAATATTTGTATTTGATTTAATAGCATTCAAACTTTTTGTAAGATATTCTTCGGCCAATTCTACTTTCTTTTCATTTAATGCTAAATCACTTAAAAAACCATAAGCTGAAGCAACTGATTCCATCTTTTTTCTTTTTTTGCATTCTTGTAGGTAGTGATTTGCAATTCCTTTGGCTTTGTCCTTTAAATCCAACTTATCGTATGTTTTTGCTAAATTCAGTTCAGCTAAAAATAGATGAGTATCATCCGGAGATTCTTTACCACTTTTTAGAGATAACTTGAAAAAAGATTCAGCAGAATGATAATCACCTTTTAAGAAGTTAGAAATCCCAAGTTCATTGAAATCTTCAGTTACATTTGCCAGATCTCCATTTTTTCTATGGTAATCAAGTGCTTTTTTAAGTGCAATTTCTCCATTTACAAAATCACCATTACGTACGAGGTAGCAACCTAAAATACGTTGTGAAAAGATTTTTAGTGGTTCGCTATTTTTTTTAATGCCAAATTCTTGGGTATTGATTGCCAGTTGTTTTAATGAATCGGAGTTGTTTTTCAAATAATACTCCCACAATTCATGGGCGTGTAACAACTTTTTCGTTGCATCAGAAGTTTGTGCAAATTCGGTAAACGAAACCTGCGAAAAACCTTGTGAGAATACAATCATAAAGATTGCTGTTAAGAATTTATGTGCAAAATTCATAGATGGTAAAATTACATATTTAACCTGAGTTCGGTATAGTTGATAAAACTTTGACAGAATTCTTATCCCGAATTTAAGTAAGACCAAACTATTTATACCTTGTTCTGTTTATTTTTGTAAGAAGATGAAGCAAAAAGTTATAGAAATTAAAGGCGCTAGAGTTAACAATCTGAAAAACATTGATGTTACTATTCCGCACGGTAAAATAACTGTTATCACGGGCTTGTCTGGATCTGGTAAATCTTCACTGGCTTTTGATACGTTGTATGCTGAAGGTCAAAGACGTTACATTGAAAGTTTATCATCCTATGCGCGCCAATTTTTAGGTAAATTAGATAAGCCAGAAACTGATTATATCAAAGGAATTGCTCCTGCAATTGCCATTCAACAAAAAGTAATTTCTAATAATCCACGTTCAACCGTTGGAACTACGACAGAAATCTATGATTATTTGAAACTTTTATTTGCACGCATTGGAAAAACGTATTCTCCAATTTCGGGAAGTGAAGTTAAAAAACATACGGTTTCTGACGTCGTTGATTTTTTGAAATCTTTCAACGATAATGAGAAAGCGGTAATAATTTGTCAAGTTTCTATTGGTACTGTCATTGAGAATAGGAAACTCTTAGAGAAATTAAAGTTACAAGGGTTTCTGCGAATTCTTCAAAATTCAAATTTAGTTGAAATAAGCGAAGTGTTAAAAAATGATGAGATTGATTTAACTGATACTTTTCTTGTTATTGATAGGATATCTATTGATTTTAGTAATGAGGACAATTATATTAGGTATGCTGATTCCATTCAGATTGCTTTTGCTGAAGGAAATGGTGAATGTGGTATTTATCGACTTTCCGATGCCACAACACAGTGGTTTAATAATCGATTTGAACTAGATGGCATTGAATTTCAAGAGCCTAATGAACATTTTTTTACTTTTAATAATCCCTTTGGTGCTTGTAAACTTTGTGAGGGTTATGGTCAAATTATCGGAATTGATGAGGATTTAGTAATTCCTAATAAAAGCTTAAGTGTATTTGAAGGTGCAATTGTTCCTTGGAAAGGAGAAGCAATGGGTGAATATTTAAAGGAGATAATTTACAATGCTTCAAAATTTGATTTCCCTATTCATAGACCTGTCAATCAATTAACAGACGATCAGTATAAGCTAATTTGGTCTGGGAATAAGTATTTTACAGGATTGAATCCGTTTTTTAAATTCATTGAAAGTCAAACTTATAAAATTCAATATCGTGTTTTGTTATCGCGTTATAGAGGTAAAACAGATTGTCCTGATTGTCAAGGAACGCGCTTGAGAAAAGATGCTGGATATGTAAAAATTGATGGTAAATCAATTTCTGATGTTGTGTTGATGCCACTGAATGAGAGTTTGTATTTCTTCGAGAATTTGAAGTTGAGTTCTTATGAAAAAGCGGTTTCAAAGCGAATTTTACCAGAAATAATTGGCAGACTTACTGTTTTAATGGACGTAGGATTGAGTTATTTGACGTTGAATAGGAAATCCAATTCACTCTCTGGTGGCGAATCTCAGCGTATTAATTTAGCGACATCATTGGGGAGTAGTTTAATTGGCTCTATGTATGTTTTAGATGAACCTTCAATTGGACTTCACCCGAGAGATACTTCAAATTTGATTCGTGTTTTAGAAAAATTACGCGATGTTGGCAATACGGTTATTATTGTTGAGCATGAGGAAGAAATTATGAAAGCTGCTGATCAATTGATTGATATTGGTCCAATGGCTGGGAGTTATGGAGGAGAAATTGTATTTAATGGAAAATTCTCTGAATTAGGAAATGCAACACAGAGTTTAACGGCAAAGTATTTAATCGGCGAATCGGAAATTCCATTACCTAAAAAGAGAAGAAAATCCAGTAATAAGATTGTCGTTAAAGGAGCAACACAGCATAATCTAAAGACGATTGATGTTGAAATACCATTGAATTCACTGGTTTGCATTACCGGTGTTTCGGGAAGTGGGAAATCAACCTTAATAAAGGAAATTGTATATCCAGCCATTAAAAAAGAATTAGGGCTTACAAGTGAAACCTTGGGCAAGTTTATGGAATTGTCAGGTGATTTGAAGAATATTAAGGCTGTTGAATTTATTGATCAAAATCCAATTGGAAAATCATCGCGTAGTAATCCAATTACATACGTGAAGGCTTTTGATGAAATACGTGATTTGTTTTCGAGGCAACAATTGGCTAAAATGCGAGGCTATAAACCTGGATTTTTTAGTTTTAATGTGGAGGGCGGAAGGTGTGAAATGTGCGAAGGAGAAGGAAAAATCACAGTTAGTATGCAATTCATGGCAGATATTCAGTTGCCATGTGAGTCGTGTGAAGGAAAACGATTTAAAACAGAAACACTTGAGGTACTTTATCGAAATAAATCAATTTCAGATATTTTAGATTTGACAATAGCAGAGGCACTTGATTTTTTTAAGGAAATAGAGGGGAAATTAGAAGAAAAAATCGTTGCTAAAATTACTCCGCTCGTAGAGGTTGGACTTGGCTATCTTCAAGTAGGTCAATCGTCAAGCACAATGAGTGGGGGAGAGACGCAACGCATTAAATTAGCCTCATTTTTAAGCAAAGGTAAAGAACAAGTTTCAACTTTGTTTATTTTTGACGAACCTACGACTGGTCTTCATTTTCACGATATTTCAAAATTACTTATTGCTTTTAATGCTTTGATTGACCAAGGTCACAGCATACTTGTAATTGAGCATAACATGGAAGTAATCAAATGCGCAGATAGAATTATTGATCTAGGTCCTGATGGCGGAAAAAATGGCGGCTATTTGCTTTTTAATGGCACGCCAGAGGAATTTATTAAGGTAAAAGATAACTCTACTGCTACCTATTTAAAGGAAAAATTAAAATAAATAACTAAAATTAAATTATCAGAAAGCTAACTTTTCGTCCGTCAAAATTGATTTAACTTCGTCAGCAACACTTTTTCTTAAATCAATTTTTACTTTCCTTGGAGCACGATCACCTAATTCTCCAATTTCCTCACAATGATGGATAGAGTATTTTCTGTTATCCCATCTATAAGAACAATAAAAAACAGTTTTCTTTGAATCCCTAAATCTCAATAACATTTCATAATAACCACTTGTTTTTGATTTCCTTAGCTCTACTAAATTTGCTTTAAAACGATTAACTTGTACTAATTTTCCCTTTTCCCTTTCGAATACAAAAAGCCTTCTTTGTGTAAAAAATGAATTTGAATCTTTAAATGCTCTTGAATTTACGAGTAAAATAAATCCATCTGAAAGTTTTTTTTCAATATTTAATTTAAAGAATTTAAAGAAACTTGGTGAACATGGTAATTTGTAACCATCAATTAAGGTGTCACACATTCCAATTTCTTCAAGTAGTTTTTGTTCAATACCCTCATTAAATTTATTTTCACTAAATTTTTCTATTTCAATGAACAGAGTGTCTTTTTCTTTATTGTTTTCACCACTATTTTTTTGGTTATTAGTATCATCCGAATCTGATTTAATCAAATAAAAAAATATAAATAAAGCTATTGATAAAATCAAAACAGAACCCAAAATGAGCACATTTTTCTTTACTAATAATTTTTTGAGCCTATCAAATTTTACGTTCATTTTTTAGATGATAATGTTAATTATAAGAAAAAGCACATTAATTTTAGTTTTAACAATAATAAAACGCAAAGTTACATCAAAAGATTGAAGTAGAAACTTGCATAGCTTTTTCAAATTCTTTTGAATCCACGGATGTTGGAATCGAGTTTTTTCTAAAATAATCCAGCATAATTTCAGTGGGCATATTTCCCGTTAAGACATCTTTAGCCATTGGACAACCTCCAAAACCTCGAATAGCACTATCAAAGCGTCTGCAGCCTGCCGTGTAGGCAATATCAATAATTTCTCTTGCATTATCAGGTCGGACATGCATATGTGCACCAAATTCAATTTTGGGTAATTCAGGTATTAACGTATTAAATAAAAAGGTTATGTCTTCTTTTTTTGCTGAACCAATGGTGTCAGAAATAGCAATGATTTCTATGCCAAATAAATCGACCAATCTTTCAGTCCATTTTAGCACAAGATCCGGACTCCAATGTTCACCGTATGGATTGCCAAATCCCATTGAAAGATAAATAACCAATTTTTTACCTGAAAGGACTGATTTATTTTGAATGAATTCTACCCTTTTTAAGGTTTCCTCAATCGTAGAATTTGTATTTCTTCTTTGAAATTCATCTGAAACTGAAAAAGGATAACCGAGATAGTTTATTTCCTCAAATGAACATGCTTCTTCAGCACCGCGTTCATTTGCTATTATTGCCAAAAGTTTTGATTTAGAATTGCTTAAATCTAGTTTTGACAAAACATCAGCCGTATCCCTCATTTGAGGAATAGCTTTTGGAGAAACAAAACTTCCAAAATCAATGGTGTCAAAACCACATTGAAGTAAATGATTTATGTAGCGTACTTTTTGTTCAGTAGGAATAAATTCAATCATTCCTTGCATGGCATCTCGTGGACACTCAATAATTTTAAGCTCCTTTTTCACTTTTTTGTCTTAGGATTTCATGGTTAATTCCCTTAATTAAAGAGGGACCTTCGTATACAAAACCTGTGTATAATTGAATCAATGAAGCTCCGGCATTTAATTTATCAATAGCATCACTTGGAGAGTGGATTCCGCCAACACCAATAATGGGGATAGCTCCTTTTGTTTTTTGATGAATATAACGAATAATTTCAGTCGATTTCTGAGTTAATGGTTTACCTGAAAGTCCACCTGCGCCAATATTTTCTAGTAAGTTATTATCTATCTTTAAATTTGATCGATCTAGTGTTGTATTAGTAGCTACAATGCCATCTAAATTACAAGTTTGAACTACCTCAATCACATCATTCAGTTCATTTGAATTTAAATCAGGGGCAATTTTAAGAAGAATTGCTTTTTTGATAGGCATTTTAGCATTTTCAATTTGTAGCAATGACAGTAATTGAGTTAGCGGTTCTTTTTCTTGTAAGGCTCGAAGATTAGGGGTGTTTGGGGAAGATACATTGACAACAAAATAATCTACATACGGATAAAGTGCTTTGAAACAAGCAATATAATCGTCATTGGCATTTGCGTTCGTAGTAATTTTATTTTTGCCAATATTACCACCAATTATAATGGGTGTTTTTCTTTTTTTTAAATTTTTGATGGCTTCCTCAATTCCACCATTATTAAATCCCATTCTATTAATAATCGCATTATCAGATTTTAAGCGAAACAAGCGTGGTTTAGGATTTCCGTCTTGTGCTTTCGGAGTAATGGTTCCTATTTCAATAAATCCAAAGCCAAGGTGTGAAAAGTTATTGTAGAATGATGCATTTTTGTCAAATCCAGCCGCTAATCCAACAGGGTTTTTAAATTTCAATCCAAAAACTTCCTTTTCTAGTCGTTTATCATTAATAGAAAAGAGTGCGTTTAAAAGTTTTTTGGATCCGGGAATAAAAAGGAACAACTTCAATAAATCTGCGGCAAGATAGTGAGCCTTTTCAGCAGAAAAAAGAAAAAGTATTGATCGAACTAATTTATACAAGAAATTAAACTTTGTAGCGGCCACGAGGTTTTACAGCGCCGTTTCTAGATCTTTGACGGCCATAATCTCTAAAGGTTAAATTTTTTGTAACAATTAAATTAAGATGATAATAGGCATCCTTATGGTTAGAATCTCCTCTTTGATTACCTGGTGCAAACATAGGATCACCAATCGCAGGATTAGAAAAATACGCACCTGTTTCTGATGGAAATGAGGCAGGGTCTGCATAAACGGTACTAACGTCATCTATGTAATCAGAGAATGTTTTCACATAAGCAATTTCTAAACCAATTCTGTAAGTTCTTCCAACACCAACACGAAAACCAAATCCAAAGGGTACGGTTAACGTTAAAGGGCTATATGCTTTTTCTTGACCTTCTGTTTTCAGCGGTCTTAAATTGACCCAGCTTCCATCTTTAAATTGAGCTTGCGGATTAAAGTAGCATAACCCTAAACCACCAAATAAATAATATTGCTCATTTCTATTTTTCTTAGTTCTATTTCCTGGCAAACTATATCTTGAACCAAAACGTTCTGTCGCAAAAAAGATAAATTCAAGCCTTTGTTGTATTTCAACTGCAAAAGACCTAAATTGAAGACTACGAGCATTTCTCGTTGCTTCTTCACTAAATTTGTCATCGCCTTTTAGGTTAAATAAACAAATGCTAGATGTAGTTGCAAAATAAGGATGAAAACGTTGTCTATAACCAATCCATCCAGCAAAACCTGTTGAAGGCCAATCAATATCTCTTAGACTATAATCTTGACCAACTGAATTCGATCCTCCCAGATCGCCGTTAAATTGAGTAGTTCCCAAACCAAATTGAAGTTCTTTCTTGTTTAGAGACCAATTTTTTTGAGAATTAAAATTTGTATGTTGCCCCCAAAAATTCCCTATACAAAAGAAAAGAAGAGTAATGACAGAAAAGTAATTTAACTTCATAAAATGAACCAATTAGGTGTTTGGATACGAAATTAAATTAAATTGTGTAATTAATCCAACTTTTTGACTAAAATTTTATCAAAAAGTAGATATTTTACGAAAACAGCACTTAATTTATAAAAGTAAAGAATAGTAAACTTGATAAGCCCACAACTCCATAAAACCAGGGGCTTCTGAAAATCGTAGGCTTTTTCTTGTGGTATTCTTTCAAAACTTTTGAAAAATTTTGTTTTGCATAAATTTCATTTTTTGATGGTTCTATTCCATCTACAATAATTTTAATCTTTTGCATATCACTCCAGTTTATTAAAAAGTTGTTTAAGTTTATTAACAGCACGAAATGTTTTTACTTTCGCATTATTTTCAGTCATGTCTAATAAGTCTCCCATTTCACGAAATGATCTTTTTTCAAAGAAACGCATTTCAATTAGTTCAAGCTGGTCAGCTTTAAGACGTGTCAAGGTGCTCAATAGTTTGCTTCTATTTAATTCAGAATCATTTTCCACCATTTCTTCCATCATTTGACCGATGATTACTTTGTCCAAACGAACTGTACGTTCTCCTTTTTTATCACGAAAAGCCTGATTTAATTCACTTTTGGCAATTCTAAACAACCAAGAAGAAAATGGTATACCCCGAAATTCATACTTATGAAGATTCGCAAGCGCTTTCACAAAAACCATTGACGTTACATCTTCAACAGTATCTAGGTCATCCATTCGCTTATAAACATAGCGAAAAATTGGTTCGTAATATTTGCGATACAAAGGACCAAATTTTTCTGGATTTTTTTTCGCTTTTTCGATTTGAATACGCTCTTCTTCCAGAAGAACGCTATTCATGTGATACATTGAATTTAACATGGTTTTGGTTTTTTTGGTTTTGGTTTAATTTCGGCTTGCAGACCGATCATGAAAAACATAACGCAACATCCTGAAAAAAATAACAAATTAATTTGGAAAAAAAGTGCTATTTTTGTTGAAAAGCTTGATGATAAAGGGTTTTGTTTGAAAAGAAAAAAATAAATTGCTAGCAAAATGATTGAGATTGAGCGTTTTTTTACTTCTATTAATCCTGTGCTTGCTGCATTTTATGCTACATCATTCACATGGCTTTTAACAGCCTTAGGAGCTTCTTTAGTATTTTTCTTTAAATCTGCACACAGAGGAGTTTTAGATGCTATGCTTGGTTTTACCGGAGGTGTCATGGTTGCAGCTAGTTTTTGGTCTTTATTAAATCCTGCAATTGAAATGTCAGAGAAGCAATTCCCAAATTTTCCGTGGATTCCAGCAGCTATTGGATTTTTGGGAGGTGCTTTATTCTTGTTTTTTCTTGATAAGAAATTACCTCATTTGCATTTAAATTTTAAAGAAAATGAAACCGAAGGAGTTAAAACACAATTGCATAAAACAACTTTGTTAGTTCTAGCAATAACCTTACACAATATTCCTGAAGGTCTAGCAGTTGGGGTTTTATTTGGGGCTGCTGCAAACGGTATTGAAGGAGCAACCTTTTCTGCTGCTATAACTTTGGCGATAGGAATTGGTATTCAAAATCTTCCTGAAGGCTTTGCTGTTGCTATGCCATTAAGAAGGGCAGGAGCCTCTAAATTTAAAAGTTTTTGGTACGGGCAGCTCTCAGCGATTGTTGAGCCCATTGCCGGTGTTATTGGAGCTTTGGCGGTGGTTTATGTTGAACCAATATTACCATTTGCATTAGCTTTCGCTGCAGGGGCAATGATTTTTGTAGTTGTAGAGGAAGTAATACCAGAAACCCAGCGAGACAAATACACTGATTTATCTGTCCTGGGATTTATAGGCGGATTTACAGTGATGATGATTTTAGATGTAGCTTTAGGATAACTACTTTACTGTTTTTTCTAACATGGGAACAAATCTAAAAACACCAAAGTCCTCGGTCTGTATATTGTTTTCAGAAATTTTAGTAATTCTTTTCATGGATTGACTTTCACCTTCGCCCACAGGAATGACCATTACACCTCCAATTTTTAATTGATTAATCAACGATACTGGAATTTCTGGTGCCCCACACGTTATTAATATTTTATCAAAAGGTTGATATGATTCAAGGCCTTTATAACCGTCTCCATAAAATTGACTTGGATGAAAACCAAATTGTTTGATTATGTCTTTCGATTTTAAAAAAAGTTCTTTTTGTCTTTCGATAGTATAGACACGCATACCTAGTTGACACAGTATGCAGGTTTGAAAGCCTGATCCCGTTCCTATTTCAAGAACTTTTTCGCTTTTTTCTAAATTCAATAATTGCGTTTGAAAAGCAACTGTGTATGGATGTGATATCGTTTGTCCTGCTCCAATTTGAAATGCAATATTTGTGTATGCTTTTTCTAAGAATGCTAGATCAAGAAAAAAATGTCTTGGGACTGCAAAAAAAGCGTCAAGTATTCTCTCGTCAGTTATGCCTTTTTCGCGCAATTCACTAATTAATTTTTTTCGAAGTCCTTGATGCCTAAAATTGTCTTGCATGTTGCAAAAATACAGCGTTCTCTTTAGATTTCTTACTTAACTTACAAACAGAAAGATGTTGAAAGTTCAACGTAAAAACCCCTGCATTCAATTTAGAAAAACAGGGGCGCTGCATGATGTAGTTATAGAAAAATAGTTGTTATAAACTCATTGGAACTTCCATGACTAATACTTCAGATTTAGACTTTGAATGAAAGAGGAGTTCGGTTGAATCCCAAATTCCCAAGCCATCTCTTGCTGAAAGATCGATATTTTCTATGGTGATTTCACCACTTAAAACAAAAATATATATGCCATTGCCTGGTTTTTTAAGTTTATAAGGCAATTTTGTATTGGTATCAAACTCGGCCAAGTGAAACCATGCATCTTGATAAATCCAAACGCCTTCTTCATCTTTATTCGGAGAAAGAACTTGTTGAAATTTGTTTTTACGAGCTTCTCTCTTTAAAGTCAATTGATCGTATCTCGGTTGTACATTCCTTTTATTTGGATAAAGCCAAATCTGAAGAAATTTCACCGGATGGTCACTGTTTTTATTGTATTCTGAGTGTTGAATCCCTGTCCCTGCGCTCATTACTTGAATATCACCGTTTCTAATAACAGTGATGTTTCCCATACTATCTTTATGTTCCAAATCTCCTTCCAAGGGAATACTAATGATTTCCATATTGTCGTGAGGATGGGTTCCGAATCCCATTCCAGGTGCAACAAAATCATCATTTAAAACGCGCAAAACTCCAAAATGCATTCTTTCTGGATTGTAGTAATTTGCGAAACTAAATGTATGATGGCTTTTCAACCAGCCATGATCGGCGACACCGCGCGAGGATGCCTTATGCAATACTTTGTTTTCCATTATTTTAGAATCTTGGTTAGGTAAGTGGTTGAAACCAAGTATGTCCAGATTTTTAATTTCATCAATTTTGTTTTCAATTAATTTAGCAGCTACCCCACTGGTCGCGAAAATAGCAGTACCTAAAAGCCCTTTGCGTAAAAAATCTTTTCTATTCATAGTAAACTTAGAGCACAAGATTATCAATTCCTTGTTTAATTTTTCTTAACCTATGTCAAGAAAATAGCATCATATTCTATCTTTGTAGAAAAAAGATATGACGCTTACTATAAAATCTGAAAATGGGGTTTTTACCATTTCCCTCAACAGACCAGAAGTTTTTAATTCATTCAATAAAGAAATGGCAATTGAACTTCAAGAAATTTTAGATAATGCTCGTATTGATAATTCAATTCGAGCGATTGTGTTAACTGGTGAAGGAAAAGCATTTTGTGCAGGTCAAGATTTAGTTGAAGCAACAGATCCAAATGGCCCTGAATTGCAATCAATTGTGCGCGATCATTACAATCCAATTATTGAAAAAATACGAACAATAGAAAAACCTGTAATTGCAGCAGTTAATGGAGTCGCGGCTGGTGCTGGAGCAAATATTGCATTGGCTTGTGACATTGTATTGGCAAAAGAAAGTGCTTCGTTCATCCAGGCATTCAGTAAAATTGGTTTAATCCCAGACTCTGGTGGTACATTTATGCTGCCTAGGTTAATCGGAATGCAAAAAGCGCTTGCATTGATGATTACCGGTGATAAAGTTATGGCTAATGAAGCCGAGAAAATGAATATGATTTACAAAGCAATTCCTGACGATAATTTTGAGGAAGAAGTTAACAAACTGGCTCTATCTTTAGCTCATATGCCAACCAAAGGAATAGGATTAACGAAAAGAGCAATAAATGAATCTTGGAATAATTCGTTTGAACAGCAATTAAAACTTGAAGAAGAATTGCAAACTATTGCAGGAAAAACAGAAGACTTTAAAGAAGGAGTTTCTGCATTTCTTGAAAAAAGAAAACCACAATTTAAAGGTAACTAAAATGCAAATAGGAATAATAGGAGCGGGAACAATGGGCAGCGGAATAGCTCAGGTTGCAGCACAGAATGGTCATTCGGTAGTTTTGATTGATTCTTCGGATAATGCATTGTCCAAGGCAAAGTTGGGATTACAATCAACATTAGGGAAACTGGTTGAAAAAAGTAAAATTTCACAGGAAAAGTCTCATGAGATTCAAGCAAATATATCGTATTCAAGTGAATTTAATTCATTAGAAAATTGTGGGTTAGTAATTGAAGCAATTATCGAAAAGTTGGATGTTAAACACGATTTATTGCAAAAGATTGAATCTATTGTTTCTGAAGATTGTATTGTGGCAAGTAATACTTCATCCTTGTCCATAGCTTCTTTGGGTTCAGTATTGAGAAATTCAAAAAGAATAATTGGAATTCATTTTTTTAATCCCGCACCATTGATGCCTCTGGTTGAAATTATTCCTTCTGTTCAAACATCATCTGATATTCTTGCTAAATCAGTGGAAATTATCCAAGGTTGGGGCAAAGTGGCGGTAGTTTGTAAAGATACTCCTGGATTTATTGTCAACCGCGTGGCACGCCCTTTTTATGGAGAAGCATTGCGTATTTATGAAGAAGGTAAAGCTGATTTTTCAACGATAGATTGGGCAATGACTGAATTCGGAGGTTTTAAAATGGGACCCTTTACACTAATGGATTACATAGGGAATGATGTGAATTATGCAGTCACTGAATCGGTATTCGAAGCCTTTTACTACGATCCTCGTTTTAAACCGAGCTTTACACAGAAACGCCATAAAGAAGCAGGATTTTTGGGTCGAAAATCAGGACGTGGATATTATGATTATTCAGATCAAGTAATTGATGTTACTCCTGAGAAAGATGAGGTATTGGGTAAAGAAATATTTGAGCGCATTCTTGTTATGTTAATTAATGAGGCTATAGATGCTGTTTTTATGCAAGTGGCCTCTCCTCAAGATATTGATTTAGCGATGACAAAAGGCGTAAATTATCCAAAAGGATTATTGTCATGGGCACAAGAAATTGGTTTAGAAAATGTCCTTGCAAAATTAGAGACACTATTTCAAGAATATGGGGAAGATCGATATAGACCCAATCCTTTGTTGAGAAAAATGGTTCGTGAAAATAGATTTTTCTTTTAAATAAATAAATAAAGGAAAGTCAGTATTTCTAAAGAAGTTCGCAGAAAAAAGTAATTTTGCCTAAAAAATCATAACATATGGATTTTATTGAGGAAATGAGATGGAGGGGGATGATTCACGATTTGACCCCCGGTGTTGAAGATCATTTGAAAAAAGGAATGGCGACAGCCTATATCGGTTTTGACCCTACAGCGGATTCACTTCATATTGGAAGTTTGGTTCAAATTATGACCTTAGTTCATTTTCAACTTTCAGGACATAAACCAATTGCATTAGTTGGAGGAGCTACAGGAATGGTGGGTGATCCATCAGGTAAATCTCAAGAGCGAAATTTATTGGATAAAGAATCATTACAAAAAAATATTGATGGAGTTAGGGCTCAACTTGCTCAATTTTTGGATTTTGAATGTGGAACTAATTCCGCTGAACTTTTAAACAATTATGATTGGTTTGAATCTATTTCCTTTCTAGATTTTATTCGAGACATCGGCAAGCATATTACTGTTAATTATATGATGGCCAAGGATTCTGTGAAGAATCGATTGGAAACAGGGATGTCTTTCACTGAATTTTCATACCAATTGCTACAAGGATACGATTTTTACTATTTGAATCAACATAAGAATTGTTCGGTTCAGCTTGGTGGTTCAGATCAATGGGGAAATATTGTAACCGGAACGGAATTAATCCGAAGAAAAAATGGAGGAGATGCCTTTGCAATTACAACTCCTTTGATAAAAAAAGCAGATGGCACCAAATTTGGCAAAACGGAAGGTGGTAATGTATGGCTTGATAAATCTAAGACTTCACCCTATAAGTTTTATCAATATTGGTTAAATGCAAGCGACGAGGATGCTGCTAATTATATTCGAATTTTCACTTTACTATCTCGAACAGAAATTGAGGAAATAGAAAAATCACATCAAGAAGCACCTCATATGAGAGTACTTCAAAAAGCCTTAGCAGAGGACATTACAGAGCGTGTTCATGGTAAAGAATCGCTCGAAGCAGCCATTGCAGCCAGCAATATTCTGTTTGGAAAATCAACATTTGATGATTTGCAAAAATTATCTGAGGATGATTTTCTTGCCGTTTTTGATGGCGTTCCAATGTTTCAGTTGCCCAAAGCTGAATATGAGCAGGGGGTAAGTATAGTGGAGGCATTAGGAAATAGAACAGGATTTTTGGCGTCAAATGGTGAGGCAAGACGTGAATTAAAGGCGAATGCAGTCAGCGTTAATAAGGAAAAGGTAAGTGAAGAATTAGTTCTTAACTCAAGTCATTTGATCAACGATAAATATATTCTTCTAGGCAAAGGCAAGAAAAACAACTACATCATCGTTGTAGAGTAAGAATGGAAATCAAAGACGCACAAAAAATAGTAGATGACTGGATTAATTCAGTTGGTGTGCGTTATTTTAACGAACTTACAAATATGGCCATGCTCACAGAGGAAGTGGGTGAAGTAGCACGAATCATTGCTCGTCGATATGGCGAACAAAGTGAAAAGGAATCGGATAAAGACAAAGATTTAGGAGATGAGCTGGCAGATGTGCTATTTGTATTAATTTGCTTGGCGAATCAAACAGGCATCGACTTAGAAAAAGCATTACAAAAAAACTTGGAAAAGAAAACAATGCGTGATTTAAATCGGCATAAGTCAAACGAAAAATTGAAATAATCAACGTTTATGTCCAAAAGAATGAATGGACTTTTTATCGTATTACCTTTTCTGAAAAAAATCGGAATTCTTCTCGGATTTTTACTGATTTATCGTTTAGTTTTATTTTTTTTTAATTTCAATTTATTTCAAGAAGTTACTCTTTTTGATTTCCTCGTCGGTACGTGGTTTGACATCATTACTTTGAGCTTACTGCTTTTTCCATTCATTATTTTGTACTTCATTCCAACTCCTGAAAAATTGCAAATGTGGAAACACAGGATAAATTCTGTACTTTTTGTGACAACCGGTATGTTCATTTTAGCATTTAATGCCTGGGATATTGCCTATTACTCATACACCTTCAAGCGAATCAGTTACGACTACCTTTTGTTTATGCTTAATTCTACTGAAACAAATGCGCTTGCCGGAACATTTTTGCTAGAATTCTGGTGGTTAATCCTTTTATTTTCAGCAAGTTCAATCGTTTTGATTTGGTCAGAACGAAAAATAAAAAGTGAATCATTTGCAGTAAAAGATATATATGCATGGATACTTTATCCCTTGGTTTTGACTTTATTTGTTATAATTGGCAGAGGCGGATTACAACTGAAGCCAATTGGAATTTTAGATGCGACAATTTATACAACGGTTGAAAAATCACCAATCGTACTTAATTCGGCATTTACTGTTATCAAAACTATTGAATTTAGAGGGGTTCAGCCCAAACAGTATTTTACGAAGGAAGAGGAATTGAGATATTTTAATCCAATCCGCACATCGCAACCTCAGAAAATTTTATCGGACTCAATGAATGTAGTTTTTCTTCTGTTAGAAAGTTTTGGCAGTGCCTATGTTGGGCCAGATAATCCGGAAAGTTACACCCCGTTTTTAGATTCAATTCTTAATCAATCCTTGTTTTTTGAAAATGGGTATGCAAACGGACGTACTTCCATGGATGCGTTGCCAACCATTCTTTCTTCAATTCCAGCATGGATGGATGAGCCGTTTATTTTGTCATCATACAGTAGTAATCAGTTTTCTGGTTTACCACAAATTTTGAAATCTAAAGGGTATGAGACAGCTTTTTTTCATGGGGCTACAAATGGGTCGATGCGTTTTGATAGTTATTGCTCAGCTACTGGTATCAATCATTATTATGGAAGGAAAGAATATAATAACGAGAAGCATTTTGATGGAAATTGGGGGATCTGGGATCACCATATGTTGAATTATTCTGTTGAGAAAATGAATTCATTTAAAAAGCCATTTTTTTCTATGATTTTCACCTTGTCCTCTCATCATCCGTTTACAATTCCAGTTGAATTTAAATCGAAAATAAAAACCGGACCAGAGCCTATTTGCGCCACGCTTAGTTATGTAGATTTTGCCTTGAAAGGATTTTTTGAAAAAGCTAAAAAACAGCATTGGTTCAAGAATACTCTTTTTGTTATTTGTGCTGATCATACAGGTCCGACAAATCGACCTGAGAAAGCAACCATGGACTTAAGGTATAGAATTCCTATAGCTTTTTACGACCCATCTGGTAAACTAAAACCACAAAAGCCCAAAGTGCCTTTTCAACAGATTGATATTTACCCAACGATTTTAGACTTGTTAAATATTCAATCAAAATATTATTCAATTGGCAGTTCATTCTATTCCAAACAACCAAAAGTTATAGCAGCTTTTGCACAACAAAATCTAATATCGTTTGGAACACCGGGTTCTCCGGAGATTTGGAATGAATCAAAAAGTTATCCGCGAAATCACCCAAAACACAAAGAGATTCTTCATTTGAAAGCAGCATATCAGCGCTATTGTTCTGATTTGTTGAATAATCGAATGAGGCCTTGAGGAAACCATTTCCAACTTCCTGATAATATTTATTGACTTCCCGCAAAAAAAATTATAAATTTAGTTTTTAATTAATAAAATTATGCTCGTACTATTAATCGCTTCAGTAACACCCGTTTTAATTTTCATGTATTTAATTTACATAAAAGATACGGTAAGAGAACCTTTGTCAACGCTGTTTAGAGCCTTCTTCGCAGGAGTGTTATCAGTTGTTTTGGCTGTGATTTTGGGTGTTTTCATTTCACCTTTTGGAGAATTCTTGAAGGATTCAGCAATGGGTGATTCCTTTTTTAATGCTTTCATAACAGCTGGATTAATTGAAGAATTTAGTAAATTCCTTTTATTGTATTTATTCATTTGGAAACATAAAAACTTTGATCAAAACTACGATGGAATCATTTATGCCGTATTCGTCTCACTAGGTTTTGCGTTAGTCGAGAATATTCTTTACGTTTTTCAAGGAGGAATTTCCACAGCTATTATGAGAGCTGTTTTAGCAGTTCCGGGACATGGATTTTTTGCGGTCATTATGGGGTATTATTTTTCGTTGGCAAAATTCCATAAAGACAAGCAAAGAAGTATGTTGCTTTTGCAAGCAATTTTAGTTCCTGCCATTGTTCACGGAGCCTACGATTTTTGCCTCATGTATATTTCGCATGAAAATAGCAATCCACTGGTAAGTTTATTGTTGTTGGTTGCCTTTACAATTGTAGTTATTGGATTTTGGCGTTTGGGATTTAAAAAGATTAAAAAACACATTCAGAAAGATCAGGAGTTGGGTATAATCGATTAAATGAATTTAGTAGAGGGAATTCCGAAAATTGTTCGTTATTCTTAGCTAATTCGATTATTACAGGAATGACTTTTCTAATTCTATACCTATATTTGTATTCTAAATAAATTACAATGAATAGTTGGTTTACGGTAAAAGTAAAATATACAAGACAATTAGAGAATGGAACTTTTAAAAGGGTTTCTGAACCATATTTATTAGCAGCAATGTCATTTACGGATGCTGAGGCAAGGATCTATGAGGAATTAGGGTCGAGAATTCGTGGCGAGTTTAATGTGGTTGGTATTTCACGTACAGAATTACATGATATTTTTGTTTACGACGATGCTGATACATGGTATAAGTGTAAAATTACGTATGAAAAAATGGATGAAGATGGCGAGAAGAATAAAAAAATCTCGCAACAGTTTTTAGTTTCAGCTCATTCGGTTAAAGACGCGTTTGAAAGGATGCAAGAAAGTTTGGGAGCCTACATGATAGACTTCGAAATCCCATCGATCATTGTTTCTCCAATTGTTGAGATTTTTCCTTTTAATGACGAAGGTGAAGCTAAGCCTGAATCACGAGTTATTGAAAAAGTGGCTCCTGTATTGGACGAAGCAATTGAAGATTTGCCAACAGCTGGTAATTTTTATTCAGCACCAGGAAGTGATGTTGATGATGAAGTTGAGAGCGAGGTAATTGATGAACATGATTCAGATGAAGAATGAGTAATTTTTTAAATGAATTACGAAATGATCACAAAGATTTTGATTCAGGAAAATTAACTGATTTTTTTCCAGAAACTCCTTTCGAATTATTTGAAATTTGGTTTAATGACGCAATAAAAAATCAGGAAAAAGAACCGAATGCACTTGTTCTATCTACCTGTGACATGGCTACCTTTCAACCAAGTTCACGAGTTGTATATCTAAAAGAATTGGTTGAAAAACAATTTGTTTTTTACACGAATTATTTGAGTCAAAAAGGCCGCGAGTTAGATTTAAACCCTCAGGCTAGTATGCTATTCTTTTGGCCAGGTTTACAACGCCAAGTTCGGATTGAGGGAAGTATTGATAAAGTATCTCCTGCAATAAGCGATGCCTATTTTGCTTCACGACCCAGAGAAAGTCAAGTAGGGGCGTGGGCTTCAGAACAATCAGAAATTTTAGTGGAGAGAATTCTTTTGGAAACTCGATTTATTGAACTTGAAAATCAATTTGCGGATTCAGTTCCAAGACCTGATCACTGGGGAGGTTATTCGCTTAGTCCAGTTTCCATTGAGTTTTGGCAAGGCAGACCATCTAGATTACACGATAGAATTGTATATCAAAAGACGGAAACTTCATGGAATATTGTTAGAAAAAACCCTTAATCTGTGCAGGAATTACACCCCATTTGTTTTGAGTTATCCAACGGAATGAGAGCTGTGTATCTCTACGCACCTTCTTATGTTTCTCACATTGGGTTAACGTTTCTAGCTGGTTCTCGTTTTGAGAATGAACATGAAATTGGGTTGGCTCATTTTCTTGAACATTGCTTGTTTAAAGGCACTCAAAAAAGGAAGCCTTTTCACATTTTAAGTCGATTAGATTCAGTCGGAGGAGAATTAAATGCATTTACATCAAAAGAAGAACTTTGCATTCATGCTTCATTTACCAATGAACATACGGAGCGATCAATAGAGTTGCTTGCAGATATTTCAATGAATTCAACGTTCCCTGAAAAGGAAATTGAAAAGGAAAAGGAAATCATCCTTGATGAAATTAATTCATATTTAGACAGCCCGAGTGATAAGATTTTTGACGATTTTGATGGGTTGATGTTTGAAAATCACCCTCTTGGAAATAATATTTTGGGAACCAAGGAAAGTGTAAATTCATTCAGTTCTAAAGATTTAAATCAATACGTTGAAAGATTATTAACTGCGGAAAATGGAGTTATTTCTTATGTCGGAGCTATTCCAATTTCAAAATTTCAGAAACTGCTTGAGAAGTATTTTGGAAACTTTAGAAAAGGTGAGAAACAACAATTGCAGAATGATTTCTCGACCTATAAACCGTTTAATACACTGGTTCAGGAAGCTAACTACCAGGCGCATGCTTTATTAGGTTCTATAGCACCGTGTTATTCCAATGAGGAGCGTAAAGGAATGAACTTATTAATAAATATTTTAGGAGGACCTGCCTTGAACTCAAGACTAACACTTTCTGTACGTGAGAAATATGGTTACTCTTACAATATTGAAGCGAATTATACGCCCTATTCAGATACTGGATTTTGGAGTGTATATCTTGGCACTGATCAAAAATATTTGAAAAAATCACTTGATTTGGTTCACAAAGAGTTGAAGAAGTTAAGAGATGTAAAACTCACTTCTCTTCAATTGCATCAGGCTAAACAACAACTTAAAGGTCATTTGGCATTGAGTTTAGATAGTAATTCGGGCCTAATGATAGGTTTAGGAAAAAGCTTGCTGCTTTTCAACCAAATCGATACTCTTCAAGAAATTCGTGAAGGAATTGATAAGGTGAGTGCCGAACAAATTTTGGAAATTGCAAATAACTACCTAGCACCAGAGTTTATATCAGAATTGATTTACACTGCAAAGTAGATTTCTTTAATTCATCATTAATTTTTACTTTTGTTTACTCCTAACTTAAAATACTCATAGCATGCAACTGTGGAATACCTTAAGCAAAGAGGATTTAGAAGAAAAATTGCGTCATAGTGGTCATAAGTTTGTGACTATTTCATTTTATCAATACGCAAAAATCGAAAATCCTCAAATTTTTAGAGATCACCTTTTTCTAATGTGGTCAAAACTAGATGTTGTTGGAAGAACGTATGTCGCCACTGAGGGAATCAATGCCCAAATTTCTGTTCCACATAAAAACTTGGATCAGTTTATCAAAGAGCTGTATGAAATTGAATTTTTAAATGGAATTCGTTTGAATTTTTCAGTTGATGATTCAGAGGCTGAATTTCCATTTTTGAAACTGAAAGTAAAAGTTAGACACAAGATTGTTTCTGACGGTTTAAATGACGAAACTTTTGATGTAACGAATAAAGGAAAACATCTAAATGCGCAAGAATTCAATGAGTTAATTTTAGATCCAGAGACAATACTAATTGACTTTAGAAACCACTATGAATCAGAAGTTGGTCATTTCACTGGAGCTATTCTTCCTGATGTTGATACTTTTCGAGAGTCTTTGCCATTTATCGAAGAAACATATTTGCAAGGAAAGGAGGATAAAAATTTAGTAATGTATTGTACAGGTGGAATTCGTTGTGAAAAAGCATCTGCTTGGTTTAAACATCGGGGATTTAAAAACGTACATCAGCTTGAGGGTGGAATTATCAAATATGCGAATGATTGCAAAAATGAAGGAATAGAAAATAAGTTTATTGGTAAAAATTTTGTTTTTGACGAACGAAGAGGGGAAAGAATTACAGAAGATATAATAGCTGTTTGTCATCAATGTGGATCTCCCGCGGATGTGCATACAAATTGCGCCAATGAGGCTTGTCATTTATTGTTTATTCAATGCGATGAATGTAAGTTAAAAATGGAAAACTGTTGTTCAGATGAATGTCAGTCAATAATTCATTTACCAGAGGAAGAACAAAAATCACTCCGTAAAGGAAAAGAGAATAGCAATAAAATTTTCAAAAAAGGTCGATCTCCAAAGCTTAAATTCAAAATAAACCAAGAAAAACCAATATCTTTGATTAATCAAAGCAGTTAATACGTGAATTTAGTTATCAATTGGGATGTGTCTCCCGAAATTATCGACGGATGGCGAACGCCGAATCTGTACGGCCTACTCTTCGTTACGGGTTTGATTATCGGTTATTTTGTTATCAAACGAATGTTCAAGAAAGAAAATATCGATGAAAAAAATCTTGATAGTCTTGTGATGTTTATGATTGTTTCGATAATTGTCGGTGCTCGTTTAGGTCACGTTCTATTTTACGGTCCCTATTGGGATTATGTAGATAAAAACGGTCAAAAAATTACTGGATATTTCTCTCATCCCGAGAGTATAATAAAGGTTTGGGAAGGTGGATTAGCAAGTCATGGTGCTGCTATTGCCATCCTTATAGCCCTTTGGTATTACTCACGGAAAATTGTAAAAAAACCTTACCTATGGATTTTAGATAGGATAGCTGCACCAATTGCAATTGCAGGTTGTTTTATTCGATTGGGGAATTTGGTAAATCATGAAATAGTGGGCGACCCCTCTAACCTTCCTTGGGCATTTAGTTTTTCAATGTATTTTGATGAGGCAACAGGAATATATGATGCAACCCCCCGTCATCCAGCCCAGTTGTATGAAGCTATTTTGTATTTAATATCATTTGGAATACTTATGTTTTTATTCTGGAAAAAAGAAGGATTCAAAAAGCCAGGTTTAGTTTTTGGCACCTTTCTAATTTGTATTTTTGGCGCTAGATTTATGGTTGAATTTATTAAATTAGGTCAAACCGCCCGTGATTTTGAGTTACCTATTAATACAGGACAGATGTTGAGTATTCCACTTATATTAGCCGGTATTTATCTTGTTTATAAAGCATTATATGATAAAGTACAAAACAGCTCAGGAAATTGAAATAATGCGTGAAGCGGCTCAGATAGTTAGTCGTACCTTGGGAATAATTGCAAAACACATTTACGAAGGACAAACGCCTAAAGAACTTGACAGAATTGCAGAAGAATACATTCTATCGCAAAATGCTAAACCAGGGTTCAAAGGTCTTTATGGGTGTCCGAGCACCTTGTTGATATCTGTTAATGAGCAGGTTGTACATGGATTGCCAACGGAACGACAATTTCAATCAGGGGATGTAGTATCTGTTGATTGTGGCTCTTTGTACAAAGGCTATTATGGTGATCATGCTTATACCTTTGAGGTAGGTGATGTTAAACCTGAAGTCAGAAAATTATTGGAAGTAACCAAGGAATGTCTCTATTTGGGCATTCAAACATGTACTGTAGGAAATAGAGTAGGAGATATAGGTTATGTAATACAACAACATGCTGAGAAACATGGCTATGGTGTTGTTCGCGATTTGGTAGGGCATGGATTGGGTAAAACGCTTCATGAAGATCCGCAAGTACCAAATTATGGAAGAAGAGGAAGTGGAAAAAGAATCCAGAATGGACTTACAATTGCCATTGAGCCAATGATAAATATGGGTACAGAAAAAGTTCGACAACTTGAGGATAATTGGACAATTGTTACGGCTGATAATTTACCAAGCGCGCATTTTGAACACAATATTGCTGTAGTTGATGGAGAGCCTGTAATTTTATCAACTTTTGATTTTATCTACGAGGTTTTAGATAAAAAAGCATGATTCGTGAAGAACGAACTTCCTTTTTGGCAGGTCTTACTTTAGTAATTTATGCCTGTATTCAATGGGTTGAGAAAGGGGCTTTTTTATTTCCATTTCCATTGAATGAAATAGTAGTATTCTTTGTATTTATCTATTTTTTATTTTTAAATAAATGGAAAATTACTCGAATAAATTTCACTCTTGGATCTGCCTTCCTTTTTAAAATGCTTTCGCAACAATTATTTTGGTCTTTTTTTCTATCAAATGAATCGTTGGACATACTGTATTCAGGAATTTGGACCGATTTATTTTATTTGTTGTATGCCATTTCCTGGATAGGGTTTGCTATTTTTTATCTGCGTAAAAAAGAACATTCTATGTCCTATTTAACAATTGGTGTTGTACTTATTCCATTTGTTTTAGGAGTTATTATGAACCAGTCAATCTTAGAGGTTTTTTCCAATAGTTTACTAGTTGCTATTGCTTGGTACTATAAAATAGATCGTATCTATAGAAGTATAATAGGACTTATTTTAATTTTAGAAATTGGAAAATTTGTGATGTTATTATGATTACTGAGCAACAAAAGTGTAATAGATATAACCATCAACATTTCCGCTCCCCGAAGAAAATCTAGAGCGTGATTTTGCAAAAGACATCGCTAATTCTATCATACACTGATCGGCGCCTATACTTTTAGAAGGGTCGTTTTTTGCGGACACAATAGTTCCGTAAGAATCAACTCGTACTTTAATTGCGACTTTACCTGCACCCTTGCATGAGTATCCAGGAGCATCCAATCGTGATTCGGTTCGAGATTTCACATCGTATGTCACCAAAACATTTCCTCTGAATTGAAAATTTGAACCTGAACTTTTGGAATTTGTTTTTGACGAATTTGGATTGTTAGGAATTGAAGTTTTCTTTGTTCTGTCGTTTACTTGTTTTTGAATTTCCTCCAAGTGTTTTCTTTCTTCATTAAAATCATCTTTTGAATCTCCAGCGTTTCTATTATTTGAATTTCCTTTATTTCGAGACCAATTTTGATCTGAAAATTGACGTTGATCATTCAGGTCTCTTGATGTATTTTTTACTTCTCCACCAGAAAATTGCGGTTGAACTTGTATGTTTTCAGGGCGCAACTCTATCTCATCTTCAGGAACTTCAACTTTTGAATTGTTAAACATTTTTTCAATGGGTTCATATTGTTTTATATGTTTCAATTGTAGATAGGTAAATAAAAACGCATAAGTAAGAATGGCGGCTAGAATACCAAATTTAAATTTGTCAACATAAAAAAAGAATTTATCCATCAATTTTTAAGTTTTATCAAGTTACGTTCCTTTAATTGATAGTAGTCCATTTGATCCCCCTTTTTTAACAGCAAAAAATCATCATTAACTTTAGTAATTGATTGGTAACTTACAGGAATAAGTATTTCTCCTTTCGTATCATATACTCCAAAAATTCCGCCAGACTCTACAAGCAAGAGATTTGTGTTATCAAGCCAGGAGATTGTTGAATATACGTTTTGTATTATGGTTTTTTCAGTAATATCGATAACTCCCATTAATGAATCTTTAGTAATAATACCACAGCCATTCCTAAAACTTTCTGCATATTCGTAATTCATTTTTATCCTTTCCTTACCCATATTGTCAAAATAACCCCATTTTTCATTTTTCATACAAGAAATCATATCTGAAATCAGTCCAATTTCACCAAAATTAAAAGGAACAAATGTTTTGCCATTTTTATCAATTAATCCAGCTTTTTCATTCTTGCGAACTTTAGCAAGTCCCATTTTGAAATTTCCGTATGATTGGTAATTAGGATACACATCAAATGTTGCTGGAATAACGATAGAACCGTTTTCATCCAAGTAACCAATTTTACCTTTATCAACAAATATTGAGCGATTATCAACTAATTTTCCGATGTAATCATATGTTGGAGGTATAATTGGCTTTCCATCTATGGAGCAAATGCCGTATTTTTCATTGTCAAGAAAGATCAAAAGTGTATCACTGAAAAAATCGACTTCATCAAAAAACGGTTTCACTATGAAAGATCCCACACTATCAATTATTGCTTCCTTGCCTTGAATTCGCACATGAGCTTGATGGTTTTCAAAAGATTCTGCTTCCTCAAATCTATCAGGAATTAACGAAATTCTATTTTTTGAATAGTATCCGTATAACGAATCCTTTCTTGCAAAAGTCATTCCTTCAGAGATTGGACCTAATTCCTCAAAAATAGTCTCGAAAATTGAAAAACCATTTCTATCAATCATCCCAAATTTTCCATCCAATTCTACAACCGCTCTACCGTCGGAGAAGTCAGTTACTTCGTCATACATGGGTTCTACGATAAATTTATTGGCTTTTGAAATATAACCATACTTATCATTTTGAACGACGGCAGCGATATCCTCATTGAAAAATCCAGCTTCGGAGTAGGTTGGAGGAATTATGAGTTTTCCTTGCAAATCCATATAACCCCACAAGGTTTTGATTTTTATTGGCAATAGAACTAATTTAGCCAGCGCTTCATCATTTTTTATTTCATTTCCAAAAGGATAACTAGGATATTTCTTAATAAATGTTTCAAATTTAGTTGAGTTGTAGGCATCACTCATATAAATTTTATATAATTTTCTCCAAGCATCAGGGATGTTTCGATTAGTTGGATGGTCTTTAATAAAATTTTCGTATGATTTAAGGGTATTCGTTGAGGTGCTTAATTGATAGATTTTGTTTTCTGCCTCAGATCGATATGGATTCTCTTTACAATCGGACAAAAACAACATATAAGCCAGAAGTGTTTCTTTCTGTGTGTATTCAAAATATTGTTGTTTGAAGAATAAGTTTTGAGCCTCGTCTTTTAAATGAGTTTCAGGATATCGGGTTAAAAAATCTTGTGTTGATTTTGACGAGTTGATTTTCTTTGTTTCATAAAAATCTATTGAATCCCGCTTATTAATTGCTTTTGACAGTAAAAGCGAATAAGGATGGTTTCTAATAAAGTCATTAAAACAGGATACTGTGCCTTCATTTGAACAAATGGTAAAAAATGCTTTGCTAATTTGCTGGTCAAGTTCCAAAATCGCCTCGTCTGAATATTTGTACTCTTCAAGTTTTACCTTTGTTTTTAGCTTTAACGTAGCCATGTTTTTTTTAGCAATCCCGATATATTTGTATGCTGAATCGAGCGAATGAAAAGGATTGTCTTTTCGATAATAGATTGTAGCTAAACCAAAGGAGGCAGGAGCCGGGTACTTTTTTAGTGATTTTGTAAAAAGTTTTTTAGCCTCGAAGTAATTAAATTCTTGAAGGGCTTCATACCCTTTAGTTATTTTATTGGCCCAGGATAAAGGCATTAAAAACAGAAAAACAACACCTAATAGGGTATTTCGAAAAAATGAAAGTCTCTTTTTCGGCACGTCTTGTTGGATTCTTAATAGGTAATACTTGTAAAATTAACAAAAACTTACGTTCAAAACAGTAAAAATGTTATGTTTAATCTTGTTAAAACAGTAATTTTGCAATCATTTTAAGAAAATATAAGATATGTCAACAGCTTTAGGAAATCACATTTTGGTTGAATTTATGAATTGCGACCCGCACATTATGAATGATGTCGCTGGAATTGAGAGGGATATGGTAGGTGCGGCACAAAAAGCTGGTGCTACAGTAATCAATTCAACGTTTCACCATTTTTCACCTTATGGTGTTTCTGGAGTGGTGGTTATTCAAGAAAGTCACTTAGCGATTCACACGTGGCCTGAATATGGTTATGCTGCTGTTGATTTATTTACGTGCGGCGAGATGAATGCATGGATTTCTTTTGATCATTTAAAAGAATGCTTTAAGGCCAAATCCTATTCAGCAATTGAGATGAAACGTGGATCAGTCAACTTGTTGACGCGAAATGATTTTGATATTTCGACCATGCGTCAGAAGGCGTCAGAATGGAGAAATCCTGAGTTCTTTACGCGTAATGTTTGGTTTACAGACAAGGATGATAATCAGGCTCTTTCGCTGAGATTTACGGGAGATGTTTTTTTTGATGTTCAGTCTCCATTTCAACGTGTTAGAATTTTGGAGTCTTACAAATATGGAAAAATGTTGGCTTTAGATGATATGGTGATGACAACTGAGAAGGATGAGTTTCATTATCATGAAATGATATCACATCCAGCAATGTTTACCTTGGGTAATGCAAAAAATATATTGGTGATTGGTGGTGGAGACGGTGGTACAATTCGTGAAATTTTAAGACATGATTCTGTTGAGAAGGTTACAATGGTTGAAATTGATGGAGAAGTAATTACAGCATGTAAAGAATTTTTGCCAAATATCGCTAATTCATTTGATCATCCTAAGTTGGAGTTGCTTGTTGATGATGGTATTTCATTTATTAAAAATGCAGTCCCCAATTCTTATGACTTAATTATTGTTGATGGCTCAGATCCTGTTGGTCCTGCAGAAGGTTTATTCAGTGTTGAGTTTTATACAAATTGTTACAATGCTCTTAAATCAGATGGAATTTTAGTTGCACAAGGTGAGTCGCCTAAGTTCAATGAAAAGGCATTTGCTGAATTAAATCATACATTACAGGGGATTTTTGGTGAGAATAATGCACCTGTTTCTCTATTTTTTGTTCCTACCTATCCTACAGGAATGTGGAGTTTTCAATATGGTTTAAAGGGAGATGTTTCTCCAAAAAGTCTTGCTAATTCTAAAGAGGTAGATCTTTTTGTTGAATCAAATGGCTTGAGATATTACAATTCAGCCGTTCATGTAGGATCTTTCGCTACTCCAAATTTTGTAAAAGAATTACTAAAAGTTCCAGTTAACTAATAAAGTATTTTGAAATATATTGCACGTTTGATTTTTTGGATAATTGGTTGGAAAATAGATCCAAATCCTCCGGAAAACATTAAAAAGTGTGTAATCGCCGTAGGACCTCATACTTCTAATTGGGATTTTATTATTGGCCGACTTGCGTTTTTTCAATATGGCGTTCAGGGAAAATTTTTAATTAAAAAAGAGCTTTTCTTTTTTCCTCTTGGAATTCTTCTTAAGGCATTAGGTGGAGTACCAGTTGATCGAAAACGAAATTCCAATATGACAGATTTTGCGGTCAACTTATTTGAAAATTCTGAATCACTATATTTAGTATTTACACCTGAAGGCACAAGAAAATACAATCCTAATTGGAAAAAGGGTTTTTACTATATTGCATTAAAAGCTAATGTGCCAATTTATGTATGCTATGTTGACTTTGCTACAAAAACAGGAGGTTTCCATTCGTTATTTCATCCAACAGGAAATGTTGATCAAGATATTTTAGAAATCAAAAATAGATTGAGTCAATTTAAAGGAAGGGTGCCAGAAAATGGAATTTATTGATTCTTGGGTTTGAATGTATCTGTTTTTTTATCATACCCATACGGACAATGTTTACAACCACTTTTGCAACAGTAGCCTCGTTTTAGATGATACTTTTCAGTAAAAATAATATATCCTTCTGGACTGAGATAATAATCTTCATTCGTCAAGTTTTGTCTTTTATTGGAACCGAATGTCTCTTGATTCATTTTAAAAAATATGAATAATTTAAATCATTTACCTTCAGAGAGTTTGTCTTGTGTTGAACCATTACATTTAAACGATCAAGCCTCTAATTTGTTCATTAAGCGAGATGATTTTATTCATCCTATTATTTCTGGAAATAAATGGAGGAAATTGACATACAATATTTTACATGTCAAATCAACTGAAATGGCTGGTGTAATCACTTTTGGTGGAGCCTATTCAAATCATTTACTTGCGACTGCATTCGCTGCTAAACTCAATGAATTGCACTCTATCGGATTTGTAAGAGGCGAGGAGTTAAACTCTCAGTCAAATAGTATACTTGCCTATTGTGAAGCATTGGGTATGTCACTCAAGTTTATTTCAAGAAATGAATATAACTTAAAGGATGAACCTGTATTTAAACAAGATTTGTTGGCTGAACATCCCAATTATTGGATTATTCCAGAGGGTGGTGCAAATTATCAAGGGGTAATTGGATGCATGAAAATAATGAAAGAAACATCTAATGATTACGATTTTGTTTGCGTTTCTCAAGGAACTACTACTACTTCCATAGGAATATTATTATCAATTCCTTCTTGGACAAAACTTTTGGTTTGCCCAGCGTTGAAAGGATTTGATTCTTTGTTGGAAATGAAACAACGTATGTTAAAATTAGGTTTTGAACCTGATTTTATTCTAGAAAAGTTGAATCAAGTCATTGTTTTACCTACAGATGATTTAGGTAAATATGGAAAAGCTTCTGTTGAGTTAAAGTCATATAGTCAAGACCTACATCAACGAACCAATATTAGTTTTGATTGGACCTATAATGCGAAGAGTTTGTTTAAATTGAATGAATTTATAGAGGAAAATAAATTTTATGATAAGAAAATACTATATATCCACACGGGGGGATTTTCGTAAATGACAAAGAAATTCTTTATTGCCGTCACCACCTAAAATTGGAGAATCAATGGAATTCAACCAGCTTAATCCACTATTTGTGGCGAAGTGCTTAAGGGTTGAGATAACTTCTTTATATAGGTTCTCATCTTTTACTATTCCACCTTTTGAGACATTTTTCTTTCCAACCTCAAATTGAGGTTTGATTAAAGCCACAATCTCTCCTTGATCTTTTAAAAAGGGAGGTAAATAATGAAGGACTTTAGTTAAGGAGATGAATGAGACATCGATTACAATTAGATCAATTGGTTCTTTAATAAGGTTCAAGTTTAAGTCCTTTACATGAGTCTTTTCAAGATTCACAATGGCGGTATTCCCAGAAATACGAGGATGAAGTTGCCCTATACCTACATCGATACAATATACTTTTTTGCAATTATTCTCGAGTAAAACTTGTGTAAATCCGCCGGTTGATGCACCAAGATCAATACAGGTTAGGGTTGAAACATCTATTTGAAAAGTGTCAATCGCATGTAGCAATTTGTGGGCTCCTCGCGAAACATAATGCGAATCTGATGTATCAGCCTCTATTTTGGAATCAGCATGAATTTTTTTTCCAGGTTTATCAACTACCTTGTCATCTACTTTAACTTTTCCTGCTGTTATTGCTTGTTCAGCTCTTGTTCTTGATTCAAAAAAACCTCTGGAAACTAAGATTTTATCTAAACGCTCTAAAGACTCCAAGAATATTATTTTGATTCAATCACTGTGACAAATCCATGCTTGTCGACTTGTGTTCCACCAAGCATTTCGCCAGAAAAACGATAAAAATAAACGCCATCATTCACCTTGTCTAAGGATGAATCTGTCTTCCCATCCCATAAAAATAATGGATTGGCAGGATCTCTAATTCCTTCGTGAATAACATTGCCCCAGCGGTTCAAAATCACAATTGTAAATTCTTTAAATGCATCAAAAGGTAATGTAAATATGTCATTAACTCCATCTCCATTTGCAGTAATAACATTTGGTAACCAAATATCTGGATCATTAATATTAATAGTTAATGAATAATCATCTTGACATCCCAATGCATCTGTTACCGTCAATGTTACGTTATATGCTCCGGCAATAGGGAAAGAGTAAATTTGGTTGACATCTGTTGGTGCCGATATTTGGTCTAGGCCAAAATCCCATGACCAAGAAGATATTGTAGATTGTTGAGAAGTGGAAGCATCGTCAAAAATGATGTTTTCATTTTGGTCAGCCGGATTAGGAGTGGCGGTAAAAAATGCATTTAGTCCATCGTCCAAAACCGTTATTGGGTCAAGTGGGTAAAAAACTTCACATCCGGCACTATCATAAAGCGTAACTCCCGGAATATAGGTTCCTGGTTGATCGTAATTATAGAAGAAATTAATAGTGTCAGTCAAGGTGGTATTATCTCCCATAGTCCATTCTGAACTATAAACATTTTGAGCATTAAGAATTATGAAATTTGCTCCTTGAGCACATTGACCAACTTGTTGTATCCATTCTGGATCTCCACTAGGTCCACCAATTGTTATGTATTGAATAAGGGTGGTATCATCAGTACATCCATTTTCGTCAGTTACCGTTAGTGATAAGTCGTACGTCCCCGGAAGAACATAAGTATTACTAGGGTTTTGAAGTATAGATTGGTTTCCGTTACCAAAGTTCCATGCCCAATTGGTAATTGCACCATACGAAAATGAAGAATCTACATAGGTTCCAAACAATGGAGGACAAACGTATTCACCATTAGGGCCAATAGCCGCACCTGTAAATGTATAATTTGGTACAGCCCAAGGAATTGATACACTTATTAGGTTTCCGATAGTATCCTTACATCCATTACCATCTGTCGTAACTAGGTAAAGATTATGAATTGCAGTAGTTTGACCAAATGGTATTCCTGTTTCTATTATGTCAGTCGTAACATTTGAGTCAGTTGATATTGGTGAATTAAAATTATCTAAAAACCATTCAAATGATAAGTTTCCTTCACCATTTGAAGAGTTTGTTGTTGTAATCGTATCTCCATTACAAATTACGTTATCAACTGAAAAGAATGAATTTGGTTGAGTAATTGTTACAGGTATAGATGCCGGAGCAGATCGACAACCAAACTCATCAATTACAACCATTTCAGTATAAAAAATACCTTGTCCAAGAAAGGTGTGAGAAGTTGAATTACCGGCGGCAATTGTTTCAGACGAATTATCATCTGAATAGGTGTATTCCAAGGAATCAATTGGGATATTATACGGTGGTAAGGGGAAGCCACTTCCATTCATAACAACAGGAAAGGGTGAGCAACCAACAGCTGGGTTAGGATCAGTTGCCAAAATAGCGAAAGGCGGAGCTAAAACATGAATTGGCAAAGTTGCTGTATCAAAACAGCCAACGTCGTTTGTGGCCGTTAGTGTTATAGTAAACCCAGATTGATTTGGGGATGATTGGCTGTATGCATAAAAGGCTGTATCACCCATGTTGACGATTCCAGGCGGGGTGTCACCCATGTTAAATTCCCAACTTATCAATGGATGTGTGTTCCAAGAGGTACTTTGATCAAACATATCGAGTGTATCTCCTCTACATATTGTATCATTTGAATACGTAAAACCAGCATTCACAGTTGAGATGTCAACTGTTGCTGTAATACTGTCACTACATCCCGTTGTGTAATTGTAAATAGCCTGTTGTATGGTATAAGATCCATAATTGTTGTATAGATGGGAAACACTTCCAGCATTTGCGTCATCTAACTGTGGGTCATCCAAAATTGTATTTGGCAGAAGATTTGGATTTTGCCACTGCCAAATCATTAATATATCATCAGAAGTTTGACCATGAGTGGCATCATCAGTGAAAAGTACATTATGACTTGGGCCTTGATTACAATATAATGTATTGGCAGGAGTGAAATTAGCAATTGGGGCGTTTATATAAACAAAATCTTGAATTTCAATAGAATCTTTACATCCTCTAAAATCTACAACAAGTTGAACATCAAAATAACCAGTATCTGAAGTAAATTGATATTGAGGATTTTCCTCGGTAGAGGTGCCATCGGTGAAGTCCCAAAAATAGGTGATTTCAGATGGGTTCGGATTTGCAGGGTTGGTAACAACATTCGAGGTGAATTCAAAATCTGTTTTAATACAATTAATTGTTGTGTCCACACTAAAACTAACATCAAGAATATCACCTACAGTAATATAGTCATCTAAAGTAAGGGTTCCTGTACACCCTGATTGAGTCGTGATTGTTAACGTTACATCATAAATGCCAATTCCGTAAGTTACTGCAGGTGGATTTTGCCCGTTGAAGGTACTTGGATTTCCTCCTCCAAAATTCCAGTTCCAAGCAACAATAGGGTTGTTAGGGTTGGGTGCCTGGCTTTCATCTGTAAATTGCACGGTAAGCGGTGTACATCCACCGGTTGGCGTAGCTGAAAATTCGGGAAGTACATTTGAAATGTTAATGTAGTCATCTAGCGTAACCGTTCCAACACATCCTGCTGCAGTGGTCATTGTTAAGCTTACATCGTAAGTTCCATTGTTGTTGTAGATATGGGTAGGAGATGTTAGTGTTGATGCATTGTTAGCACCTGAAGCAAAGTCACCAAATGTCCATGCGTAAGAGGTTCCACCAATTGATGTGTTATTAAATGTTACATTCGAAGGTGCGCAATTCGTTAAAGGTGTAGCAGTAAAACTTGGAGTAGGAGTTGGCTGGACCGTAATTGTTTGAGAGGCGCTACCCGAACAGCCTGAGTTTGTGTTTTGTGCTGCAAGTTGAATTGTATAAGTGCCTGGTGTCGAAAATGTAAGCGAGGGGTTTTGAGAACTATTGTTTGTTCCATTAACATAAACGCCTGTTGAGGGTGATATATTCCAATTCCAAACATTAGCTCCAGCGGTTGAATTGTCAAGTAAATCAACTTGCTGATCCACGCAAGCAACACTTGGCAGAGTAATTCCTGCTTGAAAATTGGAAACAACCAATGGGTCTGTAATTGTCGCTGTACATTGAGATGTTGTATTAGTTATCGTTAGAGTAACATTGTATGTACCGGCCGAAGTGTATGTTTGAGAAGGTGGATTGGCAGAGGAAGATGTTTGGTTGTTTCCGAAATTCCAATTATAAGAGTAATTCGCACCTGAACTTCCTGTATTTGAAAATGATACTGTTAAGGGTACCGTGCAGCCTAATCCATTTACGTTAAACGATGCCGTCGGAGATGGTTTCACAATAATATAGGATGTTTTTAATTCAAAATCTGCTTGTCCATTTGCATTAGTTACAGTTAACGTTACACTATAAGTTCCAGGTGTATTATAAACATGCGTTGTATTCGGGATAGAGTCACTAAATCCGTCGCCAAAATCCCATGCATATTGAGTAATTGCAGCTCCGCCATTGTTGGAAGAAGTATTTGTGAATGTGACTGGTAAGCCTTGACAAACGCTTAATGGTGTTGCTGTGAAATTTGCTATGGGTAACTGACTGAAGGCCAGGTTTAAATTCAGGATTGAAAATATACTCAGTAACGCAATTAGAAGAAATTTCATATTTTAATTTTAACTAAAAAGATGTAAATATACTAAAAACTTGACGTCGTAAACCCATTTTTAGTTGCGTAAAATCTTTTATTTAATAAATGTTTAATTTTGAGCAAAATTGCTTCAATATGTTAAGTAGAACTTTTCTAATTATTTCTTTATTACTCAGTTTGATCCATAATGCACAATCGCCAAAGCCGAGAGTTGTCGTTGGAATTGTGGTAGATCAAATGTGTTATGACTATCTCTATCGTTTTCAAGGTAAGTTTTCCGAATCAGGTTTTAAAAAACTAATGGCGAATGGAACGAACTGTCGCAATACAAATTATAATTATGTTCCAACTTACACTGGACCTGGCCATGCTTCAATATATACAGGAACCACTCCCGATAATCACGGGATTGTTGGAAATGAGTGGTATGATCGAAATTCAAAAACTCCTGTAAATTGTGTCACAGATGAACTATTTAATTCTACAGGAACAAATTCAACTGAAGGGAATCGATCTCCAAAAACGCTTAAAACCTACACAGTGACAGATCAATTAAAATTAACGTATCCTTCTTCGAAAGTAATTTCTATTAGTATAAAAGATAGAAGTGCAATTTTACCTGGGGGTCATTTAAGTGATGGTTCTTATTGGTTTGACTATAGTTCAGGTAACATGATTACCAGCTCTTTTTACAAGAAGGAACTGCCTTCATGGGTGAGTAATTTTAACTCAAAAGGTTTTCCAAAAGAGTCATTGAACAAATCATGGAATACCCTTTATCCTATCGGAACATATACCGAAAGCGGACCTGATAATACTCCGTATGAAGTTCTCATATCGTCAAAAAAAGAACCTACATTTCCCTATGATTTCGCAGAGTTAGGTCGTAATTCAAAAGATTATTCGCTATTTACTATATCGCCTTTTGCAAATTCATATTTAACCAATTTCGCCATGGAGGCAATTACTAACGAGCGATTGGGGGCTGATGCTCAAACTGATTTTCTGTGCGTAAGTTATTCAACTCCTGACATAGCTGGCCATGCATTTGGACCATATTCGGTTGAAATCGAAGATATTTACCTACGCTTGGATTTAGACATTTCACAATTAATTAAATTTTTGGAAACTAAATTTGGAAAAAATGGATTCACTGTATTCTTAACAGCCGATCATGCTGTCGTGCCAGTTCCGCAGTATTTAATGGATAAAAATTTGCCTGGTGGCTACCTTTTTCTAGAAGAAAAATTAAGCAAACTCAAAAAAAGTGTGAAGGAAAAATTTGAATTTGATGTGATTGAAGCAGAAGAAAATCAAAATATCTATCTAAACAGGCAAGTCATGGATTCTTTTCATCTGCCAAAAAAGGCAATAGAAACTTTCATTGCTAGTGAGATAAAAAAATGGACTGGTGTTAAGGATGTATTTATTACTGATGATTTGAAGGATAAATCAGAGAATGATTGGGCTGGAATGGTAGCTCGAGGTTATCGATATGACAGAAGTGGAGAAGTCGTTTTTATTTTAGAGCCCGGATTTTTACCCAAAAATACGGATAAGCCATCTGCACATCAAGGAACAAGCCATGGTTCTGCATTTAATTACGACACCCATGTTCCTTTAATTTGGTATGGTGCAGGCATTAAAAAACAAGAAATTTTCAGGCCCATAGAAATCATTGATATCGCTCCAACCTTGGTTCATATGTTGAATTTACAAAGAACAGGAGCTATGACAGGGAAGCCAATTGTTGAAATTTTAAATCAAAAATGAGTTACTAAAATTTTCTTGTTAGAAACTCTTTAAATTCGGTACATTAAGTATGATTCATACTAGTAAATTCGTTTTATGGATTTACTAAAAAAATACGAATCACTTATTATTGCCATTAAACTAGTTTTGGCCATTCCTGTATGTTTGTATTATTCTAGTTTACAAATTGAATCTGAATTGGTGAATGTTCCTTCCTATGTTTGGATCCTTGCTTTGATTTATACTGTTTTACAGTTTTTAAACAAGCAAGTTAATTCAGAAATTCCAGTATATGTTTCTGTGTTTTATTACATTGGCTTACTCTCTATTGGGTTGCCTGTGTTTTTGTCCGATCGTTTTGAAAAGATTGATTGGATTCTTGTTGCAGGATTAGGTTGTTGGTTTTTAATCTTGTCTGTTCTATCGCAAATGCGACTAATTATCCAACAAAAAAACAAAGCGAAATGAGAGTGCATTTTATAGCTATTGGAGGAAGTGCTATGCATAATTTGGCAATTGCCCTAAATAGAAAAGGATATTTCGTTACAGGATCAGACGATGAGATTTTTGAACCTTCAAGGTCTAGATTAGAGAAAGAAGGCGTTTTACCCGAAAAAATGGGTTGGAATTCAGAGAGAATAAACACGAGTTTAGATGCTGTGATTTTGGGCATGCATGCACGGGAAGATAATCCGGAATTGTTGTTAGCTAAAGAACTTAATATTCCTATTTTTTCCTATCCAGAATATATCTACGAACAATCAAAAAATAAATTAAGAGTTGTAATTGGTGGAAGTCATGGAAAAACGACAATTACCTCTATGATTTTACATGCTTGTCGTGAGCTCGGAAAAGAGGTCGATTACATGGTTGGAGCGCAATTAGAAGGATACGATTGCATGGTTAAACTTTCGGAGGATGCACAAGTGATTATTCTGGAAGGGGATGAATATTTAAGTTCACCAATTGATCGCCGGCCTAAATTTCATTTATATAAACCGAATGTCGCATTGCTAAGTGGCATAGCCTGGGATCACATCAATGTATTTCCGACTTTTGAAAATTACGTTTCTCAATTTGATATTTTTTGTGGGTTGATTGAGCCTAGCGGAAAATTAATCTACAATGAAAATGATCCCGAAATTGTCACCTTGGCTGCAAAACATCAAAATCATGTTGAGGCTATATCTTATTCAACACCAAGCTACGAGGTAACGGAATCAGGAACTTGTATGCATCTGGATTCTGAATCTTACGATTTAAAATTGTTTGGAGAACATAATTTGCAGAATTTAATGGGAGCCATGCGAGTTTGTGAAGCAATAGGTATTTCCAATAAAGACTTTTTAACTTCCCTGTCTAATTTCACGGGTGCTGGAAAAAGATTACAAAAGGTCGTAGAATCTAATGATTTTATCATGTTCAAAGATTTTGCACATTCACCTTCTAAATTAAAAGCAACGACAAAAGCAGTGAAGGAACAGTATGCTAATCGTAAGTTGATTGCTTGCATGGAGTTACATACGTTTTCATCATTGAAAAAAGAATTTTTGCCGCATTATAAAAATTGCATGCAGATGGCTGACGAAGCTTTGGTGTATTTTAGTCCTGCTGTAGTGGCACATAAAAAATTAGAACCCATTTCCAAAGAACAAGTTTTTGATGGATTTGGCGGTGGAATTACCGTTGCAACTCAAACTCAGGAGGTGTTAGATTTTATAACGAAAAATGCAGAAGCTAATTCTGCATTGTTGATGATGTCATCCGGAAATTTTGATGGAATTGATTACGATAGCTTGGGTTCCCAATTAATAGAAAAGTCAAGATGAAGAAATATGTAATTTTCTTTTTTGTGTTAGCATTAATTGTAACAAACAGTTGCAAAAACTCAGAAGCTCTTTCAAAAAAGCCAATAAATTCTGAAATGGAGGTGACTACGGTCAATTATAATTCATACCTTGATTCACTTCAAGCTGAGGGAATTTTTCTGTTGTATGATTTGAAAGCGAATAAATTAGTGGAATATAAAGGGCTGTCTAAAGACACGATGTTAATCCCCGCTTCCACGTTCAAGATTCCAAATTCCTTGATTGGTTTAGAAACAGGGGTTGTCAAAGACGAGTTGACAGAAATCAAATGGAATGGAACAACGTATCAAAATCAAGCGTGGAATAAAGATCAAAATTTGAGAGAGGCATTTCAAAATTCAACGGTTTGGTATTTTCAAGAATTGGCGCGAAAAATAGGGGAGAAGCACATGAAAAAGTTTCTAGCTCAGTTCAATTATGGCAATCAAAGCACGGGTGGAGGAATTGATAAATTCTGGTTATCAGGTGATTTGCGTATTTCTCCTTTGCAACAACTGGAATTTTTGAAAGGATTGTGGAATGAGGAGTTGAAGGTTTCTAAAAAAACCACAAAAACCATGAAAAAAGTTTTTCTAGTGGAAAAGAAAGGAGAATCTACACTTTATGCAAAAACAGGATGGGGATTCACAGATGGATCTGATATCGGTTGGTACATGGGAGTTGTTGAAAATCAAAAATCAACATATCTCTTTGTACACGCGATGGTTTCTAAAGATTCGAGGTTGGAATTATTCGGAGAAGCCAGAAAATCTATCGCTCGAAAAATTTTGGCAGATAATAGCATTATTAAGTAGATTAAAGTTACAAGCAATTATTTTTTTAAAGTAATTTTGTGCCGTGAAACTCGGTAAAGTATTTTTCTTACTGCTACTTCTAACCAGTAAACTTTTTTATTCGTTTTTCTGGCAAGTTAATTTTTATATCAATCAACAGGAAATTACTCGGTTGGAATGCGAGAATAAAGACAAGCCCTTAATGAAATGTAATGGTAAATGTTATTTAGCAAAGCAATTACAAAAAGCGGAGGATGAGCTAAATGAAAAAAAGTCAAAGCAGGAGCAATCTAAAAACACAATTAAATTAATGGAAGGAAGTGCATTCATTGCACCTCAAAAAATAGCATTTTCATCCAATTTTTCTTTTCAAATTGAAACAACAAACTTTGTTAGTTATTCTAAAAACCTCCTAGCGGGGGCGACTTACCCCATTTTTCATCCCCCTTGTTTGGCCTAGTTTTTCAGAAAAAAAAATAGGTTCAAATAAAAAATAACACATGAAAAAATACAGTGTGATTCTACTGCTTCTTGTAAGTAGTAGAGCAAACGCTTGTGATATTTGCGGAGGGGTAAGTGGTAATGCAACTATTGGCTTATTCGCTTCCACCAAGTACCACATGCTGGGAGTTAAAACGGGGGTTCAATCTTTTAAAAGTTTAATGGATGGAATTGTGCATTCACGCGAATACTTGTTTCGTAACGAGTTCAATTTTCGTTTTCAATTTCATAAAAGAATTCAAGTAATTGGAGTGATTCCCTACCAGATTGGCTTCCAAAAAAGAGATTTAGGAAATGATTTGGTTCAAGGATTGGGTGATCCTATGGCCATGCTAAATGGAATACTTTGGCACAAAAAAGACACCAACGGACGTGCAATTCATTTTCTCTCTTGTGGTTTTGGAATTAAATTACCCATTGGTCGAGTGGGATCTAATTCAAGCGCAATTAAAAACCTATATCCCGGAACTGGGGCTTGGGAGGAATTACTTATTTTAAACTACACATTCACGTTGAATAAATCATGGAGTGCTCAAAACGAATTGAGCTATGCGTTTAAACAAAGTAATAATGCTGGATACAAATACGGAAATTCAGCACAAGCATCCTTCACCGCAGTAAATAATAGGAAAATGGGAATGCGAAGATTGATATCTTCTATTGGATTTGTTTATAGCCATTTTCAACCCAGTTTATTGAATGGTTCAGTCTTATCTCTGAACAGTAATAAGGGATTTGTGCTATCTCCAAAAGCTAGTTTGAATCTTATAGGATATCGTTGGCTCTATTCCATACAATGTCAAGTTCCATTGTTCCAAAACCTGAATAGTCGATCAATTAAACAAACTTTCGGTATGGAAGCCGGAATAACTTATTTATTAAAAACAAAAATTAAAAAACATGAAAACAACATTTAATTATTTTCTTATCTCCAGTGCATTATTCATTGGATTAACATCGTGTCATAAACATAAACATGAAAATGTAACCGCAACCATTAACTTAATGGAACCAATACAGAACGATACTCTTGCATACGGTACAGAACTACATATGCACGGAACAATTGTTGGAACGGGTGAATTGCATGGTTACTCTTTATCATTAAAGAACGTATCAACAAATGCCATTTTATTCTCAGCTTCAAACACTGCGCATCAAAAAACCTATGCATTTGATGAACATTGGGTAAATAACGTAACGGATACAACAGTTGTTCAAGTCTCTGTTGATGTTGAGTTAGATCATGATGGAAATAAACAAAACAAATTGGTTAACATAGTTTGTCTACCGCAATAGATAAAATAATTAAGATTTAGTCTGAGGAAAAGAAGAGAGAATTTTTTGTTTTCCTCAGATTATTTAAAAGGGTAAAATTGAATTGTGTTTTTATCAATTCTATCATTCAAACAATTTCTCACAATCATACTCGCCAAATACTCAGCTTTCACAGAATGGTATTTTTTCATCGAACCAAGCATGAAAAAATCAAATAGAAACGATAGCTTTTGAGCGATAAACTCTCCCGGACGAGATTCATTTCTTTTTCCAATGAGCATTCCGGGTCGGTAGATTAAAGTTTTTGGAATTCCTGCAGCTAAAACTCCTTCCTCAGCTTCTCCTTTTATTCGATTGTAATTTATCGATGAATTTTTGTTTGCGCCAATCGCTGAGATTAAATGATACTGATGAATTCCATTTTCTTTTCCAATTTTTGCTAATCGAATTGGAATATCGCGGTCAATTTTCTCGTATTCTCCCACATCAGGCGTTTTGGCTTTGGTCGTTCCAATACAGCATACAATCGCATCTCCATGAATTGCGTTTTTTAAATCTTCTTCGTTTTCGAAATCAACTACATAATTCATCACTTTTGGTGAATGTATATCGATTTTTTTTCGAGTTAAAACATTGATTTTTGATACTTTTTCTTCTGAAAGTAATTGATTGAGAACTTCACTTCCAACCAATCCCGTTGAACCAACTAATACGATTTTCATCTTTTTTTCTCAAAAATACAATTAACTGTTGGAGTAAATTACAGAATATATTCTTTTTGTTTGTGTATATTCGTAGTAGAAAATCAGTAAGTTTAATTAAATAGTCTTAGACTTGCTAGATTTGAAGATTTTCAGGTATTCAGAGATAAAATTTTTAATTAATTGTATTTTGAAAATAGTTCTGTTTTTAGTTCTACTTGTCGTTTCATTCAATTCTCGTGCTCAAGTCTGGGTGAGTCCAAATGCCGTTTGGACTTATGATTATTCAGGAATTTCTGAAGGAGGAACTTTCAAGTGGAAATATTCACATGATTCAATAGTCCAGGGGAGATTAGTTCAGGTGCTAAAATGCGAAAAACATCAATTTGTGATGGATCAATTTGGTCAATTACATGGTAGTTTGCAAGACTTTGGAAGTCGTTTCACTTCAGTCTCAGGGGATACAGTTTTTTACGTGAACAACGATCAATTTTATGTGCTCTACAATTTCGGCGCGAGCATAGGTGATCAATGGATTATTGCTGAAAACCCTAATGCTGAATTCTGTAATCCAGTCTCAAGTGTACAAGTTACTGATACTGGTTCGGTTTTGATCAATGGCCAAACAAAAAGAACGATTACGTTGGAAACGTTAACAACGGGTGAGTTTGGTATTGATGGTATTGCAGTGGAAGGAATTGGGTTGGTTTCAGGTTCTTCAAACTTTGGAATGTTTCCGGGAGGTAGAGATTGTCCTTTGAGTGGAATTGTCACTGAATGGTACTCATGTGATTTTAGATGTTTCGATGATGATATTATTGGCACATACAATCCAGGAAGTTTGGACTGTAATTATTTAACGGTTTCTATGAATGAAAAAGAATTTGGTGAGCTATCTATTTTTCCCAATCCATCAAACGGTTTTGTAAAAATTGAGCAATTAACGGAGGATGTAGAAATAAGAATAGCTGATTTATCCGGGAAAATAGTTCTGATTAAAAATAGTTCACGAGAGCAAAGTGTAATTGATTTAAGCCACTTAAGTGATGGAGCTTATTTCATAGAGGTGGGTAAGAAAAGAGCTAAAATTTTAAAAAATTAATTTGGGAATGAACGTTAATTATCAAAGCATTTCATCGGAATTGGTAAATTCGTGTTATAACAATAAATGAATCAAATAGACAGACTTCGTTTAGCCCACTTCGGGAATCTTGAATTACTTGCAAAACAGGTGGTTGAAGGGTTTATTACTGGTTTACATAAGAGTCCGTTCCACGGGTTTTCAGTGGAGTTTGCCGAACACAGAATATATAACAAAGGAGAATCTACTCGACATATTGATTGGAAATTATTTGGGAGAACAGAAAAGTTATTTACCAAAAAGTATGAGGAGGAAACGAATTTGCGTTGCCAAATCATCATTGATGATTCAAGTTCGATGTATTTTCCGAAAGACGATGGGATTTCCAAGTTTGAATTTTCTGTGTATGCAGCAGCTAGCTTAATTGAGTTGTTAAAAAAGCAACGTGATGCGGTAGGATTGTCATTGATTTCTGATAAAATTGATTTACACACCCAGGCCAAATCTTCGATTGCTCATCATCGTTTTTTATATTCTGAATTAGAGAAACGAATGATTTCTTACGATCCCAATCAGAGGAAAACAACGAATATCGTTCAATCCTTGCATGATATTGCTGAATTGGCGCATAGACGAAGTTTGATCGTTGTTTTCTCTGACTTGTTAGATGATCCAAATAAAGTAGATGAGTTGTTTCGCGCCCTTGAACACATGCGTCATAATAAACACGAAGTCATTCTTTTCCATGTTGTTGATGGTAAAAAAGAAATTGAATTTGAATTAGGCAATAGACCATTTAATTTGGTCGATATGGAAACAGGTGAACGCATGAAAATTCAACCCGCTGAAGTCAAAGAGAGTTACAAAAAAGCAATTAATGCTTACTTTGAAGAGTTAAAAATTCGAAGCATCAATAACCGAATAGATTTCATGCCTGCTGATATTCACGAAGGTTATAACCAAATTCTTTTACAGTATTTCTTAAAACGCCAAAAAATGTTCTAATTTTAATTTGTTTGTAATTCAATTTCACGAAACAAAATCCTGTAAATATTCTCGTTTTAGTTAAACTCACTTTCACAGAATTTCTTAATTTCGTTAAAAAATAAAATTCAATCATGAAATTATTAGAAAATAAAGTAGTTATTATTACTGGAGCGTCCCGTGGAATAGGAAAGGCAATCGCTGAAGAATGCGTTAATCAAGGAGCAAAAGTTGTATTTACTTACGTTTCATCTGATGAAAAAGCACGTGCTTTGGAGGCTGAATTAACCAAAAATGGTGGAACTGCCAAAGGATATAAATCAGACGCATCGAAATTTGATGAGGCTCAAAAATTAGTGGATGATGTTGTTGCAGAATTTGGAACGGTAGATGTTTTGGTTAATAATGCAGGAATTACAAGAGATACTTTATTAATGCGAATGACTGAAGAACAATGGGATGAGGTGATTAATACCAATTTGAAATCAGCATTTAATTTAACAAAAGCAGTTCAGAAGCCGATGTTGAAAGCTCGTTCGGGTTCAATTATTAATATGTCATCAGTTGTTGGTGTAAAAGGAAACGCAGGTCAATCTAACTATGCTGCATCAAAAGCAGGCTTAATCGGATTTACAAAATCTATTGCCGCAGAATTAGGTTCTCGTAATATTCGTTGCAACGCAATTGCTCCAGGTTTCATTGAAACAGAAATGACAGAAGTTTTGGATCAAAAAGTGGTTGAAGAATGGAGAAATGCCATTCCATTAAAACGAGGAGGAACTCCATTGGACGTAGCTAATGTAACAGTTTTTCTAGCGTCTGATATGTCTGCTTATGTTACTGGACAAACAATTCATGTGTGTGGTGGAATGTTAATGTAAGCAATGAATATCCGTCCACGTAGAAATCGAAAATCAGCAGCCATCCGCAACATGGTTGAAGAAACCCAATTAGGTGTTCAAAATCTGATATATCCCATTTTTTTAAAAGATGGAAAGGGTATCAAGGAAGAAGTTTCTTCTTTACCTAATAATTTTCGATGGTCGATTGATCAATTACTGCCTGAGATTGAAGCTTGTTTGAAGTTGGGAATTACAACCTATGATATTTTTCCTGCGGTAGATGAAGCTTTGAAAGATAAAACGGCTACCTACAGCTATGTTTCAGATAATTTTTACTTGAATGCGATCCGAAAATTAAAGGAAACTTTTCCTGAAATATGCATCATGAGTGATGTGGCGTTGGATCCTTATTCCTCCGATGGTCATGATGGTTTGGTGCACGAAGGAAAGATAGTGAATGACGAAACATTACCTATTTTAGCAAGGATGGCATTAGCCCAAGCCCAAGCAGGTGTTGATATCATTGGCCCATCTGATATGATGGATGGCCGAGTAGGTGTGATTAGAGATGTTTTGGATGCTGAAGGTTATACAGACACAAGTATCATGTCTTACACGGCAAAATATGCCAGTGCTTTTTACGGTCCATTTCGCGATGCTCTAAATTCTGCTCCGAAGTCTGGTGATAAAAAAACGTATCAAATGAATCCAGCAAATAAACGGGAAGCACTGTTGGAGGCACAATTGGATTTTGAGGAGGGGGCTGATTTTTTAATGGTAAAACCGGCTCTATGTTATTTGGATATTATCCATGTTTTAAAAGAAAATTTTTTAACACCAATTACTGCGTACAACGTTAGTGGGGAATGTGCTATGATTTATGCAGCATCCAGAAATGGTTGGTTGGATTACGATCGAGCAGTTATGGAAACATTATTAAGTATACGTCGTGCTGGTGCTGATGGAATTTTAACGTATTTTGCAAAAGACTTTGCTTTATTAACCTCTAAATAAAATATATGAAAACAACTAAAATTTTTATTCTTTTCCTTTCATTGACTTCCTTTTCATGGTCTCAGGAAGTAAGTGCTGAAATGAAAAATGTAATTCAACAACTTCAAATCAATACTGAAAAAGTAGATTTTGAACTTTCCATTGAAAAGCCAATGAGGTATATTCCGGAAATGATGGCTTTTGCTATTCTTGAAAAAGTGGGAGATTCAGATTTTTCAGAGGAAGGCCAATACACATATAAGTGTCATGTTCTCTTATACAATGCTTCCGATAAAATCATTACAAATCGTTATGTGATTTCAAATATTGAATCGGATGCAATTCGTTTGGCTGGATTAAATTTTGATTTTGCTCCTTATATGGTAAAATCAAATGTTAGGGCCTTTGGATTAAGAATTAGGCATTCTGGAATGAGCAGAGTGAATCCTTATGAAGAAGAAAAAATAACCTTATTTGTGCAAGAAAAGGACAAATTAGTACCGGTTTTAAAAGATTTCACATCTTATTTATCAAACGGAGATTGGGATACAAATTGCGCAGGGGAGTTTAACATGAAAAGTGCGGTTTTTGTTTTGGAACCAACTTCATCAAATGGATTTTTTGATGTGAAAGTTAATTACAAGGAAGTTAAAACAATAAACAAACTTGTGTCCGGAGATTGCAAAGCTACTGAAACAGCAACAAAATCGAGTGCTAAATTGGTATATATAAATGGTTCATACCAAGTTAAAAAGTAATTAAATGATGGAACAAGAGTTGGCTATGTTAGGATCAGCGGAATTAATCAATTTAGAAGAAAAGTACGGAGCGCATAATTACCATCCTCTTCCAGTAGTTTTAGCCAAAGGCGAGGGAGTTTATTTGTGGGATGTTGAGGGTAAAAGATATTACGATTTTCTTTCTGCCTATTCTGCAGTAAATCAAGGGCATTGTCATCCGAGAATTGTTGGAGCTATGATTGAACAAGCCCAAACATTAACATTGACCTCTCGTGCTTTTTACAATGATTGTTTGGGTGTTTATGAAAAGTATGTAACTGAGTATTTTGGATTTGATAAGGTGCTTCCAATGAATACGGGAGCTGAAGCTGTTGAAACTGCTATTAAGCTTTGTCGAAAATGGGCTTATGAAGTAAAAGGAATTGAAGAAAATCAGGCGAAAATAATTGTTTGTGAAGGAAATTTTCATGGAAGAACAACTACAATTGTTTCTTTTTCAAGTGATCCAGACTCTTTTAAAAATTTTGGTCCCTATTCGGATGGATTCATTCGAATTCCTTATAATGATTTAGTAGCTCTGGAAAATGCGTTGAAGCAAGATAATGTTGCTGGATTTTTGGTTGAACCAATACAAGGAGAAGCAGGTGTTTTCACTCCAGACGAAGATTTTATTTCTGAATCAAAAAGGTTGTGTAGTCAATACCAGGCCTTATTACTTTGTGATGAGGTTCAAACGGGAATAGCACGAACGGGAAGTATGCTGGCATCATGTGGAAATTGCACCTGCGAAAGTAAATGTGAGAGACAAGCTTCATATAGTAAACCGGATATCCTAATATTGGGGAAAGCAATTTCTGGAGGTGTTTATCCTGTGTCAGCAGTATTGGCTGATGATTCAATCATGAATGTAATAAAACCTGGTCAGCATGGATCCACATTCGGAGGAAATCCAATAGCAGCAAAAGTCGCAATTGAGGCATTAGAAGTCGTTGTAGATGAACAATTAATGCTTAATGCAAGGAGATTAGGAGAGATTTTTAGATCTGAAATGAATCGAATTATTCAAAATTCTGATTTGGTAAATTTGGTTCGTGGCAAAGGATTGTTAAATGCTATAGTTATTAATGATACTGAAGATAGTTCAACAGCATGGGACATTTGTATGTCTTTAAAAGATAATGGATTATTAGCTAAACCAACTCACGGTAATATTATTCGCTTTGCACCACCTTTGGTAATGAAGGAGGAACAATTGATGGATTGCGTTGCAATTATTGAGAAAACGATACTAGAATTTAGAAAGTGATTTAGAAACAGTTTCATCTCTAAACTGTTTGTGTGCAGCAGGAGGGAATAATGAATTATGACTAAGTTGCAAATTAATCATCTCCCTCGGTCCCCATTTGAAAGGTAAAAGAAATAATTAGACTTTCATTCCGCGAACTACTCTTCCTCTTGTTCTAGTCTGTTGATTGGTCTTTTTAATCAATAGGTAAACGGATGTGCCTCCGCTATTTAAAAGATCAACTTTATAGGTTTTTTTACCATATTTGATTTTTGGACCTCCTGCTTGATTTGGATCGAGGTCTAAATAATATCTTTTGTTGTTGGGTTTTACATCAAATGTGAGTGTCTTTTCCTTTCCTTCTTCAAAACGTACCATTATTTTGTCCTTTTCGCCGAATTCATCAAAAACACATTTGGTATTAGCAGGAATTATTATTTTCTCTTTTACCTTAGTGGAATTCGGGATGATAACGCCATTTGCATCCGTTTTAAATTCTTGTGTCCCAGATAATACTTCTTCCAAAATTATTGTGCCCGAAGTATAAAATTGAAGCTTGCGCATCTCAGCATCCGTATCAATTGACAACTTCTCTTTTAATTCTTTTGTATATGCTTCCTTAACAGCGCAACTAGACAAAAATAATATTGAAACTACTAAAGCAAAGAATTTCATAATCGTTAATTTTTAAACAAATTTAATCATTATGAAGTACATTTGTAGCATAAAAAAAAGTTAAATGTTCATCAAAAAGTTTACGTTCAACGCATTTCAAGAAAATACCTATATATTATATACAGAAACGGGCTCATGCGTTATTATTGACCCAGGTTGTTATTCTCACCAAGAGGAAAATGAATTATTGAATTTTATAGTTGAAAATGAATTGAAGCCGCTAGCCTTGTTAAACACTCATGCGCATATTGATCATGTTTTAGGCAATGCATTTGTATTGAACCAATTCACAATTCCTTACTATTTACATGACGATGATTTGACAACCCTTAATTCAGTTGCATCTTATGCTCATGTATATGGTTTTGAAGGATATAAAGCTTCTCCGCTACCTACACATTCTCTATCTAAAGTATCGAATTTGATATTCGATAACATTGAACTGACAGTCTTTCATACACCAGGGCATTGTCCAGGACACGTTGTGTTTTATTCGGAAAAAGATCATTTCGTCATAAATGGTGATGTCTTATTCAATGGTAGTTTTGGGAGGGTTGACTTACCCGGAGGAGCTATTGATATTCTAAAAAAATCAATATTCAATACAATGTTTCAATTTCCCGAATCAACTGTGGTTTATTGTGGCCATGGACCGGAAACCACCATTGGCCAAGAAAAAACAACAAACTACATTCATAATTTCTAAGTACAAATACGACCTGAATTTTATTCAATTAATTCTTGATCACATTAATTTCAACTTTTCTTGACAGTTTCTTTTGTTCTTTTTCGTAAGAATACTTGTAGAGTGCTTTGCTTTCACCAAAGTAATAGACTTCAATCGCATCCTTTTTGATTCCAAGATCTGCGATTTTTCGTTTAATAGTTTCTGCACGTTTCATTGATAAAATAAGATTATAGTCTAAACTACCGTCTCTATCGGTATGTCCTAAAACTATGAAAGAAACATTTTTCATGTCTCTAGCCTCTTTCATAAAGTTGTTGAACCTTGTTTGCTCTGCCTTATCTAAATTTGCTTGATCAACATTAAAATAAAGAGAAATTGTTTTTACAACACTCTTATTTGCAAAAAGACTTTGAAATTCATTTGTGGAATTTATTACCTGGTCGTTCGGGTCTTTTGCTATATCTGTTTCGTTAATTTGTATTTCAGTGTGATTCGGATCTTTGTTTTCCTTTTTATCGTTCAAATTTATTTTATCAATGTTTTCTTGAGTTATTGGACATCCATCGTTATAAACAGAACCGGCAACATCAGGGCATTTATCTACATTATTACTCACCCCATCGCCATCATTATCCATGCAACATTCTGCTTTTTCAAATGGACAACCGTTGTTTAGTTCAATTCCAGGAACATCAGGGCATTTATCAGCCACGTCAATTACACCATCAAAATCTCTATCAGGACAACCCAAATGAACACCAAGCCCTTTGTCATCCGGACATCGATCATTTAAATCTATAATGCCATCGCCATCTCTATCTGGGCAACCATTGGTTTTTACAGTTCCAGCATCGTAAACACAATAATCATCTTTATCGAGAATTCCATCTTTGTCTGTATCAGGACAACCCATGAGTGACCAAGGACCCTTATCGTCAGGGCAAATATCGCGCAGGTCAGACACTTTATCAAAATCACGATCTTTGGGAACGTCGTATAAGATGTTGTATGAAAAACCAAGATAGAAACTTCTGGTAGCAGATGCTTTTTGACCAAACATTGCCATGATATTATTAGAGCCCATATGCATTGAATACCCCCAAAACATTAATCTAGCAGCCAAGCCAACGTAACCTTTCCCATTTCCAACGATAGAAAGAGGTGTCATTACAGAAAACCTTTTTTCTTCATAACGAGGTGTTAGTGTTTGTATGAAATTATAGTTTACCCTTGTTGGATCACTAAAGATGTTTAGTGGAATAGACATATTAGCCGAGGCATACCAATTTTTGTAAATGTTGTAATCTGCACCTAAATGAAGAGTAGCTGGAAGATTCATCACAAATTTTGTTTCTTGTTTTGAAGATTTGGTTGCAATTGGTAAAATAGCTGCATTGATGAAGCTAGATGGTCCTTGCAAGTCCATTTCGACATCAAATAATTGACTAGCAGGAAGCTGAATGCCATTAAGGGAGAAGTTAAACGTATTCGTGTCTTTAAAATAGCTGATTGCACCGATATCCGTTAATGATCCAAAAAACTTCCATTTGTATTTTGTTAAGTCATTTCGAATAAGATTTTTTTCACCGTCCATATCGTAATATTGTTTTTCATAATCAGGACGAATTTCATAAGAGAAACCTAAATCAATTCCAAATCCATTGTTTCGGTATTTTTCTTGTGAGGAATTAAAACTCATTCCATAGCTGTATTCTGCATTATTTAGTTCTGAATAACTATCATTAGGGAATAAGAAAGTCAAATTACCAGAGTTGGCATACAAATATTGAGCGCGAAGCCCATTTAAAAATTTAAGATTTACTCCACCTTTTAAAACTTTAGTTCCTCTGTCGTAGATTACCCTGCCATAGGATAAAACGTGTTCAGTGAAGCGCATATTTGCATAGGACATACCCTCAATATCCATTGGTTTGTTCAAATTAGAATTATTTTCAAAACCCAATGCCGCATTCTCATTCCATATTTCTGGAACGCCTGTTTGGTTTGTGAAATCTCGAAAACGAAATACATAACCAAAGGAATTTTTAAGGTTATAATCGATTTTTAAACCCAGAATTTCAAATTCACTTGCTCTATTCAAATAGCCATTTTTCTTGTTTTCATAGAGTTTTCCTTCGAGGTTTTCACCTGAGTAGATTAGGTAATCAGGAGCGTAAAAGTTACTTGTGTAGAGGGTATTTAAATTGTTATATACAGAAAATTTAGTTCTAGAATCAACCAATGTAGAAGGGTTTGGAACACCATAAAAAGAATTTATATAGTTGTCGTACATAATGCTCGTGCTATTTTGTTGAGCCAAAACAGATGAATAAATAATAATGCTGAAAATCAATGCTATAACCTTCATAATCTATTTTTTTTGCAAAAGTAGGTCAAAATAGGGAGAAAAAGAATTTTGAAAGAAGGATCTACTTATTTGGCATATTGTACATCCTTTTTTGTATATTTGAATAACAAAAAATATGACAACTAAAGCAGCCATCCTTAATACGCTCCAATTGAATAAATCAAATTTTTCAAAATTTGGTGTTTCAAAAGTTGGATTATTTGGTTCATATATTCGAAATGAACAATCTCAAGAAAGTGATATTGACTTATTGATTGAATTTGAACCTGAAAAAGAAAATTTTGATAATTTCATGGCGGTTTGTGATTTTTTTGAAAAATTGTTTTCCCTAGAAAAAATCGAGATAGTGACGAAAAATGGTCTAAGTCCATATATTGGTCCTCGTATTTTATCTGAAGTTCACTATGTCTTAGGATCCAAAAGAATTTTTGAAGCATATTCAAGATGAATGTAGTTATTTAATAGCTGTTTCTCACAATTTGGAATATAATGTTTTTTTGGAGGATGAAACATTAAAACGAGCGATTGTCAGAAGTCTTGAAATAATTGGAGAAGCAACAAAAAAGATTCCTGCAGATTTTAAAGTTAAATGGAGTAACATTCAATGGAAAAATATGGCAGGAATGCGGGACAGGTTGATTCATGATTACATTGGGGTAAATTATAACATTGTTTGGGATGTTGTTACAAATAAAACACCTTCAATATCAGTTCAAATAAATCAAATTTTGAAAGAGGAATAAAAAAAGACAGGCAATCTTTCAACTGCCTGTCTTTCAATTCTATTTTTGATTCTTAATTCAAATAGACTTGTTTATCTTTTGGATGTTTTACTTTGTAACCAAAATCTAATACTTTCGAGTCTTTGGTTTTCAGGTCAAAACGCCATTCTACTATTCCAGTCCGTTCTTCCAATTTTCCGCCTGAAAGTGCCAAAGCCTCAATTGTAATTTCTCCGTTTTGAGTAATTGGTATTTGATCTAGAACTACGATTTCAATTGGAGTAGCTTTCAAGTTTTTCACCTCAATCGTATATTTCATTGTTTTCTCCATTTTATCATTTAAGATTTTGTCTTTAGAATCTTTCTTTAAAAGGGTTCTTTTCGTTACAATATTTGGATCTTTTCCGAGACTTAATGAAAGTGTGTCGTCTATCGTTGTAGGATCAATATATGTTTCTCCAACATAAGAACCATCTGTGAAGATATTTGCTTTTGCAGGAACCAATCCAAGTTCATCCAGTTTTGATAATTCAGCTACCAAATAAACTGATTGATCTAATTTAGGAACGGTAAAGTACTTGAATTTCACATCTAGATCTGTGTTTTTGATTAACACCATGTGTTGCTCGTTGTTTGACGGAATAGTGTAAGGTAGGTCAATTTTAAATTCAGCTGAAGTTAAATTTCGCACAACGGTAGTGAAATCAGCTGATGTAATGGCGTCTTTTTGCAAAAGATCTTCATTTCGAGTAGAAATAGAATTAGAATAAACCATCGTTTCTGTCATTTCTTTCTTCATCATGGCTGGTGCGTTACCTTGATTATAGTTAATATTTTGGTTTCTATAAGCGTAATAATCTATGTACCAAGGATGTATGGTTGGTTTTGTTTTGTTTTGATACGGATTGTTTGTTGATATTGTCAATTTTACATCTTTCCACTCCAAACCTGTATTTTGATACACTTGCGCCTTGTAATTTAAGTTCATTTTATTGGTCCCAATATCCGTTCTCAAATCATACAAAGGAACCCAGCCTGCATTGGAAACTAAATACGATAAATTTATTTTTCCTGTTACATTTTCTTTCGTAGTCAAGGTTATGATGATACGATGAATTGGCGCATATTTATCAGGGTCTTCGCCATTGTTTTTATCAAAGTTTTTCAATTTCAATAAGCGCTCATCCATCTGGTTTTTTCTAGTTTGTTTTTCATACATTCGTTTGTTTAAAGCCAACAATTTTTTATTGATTTCATTCATTTTAAGTGAATAGAAATCTATGGTTTGCTTCAAAAGATTAATTGAGTCATTTACTTTTCCTTGTCCACGAACAGCTCCGTTGATAGTAATGATGTTTTTTGTAGCATTTAAAACAGCAATTTCATCTTGTATTTCTTGAATGTCGTACCCCATTAAACGCAACGAATCCTCTATTGCCAATATTTCGCGTTTTGTCTTTGCGGTCATTGCATCCGGAAGCACATTTTCAGGTTGAGGATAAAAAATCGTGTGTTTGCTATCTAGGATAATTACATTCCCAGTTGCTTTAACTTGAATACTTTTGGCATCTATGTACGGACTTATTCCTTCAATAATAACTTCCGTATTGCCTGGTGTTATTGTGTAGTTTGCTTTGTGGTAGAGTTGAGCACCTTGAGCAAAGACGGTAACATCACTCACAGTAGATTTAATAATTGTTTTATCGGTTGCATTGGCATTTAAAGTTACAACTGCCGACAAAAGGAAAAGAAACTTTTTCATAGCATTTTAAATTGGTTAATAGAATTCCTAATGGAAAACAAGAGGGCATACAATGATGAATAAAAAACGTTCAATAAATCCTTAAAAAAAGTTTTAATTAATCGTTACAGGTCAGACTATCAATCACTTCCGCAGCGCCAATAAGTCCAAATAGTGCAGGCATATAACTGATTGTTCCGTAAAATGACTTTTTGAAATTTAAACCGTTCGTCATTTTCAAGGAATTTTTGTCTTGAATTTCAGAAGAGAATACAGCTTTTATGCCTCGATAAGAAATTTCTTTTGCTCTCATTCTTTTTTTGATGTGAGCACCTAGCTTACAATTGTGAACGTTGTCCAAATTGGAAACTTTAACTTTACTCGGATCCTTTTTACCACCAGCACCAAGATGGGTGACAATTTTAATTTTTAGGCGTTTGCACGCAATGATCCACTCGAATTTAGGCGAAACAGAATCAATGCAATCCATCACGTAATCAGGCTTGTACTCGTCTAGAATTTTCCAAACGCGATCAGGAAGTACAAACTCATTGATAACATTCAATTTTACGTCCGGATTGATGTCTAAGAGTCTTTCAGCCAAAACATCCGCTTTGCTTTTACCAATGGTAGAATCTAATGCGGTAAGTTGTCGATTTATATTGGTTGGATCGAATACATCGCCATCGATAATTGTCATAGTACCAACCCCAGCTCGAGCGATAAATTCAGCTGCAAAGGAACCAATACCGCCCAATCCAATAATTAAAACGTGCGCTTTTTTAAGTTTTTCAATCTTTTCTGCTCCAATCAATAATTCGGAACGCTCTAACCAATCTGCCATTTTGTAAAAATTCGTTCAAAATTAGTTATTTGTTCTATTTGCAAAGAATTTATAGATTGATTTCTTATTTCAGTAACCGTTTTATAAATCGTTTCAATTGAAAGTGTAGATGTATCTGTTTCCAATAAGAATTGTCTGGATTCTAGGTTTACTAGTTCATTACGAAGAGACTCGTTGTTTAAGATTGCCTCTCTAAAACTTGGAATAGTTTCATTCTCAAGTGTTTGCTGTAAAATAGATGCTTTATTGAATCCGTGCCAAATCCAGTGCTGCGTTGGTTTTATTTCTTGCTTTAATTGAAACAATTCATTACTTGCTCGCACACAATGAATGATAACAGGCAATTGGTATTTTTCTGATAGTTCAATCTGATTAATAAATAGTTTTCGTTGAAGATTGAAATCAGAGGAACAAACTTTGTCTAATCCAATTTCACCTAGAGCAATGCATTTTGGATGTTGTAAGTCAGATTCTAATACTTTAAGTTTTGTTGAATAATTATCCTCAACAAACCACGGATGAATTCCTCGCGAATGAAATGAATTGATCGATGAATTAGCATTGAGAATAGCGTAGGGATTTCCTGTTAAAAAATGGGTATGTACATCTGGAAAAAACATCTAAAAGTTGTATTCCTTCAATACTACTTTTTGAATTTCCAATTTATCTGTTTCGTTTGCTGGGGTAGGTTGGCGCTCCTCGTTCATAAAGGTATAAATCGGCTGGAATTGAATGATTTTTCCTTTGTAGAAATAACATTCTAAGAAGAACGCTTGTCGGACACCCAAACGATGAATTTGATCAAACATGAAATTTCCTAAGCCATAAAAGATTGTTTTTCCTTTGTATAAAGCAATTTCCTGCGCTTGATGTGCTTGTGAACCAATGATTACGTCCGCACCAAAATCAATCAGTTTTTGACAGATCTTCTTCTGATTCGGAGTAGGTGAGTAGGAGTCCGCTTCTCCGTATTGAACACAAGCCAAAATGTAATCCACTTTCACTTGATTTTTCAAGGAATCAATCAATTTTTTTGCCTTCGCTTCTACATAGCGATTGGAACCCATTTTTTTATCGGCGCACTCACCGCACGGACAAAGTTCATTGAAGCCAATCCACGCAATTTTTCGTTTGTCTTTTAACTCAATGATGAGTGGTTTGTTAGCCTCTGCCGGTGTTGCTCCACCACCAAAGTATTTCATATTGTGGTCTTTGTACCATTTCAACGAATTCAAATACGGTTGCTCACCTACATCTAAATTGTGATTACCGGTCAACTCAACAATATTCACTTTCAGTCGATTGAAAATTTCAAAATGCTCGGTTTTCGTGGCAAATTTCATCTTCATGGTTTCATATACGCATGAATCTTGATTACTTACTTCATTACTGATATGCACCAATTCGCGATTTTTAAAAAAGGGTAAAATATTCGCCAAGTAAAAATCAATTCCTTTTGTATTTATAACAGGGCCAGTTCTACGTGTAATGGCTGTAACACCCGTATGTGTGTAGGTGGTTATTTCTTTCTGAAAATCGAAATCATCAGAATCGTATTTCAACCATAACGGATATTTCGTGGGTTCTTTAAAGAAGTTAATTGAATTCACCTTTTTTGCTAAAAATTGTTGATTTACGGAATCTAAAGTTGTGATTACTAAATCCTTTCTGCTTTTAAAATTGAATTTCCCGAGCTGAATTGATTTTGGTTCTTTGCTCAATTTTAATTTATCCTGCAGTGATTTAGAGATGTCTTTTGTACAAGAAATTGAACCGTTTTCCAATTTGATTTTTAGGCTATCAAGGCTAATATCCTCACATAAATTTAGGAAAGATCCCATGACTATCAAGGGAATGCTGTCATTTGCTAAATTCTTAGAATTTTTGTTTTGTTGGTCAGCTGCTACTTTGTTATTTGAAATTGTGATAAAAGCGGTAATCCCAATGGCAACAGAAATTCCTACGACTAGGTATATGATTTTCTTCATAAATTCACGTTAATGAAATGAATTACGAAAAAATCAAATTAATGTTGCTCCCAAATCTGAACAAGTTCAATCATTGTATCAACCGCCTTTTGCATGTCTTGGACGGAAACGTATTCATGCTTGGAATGAATAGCCATTTCTCCTGTAAATAGATTAGGACAAGGTAGTCCCATGAATGAAAGTCGAGAACCATCTGTTCCTCCGCGAATAATCATTTTTCTAGGTTCAATTCCAGCTTTTTGAATCGCTTGAACAGCATATTCATTGACAAAAGGAACAGTTTCTAAAATTTCTTTCATATTTCGGTATTGTTCTACCACTTTGAATTCCATTAGAGAACCTGGAAATGCGCTGATTGCCTCTTCAGCTAATTCCTTTAAACGATTTTCATATTCCGCTAATTTCGAAGTTTGATGATCGCGAATAATAAATGAAACAGTGGCAGATTCAAGTCCTCCGGAAATGGAAGTTGGGTGAACAAAACCTTCTCGATCTTTTGTCGTCTCAGGCGACCAAGAATCTTTAGGGAGTAAATCTACAAAATGGGCTGCTACCTTGATTGCGTGAACCATTTTTCCTTTTGCATATCCCGGATGGGCACTAATGCCATTAAAAGTGAAAGTCATGGCATCGGCTGAAAAAGTCTCATCTTCAATAGAGCCAAGTGGACCTCCATCCAAAGTATAACCAAAATCAGCTCCCAATTTTTTCATATCTGCCTTATCAACACCACGTCCGATTTCTTCATCTGGAGTAAATAAAATTCGAATTTTTCCATGGGGAATTTGTGTATTTTGCATCATAAATTGGGCGAAATCCATGATGATTGCAACGCCTGCTTTATCATCACCACCAAGTAGTGTTTTTCCACTAGCCGTAATGATATCATCGCCAATTTTACTTGCTAAATACGGATGTTTTTCAGTTGTGATAATTTGCGAAGGATCATCTGGAAGAACTAACGGTTGCCCTTGGTAATTTTCGTGAACAAGAGGTTTCACATCTTTTCCACTGCAATCTGGAGCAGTATCCACATGCGAACAAAAACAAATCGTTGGAATATTTACTCGACTGGAAGTAGCAGGAATTGTAGCATACACATAGCCCCATTCATCCATTTCAGCGTCTTGAATTCCAATAGATTGAAGTTCTTCCACCAGTAATTTTGACAAATCTTTTTGCTTCATGCTTGATGGTGTCGTCTCTGAATTTGGGTCAGCCTCTGTGTCAATTTGAACGTAGCGAACTAATCTTTCTCGTACTGAATATTTGTAATTTGTATGCTTCATATTATCCGTGTATAGTTTCTGATTTTCCGTATTTTTCCATCAATTGTGCTTCAAATTCCAAGAAATCTTGCCAACATTTGTCAACATCAATTCCCTTTCCATATTTTCGAGCAAAGCCCAAAAACGTGGTATAATGTCTCGCTTCACTTTCCATCAATGAACGATAGAATTTTTTCAAATCTTCGTCTTCAAGTTCTTCTGAAAGAATTTTAAATCGTTCGCAACTTCTTGCTTCAATCATAGCAGCAAAAAGCATTTTATTCACGAACATTCCTTCAGGCGAACTATTCGTTTTATTTCTTCTCAGAAATTCACCTAGATCATTAACGTAAGGATCTTTTCGCTCAAATCCTAAGGTTAAACCGCGCTCCAATAACTTTTCATGCACCATATTAAAGTGCTCCATTTCCTCTTGGCAAATGGCTGTCATCGCTTGAACAAGATCCGGGTAATGTGGATATTGAACAATCATGGAAATAGCATTACTTGCTGCTTTTTGTTCACAGAAAGCGTGATCAACTAAGATTTCTTCTAGGTTTCTTTCAACAACATTGACCCAACGAGGATCTGTAGCCATCTTCAATCCTAACATTCGTTATTTTTTGAAAAAGGTGGATAAATCGGACCAGGAAAGTTGCGTTTGTTCTCCCGAACTCATGTTTTTCACTTGAACCATTTTATTTTCTAATTCACTTTCACCCAATAGCGCCACATATTGAACATGCGTATCATTGGCATATTTCATTTGCTTTTGAATTTTTACTGAATCCGGATAAAGTTCAGCTGAAATACCATTTTTACGTAACTCGTAAACCAATTTATAGGCAGCCTTTCCTTCTAAATTTCCAAAATTCACAAACATTACTTCGATTCCTTTCTCTAAATCAGTTGGAAAAAGATTGAGAGTGGTTAATATATCGTATATACGATCTGCACCAAATGAAATTCCAACACCAGATAAGTCTTTCATGCCAAATAACCCTGTTAAATCGTCGTAACGTCCTCCACCACAAATACTTCCCATTTGAACTTCGTGCGCTTTTACTTCAAAGATTGCTCCGGTATAGTAATTTAGTCCACGAGCTAAGGTGACATCAAACTCCAAAATGCCTTTGGATAAGCCAATTTCATCAACATAGTAAAGAACCGTTTCTAATTCTTGGATGCCTAGTTTGCCAATTTCGCTATTTTTCAAATATTCCTTTAAGAAAGAAATTTTTTGACCGTTTTCTCCTTTTAACTGAAACAAGGGTTTAATTCGTTCAATGGCTGAAGAAGAAATATTTCGAGTTGTTAATTCTTGGATTACGCCATCTTCTCCAATTTTATCGAGTTTATCGATGGCTACAGTGATATCTACAATTTTTTCTGACTCACCACAAACTTCCGCAATTCCAGAAAGGATTTTACGATTGTTAATTTTAATTGTGAATCCGGGTAAATTAAACGCTGAAAGAACCTCATCGAAAATAAAAATGAGATCTATTTCATGAAGAAGTGAATCACTTCCAACAACATCAGCATCACATTGATAAAATTCTTGGTAACGTCCATGCTGAGGTCTATCTGCACGCCAAACTGGTTGAATTTGATAACGTTTAAAAGGAAACGATAATTCATTTTGATGTTGAACAACAAAGCGAGCGAAAGGAACAGTTAAATCATAGCGCAAGGCTTTTTCCGCTAGTGAATTAGCAAATTTTGGAAGATTGTCAGCGGCCAAGGCCTCCAAGTCAGCTTTCCGTACTTTTTCACCGCTGTTTAAAATTCTAAAAATTAAGCGATCTCCTTCTTCACCATACTTTCCTAAAAGCGTTGAAGATAATTCGAACGAAGGTGTTTCTATTGGGTTAAATCCGTACTTTTCAAAGACAGTTCGAATAGTTGAAAAAATGTAATTTCTTTTGGCAACATCAATGGGTAGAAAATCACGTGTTCCTTTCGGAATAGAAGGTTTTTGAGCCATTTTTAGATAGAGTTTTTTATTTTTAAATCCACAATTACACCGTCGGACAAACCGATTTTTGGAATTGAGATCGAATTTACTTGTAAATTTTTCAAAATAAAAATGAAAATTTCCATTGCAGGTAAAATTACATCAGCACGATCGGCTTTTAAATCAAAAGTTGACATTCTTTCCTCAAACGATAATGGAAGCATTTTTTGATGTAACTCTATGATTTTTTCAACTGAAATAGTTTCTTCATTTTTTGTTGAAAGTATTTTTTGAACCTTATTTATATTTCCGCCTGTTCCGAATACCAGCAAATCATTTGCATTTTTAATAAATTCATTTAACCATTCTATTAGTTCCTGCCATATGGTTTCATTTTCCTTGCTTCTCAAAAGTCTTATAGCACCTAAATCAAATGATTTGGAAGCGCTTTTTTGACCATTTTTAAAAATACTAATTTCTGTACTTCCTCCACCAACATCAATGATGAGAAATGGTTTTGATTTGTCAAAATCCAATAAACTAAATCCTTCTTGGATTAAACGTGCCTCTTCATCTCCTGAAATCACTTCCAAAACGATATTTATTGAAGATCTTATTTCTTCAATGATTTCTTTGGCATTTTTAGCAATTCGCATTGCAGAGGTAGCAACCGCTCTGATATTCTCAACTTCAAATGCGAGACAGGTAGAGTGAAAGGCTTGAATGGTATGGATTAATTGATTTATTTTTCTTTCGGAAATGTATTCATTATCAAAAACATCATCACCTAATCTAAGCGGTATTCTCGCCTGATAAATTGTTCTAATTTCTGAATTCGTTACATCACAAATTTTCAGTTTGGCAGCGTTAGTACCAACATCAATTACTCCAATTTTCATGAACTATCGAATTCGTATTTCGTATGGAAGTTTCATTTGAATTCCTGTAAGTGATTCAATTTTCTTTAATTGATTATAATACGTTAATAGCTCAGATGGAATTTTAGTATTTTTCGAAAAAGTGCCTTCATTTTCTTCATTTATCATATCAATAAAATCAAAAAATTCATTAGACTTATTGTGAGGGAAATACTCTACTTTTGGTTCTTTGATGTTAGCCTGCTTAGCAGCAAACGCTATTGCGTCAGTCAAGCCACCAAGCTCATCTACCAATCCTATTTTTTTCGCATCTTGTCCGGTCCAAACTCGCCCTCTTGCTATTACATTGACTTGTTCTTTCGTCATTTTACGTCCTTCTGCAACACGTCCTAAAAATTGATCATAGATTTCATCAACCTCATTTTGAATGCTTTCCAATTCTTTTGGTGTTAATTTGCGATTTAAAGACATTCCAGCATGTGTATTTGTGGATGCTCTATCGAAGGTAATTCCCAAGTAGTTTTCAAACATTTTCCCTGTGTATGGAATCATCCCAAAAACACCAATAGAACCTGTAATTGTTGTTGGTTCAGCAAAAATCTTATATGCTGGAGCAGCCACATAATAGCCACCTGATGCAGCAACATCCCCCATGGAAACAATGACTTTTTTGACCTTATTCGTGAGCTGAACTTCTCGCCAAATTTCGTCGCTTGCCAAAGCACTTCCACCGGGGCTATTAATTCGGAAAACGACTGTTTTAATATCGTCATTGTTTCTGACTTCTTTGAAAAGTTTACAAATTTTATCTGAAGCAACACCATCTCCTGAGGTAGCGACATCTCCTTCTGCCACAATAACAGCAATATTTGGATCTTCTACCTCAGCAAGTGTTTGATCCTCGTTAAATTGTTTTCGTGCATATTTTTCAAATGAGTAAAAATTTAAATCATCTACTTTTTTACACTTAACCTTCTTGCATAATTCATTCATTACTTCATCCTTGTATTTCAATCCATCGAGTAGTTTGAATTTTACAGCATCATCTGCTCGTTTAATCATCATTGAATCTGCAATTTGATTTAATTCAATGACTGAAAGTTTTCTATCAGTAGCAATTTCTGCCAAAATTGTTCCCCACATGCTATTCATGTATCGTTCAATTTGTAATCTGCTTGAATCACTCATTTCAGTTCGAAAAAACGGCTCAACGGCGCTTTTGAAATCGTTGTTTTTGCCACGTATTATTTCTACTTCAACGTTTAATTTATCCAATGCATTTTTGAAGAAAGTAAGTTCAGCACCAAGACCTAAAAATTCCATTGTTGAGGTTGGGAATCCATAATTTGTATTGGCTGCAGAGGTTAAATAATATTCTTTTTGTGTGATAACTTCCCCCGAATTGTAGGCGACTACAAATTTCCCTGATTTTTCAAAATCATTGATAGCATCTCGAATTTCTTTTGTAGTTGCGTAACCTGAACTTAAATCATCAAGTTCAATATATATCCCTTTGATGTTTTCGTCTTTTTTTGCTTTTTCAAATCCATAAAGTAAATCTCGCAATCCAATTGAATTATCAACTTTAAAATCCGTAGGATTTAAATTCGCCTTTCCTTTTTCTGAAATTTCACCTTTCAGGGTAAGGTGTAAAATCGTATTTTCTTTCACTCCGCCAGCATCAACACTACTAAATGCTGCAATAAGGCCCCCGAAAAACAGTAGGGTGACCATCCAGCCAATAAAGGAGGTTAAAACAATGGCAGTTAATGTCGGCCAGAATATTCTCCAAAAACTAATTTTTACTTTTTTTTCTTTTTCCATAAGTGTTTATTTAAATCGCCGATTTCGACAAGCTCAATCGGCATCGACAAGCTCAATCGGCATCGACAAGCTCAATCGGCGCAATTATTAAATCATATTTATTACAAAGTTCCTTGCTTCCTCAATTTTTGGTTGCATAAATTGGTCATTATCAACAAATGACACGTTCTTTCTAAATTCAGCTCTTACTTTTTCATTTTCCATACTTGATTTCAATGGTTTTCTAAAATCAAGCGCCTGAAATGCCGTTAATAATTCAATCCCTTGTATCGTATAACAATTCTCTAAGATCTTAAAGAATTTTGTAGCTGCATTTGCCCCCATGCTCACGTGATCCTCCTGCCCATTGCTTGAATCAATGGAATCAATTGATGCAGGTGTACAATATTGTTTATTCTGACTAACAATGGAAGCGCATGTGTATTGAACAATCATAAAACCTGAGTTAAGACCGGGTTGAGCTACTAAAAATGGGGGTAATCCACGTGTTCCAGATATTAATTTGTACACTCTTCGTTCTGAGATACTTCCCATTTCGGCCATCGCAATTGACAGAAAATCGAGTGTTAATGCCAAGGGTTGGCCGTGAAAATTTCCTCCGGACACAATTAAATCTTCTTCTGGAAAAATTGTTGGGTTATCTGTTACCGCATTTACTTCATTTTCAAAAACAGTTTTTGTGTATTGCAATGTATCCCATGTTGCACCATGCACCTGAGGAATACAACGAAAGGAATACGGATCTTGAACGTGTTTTTTTTCTTGCTTTGCGATTTCGCTCTCAGCCAAACAAGTTCTCATTTTCTCAGCAACTACTTTTTGACCTAAATGATTTCTTATTTCATGTAAAGAACTTCCAAATGGCTCTACTCTTCCATCATAAGCATCTAGAGATATACTCGAAACCCTTATCCAATTTTCCCACAATTGCATCGATTTCAACCAACCCAAAGTGGCATGTGCGCTCATGAATTGCGTTCCATTTAACAAAGCCAATCCTTCTTTTGCCCCAAGTTCAAGTGGGGTTAAATCGAATTTAGCTAAAACTTCTTTTGATTCGAGTACTTCATTTTTATAGATAACTTCACCTACGCCAATTAAAGGAAGCGATAAATGAGCAAGTGGAGCAAGGTCACCAGATGCCCCTAGACTCCCTTGTTCGTAGATTACCGGTAGAATATCTTCGTTGTAGAAAAATATCAAACGTTCAATAGTCTCAAGTCGAATGCCCGAATGACCTTTTGCCAAACCAATTATTTTTAGAAGTAGCATGCATTTCACGAGCTCGTTTTTGAGCTGACTTCCGGTGCCGCATGCATGAGAAATGACAAGATTTGTTTGTAGCTTGGATAAATCATCTTTAGAAATAGCTGTGTCACACAATGAACCGAATCCGGTATTTATTCCATAAAAAAGTCTGTCGGAACTTTCAATTTTTTTATCCAAGTAGGTGCGACATTCAACAATTGCCTTTCGTGCATTGTCTCCTAATTCTATTTGTACGTTTTTTTCAAGAATACGTTGAATATCTTCGAGTTTAAGCCACTGGTTATTAAGTATGAATTTTTCCATTAGATACGTCAAAATTGAAAAACAAAGATAGGATTAATCCTTTTTATTAGCAGGAATAATTTTTAATAAATTAAGAAGGATTTGATCTTTATAATTTGCAGTAAAAAATAAAGTGGAATTCCCGATGAATTCAATTAGTTATTCAATTTTAGCACCCCAAAACGTTCTCGTCCACCTGAAACGCCGTATAGAATTAGTTCTTGATTTTGTCGATTAACCGTGAAAAGCTTTGGCAACACCATAGAATTTATCTCTTTTTGGTTAAAAATAGATTTTCTAGTTACATTTCCACTTTTCAAATCAATCTCCACAAGTGCCACTGCATTTCTTCTACGGTTAAAATTGGTAGATCGAACTCCATTTTCACTGGTGAAATCACCTAATCCATTATAATTTCGGCTATTGTCATTGAAAATCATGCATAATTTACCGTTATCAATGTAGTTTGCATAACTGCTAAAAGGGCCGTTATCATTGAGTGAAGATTGACTTTTTTCAATGGTTTTGCACCAATCAAAGTTGTTGTTAATTCCGATTTTAAATGCTAAAATATCGTCGTAATAGTAATAATTGACAGAATTTGAAATTCCTGTTCGCGTATCAAAATTGGTTCGAGAATACACGTAATATTGTTCAACCGAACCTACAATACTTCCATCAGGGAGAAGGTTCATATTTCGCAATCGGTATTCATAAAGTTGGTTTGTTGTTTGCCAACTGTCATTGAAATTCCTTCCATTAAAACGTACATTATCGCTCCACTGCAAACGTGTTAATTCGCTATTAAATGCAATAAAGCCTTGCGTAGCAATCGAATCTTTTTTAGAATCAATGGTCATGTAGAAAACACCTGTTGTTCCTTGAGCATCGACATCTGAGTACAAACCTGTTAATGTGAAAAGGGTATCAGTGCTGCTCATTTCAAGTTCCTCAACTCGTTTACCACTAAAATCTATCTTGAATGAGGACAAGGTATCTGACTTTATTTGATATACATGCATCGCCTTGTAATTTTTAAAATTACGCGTAAACATTTTGTCGTTAGGCTTTAAATGTTCGGTCACACTCATGTAAAATTCGCCTCTATTTGAAAGGTGATGGGTATTGATTGTTGCCATATTCCCATCAAAAGGTAGGGTGTATTTCCCTTTATTAATTGTTGTCAAATTTGAATCAAGAATAACAAACCCATAGGAATCTTGATTGACTTTATTACCAGGAATTTCATACGTTATAGCTAAGAAATTTTTGTTTTCTGATTGAGTAATTTGAAATTCAGATTGAGCGGCAATTTTTTCATTTTCGTAACAAAGTATTTGTTCTGCAGGACCAATGAACTTTAAATTTGAGCCCAATCTCTGGAAAAATAAACAATGATTTTTCCCGTTTTTGTCTGAAAGAAATATGACGGGTTGATTTTTTATCGTTGCTCCATATTCCAACGAGGCCATTCCATTTTCAACCGTTTGTTTGATTTTGGCTGATTCAAATTTTGATAAATTTTCGTGTTCAACTATATAATATGAACCAAATACACGTCCTCCTAGCCATCTCAGTGAATAGAAATTACCATCGTTTTTTGGTATGATGGATAACAACGAACCGTTACTTCTTTCAAGCGGACCCCATTGGATATTTTGTTGAGCGTAGCTAAATACACTAAAAAGCAAGCCTGTAGCAATGAAGGTGTTTTTCATATTAGTTTACCAATTGAATTCCCGTATAATTATGAGGCGTTATTGCTTTTAACTCATTTCTCAATGTTTCGGAAATTGTCAATCCATCAATGAAAGTTTTCACGCTTTTTTCTGTAATTCCTTCATTAGTACGTGTTAGTTCCTTTAGCAATTCATAAGGTTTTTCAAATCCCTCTCGTCTCAATATAGATTGAATTGCTTCGGCAACAACGGCCCAATTATTTTCTAAATCTTGGTGAAATGCATTCTCGTTAAGTAATAGTTTATCAAGTCCTTTCAGTGTTGATGAAAAAGCAATGATGGTATGTGCAATAGGAACGCCAATAGTTCTCAAAACCGTTGAATCGGTTAAATCGCGCTGTAATCTCGAAACGGGAAGTTTGGCTGAAAGATGTTCGTAAAGTGCATTTGCTATCCCAATATTTCCTTCTGAATTTTCAAAGTCAATTGGATTTACCTTGTGCGGCATGGCTGAGGAGCCAATTTCTCCTGCTTTGATTTTCTGTTTGAAATACTCCATGGAAATGTAGGTCCAGAAATCTCTATTCAAATCAAGAATAATGGTATTGATTCTCTTTAGTGCATCAAACAGAGCCGCAAGGTTATCGTAATGTTCAATTTGTGTTGTAGTTTGACTACGGTCGAGTCCTAATTTATCATTCACAAAATGATTGGCAAATTCAACCCAATTTGATTCAGGAAAAGCAACATGATGAGCATTAAAATTACCGGTAGCTCCTCCAAATTTGGCTGAAAATGGAATTTGATTCAATGCATCCATCTGTTTTTTCAATCGTTCGGTAAACACTTGAATCTCTTTTCCCAGTCGGGTAGGAGAGGCTGGTTGACCGTGAGTTCTAGCAAGCATTGGAATATCTTTCCAATCACTTTGAAGAATTTCTAGCTTATGAATTAATCCAGATAAAGCCGGTAAATAAACAGCATGAATTCCTTCCTTCAAAGACAATGGAATTGCTGTATTGTTGATATCTTGTGAAGTCAGTCCAAAGTGAACAAACTCCAGGTATTTTTCCAGGTTTAATTCTTGCAGTTTTTCTTTCAAAAAGTATTCAACCGCCTTTACATCGTGGTTGGTTACCTTTTCAGTTTCTTTAATCCAAAGTGCGTCTTTTTCTGAAAAATTAATGTAGATTTTTCTTAATTCATCACTCAATTCCAATGGAAAATCTCTGAGTGGATCTACTTTCCATTCGGCCAAAGCAATTAAATACTCAACCTCAACTTGAACGCGGTATTTGATTAATCCAAACTCAGAAAAAAAAGGTTGTAATTCTTGTGTTTTTGACTGATATCTTCCGTCAATGGGTGAAATGGCGGTTAAACTACTAAAATTCATATTATTCCAAAAAACAAAGTTAGTTCAAATAATGCAAACACTATCTTTATAATGCGTTAAATGTGTTTGTATGTTTTTAGAATTAATTGTATTTATTTTTATAAATTACTACTCTGCAATTAAATTGTTTAAAGTCGACCTTGTTTTATTCGTTTAATTTTAGAGTCATTTACAACTTTCAAAACTGTATTCGAAATTTATATCTGCGCGAAGATAGGTTTATTTTAATAAATAAAATTCTATTTTTGTATTATGGCAATTTTATCGATACCAGAAAAAAAGATTCATATTTCGGAACCTTCGGAGATTAAAACGTTTTTAAATCAAAGGGGAATTTTTTTTGATCAATGGTTTTGTGATGTAAGTTTTGATGACTCTGCTTCAAGTGATGAAATTTTGAAGGCCTATGAAAAAGATTTAGGTCCGTTCATGCAAAATGGAGGATATGAGACAGCGGATGTTATTTCCATCAATTCTTTGACTGAAAATTATGAGGCTATTCGCGCCAAATTTCTCGCTGAGCATATTCATACCGAGGATGAAATTCGTTTCTTTGTTGACGGACAAGGTTTGTTTTGGTTCAACTTAGAAACTGAGCCTGTCTTTAATTTGCTTTGTCAGCGTGGGGATTTAATCAGTGTTCCTGCCGGAAGCAAGCATTGGTTTGATGCGGGTGAAACGAATCCTTTTGTAAAAGCTATTCGTATATTTATCGATATGAGCGGGTGGGTCCCGCATTACACCGATTCAAAAATAGAATTAAAGTTCCAAGATTTTAAAATACCTGAATAATGAAAGATGTGAGATTTGTGTTGATGGATATTGAGGGAACAACTACATCTGTTTCATTCGTATATGAAGTGCTTTTCCCCTATTTTCAAGACAACATTCAACGACTTGAAAAAGTGAAAAATCTAAAGCAGGTAAAATTGGCTTTTGATCAAGTGAAAGAAATTGTTCAAAACGAGGAGAATATTGAAATAAATTCCGTTCAAGAGATAATTGACAAGATATTGACTTGGAGTAAAGAAGACCGTAAAGTAACTCCACTCAAGACCCTTCAAGGTGTACTTTGGCAAACAGGATACAAAACAGGAGAAATTGTAGGGCATGTATATCCTGAAGTCCCCGTTAAATTGATGGAGTGGAAAAATTTAAGGTTGCGAATGGGCATTTTTTCATCGGGTTCTGTTGCAGCACAAAAACTATTGTTTGGTTACACAGAGACGGGTGATTTAAATCGCTATTTTGAACATTATTTTGATACCAATACTGGCTCAAAAAGAGATGTTGAGACGTATAAAAAAATTGCGGAAAAAATCAATTTGAATCCCCAATTCATTGTTTTTCTTTCAGATATTGTTGAAGAATTAGATGCTGCAAAGCAAGCAGGATTTCAAACAATTCAGCTAACTCGTCCAGGAACTGAACCGAACTGGCCACTAACAGCCAACGATTTTACGGAAATACATTTTGAATGAAACTTAAGTTACTCAGTGTAAATTTTCAAACCACTAAATTCGTCCACAATTAAATCAATTATTATGAAAATGCTATCTATTTTGAGTATCGTTTTTTTGTTTTTTTCGTGCTCAACATCTTCTACTACCCTTACAGCGCAGACAATTACTAAAAAAGTCTCAAAAGCTGAATTTACGGAATTAATGAAAAAATCGGGAGCACAATTAATTGATGTTCGCACCTCACGTGAATTCTCAAATGGATTTATTGAGGGAGCAAAAAACATTGATTACAATGGTGATTCTTTTGAAAAACAGATCAAGAAATTGGACAAAAACAAACCTGTTTTGGTGTATTGTGCAGCCGGAGGTAGAAGTGAAAATGCGGCTGAACTTATAAAAGAATGGGGATTCAAAGAAATTTACGATTTAGAGGGTGGCTATAATGCTTGGAAGTAATCTTATTTAAACGTTAAATTTTTACAGAACGACTTAGTTGTTTTAACAAAACACCTATTTTCGTTTAAATTTTATGAGTTGGAGATTGTAATTGTTCCCTTAGTTGTTTTTTTTGGAAGTGTATTAACTTTCTTTTCGGGGTTTGGTTTAGGAACATTGCTCTTACCTGTATTCTGTGTCTTTTTTCCAATTGAGGTGGCAGTTTTTGCAACAGCAATCGTTCATTTTTTTAATTCTTTATTCAAAGTACTTTTTGTTTACAGAAAGATTAATTATTTGCTGTTACTGCGTTTTGCGCCAACGGCAATTGTTTTTGCAATAATAGGTAGCTTTCTATTCAGTTACTTGGATTCATACACATATGAAATTAAATATAATCTTTCTATTTTTCAAAACACGGTTACACCCATCAAAATTGTGATTGGAATTACCATGATAAGTTTCGCCTTCATTGAATTTTTCTATAAAAAAAAATCATTTGAGACAACTCCAACTCGCTTAGTAATTGGAGGCGCTTTGAGTGGGTTTTTCGGAGGTTTATCTGGCCATCAAGGTGCTTTCCGCTCCATGTTTTTATCAAAAGCAAACGTTACTAAAGAAGAATTCGTTGCTACTTCAAGCTCGATTGGGTTTTTAATTGATGTTTCACGTTTGACTATGTATTCTACTACGCTATCTTTCCTAAGCTCAAGTGAAATACTCGTACGACCTGTACTGTTGATTTCGATTTTTGTAGCTTTTTTAGGCAGTTATGTAGGTTCTAAATTATTAGCGAAAACAACGATACTATCTGTGCAGAAAACAGTTGCTATTTTCCTTCTTGTTTTTGGAATTTTAATTTCCCTAGGCTTTATTTAATGGGAAGGTTTACCGAATATTTCCTCCACCTTTTGAAATCGATAGTCGAAAATCTGGTTTAATTTGTTTTTAACTATCAGGGGTTGTGCAATTTTTCCAAGAACTCCAAAAGGAATTTCATAAGAGACAATGTCCGTCATTTCTATTCCGTTTTCAACTTGCTTAAAATGATGTTCGTGGTGCCAAATTCGATAGGGACCTTTCCGCTGTTCGTCAACAAAAAACTTCATTTCATCAACGTGAGTGATTTCGGTAATCCATTTCATTGGGATACCTAAAAGGGGTTTTACCTCATACTCAATCATAAGGCCAGCATACATTTTTTCTGGAATTTCAAAAAGTACTTCAAATCCCATATACTCTGGGGTTATGATTTTTAAATTTTTAGGAGAGGAGAAAAAATTCCAACACGTTTCTAAGTCAGTTGGAATGATTTGTTTTGTTTTTAATTGATACATTCTTTTAAAACAAAAATTAGGTTAAAATAGTTCAAATTACAGCCGTATGAAAAATTATGGTGTAAATTTACTCTATGATAACTGAGAATGTTCACGACGAATTAATTCGCTATTTTTCTACACGAATTAGTTTAAATGAAAATGAGATTTATTTAATTAAAAATTCATACGAACTTAAATTTTTCAATAAAAAAGAGTTCCTTTTTAGTCAGGGAGAAATATGTAAGACGGAGGCATTTGTGATTGATGGTTCTGCAAAAGTGTTTTACTCCGATGAAAAGGGAAACGATCATATCCTTTATTTTGCTTTTAAAGATTGGTGGATGGGTGATATAGCGTCTTTCAATTACGGTGAACGAGCAATAATGTCTGCACAAGCGCTTGAAGATTTGACTGTTTTAGTTGTTAATCCTGAAAGAAAAGAGGAATTGTTTAGTCAGATTCCGCAAATGGAACGAATGTTTCGAATCATAACCCAGCGAACTTTAGTTGTACTTCAAAAACGTTTTTTTTTAGCAATGAGCGGAAGTGCAAAAGATCGCTATATTCAACTTATTCAAAGGCATCCAAAAATCGAACAGTTGGTTCCACAATATCAAATAGCCTCTTATTTAGGGATTTTACCGGAATCTTTGAGTAGAATGAAAAAACAATTATATGCCTAGTAAGTTTGATTTTCCAATTACCTATTTAAATAGTAATGATGGATCTTCGATATTAGCATTCGGAGCGACTGATTCCATTGTTTTAAATTCTTCTAATTCGTTGGAAGAATTGTCTGAATTTATTAAACTTTATTCAACTAGCTATCTTTTTGGGTCATTGAATTACAATGTCAAGAACGAAATTGAAGATTTAACATCTTCGAATAGAGATGAAACGGAATTTCCTCAAGTTATTTTTTATGTTCCTAAATGTGTTGTTAAAATTGATCATGAGAATTTTCAGTTTTTGCAAGGGGATAAAAATGCTGAAAATTTCGAGTTCCTGAATTATTTTTTAGAGGAAGAAACCGATAGAAATTTTCATAATCATAAAATTGCTTGGAAAAATAGAACGCAAAAAGAGAAGTACCTTCAAAAGGTAAGACAGATTAAAGAATACATCCGTCAAGGAGAGGTTTATGAAATGAATTATTGTCAAGAATTCTATGCTGATCATGTTGTAATTGATTATCCGCTTGATTTTTACTTTAAACTGAATGAGATTACAAAAGCACCTTTTTCTGCGTACTTTCAATTTGCTGAACACCATGTTTTTTGCGGCAGTCCTGAGAGATTTTTGAAAAAAGAGGGTGACAAGCTTTTTTCACAACCAATTAAAGGTACAGCGCCTAGAAACAAGGACTTAATACTTGATGAACAACTTAAATATGAACTGAAAAACAATCCAAAGGAACGAGCGGAAAATATTATGATAGTGGATTTAGTCCGAAATGATTTATCGAAAGTTGCGAAAATAAATTCAGTAAAAGTCGACGAATTGTGTGAGATTTATTCATTTGAGACCGTGCATCAAATGATTTCTTCAATTTCATGTGATATCAAGGATTTTGTGTCATTTACAGATATAATCAAAGCCTCATTTCCGATGGGTTCAATGACGGGAGCGCCTAAGTTGAGAGCAATGGAATTAATTGATGAAATCGAGGATTTTTCTCGTGGTATTTATTCGGGAACAATTGGATATATAAGTCCAAATGGTGATTTTGATTTCAACGTAGTAATTCGAAGTATGATTTACAATTCGAGAAAAAACTATGTATCTTGTCCAGTTGGCGGTGCAATTACGTTGGATTCTGATCCTGAACAAGAATTTCAGGAATGCCAAACTAAAATTGCACGTATATTAGATTTAAAATGAATCAGGTAGAAAAGTCTATCCAGAATTTAACTAAAGAAATAGGTTCAAAAACCGTATTTGTAGCTGTCAGTTCAGGTGTGGATTCTACCTTGTTACTTGATCTTGCCTCACGGTATTTTGACGTGATTGCTCTTCATGTAAATTATAAATTGAGGGGTAAGGAGAGTAACAAAGACCAAGATTTTTTAGAGGAATTTTGTTCACAACGAAATATTCCCATTCAGATTAAAGTTCATGATTTAAAATCAGAACTTAAAGAAAAATCAGCCAATCTGCAAAATCGAGCGCGTGAAATTCGCTATGCGTTTTTTAGAGAAAATCTGGATAAAACACAACCTTCAGTATTATTTGTCGGTCATCATTCAAATGATCAAATTGAGACCTTTTTCATACAGTTTTATCGCAATTCTGGGATAGCAGGGCTTGCCGGTATGAAAGAGCACGAAGGGCATGTTTTCAGGCCATTTTTACAGTTTTCGAAGAAAGAATTATTGATCTGTGCAGAGGAACGAAATTTATTTTGGCGCGAAGATCAGTCAAATTCAAAGAATGTATATGTGCGAAATCGTTTTAGAAATGAGATAATTCCTGAATTAGAAAAGAATATTCCTGAATTGAAGCAATCTGTTCTTAAAATAATGCACGTTTTGCAGGAAAATCAAGACATAATAGCGAAAGAAACATCCCTTTTGATAGATGAGTTAAGAAATAAGAAAACGGTTTCTCTTTCTGACGTTAATCAATGGGGAGACGAGCGAATTATTGAGCTATTTAGACAATTGAATGTGCCATCCGGCTTTTTAAGTGAATTTAAAAAGTTAATGCTTTCTAAAAAAGGTGCTCGGTTAGATTTTCCAGCAAAATCAAATATTGGTAAGATAATTCGTGAAACAGATTTATTGTTTTTTGAATTTAAGAAGTTTAGATTTGAATGTAAACCAAGAATTAATTCTTCGATTGTTTTCGAATTACCAAAAGTTTTCACGAAAGAAAAATTGTATTTGGATGCAGCCAAGATTGATGGAGAATTACACATTAGAAAATGGCAAACTGGAGATCGTATATTTCCAATAGGCGTTAAAGGATCAAAGTTGATTAGTGATGTATTAACAGATGCCAAGGTTTTGAATGCTAACCGACAAAATCAATGGGTGATATGCGATGGGTCTAAGATTATTTCATGTATTGGTTTCTGCATAGATCGAAGAGCAATTGCTACAAATGCTACGGAGATAATAAAATGTGTTGAAATAGAACATATTAGTAGTGATTCAATAAATTCATTGTAAAAACGTTACTTTTGAAGTATGAAATTTCTTTTTGCCGTATTCTTTTTAAGTTTTATAATTCAAATTTCAGCTCAACGAAATGTGAAGGATTCAGCCATAGCAACCCCATGGGTGGGTGTTCATTATGGTGCTAATTTAACGGGTGGTGACCTAGCAGATCGTTATGGCTACTTGAATCATTTGGGGATAATTGCTGGATATAAAACTGCCTCAAATTGGTACTTTGGAATGGAAAGTAATTTTATTTTTGGTAATCGTGTTCGTCTCACGGGTTTGCTTGACCATTTGATTGATTCATTCGGAAACGTTACCGATGTAAATGGTGATATTGCTCGAATTTTTATTTTGCCCAGAGGATTCCATATAAATGGGTCAGTTGGGAAGCTTTTCCCAGTTCTAAGTCCAAATAAAAATTCGGGAATATTTATTAATGGAGGCTTCGGATATTTGATTCATCACATGCGAATAGAAACAAATGACCAGGTGATTCCTCAACTAGAATTACAGTATCGAAAAGGGTATGATCGTCTGACAGCGGGCGTTAATTTTCATCAATTTGTTGGTTATGCCTTTATGGCTAATGGCGGTTTTTATAATTTTTATGGCGGATTCTATTTTCAAGAAGGACTGACTAAGAATTTACGAACAATCAATTTTGACCAGCCAGATGTAGCCGTTTCAACAAAGACAAGGCTGGATGTGCAAATGGGAGTTAGGCTAGGATGGATGATCCCTTTTTACAAGCGCAAGACAAAAGAATTTTATTTCGATTGATGCATCTTTTGTATAATATTTCAATTGGTTTGTATGGATTTCTAATCTGTTTTACTTCCCTCTTCAATGCTAAAGCCAAGTTGTGGATAGCGGGCAGAAAAAAATGGAAGAGTACCTTGCCAAAAAATGAAACTAAAAAAGATGTTTATTGGTTTCATTGCGCTTCATTAGGTGAGTTTGATCAAAGTTTGCCGGTAATGAATGCCCTAAAAAACAAGTTTCCTGACGCGTTTATTCTAGTAACGTTTTTTTCACCTTCTGGCATGTTGCATTACCATAAACGAACTCATTTGGCTGACCATGTTATGTATCTTCCATTAGACACCGTTTCAAATGCTGCCTATTTTCTAGATGCGATTAAACCTGTAAAAATTTATTTCATAAAATATGAATTCTGGGCAAATTATCTTTTACAAGCAAAAAAAAGAGGAATTGACGTTTATTCTGTTTCATCAAACTTTCGAAAAAGTCAAATCTTTTTCAAGTGGTATGGAGGTTTTTTTCAAAAAATAATAAGACAAATTAATCATTTTTATGTCCAAACTGAGGAGTCCAAAAGTTTATTGAATTCTATTGGAATTGAAGATGTCACAGTTGTTGGTGATACGCGATTTGATCAAGTGGTTCAGGTGAAAAATCAGGTGCTTGACAAGAAAATCAGGGGTGAATTCGATGCTGACTTCAGTAAAATTGAAAAGTTCTTAAACGGTCAGGAAGCAATAGTTTTAGGGAGTTCATGGCCTGTAGAGGAAGAAAAGCTTATTCCTTTTATTTTAAATCATCCAGCTCTAAAATTCATCGTTGCTCCGCACGATATTTCGGTAGGTCATATAAATTCCATTGTAAATAAATTACAGTCAAACGGTATTCGTTTTACCCATTATAATGGTGAAGATGTACAAGCGAATTGTTTGGTTTTAGATACAATTGGTCATTTGTCCAAGGCTTATGTTTTTGGTAAAATCGCTGTGATTGGAGGAGGATTTACCGGCAAATTACACAACATACTCGAACCAGCTTCTTATGGGTTACCTGTTCTATTTGGACCAAAACACGAAAAATTCCCCGAGGCGCAAATGTTTATTGGCAAAGGTTTAGCATTTGAATTTAAAACAGAAAGTGATGTTGAGATTAAACTAAAAGAACTACTATTAACAGCTGATACATACCATTTTAAAATGCATGAGACCATTAATTCATTGCTTGGAGCATCAATTCGGATAATTGAATTATCTACTTGATTAATAGATTAATAATTTGGTATATTTAATAATTACAAGTAAATTTATCACGAAAATTATGTTTTTAACAAGTTTAATTTAAAATTTAATTCTATGAAAAATGGTTTATTTGCCTTTGGATTGATGATGTTGTTTGTATTCTTCTCTCAGAGTATTTCTGCTCAAACTACCCAAGCTTCTTTTGCAGGTTCTTGGAAAATGAAACCACTAAATTCAAGTCACAATTTGTCAAAGTTGAACATTTTTGACAATGGTACATCGGTTACGATTACTATAAAAAAATTGAATCTTAAAAATATTCCTGCAAAGTATGATCCACAAGAAAGAAAGTTACATTTCAACGTGGGAGGAACAGATTATTTTCTTGTGCATGTTCCTGCGGATGGATCTTTAATGGGTTATGTTACTGGCACAGGTACTAAATATAGTGATTATACTAAATAAATTTACAATGAAATTAAATACAGTTTTTTTGAGCATCTCATTTGTTTTATGCTCTTATTTTTTGAATGCACAATCGAGTTTAGCTAGTTATGCGGGGAATTGGAAAATGACACCGATAAATGCAAGTCATAAGTTCTCAAAGATGAATATAACTGATAATGGTATGACTTTAACGATGACTTTCAAGAAGTCATCTGCTAAATCATCCACTGCAAGGTTAAATCCTACAACGAATCGTGTAGAACCATTTATTGATAATAAAGGATACTATTTAGTTCTTGGTTCACAGCCGAACACCATGAGTATGTTCGAAATTGATACCAATACAAAGGTAGGTGACTTTATAAAATAAGCGAGATTAAAATAGTGAAAGCCGGCAAAGTCCGGCTTTTTTTGTTTCTGCAAGAATCAATTTATTATTCGAACATAATATGATTATATTTGTCTTTAATCATAAATTTAATTAATTGTTTTTATTGCATATTATTAATGAGAGGTAGACTTAACATATTTCGAGTAATTCTTTTTGTAGTAGCAGTAATTCATTGTATTACTCTTTTTCATACTAGTTTACTTGAAGTTGAAGGCATAGATTCGTATAATATAGAGCTTGTTGATTTAGATTCAAATGAATCAGATTCAGAAGAACGTGAAGAGGAAATAAAGTACATTGGTTTTGATGCCTACAATAATGGTTCGTGTATTTCAAAATTTCTCCAAAAAATTCATCTTAAAATAGTATTTACCTTTTTTCAGGGTAAAGTACAAGCAGCAATATTATCTGTACCATTTTCCCCTCCTGAATTGAAATTTTAATTGAGTTAACATTAGTTTCAAATTAAAATTTTAGTTATGAATGGGTTTTTTAAAGACTGGCGAAGTGATTTGTCAGCAGGTTTAGTGGTTTTTCTTGTGGCGTTGCCCTTGTGTTTGGGAATTGGTTTAGCATCTACAAATCTGAAAGGGATCGAAGGGTTACCAAATATATTTGCCGGCCTAATAGCAGGAGTCATTGGAGGAATTGTTGTAGGTTTTTTTAGTGGGTCAAAATTAGGCGTATCAGGTCCAGCAGCTGGTTTGATAACCATAGTTATTGCTTCAATTACAACATTAGGAAGTTATCAGGCATTTCTTTTGGCAGTGCTAATTTCTGGGGTATTACAAGTCTTGGCTGGCTTTTTCAAGGCAGGAGTTATTGCAGGGTATATACCATCCTCCGTTATTAAAGGAATGTTAGCAGCAATCGGAATAACATTGATTTTGAAGGAGATTCCACATTTAGTGGGTTACGATGCTGATTTCATGGGAGACGAGTCCTTTGTTCAATCCGATGGACACAATACCCTTTCAGAATTATTTTATGCATTAAATGGAATTCAGATTGGATCGTTAATTATTGGTCTATTTTCGTTGGTTTTACTTGTCGTTTGGGACTTGCCATTTATGAAAAAAAATAAGTTGATTAATCAGATTCCTGGCGCATTGGTTGCTGTATTAGTGGCAATTGGCTTGAATTTGATTTTTAATTCATTAATCCCAGATTTACAGATTTCTAAAGAACATCTCGTTCAGATTCCAGTGCTAAAAACAGTTTCTGAATTTCCAGCATTATTTACATTTCCTGATTTTACATTTTTAGTTAATCCCAACGTCTATATTATTGCTATTACATTGGCAATTGTGGGTAGTTTGGAGACTTTGCTAAGTGTGGAAGCAACGGATAAGCTCGATCCTCAAAAAAATATTACCCCAAAAAATAAGGAATTAAGGGCGCAAGGAATGGGTAATATTGTTAGTTCTCTACTAGGTGGATTGCCAATTACCCAAGTAATAGTTCGAAGTTCAGCGAATATAAATTCGGGCGGAAAATCAAAGCTCTCTACAATAATTCATGGGATTTTTCTACTATCTGCAATTTTGTTTATTCCATCTATTTTGAACTTAATTCCTCTATCTGTTTTAGGTGCAGTATTAATTCTTGTTGGGTACAAATTGACTAAAATTTCCTTGTTTAAACAGATGATCAATTTAGGTCAAGAACAATACGTTCCTTTTATGGCTACAATTTTAGGCGTATTGTTTACTGATTTATTGAAAGGAATAGGAATAGGAATGGCGTTTGCAATTTTTTATATTTTAAAATCTAATTACAAAAATCACTTTTACAAAGAAGAGAATACAAACGAAACGCTAATCATTCTATCGGAAGAGGTTACTTTTTTAAATAAAAGTGGCATTCAAGAAATGCTTTTTAAAGCAAAACCTAATACCAAATTAGTTGTCGATGGTTCAAAGTGCAAATCCATTGATTATGACGTTCTTGAGATGCTAGAAGAATTTAAAAACTTTGGTGCGAAAAATAAAAATATTGATTTTCAAATGCTTAATATAAATAAATATGGAAACGTTTTATAAAAAATTATTAGACAATAACAAAAAATGGGTTGACGATAAACTTAGTCAAGATCCTGAATTTTTTAAAAAATTATCATCAGGACAAAAGCCACCCGTGTTATGGATTGGATGCGCAGATAGTAGGGTTCCTGCTAATGAAATAATTGGAGCACAGCCAGGTGAGGTGTTTGTACATCGAAATATTGCAAATATGGTAGTTCATTCCGATATGAATATGTTGTCGGTTTTAGATTATGCGGTAAATGTTTTGCAAGTAAAACACGTTATTGTTTGTGGACATTATGGTTGCGGGGGAGTTCAAACGGCAATGACAAATAAACACGTTGGATTGATAGATAACTGGATAAGACATATCAAGGATGTATATCGTTTTCATCAAGATGAATTAAATGCAATAGCGGATGAAAAACAACGCTTTGATCGATTTGTTGAATTAAATGTTGTGGAGCAAGTATTGGATTTAGCCAAAACTTCAATAGTTCAAGGAGCATGGGAACGTGGTCAGGATTTACATGTACATGGTTGGGTATATGACATAAGCGATGGATTAATCAATGATTTGGACATTACTATCCGTGATAACACATCGTTGTCCGCTGTTTATCAATTGGATTTATAGTATATGATATGAATAAAGAAAACCCTAGTTTCATCGGCTAGGGTTTTTGCTTCTCTGTAAAGTCCAAATTATAGCTCGTGGAAATGAGCAACGTATGGTTTCGTTCGGCTTTAATTCCATCAGCTTTGATAATGTTCTGATTTAAATAACCAAGTTGTAGCATGAAATTAGAACTGAATTTCCATCCAAGAGCGGCGTTAAATCGATTTTGATCGAATACGTTTTTTGCTATTCCCTTGCCAAATCCAATAAATACTTCATTGTTTACATTGAGAAACAAGGTGTTTTCTTCCAGTGACTTTTTACTCAAGGGAATCATAAACATTAATCGATAGCGTACTCGCTGCCTGAAAATAGTATTTCCTTGAATGATTTCATTAGCATTGTTCAACGAGTATGTATCTAAAAAGCGTTGTTCTAACCGATAGCGATGTTGAATTTCAAAATTTTTAAACGTAGTTTCAACTTTGTTCTTTTGGTTGAATTGTTGCCAGATTCTATGTTCAGTAAATTCATTCAATACAGGTTGTTCCCCATAGGGAAAAGTTTCTATCCACCCATATCCTCCGGAAATTGAAAAAGAAGTATTAAGTTGGTAATCAACCCCAAGTCTTAATAGAGATTGTTGCCAATTTTGAAAACCATTTTCTCTTCTCCATTGATACTCTGTATGTAAACCTATTTTTTTAGTCAGTTTATGATTACCCAAATAAGTTACCCATGCATTTTGGTGAGTAGCAATGTCTTTTTGAGAAAATGAAAATGCACAAAATAATACAAAGAAGATTGTTGTTTTTGTTTTCAATTCAATCATTTTAGATGTTTCATGGCACTCATTTCATGCTTAGAGAATCGTTTGAACTCCTCGGTTTCTAAAATAGTAACTTTTCCACCAGTATCCTCATATTCAGAAATAAATTGATGGATAAATTCTTGAAAAGAGTGATCGATGAATGTGGCATTTTTGTAATGGATTCGAATATGTTTACCTTCAGGTAGATTATTGAATTTATTCTTGAACGAAATGATATTGCTGAATACAGCTGATTTCTCAATATAAATATCAAGGGAATCAGAATTTTCGTCCAATAACATTTTGGCTGAAAATAAGTTTTTAATACTCACACCTCTTGCAATATGAAAGATCATTTTCACAAGAATTCCTGCTGCTACACCTAAAAGTAAATCTTCGGCAATTGTTATTATAATCGTAATTAAAAAGATTATTAGTTGCTCTATTCCAATTTTATAGGTTCCTATAAATTCATTTGGTGATGCTAATCGAAAAGCAACAAAAATAAGCATAGCAGCTAAGGCAGCATTTGGAATCCACTCAATGACAGGAATCATCAAGAGCATTGCTAATAATAAAAATATTCCATGGAAGAAATTTGACCATCTTGTTTTTCCTCCATACCCAACATTAGCAGAGCTCCTTGCTACCTCCGATATCATGGGTAATCCTCCTAAAAATCCCGAAAGAGTATTTCCTAGACCAACCGCAGCCAAATCCTTGTTGTAATCTGATTTTCGTTTGAATGGATCTTGATTATCAATGGCTTTAACGGTGAGTAATGATTCAATTGTATTTACAAATAAAAACATGACTACATATTTCCAAAAAACAAAACTTCCAATCATTGAAAAATCTGTATTACTGAATGATATATTTCCCCAAAAATTACCGATTTTCACCAAAACAAAGGAGGGCAATTTATCAAACTCATTCAACATAGCAATAGGAACGGCCAGTAAGATTATGAGAAGTGGTACAGGAATTCTTTTTCCTAGTTTACCCAAATTTGGAATTAGAAAAAGTAAGAAAAGTGAAAATAAACCGATTGTTGCGACTATTCCATTTGCATGTGAAATAAAATCAGGAATATGCGAGTAAAGTTCAATTGGAGATAATCCTTTTGTTAATTTAGGATCTACTCCAAGTAAAATTGGAAATTGCTTTGCGAAAATTAAAATCCCAATTGCGGCAAGCATCCCATGAACCACGGAATGCGGAAAGAAATCTCCAATTGATCCAATTTTAAATTTGCTAAGAATAAATTGAATGATTCCAGTGAAAACGATAGCGGCACAAGCTAAGTGCCAGCCTGTTGAACCACCGCCCATTTCTGCGACAGCACCAGCGCAAACCGTAATTAAACCTGCTGCTGGCCCTTTGATTGTCAATCGGCTTCCCGCAAAAAAAGAAACGAAAATACCGCCAATCATTGCGGTTAATACTCCCATGGCAGGTGGGAATTCACTTGCTTTTGCAATCCCTAAACTTAATGGGAGAGCGAGAAGAAACACAAGGAATCCGGACAAAATATCCGATTTTCCATTTTCTTTTAACCCTTTTATTCCATCTAATGGAATTTGTTTTTTAGTTGATTTCATTTTACTAATTTTTAAGTTAAGAGGAGCGCTTAGCCACCTCGTGATACGTTTTAATATGAGGGCCCAGAAAAATTCTGGAGTAAATGCGAATTGCGGCAAGTCCGTTTACTATTAGGCTCATTGCAATTAAAAAGGCTAATAAAATTTGATTATAACCGATGTGAGAAAAAATCAAATCCTCTCCTATAAAAGAGGGCGTTATTGGAAATCCAGATATTCCTAAACAACATAGTAGAAAAATGAATGCTTGCTTTGGATGTTCAAAAGAATGTCCATAAAAGCGATCAAGACTTATCCAATTCTCTTGCTTTCTCATTCGATTTACAACGATTAAACCAATGAACCAGGATAGAAAAATACCGCTTAAATACCATAAGTTATGAATCCAATCAAAGTGTTCATTAAAAGAGATTGAAATGGAAATTAACACATGATTTAGTAGGATTAATGTCCAGCTTTTTCGAACACTATCCCTTTCTGTAAAAGCTTTTATGATTGCTATTAATCCAATCAATCCAAAAATTACAGAGAATATATTTGAAAAAAATAAAGACCAAGTTTTGCCTGAATTTAATAGGATAATCCCAATTAAAACTAATACGCCAATAAGGTAAAAAACACGTTTAAAATTTAATATTTTCCAAGTTGAGCCAATATGCTTTAACGGATTCCATAAATAATTGTACATCATTGAATCCAGGTTGAATTCTTTGATGCTCAGCAAATAAATTGTGTTTTCAATTTTCCCAATGATTCTGTTTTTTGTTTTTGTCTCTCTTGGTTGAAAGTGAAAAAATTGCTCGCGAATACGAAATGCAACAATGGAAGGAGAAATTAATAATTGGTAGGTTCTTAAGAATGCATTTCCTGCAATGTGTATGAATGCTAACCAATGCCATCCAAGAGCTATCTCAATAAATATTATTCCTATTTGAGCTATCGAGGAGTAGGCAATTTGACTTTTAATCGAACTTTGAACTTGCGCAATAAAGTGACAAATCACGGATGTTAATAATCCAGAGAAGATTAGCAAAATTTTAAAACTTGTTTGATATTCCCAAAATGGATAGGTTCGAATGAGTAGGAATGCACCGATGTGAACGCTTAATGAACCGTAAAATATGGCCGACGAAGGAGTTGGTCCCTCCATTGCTCTAGGTAACCATGAAGAGAAGGGTAATTGAGCAGATTTGGCTGCCGCTGCAATGAAAATAAATAAAGCAATTGTGAATCCGATAAATGAATGTTCTTCAATGTGTTGGTGAACTAAAATGGCATTTGTTAACTTATGAAATGAAATGTTTTCATGCCATAAATGATGCGATAACCACATAGTTAGAATTAGTCCTACATCCCCTAGTCGATAAATGGAAAATACTTTTACCGCATTTTTTACAGGAAGATAGCGATCACGGTAGAAAGCAATAAGTAGAAAAGATGAAATTCCAAGTATTTCCCAGCCGATAAATAATGTTTCAATATTTCCAGCGAAAATTACCAGAATGTATCCAGAAAAAAAGAAAAGAATTGTATTAAAAAATCGTTTATAACCTTCTTCTCTGTGTAAATAATAACGACTATAATAGGAGATTAGAACTGTTACGAATGATCCAATTAACAAGAAAAGTAAGGTCAACTCATCGAAATAGAAATCAATGTAAAAGTTGTAGTCTCTATTTTGGTAAACCGAAAACTCAGGGATATTTATTGCTTTAAATTCATTGATAGCCCAAAAAATCGAAAGAGTAATACTAAATATTAATTGTAGTAACATAGCAAAAAATGCAACTCTTGATAACCATTGTTCCATTTTTTTAGGAATAACTAAACTTATTACAAATGCTGTAAGCGGAGTAAGGATAAGTAGGTGAATTAATAGTTCCATCGTATTAAGTGTTTATAAGTTGAACATCGTTAATTCTTTTCCAACCATTTGAGGAAAACTCAAGCTTTTCATTGGAAACAGGGTTAACAACTACTAAGTGAATCCATGAATTTTGAAACCATTCAAGTGTATTGGGGTTGTTTTTCAGTACCTTTTGTACGACTTCCGGATTGTGTTCGACAATTACTAATAATCTCAGAGGGTCGTGAATTTCAATCATTTGACTTGGTAAACCTGTGCGTAAATCACCATCAATTCCATTAGCAACTCCTATTAATCCCATAACATTATGCGGAAGTTTTGTTCCTGATCCTAGTTGTTGATTGTCAACCCGTGAAAAATAGTATTCCAAGTTGATGCCCCCACAAACCGGAGCCACGGCATTTAAAATTCCTTGTAAATAGATTCCTTCAGGATCTTGACTAAAGTCGTACGAATTTAAAAATGACCTCCGATCTAAGAAAACTCCCTTAGTTAAATCACGTCTTCCAACAATACATAAAGCATTTGTTGCATGATTTAATTCTGGCCTTGGTTCAAACAATGAATAAGCTCTAGTTTTTACTTCATTGTGGACATTTTTTGATTTTTTTTCAGATAGGATCAACTCAAATTTCTCGGAACGTTCCACGGCATTTTGTTCAAGTGCTTGTTGAAATCTAACTTTGTTTTCAAGATGGATTCCCAGATTCTTATCTGACAAACTTGCCTCATCGAAATAGAAAAACTCATCTTTGCAAGTATCGTGAAGTACCGGAATAAAAACTGAATTTGTTGGTATAATAATTCCTCTCTCGTGAAGTATTGTTCTAACTTCAATTCTATTTGCCATCGAACAAATTACGCGTGAGTTAACCGATCCAGGTCTACCTGAACATGCTCCACAATCGTAACCTGCGTAATGTGTGTTATTGGAGCTGCTGGATCCATGACCAACGACGTAGATTAATTCACCAAAATCTTGGCTAAGTCCTATACTTTTCAAAAGTCCTTCTACACGGTCAGCCATTTCCTCACTCTTAAATCCAATTTGTTTTCCTTCTTTAGTGAATTCGCCATTAAACTCAATGGATAAATGACTTTCAGCATTCATATGTCTTGAAGAAGAAACAATTAATTGATTGGCTTTGGGATAGAAAATTGATCTCGCCATTTTAATCGCCGACCAAAAACCAAGAATTGTTGATGCTATCCAACTTTTAAAGAGGTGATTTGAATTATGATAAAGTTGAATACTTTTAGTGTTTTGTTTTTCCTCACAACTTTCTTGAATAACATGGGCTGGATTTAGTGGGGCAGGGCAAGACTTGGTCGTGAAATTCGAGCCAGAAGGTTGAAAATAGAATTCAACATTGAAAAAACCGGCGGTACCAAAGGTTTCCATAGATGGATTATTATCCTCAATGTGTCTCCGTAAGGAACATTCCCGATCATCAATACAAAAAATTAATTGTGTGGTTTTATGTTCTGCTTTTTTTGAATTAACGGAGTTTAATGAATGAATAATTTTTTTGTAAAATGTCCATTCATATGCTTCTTGCCAAATTTTATACTGTTTATCAATTCGTGTTTCCTCTATTTCACTAAAATAGGATTGAGCTTTTTCGTCTGGTGATAAAAGTGGCTGCCAAACCGATTTAGAGTGAATTTCAAGTGCATCAATTTCAAGCAATAGTTCTAGGTGAATATATTCCTCAAGTGTGATTTTACGATTATCTAGAAGAGCGTTTTCGTTATCTTCCACAAAGGCTACCATTCCTGAATAACCCGGATGACTAAATTGTTGATCGAATAGGTAATTTTCAAAAGCTTGTTCACTTCCCACGATGAGATTCAAAAGATCAAATACTCCAATTTTTTCATCCAAAAAGAGTTTTCTTGCTTTTTTCGTTTTAAACCAACTTGAAAAACCATTTTTTTCCAGATTCCTGAGCGAATTCAGAAAACCTAACTCTGAATGTGGAAATAACTTTGTGGCAATTCCTTGATCTAAATAGCTAGAAGTTATTCTAAAAAGTATAGGATGAACCATTGAATCTAGGTCAATCTTTCGTTCCTTTTTCCACTTACTTCTTACTTCACCGATCTTTTGTGTTCGTTCTGACGATTTAGTATTCAATAATTCTTTAACTGTTACTGATCCACAATTTTTTCGAATCGAGTCAATTAATACATCGGTGTGTATTTTTCCAGTCTTGTAGAGCTGCTGATATTCTTCCAGCGACAGGTAGGTTTTATATCCAAATATTTTTGATGCTTGTTGCAGCGCACGATGGAACGTGTCTTTCTGAAAAGCATGTAATGTATTGTGATGAATAAAATCCTTTAAAGGCGCCTGAGTTGGAAGAAAATGTTTTAACTTATCAAACAGCTCTGTTGTATAAACAGAGTTTTTTGTTTTCATTTTCTATCAATTTAAGATTCTTCAAAAAGTTTTTACTTTGAGAAATTTCTATAATCGATAGTTTTGAAAATGTATAAATAAAGGAAGTTTATAGGAATGTTTTCTCTCAAATTTAACTGAAATGAAAGAGAAGGAGCGATCATTAAGAACAACTTTATAAAAGTCTTTATTTCCTAGTAAATCAGTTGTTTTATCAATTGAATCTTCGAATTCAGAATCAATTTCAATTTCTGAGTCTTCCGTATCAAATATGCCACCTAGGTCGCTCTTTTTGACAAAAGAAGAGATCTTTCCAAGTTGATTTTTTTCGTGCGAGTTTGAAAAATATTGAACAGCTCCACTTGCATGAAGACCAAGTCCAAAAATGAGGATGGATGCAATTATCTGCTGAAAAATTTTATTTCTCACAAAACAAATGTACGATTTAGAATCAATCTAAGAAACGAAATCTTGTTAATTTTCAGGGAAGATTTTTCCTGGATTCAAGATTTGCTTTGGATCGAAAATAGTTTTAATTCCTCTCATTATGTTCAAGGAAACTTCTGGAAAAGCAATGTCCATATAGTTTTTCTGTATCAAACCTATACCGTGTTCTCCTGAAAGAGTTCCGCCTAATTCAACTACTTTTTCGAATAATTCACGGATAGCTAAGGGAAGTTCATTGTTCCATTTTTCATCCGATAATTCTCCTTTTAAAATATTGATGTGTAAATTACCATCACCCGCGTGACCGTAACAAACGGATTGAAATCCATAGTTTTGACCAATTCTTTTAACATGATGTAGCAGTTGAGGTAGATTGAATCTTGGAACTACTGTGTCTTCTTCTTTATAAATCGATTGAGCCTTAACCGCTTCTCCCGCTTTTCTTCTCAAACTCCACAAGGTGTTTTTTTGCGCTTCTGAATCAGCAAATAGTATTTCGTCCGTTTCAAATTTCTCTAATACGATTAAGATTTGCTCGCATTCTTGCATGAGTTTATCCGGGTCAAATCCATCAACTTCTATCAATAAATGGGCTTGATGATTCTCGGCAACATGCAAACTATAATCACCGGTGAATCTCTGCGTGTACACCAACGCATCTCGTTCCATGAATTCTAATCCGCTTGGCGTTATTCCAGCTTGAAAAATGGCTGCAACAGCTTCACAAGCTTGTTGAGCATCAAAAAACGGAACCAACATTAATAAATTATGTGTTGGATGAGGTATGAGTTTTAAAACAATTTTGGTCACAATTGCCAAAGTTCCTTCTGATCCTACAATGAGTTGAGTCAAATTGTACCCAGTAGCATTTTTCAATACGTTTGCTCCAGTCCAAATGATAGAACCATCAGCCAAAACAACTTCAAGATTTAATACATAATCTTTTGTGACACCATATTTTACTGCTTTTGGTCCCCCTGAATTTTCTGAAATATTTCCACCAATAAAACAACTTCCTTTACTCGCAGGATCAGGCGGATAAAACAATCCTTTTTCTTTTACGGCATCTTGAAGTACCTGTGTGATAACTCCAGGTTCAGTAATTACCTGATGGTTCTTTTCATCAATTTCTAAAATTTTATTAAACATTTCCATGCTCAGCAAAACACCACCATGAATCGGTAACGCTCCACCACTCAATCCTGTTCGAGCGCCAGCTGGCGTTACACAAATTTTATTTTCGTTGCAAAAAGAAAGTATTTTGGATATCTCTTCAACAGAATTTGGCTTTAAAACAACCTCTGGAGGAAAGGACAAATCTTCAGTTTCATCGTGGGAGTATTCCTGTAGTTTTTCAGAATCGCAATACACTCGATCGTTGCAGATTTGCTTGAAAATGGTTATGTGTTCAGTTGTTATTTTCGTGTAAGATTGCATAGTCAAATGTATAAATTACGGATGAATTACAAAGAGTGAGTTTGGAACAATTTGGAAATGAAGTTCAATGAATTTATTCAAGAAGCCCTCTCCATCCATCTGGAAATGCTTGCTATTCGTTGAAAATGTAATTTCTTCAACATGAATTGTTTCTACATATTTTGAATGACTTGAAGTTCCCATTAGAAATCGAAAAGTCATCCAAGGAAAATCGTAAACAGGTGGCTTTTTTACCAATATGAGTTCTAATTTTCCATCGCTTGCATGCGAGGTAGGTGAAATTTTAAATCCATTTCCAAATTCTTTTGTGTTTGCAATCGTTGCCATAAAATAGCGATCAATTTTGTGTTGAATTTGGATCGTAATTCCTTCGTATTGAAAGTATGATTTAACAATAAGATAAATGTACTTTAGAAGACCTCTAAAACGATTGTTAACCATATCGAATGCAATTTTTGCGTCGTAACCAACCCCAGCGACTTGTACAAATGGTATATCATTGATCTTAGCGGTATCTATTAAGGTAAAACACCCTTTATTGATGGTTTCAATACTTTTTTTAACACGTTCGGATATTCCAAAATGTCGCGCAAATCCATTGCCAGATCCGCTTGGAATAATGGCCAATTTAACGTTTGAATGGATTAATGTAACAGCAATTTCATGAACTGTACCATCGCCACCGACGGCACAAATTACATTTACTTTTTCTGAAATTGCTTGTTTTGCTAGCTCAGAACCATGTCCAGCATAATTTGTATATAAAATGGTGTACGAATATTTTGAAGAATCGAGGTAATTTTTAATTTGATTTTCAATTCGCTTTTTATTCGAAATGCCGGAAGTGGGATTGATAATAAACCAAATTTCTTGCTTCATTGCACCTAATTACATATCTCCACCTCCGTCTCCTCCCGGAAGTTTTTTGGTATTGAGTTCTAATTTTCCGAATTTATAACTCACTGATAAGTAGTATCTTCTGGTGAGCCATTTGAAAGTGGAAGTTTGTTCAACAGTTGGACGATCTACTTTAAAATAAAAACCTTGAACATTGAAAACATCCGAAACACGCGTTCCAATCGTCCATTTTCCATTGGCTAATCTTTTTTCAAAAGCAATGTCTGTCGGGCCCTGTCGTTGAGCAATTCCTTGAACGGTTACCCGTCTACCGTTGTAGGTTACACTTACTTGCACAGAGGCAGTTTTTTTCCAAAATTCAACGGATGAATTTACTTTGAAATTATGGAAATACCCGTTTCTATTAGGCAATGATTCTTGATTTGTATTGTACCAAATGTAATTGCCGTTCCAAGAAAGAGATGTTCTGAACCACGAATTTGGTTTAATATTTAGAATAATATCTGACCCTAAACTGTGTGTTTCGGCAATATTCATAAATGTCACAGCACTTGTGTTATCCTCGTAATATTCTTTCACTCTGCTAATTACTCCTTTTGAATTTCGATAATACACGCTACTCGTAACACTATATTTTTTGCGTTCATGTATATATCCTAGGTCGTACGAATCTGTATATTCTGGTTTTAGATAAGGATTTCCAACTCTTAAGTTAAACGGATCTGAGTAATTGGTAAATGGATTCATGTCTGCTGATGAAGGACGAGTAATTCTTTTGCTGTAACTGATACTAAATTCAGATTTAGGAACTATTTCGTATCGCAAATGAACAGAAGGAAAAATGTTGAAGTAGGGCGGGTTGTTGATGTTAATTCCTTCCGAAACTAGATTTGGTAATTGATACGCTTGTTCAAATCGAAGTCCTCCTTGGTATTTGAATTTGCCCAGTTGTTGACCGAAAACACCATAGGCACTAAAAACGCGTTCTTTGTATTGATACAGAAAATTTGCCAATGTATCTTGAGCGTAATCGTTCAGTAAATAATCAAAAGTTTCAGAATTAGTGTTAACTTCCTGATCGCGAAGAATTGCTTTAATTCCTGTTTCCATTCGTGCTGAAATTTTCGGAAAAAGCAAGGTCAAATCAGCTTGTACGGTGGTAATATTATTCTTTTCCTTATTGTCCAATTGTTGTTTTAAAGAATTCTTGCCAATTGTTGGAACTGAATCAGGTTCAAAGTAATTTTCTTGGTAAAACCCTTGAATCCCTTCTTTTCCAAGTGATTGAGTTGCGTCTAAAACAAAATTTCCACGGTCTTTTTTCAAGTCATAACGATAATTCACATTAAAATCGAGGTTTTGTTGTTGCGAAGGGTCGTAACTGGTTCGCTGCCATAGTGCTGTTCGATTATTCAATGTATCGTAAACAGAATTCCAAAGGTCACCTGTTCTATCTCTAACACCAATGCTGCCTGTTGCAGAAATACCGAGTGTTTGTCGGTCCTTTAAGTTGAAATCGGCACCGGTTCTAAAGGTGTGACCTGCGTTTAAATCACTTCCAGTTCGATCTTGATCCAAAATAAAACGACTACCATCAGCATTTAATTGGTTGATGTTTGAATAGTTATTTCTATAACCATCCAAGTAGCGGTAACTATAGATTCCGTATACATTGAACGCTCCATTTCTGTAACTCAATGATAAGTTAGTCTCAGCAACATTCCCATTTCGAATATTTCCCGAGCCAAGATTTGTTGACACGGCACCATTAAATCCTTTCAGTTTATTTTTTTTAAGAACAATATTTATGATTCCAGAATTTCCATCAGGATCGTATTTCGCTGAAGGATTTGTTACGATTTCTATTCGTTCGATAGATCCCGCAGGCAATGCATCAAGGAGTGTTTTGCCATTTCCACCTGAAATAGAACTTGGTCTTCCGTCAATTAATATTGTAACTGTGCCTTCTCCACGAAGTGAGATTTTTCCTTCTTGATCCAATTCAACAGAAGGAAGTCTGGTTAAAATATCATTTGCCGTACCCCCTTTAACAGAAAGATCTTCTGCTACGTTATAGATTTTTTTATCTATGCCAGCTTTCAGAACATCCATATTTCCTACCACTTCGAATTCCTTTAAATTGGTGGTACTTTGTGTAAGCTTGATTGTACCCAAATTGAATACTTTCAAACTTGCTGAAATGCTTATGTCTTTAATCGTATCTGTTTCATAACCAGTAAAGGAACAAATCGCATAAAAAATACCGTTCGGCACATTTTCTAGTACAATCTTTCCTGTATTATCGCTAAAAATTCCTGCAATTACTTTTGATTCATTTTGTTTAAAAAGCCTGAATGACACATACTCCAATGGTTTTGATGATGCAGCATCAATGATTTTCCCAGTAATTAAACCATCTTCTTGTTTCGTAGGCTTTTGTGCGAATGTAAGGTAGGAAGTAAATAAAAATAAGGAGAGAAGTAGTTTATTCATGCATTAGTTTGAATTACAAAAATACTCAACTGAACTGAATTAATTCGAATTAGCGATGTATTTCTAAAAATGATTAATTAACTTGTTTTCAAGGCTTGACTTTTCTTTAGCAAATAAATTATTTATAGTTTTAGCAAAAATTAAAGGAACTTTTTAGACCTCTTATTGTTCTACCTTAAATCTCTATTCATGCTTAAGTCCGGTTATATATTTACACCATTTGAAGCGCCTGAACAATCCCCATTTGAAAGACTATTTGATATTTTTAGTGAGTTGATCACACACACATCCGGAGATGTCGATGAAGCCCTTGACTGGCTGAACATTTTAGACAAAGAATATTCATTAACAAACGATGAATATACCATGGATGACTTTATTGAGGATTTGAAAAAGAAGGGGTATCTGCGGGAAGAAATTAAACCTGACGGAAATGGTCAATTAGCTATTACAGCCAAAACTGAGCGTGCATTGCGTAAAAATGCGCTAGATCAAATTTTTGGAAAAATCAGAAAAAGTGGAACAGGAAATCACAAGTCTAAAAAAAGTGGTCAAGGAGATGAATTGACTGGTGAATTTCGTGATTTTCAATTTGGTGATTCCATTGAAAATATATCAATTACGGAGAGTTTAAAAAATGCTCAAGTAAATAATGGCATTGGAGATTTTAAATTAACGGAGCAGGATTTAGTTGTGGAAGATACACACCACAAATCGCAAATGAGCACCGTATTAATGATTGACATTAGTCACAGTATGATATTATACGGTGAGGATCGCATCACACCTGCAAAAAAAGTAGCGATGGCCCTTGCTGAATTGATAACTACTTCCTATCCAAAAGACACCTTGGATGTGATCGTTTTTGGAAATGATGCTTGGCCAATTAAGATAAAAGATCTCCCATATTTACAGGTTGGTCCTTATCATACAAATACGGTTGCAGGTTTGGAATTAGCCATGGATATTCTTCGTCGGAAGCGAAATACAAATAAGCAAATTTTTATGATTACGGATGGTAAACCAAGCTGCCTTCGTTTGCCGGACGGACAATATTACAAAAACAGTAACGGGCTGGATGAAATGATTGTGGAAAAGTGTTACAATATGGCGGCTCAAGCTCGAAAAATGCATATTCCAATAACCACATTTATGATTGCAAAAGATCCTTATTTGCAGTCTTTTGTGGAACAATTTACGCAATCCAATAAAGGAAAAGCATTCTACACGGGATTGAAAGGATTAGGTGAAATGATTTTTCACGATTACGAAACAAATAGAAAAAAACGAATTAACTAACAAATGAACACAACTATTAACACATTCGGTGCTTTAAAATCAACTGGATACATTTCCAAAAGTATTAAAACAGAACTTCGAGACAATTTAATTGCAGCACTAAAATCTGGAGTTCAAACCTTTCCTGGAATGCATGGGTACGAACATACGGTAATTCCTCAATTGGAACGAGCGATACTCTCCAAGCATAACCTTAATTTACTTGGGTTACGTGGACAAGGCAAAACTCGAATTGCTCGGTTGATGGTAAATTTGTTGGATGAATATATTCCTGTTGTTGCAGGTAGTGAAATGAATGATGATCCTTTCAATCCCATCAGTCGCTATGCTCGAGATGTACTAGCAGAAAAGGGCGATGAAACTCCGATCTCTTGGTTGCATCGTTCAGAACGATTTTTTGAAAAACTAGCAACACCAGACGTTACTATTGCTGATTTAATAGGAGACATTGATCCAATTAAGGCAGCCAATTTAAAATTGAACTATTCAGATGAGCGAGTTATCCATTTTGGAATGATTCCACGCGCCAATCGTTGCATTTTTGTTATCAATGAATTACCTGATTTACAGGCCCGCATTCAAGTTGCTTTGTTCAATATTTTGGAAGAGGGCGACATTCAAATTCGTGGTTTCAAGTTACGCCTTCCGTTAGATCTACAATTTGTATTTACGGCCAATCCGGAAGATTACACGAATCGAGGTAGCATTGTGACTCCTTTAAAAGATCGTATCGGTTCTCAAATTTTAACGCATTATTCTGCTGACATAGAAACAGCTAAAACGATTACCAATCAAGAATCTGAAAAATTAGAGAATCGTCATTGCAAAGTGCATGTCCCTGAACTAGCGAAAGATATCCTTGAACAAGTAGCTTTTGAGGCTAGAGAAAGTGAGTATATTGATCATAAAAGTGGTGTGAGTGCTCGAATGAGCATTACAGCCTATGAAAATTTAATTAGTACAGCTGAACGACGAGCTATTCTAAACAATGAAAATGAAACCACCGTTCGGTTCAGTGATTTGATTGGGATGATTCCATCGATAACTGGAAAAGTTGAATTGGTGTACGAAGGAGAGCAGGAGGGAACTTCTTTTGTGGCAAATCATTTAATTGGAGAGGCAACCAAAACACTTTTTTTGAAGTATTTTCCAAAAATTGAGAAGTTAAAAAAACAAGATCAAGAGACTCCCTATGATGCTGTTCTAAATTGGTTTTTTGAAGCAAACGCACTCGAATTATCCGATGAAGCGAATGAAGAAACCTACACAGCAGCTTTGAATGAAATTGAGCCATTGAAGCAACTTATATTGAAGTATCAACCACATGTAGCTCCAAAAGACGCTCCTTTTCTCATGGAATTCGTTATTTGGGCCTTAGTTGAGTTAAAACAACTCTCTAAGCGCAGAACAGCAGAGGGAAATTCATTTAACGACCTTTATGACAATTTGATAAAAGGACTTTAGTTTTTTTTATGATTTGTAGGAGCTATTTACACGATAAATGGCTCCTTTTTATTTACAAGCGTTGGATTTTATAAAAACGGTGGTTTTTATACCTTGGCTCATTGCCTATCTTCCACGTAAAACCCAATCCATTGGGGCTCAATTCTAATTTATTCAGGGATTTATTTGCGTGGCATTTATGAATCGCATAGGCTGTTAAATCAAAGATAAATAAAAATCCTCCCTGCAAAATAAGCGCATTTCCAAATCCATTGAATCGATCCTTTTGGGAAAGATTTGATTGAGCCGAATTTCGAAGCAAAAAACCACTTGAAATGTAAACTACATCCAATCCTGTATTTATGAGAAAAATATTTTGTGTTTTGCGTTGGATTTTCTTTGTCTCGTTCAAGGTGAGTGCTCGATTGTCATTTTTTGCCTTAAAATAACCAGGAATGGCAAGACCCAAATTTACGGTATTCCAAAGTACATTCATTTGATGAAAATAATAGGCTTCACTTTTTGGAACAGTTGCCCAACCAATGCCACTAACAATAAAATTGGAAGTAGCCCAAGAACCCAAACCAATCATCAAGCCCTTATCTATTTGAGTACGCTCTTTATTGAAATTTTGCAAAGGTTGCGCTAATGAGATAAATGACGAAAAAAAGACCAAAAAGAAAAATTGCTTCATCATGTAAAGTTACTTCATTTACTATAAAAAATGGGTTATTTCTCTAACTTCACTTGGAAAGCTCCATTCTTTAATTAATTCTTTTAAAACGAGTTTAATTAGGGTTGGTTAAAGGTCTACCTTGTTGAAATTTTATAAATTAGTAAATGCTTGAGCCTCTTTTTATTTCAAAATTTTTATCAATCAAATAGAACAATAAAGCGCTATACCAAATAGGAATGCGACTTTTATCTACTTTGTGAACCGAATTCAAATAGTTGTTTTCTTCCGACGAAAGCGCATCAAATATTTTCTTAATCACGAGAAGGTCTACTCCTTCATACTCAAATGCAATAATGGATACACATAAAAATGTGTAAAGAATTAAAAATCCACACAATAAGTAAGAATTTTGACTTTTTAACTTATACATTTGAAAGCATAATAATTCAAAGGGATGAAATTTATCAAATCATTTAGTTCAGTGAAAGGCAGATTTTTTTTATCTATATGCTTCTTCCTTACATTAAATGATTTAACTGGTCAATATTATCAAAGCAACCAATCTCCTTATAATATTTCAGATGGCTTACCCCACAATGAGATTAATGAAATTGTAAAAGACAAAAGTGGTTTTGTTTGGATAGCAACAGAAAATGGCCTTTCAAGATACGATGGCTACAATTTTGTTAATTTCAATAGCACCACACATCCAGGAATTTTTAAAGACAACAGGATTAAAAGCTTAATGCTCAATGGCAAATTTCTGTATTTGCTAACGAATGGAGATGGACTTATAAAACTCGATACTAAAAATCTTCAATTTCTTAAGATTTATTCGTCTCCTCCTCTTTCTATGGCGTTCTCTGGAGATACAACTGCAATTTTACTTGCAACAGGTGATTTGATTGTTAATCTAAAAAACAAAATACTTGCGTCACGTCACTTTAATGTTTCTCAAAAGGACAATATCATATTACACAAGGGGAATGTCTATTTAAGTTTATCCAATAAAGGGATTTTAAAAATGCCCGTTACTAAATTAACAAAACAAACTTTGATTGATTTACCAGGAGAGAAACATGGTAAACTACTACTATCTAAAAAATACGGCATCATTCATCATAATGGCTATTTAGTAAGGATTTTAAGAAATGATGTTATCGTTGATCACCCTGAATTTAAAGGAAATAGGAAAATATCATTTTTTCAAGAGGATGAGTCAGGTATTGCAATATACATAGAAAATTACAGAACCTTATTTGTAAAAAACAAGCAAGCTTATTTAGGATTAACATTTGGAGAAAGCGATAATTTTCAATTAAAACAGATTTGTAGAATAAATAAATCTTGCCTCTTAATTGCCAGTAATCAAGGTGTTGTAAAAATTAGTGTAAACCCAGCTCTAATTGAATCTGTCGATGACTATAACCTATCAAAGGAAAATGAAATCATTGTGCGCAGAAGCATACTCGAGCGTGAGGGCAAACGTTATTTTTTGAGCTACCCTAATATTATCGAACAAAGCAATAAGTTAACTCCATTGACAAATACAATCTTACCTATTTCCGATGGAATACTAATTGATAATGACCTATACTGCGCAACTGATGGAAATGGACTCATTAGTATCGATTTAACATCTAAAAAAATTAAAAGCCATATTGGCCCTTTTATGGGACCAACTGAATATTTTGAAGACATTTCCATTTATTCCAAAAACAGCATAATCCTAACGGGTGGAAATAAGGTTGTTTTATATAATCCTAATACATCAAAAGTAAGCGTCTACTATCTTGAAAAAGGAACTGTTGTGCATATTGCCGTCCAGAAAAAAAATTCTAACCTTATCTATTTAGGCACAAATAACGGTGTCTTTCGCGTGCGTGTTAACGCTGATGAAAAAATTGAAATGGTGGATTTCATCGGTAAAAGTGATCTAGATGTTAGAGATATTCTTTTTAGAGAAGAGCAGAATGAAATGTGGTTAGCTACTAATAATGGAGTTTTCGTTATGGATTTAAGAAAATCTAAAATAACCAAATCCTATACCCAGGTAAACCAGGTATCACATCCAAAAGTTGTAAAACTGCTTGAAGATAAAAATGGATGCATTTGGGCTTCAACTTATTTAGGCATAACTGTATACAACACGAAACGTGGAACAATTCAATTTTTAAATAAAAATCATGGTCTAAAAAACAACGAATTCAACTACAAATCTGGGTATTTACTTGAAAATGGGATGATGATTTTTGGTGGGTTAAATGCCTATGACATTATTAACCCTAAGTTATTATCGGAGTTTACTTATGTAACCTCATTCCAAATTTCAGGAATTGAAAAATTGGATAATAATGGTAAAAAAACATTTCTTAATTACAACGAGAATGAAATCATCAAATCAACAACAGGGGAAGTAATTAAAGTACATCTAACCAATTTTGACTTTCAATTTGGAAAAGGGTATATATTTGAATACAGCATAGATTCAAAAAACTGGTTTAAAACAGACAATAATCAAACCTTTTTGTTATCGAATTTAGCCTATGGTGATTACGTGCTAAAAATACGTATGTTTAATCCTTTTGGTCAACTTGTAACAGAAAAAACTTTTCAATTACAGATAGACACATCCTTTTATTATAGAACTGAATTTTATGTACTTATAATTATTTTGATACTGTTATTAAGTATTCTATTCATTTTATTCTTGATTATATCTATTAGAGTCAAAACAAAAACAAGAAGTAAAATTGCTATGGATCTACATGATGAGTCAGGAACAATACTAACAAGACTTTTATTACTTAGTAAAAAAGAAAAGTTTGATGATCAAGATAGAGAAAGGTTGAGAAATGGATTGAAAGAAGCATTATATAATTTTAGGACCTACTTAGATGTATTGTCCCGAAAAAAACATTCCTGGCAAGATCTTACGGATGAAATTCAAGAATTTATACATCAAATTTGCACGGATGCCAATGTAGCTTATAAGTTTATAAATGATTTCGATGATGATCAAATTATTAAACGTGAATTATTCAGAGATATTAAACTAACCACTTATGAGGTTGTTACCAATTCTTTAAAATACTCACAGTCCAAAACCCTTACTATTCAGTTTTTATTAAAGGAAAATAATTTTAAAATGATCATATCCGATTTTGGAACATTCCACATAACCGATCTGGACGAAAGAAAAGGTAATGGCCTCCGTAATATCAAAAAGCGGGTCACTAGAAACAAAGGAAGCTATAGCTATTATAACACATCAGAATTGGGAGGGATAACAGTTGAAATTAACATGCCAATAAAATGAAACAAATTATAATAATTGAGGATGATATTCATTTGGCTCTATTGATGCAAGAAAACATTAACAATATTGAAAATCTGAATTGTCAATTTGTTTTTACTAATCCCATAACATATCTTGAAAATCCAATTGCAGCTGATATTTTCCTGCTTGATATTGTAATGCCTGAATTAAGTGGACTTTATGTTATTGAAGAAATTGTAAAAATATTTCCGGATGCAATTATTGTAATGAACACCATCAAAGATGATTCTGAAACCATTTTCAGGGCATTACAATTGGGTGCATCTGGTTATATAGACAAACAGAGCTTTGAGATGAATTTCAAAGAAGTGTTTGCTAATATAGAGGACGGAGGAGCTTATATGACTCCAAAAATTGCTCGAATGGTGATTTCCTATTTCAACAATAAGCGTGGTTTAACCGAGAAATTAACAAATCGAGAAAAAGATATTGTAAACGGTATTTTGGATGGATTGAGCTACAAATTGATTGCGGATAGATATGAAATAGCGATTGATACAGTTCGAATGAATATTAAAAAAGTATATCGAAAATTGAATATCAATTCAAAATCTGAATTATTTAGAATTATGGGAAGTAGAAGATAAATTGTGTTAGATTATTCAAAATGGATACTTAGGATTTTTTAAGTGTAAATAAAAGGATAACTCCCTTAAATAGGGTGATATACAGTCCAAAAAATATGCTGTAACCCTTACCTAAAAATAAAGCAGAACTTCCTTTCCATTTATTTCTTAACTCAGGTTAATGGTATCGTGATTATCTCATCGATTCTTGGATTTATGGCCTTAAACTAATCTTGAATTCACGAACGCTTTTTAGTTTGCATTCGGCGTTAAAAGCTATTGGTAGTTCTATTGATAAAATTTAGCATACATGCGCCCGCAAAATAGGTGTTGGAGAATCAATTACAGACACTTTCTACATTTATACACTTTAACGCCACCATTTTGTTTGCAGGGATCAACAACAAACAATTTCGACCAGAAATTATCCAATTTTTCAATGCTTCCATCATTACATTCAATACAATATACCTCAGAATTAGTAGGGGTACACGCGTATTCAGAATAATTATTACAATAGGTAGGCCTAAATAATAAAAACACACCAATGCAGATACAAAAAATAATTATACCCAAATAAATAATACACCCCTCATTTTCCTTCTCTCTCATTTGATTTTTTTGGAGTGCAAAGTTAGCTTGACAGATGAATAGAAAAACAATCATAAATACACATAAAGATGTGTCTATAGTCATTTTTTTGCAACAAAAAATATTGGTTTTTGGAAATGGAAGGTCTATAATTTTCTAATTACATACTATTTATGTCAACAGAAACTGGAATTAATTCATCTTCCGTTTTTGTATTACATAAGTTAAAATGCAAACCGAGTTATTTGTTTTTGATTTTTTGATCCTCTTGTAGAATTTGTATAGGAATTGACAACCTAATTAACACCGAATTCAGTGAAAAGTACAAGAGTCAAATTACAGAATTGGAAGAAAAATTAATGAACCCAGAGGGATATTTTAATGAACTCGAATTTAAAGGCTCATTCCAAACATAGAACCTCAAACTGCTGAGGCAGTTCTTGATTTTCAATTTACCATCGTTTAGCAAAATTACATTTTGAAAACTCTATCAAATGAAAAACCCCGACTTAAACAAGTCGAGGTTCCTTTTGTGACCCCGGAGGTTGAAAAATCAAACTTTTATAAGGATTTAAATTCGCTAATCGATTGGGAAAGAAACAGCATATTGACCTCTTAACAAAATTAAAGCACACTATTTTTATTTCATTTTTCTTGCAGTTTATTCAATGCATCAATGCTGGATTGTACGCCTAATTTCTGGTATATGTTGTAGATGTGTTTTTTCACCGTTGTGAGTGATAAAAAGAGTCTGTCAGCAATTTCTTTATGCCTAAGTCCTTCAAATATGAGAAGAATAATTTCTTCCTCTCGTGAAGTTAGCTGATGTTTTTTAATTGCATTGATTAATGCCTGGTCTTTAGTAATTATGGATGTGGACGATTTGAGAGAATGACTAAACATGGCAATTTCAATAGCAGAATAGAGTTCATCATTGCTAAACGGTTTGATAAGAAAAGCATTCGGTAAGGTTTCCTTACATCGCTCTATTGTAGCCTTATCGCTATTAGCCGTTAAATAGATAATTGGAATAGTATAATTTGCATTAATAAAATGCCCTAGATCAATTCCATCCAACTCAGCATTCAGGTTGATATCCAATAAGACAATAGTTGGTTTTTCATGTTCTAACATGTATACTGCTTTTTCGTATGATCGAGCTGGTGTACAGTACTCATAATTCAAGGTTTGAAGTGCCAAACAAATTGTATCTGCGATAATCATTTCATCCTCTACAATGCCTACTTTTATTCGCTCCATGGAAATTTCTATTTGGTTGATTTAGCTTTAAATTGAATAACGAAAATACTTCCACCATCATATTTATAAAATATTGAGCCATTTATTTGTTCTGATAAACCACTGATCAATCTCAAGCCGAGTGTTTGTGAATTTTCAAAGTTTACATTTGGTGGCAAACCTGGTCCGTTGTCTTTATAGGTAAATTCATACTTGCCATTTTCCGATACGGTTAGGTTTATTTCAATTTTTTTATCCAACTGTTCTGCTGGAAGGTATTTGTATGAATTTGTGAGTAGTTCATTGACAATTAAACCCAGTGGAATAGCGATATTAATTTCTATTGGTATGTCATCTGTTTGAATAACACATTCGATTATTCGTTGCTCATTTTCAAAAAGTTGTTTCACAGCAATTAGTAAGTCTGTCAAAAATATTTTAAAGGAAATGCTTTCTAAATTGGTTCCACCATAGAAATTCTGGTGTATTAAGGCAATGCTTGAAAGCCTTATTTGACCTTCAGTTAAAGCTTCTATTGCTTTTTTATCAGTCATTTGAGCTTTTTGAAGCTCCAATAATCCAGTAATAATTTGCAGATTATTTTTAACCCTATGATGCAATTCTTTCATGAGGACATCTTTATCTCCGAGGGCCGAATTTAAGTCCTCTGTCCTTTTTGTTACCAAATTTTCAAGTTTACTATTTTGTGCCTTCAGTAATTTACTTCTGTACCAAATGATAATAATTACTAAAGAAATAATTAATAAGCTTACAAGTCCAATAAACCAAGCCTGTAAATAAAAAGGTGTTATAACATTAATTGGAATTTTTAACTGATTGGTTAACCATGTGCCATCTTCCAGCTGAGCTTTGATTTCTATGGTATGAGACCCATAAGGAAGACTACCAATACTTATGCTTTGATCAAAAGTATAAATCCATTCATTTTGTATCCCATTTATTCGATAAGCATACTTTTTTTTACCTGATTGGTAATCCAATGCTGCAAATTCTATTTTTATTAACCTATCTGATGGTAACCATTCAATACTTTTATTATTGTTTTTTAAAGACCAAGAAATGGTATGCTCCTCATTATCAGTATATTTAGTTATACCTATAATTTGAAATGGTATGTTCTGTCTTTCTTTTTTTAGTTCAAAATCAACAGGATTGAATCCAACCACGCCATTTACGCTACCAAAATAAATCCAACCATCTTCAGATTTAAATGATGATGTCCGATTGAATTCATTATGAGGAAGACCATCCTTAGATTTAAACTTAGTAATTTGATGCGTTTTTTTGTTAAATCGAAAAATACCATCATCTGTACTTACCCATAAATTATTTGATGCGTCTTCTTCGATTCGGTAAAGAATCATAGAAGGTAAATCATCATTCAAGGTATAATAAATGTTTTTTTGATTTTGTCTGATCTTATTCCAATCAAATTGCACCAATCCTTCACCATTGGTAGCAATCCACAAACATCCATTTTTATCCTCGAGCGCATCATGAATAGATATGATGGGGATATATTTATTTTTATCCTTCGATTGAGGCCCATAATAATCTATAATTTTTCCATTTTTAATAATATATATACCATTTTCGGCTATCGCAGTAATACCTTTTGAAGTATTTGAAATCCTGTATACATTCTTAATTGTTGGTATATGAACTGCATTTTTTTGAATTACTGACGATTTTAACCTAAAACGGTTAAAGGCAAATATTGAGTTGGACCCTCCTATATATATAATTGAATCAGAATACTTGTAAAGACAATATGTTAATTCATTATTTGACGAAATCGATTCATTACTACGTAAGAATTTTAAACTTTCTTTTTCAAACTCATATAAGTTATATCCACAAGAAAATATGTTGTTATTTATTGCCAAAATACCCCAAGTAGGGGTTAGATTATACTGTTTTAAATTTTCAGAGAAAGAAAATATCGAGCTCATCAAATTGGCATAAACTGTTTTTATTCCATTTTTATTTATTTCGACATAAATTCCTCTAGCTTGAGGGAGCGGATCTTTTTTTTGCTGTAAACGCGTGAAAAATGTATGAAAATAATTTCTTTTGAATTTTATTTTATAAACGCCTTGTGGTGTGCAAATCCAAATGTTATCCAATGCGTCTTGAAAAAAATAATTGATACGCCCGTTGTCCCCTTCAAAAAGGTCTGCTTTATTAAGCAATTTAACAGTTATATTTCCTTTGATATAGTAAAGACCTTCCTTATCCACAATTGCCAGTTGCGCATTATTTCCTGGCATTTTATATAAACACGAACTCAATCCAAGATTCAAATTTCCGTCATTACAATCCTTCGGGCTAAGCTGTTTAATACGAAGAATTTCATTTTTTGAAATGTAATTATAGATCCAACTGTTTTTTTTATCCCATTTAGATGTTTTTGAAATTTCATTTATAGAAGTTACTTTAAATGTTTCTGGATCAAGGACGTCTGTCTTACCAGTTGAAATGGAGGGGCTCCATTGAAGACCATATTGGATTATAATACGATTGTAATTGTCTATGAAAAGGTTAGAAACAGTATTTGAAGACAGCCCATTTTTTGTTGTGAAGAGCTTGAAATTCTTTCCATCATAGCGGTTCAATCCAAATTTTGTCCCAAACCAAATGAATCCGTTTAGATCTTGAGCAACACAATAGACCTCTCTTGCGGCAAGACCATCTTCAACAGAAATAAATTCTTTTTCTACCGTGTAAGCAGGTGTTTCTCCAAATTCATTTGATTGCGCAAAACTAGAGTTGCTCGCAACCAAAAAAAACACTGCAATTACAAAGTGAAACCTAAGCCAGGCATTCATTCTATTTACTATCAATTAATCATTTTAAACTAAATATAGTTAAATTTGTTTTAAAACCAGGGATTATACAACCCTTTGCAGATGAAGATAAAATACGTTCTAATTCTGATAAAATCAATTTACACTTCGTGTTCTGGTAATGTGTTCTTTAAACTTATTGTTTAAGCTGTTATTTTTTCTATAAATACTACTTACCAGTTGTAAGTCAAAACGCTTCATGCCTGGCCCCAAAGTGTACTTGTAATCGCATGAAAAATCTTTGTTTAAGCTGTAATTTAATAACCTGAGTTTATATACTTCCATGAAAAGTCGTACATCGTAATATAATGCCTTATCGTGTGTTCTTATAAATAAAATGGAGGGCGTTGCCCCCCATTTTTTTAATTGATTATACATAGAATTGAAATATTTTGTTTATCTCAATTTACCAAATTAAAATACATTTGGATTATAATAAATTTTAAAATAATCTGAATAAAACAGCAGTAGTAGGACTAGTGAAGGTCAATCGAAATCTTCCTAACTTATTCGCTGTGCTAACCGTTAGAGTGCTTCCTCCTGTAACAGCTGATGTTGGTACAGTAATGCCTGTGTTTACAGCCAATGTTATGGTGTTTGCCCCAGAGGTATTATCTACAGAGAATTCAAATGAAGTACCTCGGCTCACTGCTCCTCCAAGTTGTGTCGCAATGGCTGCTGCCGTTGGCAAGGTGATTGTTGTAACTGCTGCACTAGTGGAGGTAATGTAACCACCAACTACTTGAGCTGTTGTCGCTGTCGTAGTTGAGTTGATTGCAGACAGTGTAGGATTACTAACTACCATGTTTCCACTACTCATAACAGTCATTAATGAAGAGCTTCCTAATTGCATTTGATTGCTAGTATTCACTATTGCACCGGCACCTATTGCGGTAGCATTGGTTAAGTTTCCAAAGGCTACATCTGACTGATTGCCTATGGCAGTATTTTGACTTCCTGTCGTATTGGATTGTAATGCCAACCATCCAACAGCATTGTTTTGAATACCCACTGTATTATTAACTAAAGCACCCCATCCAACTGCCCCATTTGTATGGCCAGAAGTGTTGACATTTAATGCATACGCACCAACGGCTACACTGTTGTTTCCGACTGAAACTGACATTGCACTATTTCCAATAATTGTATTATCGTCACCGATAGATGCGGGGTTGGAAGCATTATTACCAAAAACTACATTTCCAGTACCTGTGCCGATATTTCCAACTCGCATGTTATTTAATGTGCCATTAAGTTTCATATTACCTGTTACTTCAAGTTTTTCTGAAGGAGTTGTTGTTCCAATACCAACATCTCCAGATTCAGTAATTCTCATTCTTTCTGTGTTATTCGACCATAATGTCATAGGACTATTATAAATGTTTCTTATTACAGCTACATTTGAAGGCGTGTACCCTAACATTAAACCTCCACCACCACTAGCACCGGTAGTATTATTTCCTATTGAAATATACCCCCAAGCGTTGTTTAAATTAGTTTTGAAAGCCGCAATACCAGTATTGCCACTTGCCCTAACATCTAAAGGAACTATAGGAGAAACTGTTCCTATACCTACATTACCTCCATTATTATAAATATTACCGCTATTTGTAATCCATGAAGTCCCATCCCAATAAGGTGTGTTTCCTGCAGCTGTTCCATTAGGCAGTAAACCAGTTGCTCCCGTTGCACCTGTTGGTCCAGCTGGCCCTTGAGGACCTGTAGCACCAGTGCTCACACTACCATCCGCCATTAAATATTGTGTTGATGTTCCTGCTGGCGTTTTGAAACCTGTTGCTGTTGTCATTCCATTAATCGTTGTATTACCATTCTTTAAAATGACCATAGCATCACTCTTATTGTTCTCATCAACACCATTTCCAATAACGAATAATCGGTCTAGAGCGTTATATCCACCAACTGGATTAGGTGTGTAATCGGTGTTATTCATTCCTATTGCCATTTCACCAAATGAAACTGCTTTAGTCTTATAACCCATAGCTGTTGAAACATCACCGCTAGCAACCGTTGCATTCCCTGTCGCTAATGTTCCGTAATTTCCTGATGCAATAGGCCATAATCCTAATGTAAATGATTGATAACCAGAAGCTGTTGATTGACCAGCAGAAAAATTTCCTTCAACATGCACGGCACTTATAAACGACTTATCTCCGGAAAACACTTGAGGTCCAGTAGTTAAAATACCACCATTATTAAAATCTGCGGGAGCCAAACTCAATACACCATTGGTTATTGACCCACCATTTGCATTAGAATTCACATCAATAGAGGTCATTGAAATAGATGCATTCGATCCCGCTGGGCCTGTTGCACCTGTTGCACCAGTTAAACCTGTAGGACCTGCTGGCCCTTGAGCTCCTGTAGCTCCTGTAGCACCTGTTAAACCAATTGGGCCTGTTGCACCAACTGAGCCTGTTGCTCCGGTTAAACCAATTGGACCTTGTGGACCAGTAGCACCAGTAGCTCCAACAGAACCAGTTGCTCCTGTTAAACCGATTGGGCCTTGAGCTCCTGTTGCTCCCGTTAAACCTATTGGCCCTTGAGCTCCTGCTGCTCCTGTTGCACCTGTTGCACCAGTTAAACCGATTGGGCCTTGAGCTCCTGCTGCTCCTGTTGCACCAGTTAAACCTATTGGACCTTGAGCTCCCGTTGCTCCTGTTGCACCAGTTAAACCTGTAGGACCTTGAGCTCCTGTTGCACCAGTTAAACCTATAGGACCTTGAGCTCCGGTAGCACCTTGCAATGATGTTAGCCATTGTGCTTCCGTTCCTATATATCCATTGGTAACAGCAATTTCATAAGCACTTTGTCCATTTATTCCATTTGAACCCACGGGACCTTGAGCCCCTGTTGCTCCTGTTGCACCAGTTAAACCTGTAGGACCTGCTGGCCCTTGAGCTCCTGTTGCTCCAGTTAACCCTATTGGACCTTGAGCTCCCGTTGCTCCTGTTGCTCCTGTTGCACCAGTTAAACCTGTAGGACCTGCTGGCCCTTGAGCTCCTGTTGCACCAGTTAAACCTGTAGGACCTGTTACGCCAGTTAAACCTTGAAGGCCTTGTGCACCATCATTTCCTGCTGGACCTGTTAAGCCGATTGGGCCTTGTGGACCAGTAGCGCCAGTTAAACCTGTAGGACCTGTTGCTCCTGTTAAACCTTGAAGGCCTTGTGCACCATCATTTCCTGCTGGACCTGTTAAGCCGATTGGGCCTTGTGGGCCAGTAGCACCAGTTAAACCTGTAGGACCTGTTGCTCCTGTTAAACCTTGAAGGCCTTGTGCACCATCATTTCCTGCTGGACCTGTTAAGCCGATTGGGCCTTGTGGACCAGTAGCGCCAGTTAAACCTGTAGGACCTGTTGCTCCTGTTAAACCTTGAAGGCCTTGTGCACCATCATTTCCTGCTGGACCTGTTAAGCCGATTGGGCCTTGTGGGCCAGTAGCACCAGTTAAACCTGTAGGACCTGTTGCTCCTGTTAAACCTTGAAGGCCTTGTGCACCATCATTTCCTGCTGGACCTGTTAAGCCGATTGGGCCTTGTGGACCAGTAGCGCCAGTTAAACCTGTAGGACCTGCTGGCCCTTGAGCTCCTGTTGCACCAACTACACCGTTGGTCCCTGCTGGACCTTGAATTCCTTGTGGACCAGTAGGACCAGTTAATGAATTTATAAAATCAGTTTCGGTTCCTACATTTCCTAAACCGAGCCATACTTGATACGCACTTATACCATTTGTTCCATCAGTACCGTTTAATCCTGCTGAACCTTGGATTCCTTGTGGACCCGCTGGACCTTGGCCGTTTCCTGAAGTTTTTGCATACAAGGCATACGGAACACTCAGTAGTTGACTACTTCCCATTACTGAATAGTTTGTTCCTCCTGTTACGTCAATAGCCGTTTCCATAACAAAAGGACCATTTGCCCAATCGATGTTGGAGAATGTTCCACTTAGAACATTTCCGTTTCCTATTTGAACATTAACCAAACCATAGGCATTGGTATTTGTTGCAAATGTTTCGGAATAAACCGTAGTTCCAGCAACAGAACCTTGAAAAATGGTCATGCGAATTCCAACTGCTTGATTGTTGATTATTGCATTTCCAGCATCACGAACGACTGCCTGGTACTTGAAGCCCTCGGGAGCTTGGCCTAATGAGCTGAATGAAAGTGTTGCTGCTGCAACGAGTGATAATAATATTTTTTTCATGATCTGATAATTAGTGTGATTTTATTAATTTGAAATTCTTCAATTGTCCCTTTTGGTCATTGATGCTTAACGAATACGCTCCCGGAGCCAATTGACTTACCTGAATAGGTGTTTGCTCTGCAGAAAGAATGTTTTGCATAACGAGTTTACCATGTGCATCATATAGCGTATACGTTACATGATTAAACCTACTTGATTTGATGTTTAAAACATCCTGTGTTGGGTTAGGAAAAATAGTTACTTCGTAATTTGGAGCAAAATCCTCCACACCTACTAAGTTCCAATTGGTTTGATGGAAGCCTTGGGTTAAATCATTTGTTCCGTTTGTCCCTGTGTTAATAACAACTTCACCTACAGTAAAGTCCATACTGCCATTTGCGTTGGAATACGTTTGACCTTGCGAGGAAACCACCTCTTGCGCTGTTGCCGTATAAGCCGCAAAGAAAGTAGCGACAAGGAAAATCTGTTTTTTCATTTTAATGATGTTATAAATTGGTGACAAAATTACATCGTTAAAACAGGAAAGTAAATACTACTTTAGTAGTAGATTTTGATGATTCTCTTTTGAATGGCAAGGATGCTAATTTCTTTTAATTAGGACATATTTATCTGATATAGATATAAGTATATCTTTAAAATCAGTATTTTAAACTAAAGGAGATATTTTCACTTTCGCTTTATATTCTTACAAAGCATTTTTTTGGAATTGGGAGGAGATTAAGAGAATGGAAATAAAAAAACCTTGGCAAAAAATGACAAGGGTTTAAGAATTTTTGACTCTTTAGGATAGATGATCCAAAGTCGGCATCCCGAATAGTTCCGGAACAAGCTGTGCAATGGATGTAAGCACTTTTTCGCAAAAGCGAAAAATGGTGCTTTTTTTGTTTTAACTCTTGCTTGATTCTAATTTGTTAGTTAAAATAAATGATACTTTCGTTTTGCTCATAGCAAGCATATAACCCCAAACTGCCTATGTAGTTCTTAGTTTCCCATCTACTATTGTTAAACAAAATTACATTTTGAAAACTCTATCAAATGAAAAACCCCGACTTAAACAAGTCGAGGTTCCTTTTGTGACCCCGGAGGTCGAAAAATCTAACTTTTATAGCGATTTGGAGCGAGTGATAGAATGGTAAGGAAAGAAAGAAGAAATATACATGATAATAATTAATTCTATAACTTGGAATTACAGTGATAATCACGATTACAATATGTTTTGAAAAAGTATTATTAACTAATTTTAAACGACAAATTCCCTTTATTAAACTGATAATACGCTATAAGCTCCAATTTCAATATCTCAGAATACTTCATCCGATTAAATACCTCTAATTTCAAATTTTCCAAATATACTTCAGATGAAGTAAACTTCGTTTTGTGTTTTTGTTCTGATTCAAAAATTATTTGCTCAAAGGTTTTCCATATTATAGATTTTTCTTCATCCAAATCATCGAAAATGGCCTCGTAGCAAAATGCTTCTAATAAGGTGTAATCTTTTTTCCAATTGGCTTCTTTGATGCCATTTAAACCAATACAAATATGTGCTTGAACGGAACTGTCAGGAAGAACTTTATCACAGTAAAAAAACTTGGAGGCAATATCCATAAGTTCATCAATAGTATAACTGATATTAATTTTTGCATTTGAATCCACAATTGGTTTCATTGTTTTTTGAAAATAACTTGTTAACGCTTTATCATGAGAAAATTTTTTAAGGTATTTGCGTTTAAGTTGTATTGTATCTGGATAAAGACTCCAAATGGCATTTCGTTCTTTGAATTTTTCCGGTTGATGGATTTTAGGAACGTTTATGAGCAAGTATTCAAAGCGTTTTTCGTAAGGAGCTAAAGAGTTATTTTCTTTCATTTTAGGCATTGCGGATGCTTTAATTACTGAATTGTCTTCGTAGATTGAAACTTCAATTTCTACTTGTTGATTGATTAGTTTCTTGCTGGAATTGCAGGATGGATTAAGAATTGAATTGTTTTGAGCAGTTAATTCAAACGTTGAAAACAAAAGAAACCAAACAATCCTTTTTCTCATTTTAACTATTTCATTTACTCAATAATAATTTGCGATGGTTGAAAATTACCTTCAACTTTCAAGATGTACATGCCTTTGTTAAAATTTGAAAGTTGAACAACCGTTGAAATACCATTGAGTCTTCCACTAAAAACTTCTCTTCCGATTTGGTCATAAATGGAAAACGATTGATTCATATCATTTTCTCCCACAATGGTGATTGAGGTTGAGGTTGGATTAGGATAAACAAGAAGCTTTTTTCCCTGTTGACTTATTTCTTCTATATTTAAAACATTAACGAATCCTTCGAATATGCGATGCGTCGTTGTGTTAGTTATTATAGGGTCATTAAAATCGAAATAGATTGCTGCAGTATTCTTTATTTCTGTTGTTGGGGCAAGATTCGGAACCTGATTGACTGTAAATGAAACAAACCCCTTACTACTTTCTTGATTGGTAGAGCTATCGGGCAAATTAATGTTGTTAAACGTCCATTCCAACACTCTAGGGCCATACATTTTAAATTCATATGAATGACTAGATGTGCCGGAAGTTACTGTAAAAATATTCAAATCTATATCCAATGTATCTCTTATCACAACAGTAAAAGCCGTGTCAGATCCAGTATTTTGAAAACGAATTACATATTGCATTTGTTGGTTGGGTTGAATAAAGTTTTGATTAGTTTGACCAATAGGGTAACCCGTTTTATCATTAGGATCGTAACTTCCCGTTACTACACCACAGTAAATGTCTACAGAAGGATCTGCATCATCTTGAGGAAAATCATTTACAAGATCAGATGTCCAGTTGGTCAAATCACCACATGCTTCTACATGAGCATTGGGATGAGAATTACCAGGATGTAAAGGATGTTGTTCAACATTCAAAATCCAGGTTTGGCCATTTCCTAAATAGGAAAGAAGCACTGTTTCACCGCCTGGTATTATTATTGAATCCGAGTATGTTACAACCCCATCGACTGTAATCCAAATGGGAGAATAACATTCCATATCTCCGAAAACAGGTTGACCTGTATTGGTAATTGAAAAATAAATACTATCTCCCTGACACCAGCCATCTACGCTCAAACTGCTTTGATCCCAAGGCAGGTTACATGGTTGCGGAAATCCACTTAATAATACTCCATTTCCATCTAACCCTACTTGAGGTGATGGTAGCGTATCCAACGAACAAGGTTCAACTGGATATAAATTAGCTTCCATACAGAGTGTTAACCCTAATAAATCTGAACACCCCAAAAGAGGAGAACTTATTGTGGTAGCAATGGTGAAACTAACACATTGCCCTGGGTTTAAATCGCCTGTTTGAAAACGATATACATTATTTCCCAATGGTACAAACGACCATGAGGAATTCGTGACAGTTATTAATGGATCAAGTTCAACATCCACATAGGTAGCAGGTAACATTCCTGTTGCTGTAATTTGATTACAAGCTGAAACATAAATGAGTTGATCTGGCAAGCAAGGTCTTAGAAATGGAGCATTGATAGAAATATTTGGATCTGAACAAGGGTTAGAATTTATAAGTCCAAAACTAGGACCTTGTTCAAACATGTATGAATCCGTAATTGAAAATGATGCTGTATTAGAACAACTGGATGACCAATTAATTGTTGTGGTATCTACTGTTATTGTGTAATTTCCCGGTGCTAAATAATTTATTTTCCACTTACCAAATTCATCGGTAGTCACAACAATATTTCCGGGATTCACAACTAAATTTATGCCTTCAAGTCCAAATTCAGTTGAATCTATTGAGCAATTGGTGTTAAAATCAAAGTAAACGTTACCCTGCACGCTAACCATTCCCATTTTAACAACCCAATAGTCCGTTCCTCCAATTCTATTTGTTATGTCACCATCATTTGACGCTGAATATCCGACAATTATATATTCGTTATCATTGGTTAATTTTATGCAAGTCGCTACATCTTCACTGGAACCACCCAAGGACTTATGCCAATCAAAAGACCCTAAATTATCCAATTTTACAACATAATAATCTTGAGAATTGCTACCTTGGGAATAACTGGTGGTACCCGCTATCAAATAACCACCATCTTGTGTTTGCTCCAAACCAACTCCATAGTCGAAACTAGCACCTCCCAAACATTTTTGCCATTCCAAAACTCCTATGTTACTGAGTTTAACAACCCAAATATCAGTAGCTCCTGTTTCAACAGACAAATACCCTGATACATCACCATTATTACTATATTGAGTTGTATTTATGACAATATATCCACCATTACTATCTTCTTGAACTTCAGTTGAAAATTCAATTCCTGTTCCGCCAAGACACTTTTGCCATTCGATGTTTCCTACAGAATCTACTTTTACCACCCAAGAATCAAGATTTCCATGATTACCTGAAACATCTCCGTCATTTGAATTGGTTCTTCCACTCAAAATAAAACCTTGATCATTGGTCTGCTGTAATGAATTGATCGCATCAAAGGAAGTGCCTCCCAAACATTTTTGCCATTCGATTACTCCAATTGAATCTATTTTAATAATCCAACTATCCGCCTCATTCCCACCATGAAAACCAATAACATCGCCATCAGTTGACCAAGTTGAACCTGAAAGAAGATACCCACCTTGATCTGTTTCAATAATTGAATATGCAATATCTATATTAGTTCCACCAAGACATTTCTGCCAAATTAGGTCTCCGACTGCATTTATTTTCACCACCCATATATCCGAACCAGTTCCACCATGAAATGAGGTTACATCTCCATCTATTGAAGAGGCTTGTCCAGTGAAAATATATCCACCATCAGAAGTTTCAATGATATCGTATGCTACCTCAATTTCGGTTCCTCCATAGCATTTCTGCCATTGAATTACACCTAAACTATCCGTTTTTACAATCCAAGCATCAGTTCCATTTCCTCCATGAAAACCTGAAACATCAACATCATAGGAAGTGGTGGAACCAGCGATTATAAAACCATTGTCCGAAGTCTGTTCAATTGAAAAAGGTTTTTCATCGAGTGTTCCACCGAGGCTTTTTTGCCATTGAATTTCAGATTGTGAAAAAGTAAATTGACTTAAAAAAGACGTAGTCAATAAAAATAAAATTTTTGTCGTTCTCATTTTAGTTTATTTAGTTCTTATATTGGATTAAATCTCCTTTAATTACCTCTTCCTAAACGCTTTGCGCCATTTTTCTTTTTCTTCTTGTTCCCAGTGATCTTGGATATCGAGATTGACTTTGATTACTTTGACACGGCAATTTTTATTTGCGCGGGCTATATCTTCCCAAATTTTAACGTGATCTCTGTTTAATTTCCCTGTCCAAACGTTCCAATAAATAAGAACGTAAAAATCAGCCGGTTCAGGTAATGCTAGTTTGTTTCCGTTTAAGTCACGGTATTTCGGCCATTGTTGTTGAAGGCTCAAACTATCTGGTTTGTTATAGGCAGTAGTTAGGTTCAAATTTGGGATAAAATCAAACAAGCCTTTGTTGCAAGACGTGTCTGTAAGGCGGTATTCAACGTATTTTCCTTGCGCATCGTAGATACTTGCATTTGGTACACTGACTCTTTTCATGATGAACGGAAAATCGACACTACTTACCGAAACAATATTCGTGGTGTCTAGCCCAAATTTGTTCGCTTTTTTGGTAATCGATTCACGATTTTCAATATCCGGTTTTTTAATTCCGTATAATTTTTTAATAATTGGGTTGCAGCTGCTTAAGGTTACCGCAGTTAGGTAGAGTAAGATGAGTTTTTTCATATGCTAGTGTTTAATTAGTTTATAAATTTCAGTGTCCATTTGAATGAAATAAATTCCATTTTCCAACTCTGATATATCTACCAAATTCTCACCTCCAATAACCATATATCGCTTCACTTCTTTTCCTGTATTATCAGATAAAATACATTCCATATTTTCAATGTTATCAGACAAGGAAATTGTGAATTCTTCTGAAGTAGGATTTGGATAGATATTTATTCTATTTTCTTGTTTCTCTGAAATAGCTGCTAAGGAAAAAATATCACATTCAAAAGCATAACGTGCTGTTGTAGAGCCAATGCCTAATTGTCCTTGGTAATTTGCCCCCACCGAACAAATTGTTAAGCTATCGGCAGAAATCGCAACTGCGTGATGACCATATAATGTTGTCCCGTCGTCTGATCCTTTTGCTAATGCAATCGTTTTATATTGTTCACCTGTTGAAATTGATGTCGGATAGCTTTGTTGTTGAGTTGTTCCTATAGACAATTGTCCAAATCCATTAAAACCCCAAGACCAAACCGATTGATCAATCCAAGACCCATATGAAAAGCTTGAGCCTGCATAAATTTTATCCCAGTCAAAGCCAGTACCAATTTGGGTTGGAGTTGAGCGACTTTGTGTATCTCCCAAGCCTAATTGAGCATTCCCATTAAAACCCCAAGACCAGGCTGAACCATCTGTTTTTATTCCACAAGAGAATAGATAGCCTGCCGAAATTGACTTCCAGAAATCGTTTCCAATTTTTGCAGGAGTAAGCGTATCTGATGTTGTATTATTTCCGAGTTGACCACTGCCGTTAAAACCCCAGCCATACAAGCTACCATCAGTTTTCAGCCCAAGGGTATGCGCTCCACCCAAAGAAAGTTGTTTCCAATCGGTGTCTGTTCCAATTTGAACAGGAGCATTAGCATCCATTGTTGTTCCATCTCCTAATTGTCCGAAAAAATTATTTCCCCACATCCATAAAGAGCCATCCGTTTTAATTGCCGCGCTATGACCGAGTCCTGCTTCAATCTTACTCCAAGTTGTTTCGTTTCCTACTTGTACCGGTGAATTTTGACTGGTATTGTTTGAAATTCCAAGTTGGCCATTACTATTTAATCCCCAGGCCCATAACGTACCATCAGTTTTTAGCGCCAATACGTGAAAACTACCACATGCAATATCCGACCAATCAGTTGCTGTTCCAACTTGAATAGGAAAATCGAATGCTGTATTATCACCAGTACCCAATTGTCCATTACCATTAAAACCCCATGACCACAGCGTTCCATCTGATCTTAAAGCTATATTATATTCAGATCCCGCACTTAATTTTTTCCAATGATGTTGAGCATTTGAAAGAAAAGTTACTGTTAAAAGAATAAATAATACTATTTGTTTTTTCATCATTTTACATTTTTATTTCACATCTTTAGCAAAAATATAATTATTTAACTTTAAATTGTGCTGTTATCAAAATTTAGGGGTTTACCCTTAAATCATTGGGATAAATAGGATTGTTTTTTGTTAATTTTCTAGATGACTGGATTTTTGGATTTGGCTTATTCGAAATAAATTCTGCAAAAATTATTCAATAATAATTCTTTTAATCGACTCCCCAACTTGTAATAAATAAATTCCTCTTTTCAATGAAGAAACGTCGATGAGTTGGTTGTTTTCAATTAAAGGAAATTCCATAACTATCTTTCCACTATAAAGGCTTTTTCGGATTTTTTTTCCGTTAAATGTGATTTTCAGGGGATGGTCGAAACCTTTTTTTGACTAAAACACAACTTAAATTACTTTACAAATCATTACTCCCTGTTATTCACCAAACTGAGATTAAGACCCACTTTAAATTGCGTTAATTCATCAAAGCTGTTTTCAGAAAATTTCATACCATAGCCAATGAAAAAAGTCATGAAACCATAAGCAGAAAAATTCAAGTCAAGTCCAACACGAAAGTCATGCATTCCATCTCTGAAATAGTCGCTAAAGTTGACACTAACGCCAAAAATCCCAACATAGTTGTATGTGAATTTCACCCGTGGGCCAATGATTGGTTTATCTAAGAAAAAAACATCGGTGTAAATTCCAGCTGCATAGTTTGGTTTCGAATTATGTCCGATATTACCCCCGATTATTCCCCCGAGCCCAATTCCATTTGTGTACTGATAAAACGTTTCAATACCCAATCCTTTTTGATATTTGTAGATTTTAGATTCAGGTGATTTTATATAGATTGTTGGTTTACTTGATTCTATTTGACTCAAAAGAGAAAAGGATATTAGCATAGAAAAGAAGGATGCCAGTAGTTTATTTTTCATTTTATTTATTGTTTTATTAAACGATGGCAAAAGTAACCATATTTAGTATTAACGAAAATTAAATATAATCCACGGGGTAATGATTCGATGTTAAGGTTATTTCCATTTCGTTGTATTGGACACTTGTTGCCCTGAAAATCAAAAATAATTACTTGATCTTCTTCTGAAATCCCTTCGAGGTGTATGGTTTTTGTTGCAGGATTTGGAAAAAGCTTGAATTGGTTGGTTTTACCGTTTTCGTTAAGTCCCAGCCAAGCAGGGCTATTCGGAGTAAGCAACGTGTGTAAATAGTTTAAATCTGCTACCCAAAGGTTACCAAGTGTATCTATTTCTAAGCCATAAAAGTTTGAAAAATCAATTGGGGAATTGGAATTATCAAAACGATTGGTCCATGCGTTACCCTCTAATTTAGCAAGGGCAAAAGGCGTATCATTTACATCACCAAAAACGGCCCACAAACTGTCATTATGATCAAATTCTATTTCCAACACATTTGGACTTGGCATGTTGATGGTGTTGTTTGGGGTGATGGTATCTAAAAAATCATAGTTATAGGCATAACTGATTCCTTTTTTCCCGGCGACATATAATGTATCTGATTTTCGAGAGAATTTAAAATCATTTATCGTTGCGACTAAGTATTGTGGGTCAGTGTGTAAATAAACAGTGTTTAATCCAATCTTTCGTCCAATAACACCAACATTAAAGTACATGAATTCATTTTTTGCTTTCAAATTTGCCAAACCATACATTGCATCAATGGTTGAACTTGAAGTGTACTTAAACATATTTTGTGATCCACTCATTGTATAAACGGTGTCATAATTAGTAGTTATAGAATTAATTTCGGTTGAACTAAAAACTAAATTGCGCACACCGTTATTGAAAGTATAAAGACCTTCCATTGATTTACTGAAATAAGTATTATTAGGTGTGAAACCAAAGCATAATTCGTCGGACGGAAAAAGTAAACCTAATTCAGCAGAAGTAAAAACATGAATAGCACCAGAATTCTCTATAACTGAAACTTTCGTGTCGTGAACAAACCAAATATTATTTCGATACGGATCAATACTAAATTGCCGGTATGGTGCTGTTTCAAAGGTTCCTATTTTGGAAATCGATTGCCAAGATTGAGCATTCAAATTCACCACAACTAGCAAGAAAAATAAAAAAAATCTCATTCTCATTCAATACTTATTTTTTCTGTCGATTCTCCAATTTGAAGTAAATAAATTCCTTTTCGTAATTGAGAGACATCAACTTTTTGGTTCAGCTGATTTAAAAGAAATTCCATCACGATTTTTCCACTTAAGTCTTTGAGTGTTGCTTTTTCACCGAGGAAAGAAGGAGAAAACCCTGAGATAGTAAATGAAGTTTTAGCCGGATTTGGAAAAAGGTTGAATGGGTTGGTCTTACCGTTGTCATGTAGTCCTAACCAAGCCGGACTATTCGGAGTTAGAAACGTGTGTAAATAGTTTAAATCTGCAACCCAAAGATTGCCAAGCGTATCTATTTCTAAGCCATAAAAGTTGGAAAAATCAATCGGGGAATTGGAATTATAAAAGCGATTGGTCCATGTGTTACCCTCTAATTTTGCAAGGGCAAATGGCGTATCATTTACATCACCAAAAACGGCCCACAAACTGTCTTTATCATCAAATTCAATTTCCAAAACATTTGGACTTGGCATGTTGATGGTGTTGTTTGGAGTGATGGTGTCGAGGATATCGTAATAGTATGCGCGCATTAATCCTTTTTTTGTTGAAACATAAAGTGTATCAGTATGCCGTTGGAATTTTTTATCATGAATCGGAGCTAATAAATAGTGTGGGTCATTCAAAAGCATGACATTTGAGTAATTTACATTGTGACCAATTACACCGTTATCAGAATATAAAAATTCATTTTTAGAAATTATATCACTTGCATTAAAATAGGTATCTATTGCGTTTCCATCAAAATACTTTAAAATACTTCCAGATTTAATAATGAAGACAGTATCAGCATTTGGAGTAATATCAAGAATTTCTGATTCCACTATACTTGGAGTACTCACGTAATCTGTAAAATTAAATAACCCAAAAGTTCTTTTCATGTAGAATACACTATCCGAGGTAAAAATAAATCGTAAATGATCACCGGTCCATAACTCACCAAAATCAACATTACCAAATGATTGGATGATTCCTGAATTTTCAATTAACACGACTTTATTATCATTTACTAGCCATATATCATTAGTGTATTGATTAATTACAAATTGACCCCAAGGTTTAGTATTGTAAAAATTAGAATAAGGTAAAGATTGCCAAGTCTGCCCAAATCCGACCGATCCAAGAATTTGAACTACCGAAAAAAGCAAATATGTTAATCCAGTTTTACCCATTTGGATTGAAATTTACGGATTTTATCTTGATAACGTATGAAATAGATACCTGAATGTAAATCTTTTATATTCAAATTAACTGAAGTTTGATGTACAACTGATTCCTTTCGAACCACATTTCCAGCTAAATCCACAATTTCTAGATTTCCATTCAATTCTCCTGAAGGAGCACTAAACTCCAAATATTCGCTTGCCGGATTGGGAAAAAGAATAAAACTATTTTCTTCAACAAAAGCTTCGTCAATTCCTAAAAATGCATCTTGACATTGGTCTTCCAAATTCGCTTGAATCGCATTCAAATAAAAAGGAACGCGATTGAGCAGAGCGGAAGCATTTTCTCGGTGATTACCTCCAGAACGCTCGTAAACAATCGCATACGAATTTGAAACAGATTGTCCCGGAGCTAAAGTGTAACTTGGCGACATCATTAAACCTCGGCAATCACCTGATGGAAAACTTGTTGCTGTTGCAGTCCAATCGGTTGGAACTGTTGGATCTCCGGAAAATACATAATTGGTAGGATAACCATTCGGATGCAAAAAAGACGTTCCATCTGTCTTCAAGCCATTGAACATGTTCCAATACTGTTGCTTTCGCTGGGAAGGAGTTCCATTTACGATTCCAGGTTTCTGAAAGGATGCCATGGGTTGATCAAGCGAAATGATGCCTAAAGCAGGCGGGTTTAATTCATACCCATTTTCGTCAAAATTATCCGCATTGTAGAAAAACATCGTGTTTTTTGAAGAATCACAACCAAAATAGTCATCTGCATAATATCCGAGATCAGCATCAACCAAGAGTCCCATCTTGAACAAATAGTAATTCACTAACCCTCGATTGTAAACCGTTACATCTACAAAGGTTGCGTCGTTAATTTCATCGGCTGTATTGTACTGGTAAATCATCGTATGCACTTCAATTCCCATAGAATCTTGTGTATTTGAATATGTGTGAGAACCTGCTGCATCGTTTTGAATCATATACGTGGCACAACATCCTTTTATTAACGGATAATCGCCATCATCTGGGTTGTACTGACCATCTGAATTGAAATCGTAAAAAGGAGCAAGCCAATAACTTTCTCCGACGCTTACATTACCATGCGCCGGCCAATCGTAGATCACATTAAGCGCTTCTGGATTTGGAGCAGTAACGGTATCGCAACCAGATGTCAATTGTCCATTGTTACAAAGCCACCAAAGTCTAAATTGGTCTATGTCGCCTTTACAGATTTTCCAAACTCTGTTTTTCCAACGATTGATATATGCGCTGTCGGCATAATCTGTTGAAATTGGTCCGGAAAAAATATCCGTTGGATTATTTGGATACCCACCAGAGGTAATGTAGATAGAATCATTTACGTCTTTGGCTCCAAAAACAAATTGTGCCCCAAAAATTGACGTAAAACCTGAACCTTTTGGTATTTCGTAACCGGCTAATCCGGCATTAAAATTATTGAAAAATGTGCCGCTCGACGAAATGTTTGCAGAGACATTATTGTGATCGAGAATTACTTGGGCTTTCAATCCAAAATATTGAAAAACAACAAGCATTAAAGTAATAGCTTTGACGAAGAAAATAATTTTCATTGTTTAATTTTTTAATAAAAAACGTAAAAAACTGCCATAGATAGGGGGTGATTTACTGGGAAATAAGCATTGAAAAATTAAAAAATGATTCAACCAAAATGTGAAGTTAAAGATTGACCTATTTTCGAATTACTTACCTTTACTGAATTAGTTTGCTTAAAATGCTTTTAAAATCAATCCGGTATAGTTTTGCTTTATTATTTGATGTAGCAGTACTTCTTGTAACCTATGATCTTTTAATAGATCTAAAATATGGATTTGGTATTTTTTTACTTTTTGGATTTTTTGTTCCGTTTCGAATGATTTTAATTTTAACAGCTCCCCAAATTTCTAGGAATAGGAAAATGCTATTTTTAGCAACTTCGTTTGTGACGCTATTGTTGTCGATATATTGGTCTCGAAACAATCTGGATTGGCTACTTTGGTTGATATGTGGATTAGCTACAATTGATGTTTTTGTTGATTCAAAATTACTTTCAAGTCAATGGAAATCTTTGAACTAGCTTAAATTCAGGGTTTACCCCTAAAAACAATATAGTGATAAGACATCAATTTGAATTGTTTGAAAATCGAAATCACATCAAATAATAAAATATGAAAACCCTTTTAAAAGCTGCCATTTTAAGTTTCCTTTTTATAATTTGCTTTCAAAGTATTGGATATTGTGATACTATAACCCATTGGCAAGTATATCATAATAATCGTTTGCTAGCTAAATTCAATATAATGAATGTAAAAAATGAAATAGTCTTCAAGAAGCAGAATTTAAAAAAAGGAGATTCGATTACAGTCAATTATTTTAGAGATACTCCTTGTTTTGACTGTTTATCGTTTTTAAGTGTAGAAGATGGAAAACACCATGTAGGAACATACTGGAAGGGCAACGGGACATTCACACCAAAAACATTCCCATTGGACAAATTAATGGAATCTGGAAAGGGCTATTTTGAAATTTATTATCATGATGGGGAGATTAAATCTAGAACTCAACGACAATTACTTTTTAGAATAAAAATTGAATACTAATGCAAAAATTAACAAGGCAATCCAGAAAACAGTAAACGAACTAGCAATCCAAGATTTTTGTGGCAAAAAAAAGTTCTGCGTTATAAAATCATTATTTTTACTCCATATGTGGCTGTGGAATTATATACATACACGAAAGAGAATTATTACCTTAATTGCTCTTCTTATTTTAGTTTTACAAGGATGTGATTCAAAAGAAGAATTCAAAAAACATATACCGAATAAAGATGCTGTAATGCTTTATAAAGAAGCAGTGAAAATGGCCATGTTGGAAAATGAATACAGTGAAAAAGTAGATAGCGCCATAACCATTTTAGAGAGAGCAATAAGTATCGATTCACTTTATATCGAACCTCATTTTGGAATAATTAGGTTTGCCAGACTTGATAAAGACAAAACTCGAGCATTTAATTTTTGCCATAGAGCTCAGAGGATTTATAAAAATTACCCGGAGTTCTTCATGATTGAAGGTATGATTCGTGAATCAAATAATGAGGGCCAAAAAGCCAAATCACTGTATAGAAAAGCACTATATATCTACGAGAACGACCTTAGGGATAAAATCACAGAGAACCCAGATTTAGCATTGAATTACATTGTATGCTTATATCTTAACAATCAAAAACTGGAGGCAAAAAATAAGCTAGAAGAAATTAAAACAAAGAATAAAACAAACAATACATACAATAAATTAACCATTGAAATCCTAATGGAAGGCTATCAAGAAATAAGAAAAAGATGACTCTAATAGTACCACAATCGCCAACCCTCCAATCTCACTTCGACCGACGAAGTCAGCAGCGCAGCTAAACAACAATTTATTAGTAAGAAAATATTTTTAACTTCGAAATATTAATTTATTTTGAAAGTTGGGCCGCTCGCCAAACAGTAAACCATTAACGGCAATCGAATTCCATGCGAAATCTGACACACGTATTAAACAAGGATAAAAACCAAAGAATTATCAATGGAATAATTTTTCTATTCCTTCTTGTTTGGATTATTGCCAAATTAAGGTATGTCTATTATGCAAGTGGTATAATGGTGCACTATAAGTATGACCTGCTTAAGTTGATTGCGTTAATATATTTGGCTCAAACAATCTTAAACAAAACCTGGCTTAATTCCATAACAATATGTATTTATTTGATATTGACGGGATACGTCATGTTCACTTATATGTATTTCTATATTGACGAGAATGATTTTTACTGGCAAAAAGAATATGGTGTTTTAATAAAATCATGTGGGACTTTTGTCAAATTGTCAATACTATTGATTATTCTTTGGTTTACGATAAAACTTAGGCCAATCAAAAATAATGTCCTAATTTCAAAGTAAAAAAGGTTTTTAGAAGTTCGGCAAAACAAATCGTATAATTATAGGAAGATAAAATAACAGTCTACTCTCAGACCGAGATGAATAGACAAGAACTTGATAGGATTAAATATTGTGTGGCTACTCGTAAAAAGCCGCATGATTGCATTAAGAAAGAATTTAAAATTGTGATAGAAATTTAAAGTAAATACAGCAAATGAAAGCCGTCAACTTTATTACTCGAATAAGTTTTTCAGCAGACAATACTGAAAATTATAGTTTATCAGTTGTTTTATGTTTTAACAACTTAATTCAAAACGATAAAAGAAGCTAATGGAAAAGCAATGAGTTTTTAACGCACCTTCTAAACCAACCCAAATATGGAAAAACTCATAGATATCAAAAAACCTTGCCCTGAAAATTGGGAAACAATGAAAATTGGACTAAATTCCCGTTTTTGTGACAACTGCCATAAGAATGTTATTGACTTTACAAATAAAGACAGAAATGAGATTTTAGAATATCTATTCAACCATAGAAATGAAAAAGTCTGTGGTAGATTTTATCGTTCACAACTTGACTTTTCAAATACAGACTTTCTGGTTACCATTGAAGCATTAGCCAAACAACATAAAAACACAAATCTTTCTTTCTATTTGTTGACGATCGGAACTCTACTTTTAACAAGTTGCGACAACAAACCCGTTGAAAAAACGATTACTAAATCTGAGACAAAAATAATTCCTTCGGATTCAACTGACACTCATGTTAAAGATAAACCGCAACAAGACACGATTGATAAAAGTGTAAAAACTCAACAAAAAACTCCACCAGATATTCCGGAAAGAGATCTATTAGGCGAAGTTGCTTATCCAGATTACAATCAGTTACAAGTAGAACCCTACGTTTATGCGGATGTAATGCCTGAATTTAAAGGTGGAATCGGAAGTTTGAAAACTTTTATAAAACAGAATTTGGTATATCCCAAATGGGAAAGAGAAAATAACATTCAAGGAAAAGTGGTTGTTAGTTTTGTGGTGGACAAAAACGGCAAAATAAAAGATGTAAAAATTCTAAGTACAGTTCAAGGGGCTAAAAATTTTGATAAAGAGGTATTAAGACTGATAAACAGCATGCCTAATTGGATTCCGGGACAACAAGATGGAAAAAAAGTGGACGTTCAATTCAACCTACCCATTGATTTTAAACTTTGATAAATTTCAATGAATTTTCCGTTAAATAACTAATTTTATGGTGGTAGCTATTTACTGACTAACAAGGATTTATACCCATAAATGATTACGCTAAAAAATATCCAAATTGAAAAAAGTATAGCGACTAAAAGATTGCAGTATTCGAAAAATTGGACAGTTTATTTGGATCAAATACTCTTTGCTTTTGCTTTGTTGTTTGGTTTTTTAGCTTGTCCAATTTTAATCTACAAATTTGAGTTGGATCTAAGTAATACAAATGAACGCTTTATTAGATACATAGTATTGCCCATCCTGATAATTTACGCAGTTTACATGACCTTTCGTACGTTCACTCAATTCCGATTAAAGAAGATTATATCGAATCGGACAAGTGAACTTAATCGGCAGTTAATCTTAGATTTTGCAAAGAAAAAAGGTTATGAAGTTAGAAGAAAAAACAACAATTGTATTATTCTCGATCAACCAAAAATGGTTGAGAAATATGCACGAACTGCCGTATTATTACTCCAGGATGAAGTGGTTTATTATACATTTCTTCAAGATAATTTTAGATTGAATACGCCAACATGTATTTCTCATTTGTTCTTTGCAAGGGAGTTAAAAAAATGGATAAAGAAAGAGGGGTGATCAGAAATCACATTCAACGTAGGAAATGAATTAGTGAGTTAAATTAAATCGTAAATTAGTAACTCTAATAATCAATTGAAAATGAATGCACTTTTTCATACCACAACTGCCATTAGCGTTGCCGTTCTGTTGACTGATACAACGAGAATAGAGCAAACAACTACTTCAAAAAATGTAATTAGGACGAGTGTTTTCGCATTTTTTGTTGGAATAATTTCGCACGGAGCATTGGATTACATTCCCCATTGTTATCCGATCAACTCCAAACTGGACGCAATTGCAAGTCTCATTCTAATTCTTACAACTATTTGGTTTACAAACAAAAAGTATCGCTTAATCATCGGACTTTCATTTTTAGGGTGCATTTTTCCGGATTTAGTAGATTTATCACCCGGAATAATTAACAAACTGACAGGATTTAATTTACCTATAAACGACAAGCTTTTTCCTTGGCATTTTCACGAATATTCCGGTTCCATTTATAACGGAGAATGTGACAATTCAACCCTTAATCACAGCCTAATTATTCTTACTTGCTCAATCATTTGTTGGGCGCGGCGATCAGATTTACAAAAAATATTTAAAAGAGATTTATAAGAATTTTGTTAGCAAGAAAGTACTAGTTAACTTCTGAATGAAAGAACTTATAAAATACGAAAAACATGAGATTATTTCTAATTCATATAATTGTTAAGGACCTTTCATTTATGCTATTTTATTTTGTATTGATGAGGTACAATTTAACCAATGAAACGCATCTTACGGAGGTGATGGGTGATTTTCCCGGTGCAACTGAAATGACGTGGGAAGTCATTATTTCTGCCTCCTTGTTTTATAATATAATTCCACTAGTGGTTAGTATAATTCTCTATTATCCAATTGTTTATGTTGTGAGAAAATTAGTTAAGCAAACTAATTTGTTCTCGTTAATTACAACTGCATTTTTTCTAACGATAACAACTCCCATACTTTATGTGGCTTTTGCTATCTATAAACCCTTTGACAATCAAGTTAATCTGGCAGAAAGTATTTCTTGGACTTTGTGTTTTGCATGTTCAATCAGTTTATATATAATATTGAACAAAGGCACAATCAATTCCAATAAACTAACTCAAATTTAATGGATGACTTTAGTAAATTTGGAAAATAAGAAACAGTTGTAATTCCTTTAAGACTATTGATTATGAAATCGTTAAAAATCCTTTTCTTTTTCTGCAGCTTAACCACAATCGGTATGGGACAAGGAGATTTGGTCTATTACAGTTGCTCTCCTCAATTCGACAGGGAAACGGGCAGGGATATCCATAATTCTACCGATATTCCCGAATTTATTCAATACAAAATAGACTCGATACTAATCAAGAATTACAATTCGTTTCAACCTCATTTAACATTTAAAATTGGTAGATTGTACGATAAAACCTTGTTCGATAAGCGATACAATAAATATTACATTGCTCCATTTATTGATGTTGTTTATTCCTTTCATATTCCCAACAAAGGAATGGATACAACCGAGTATCATACGTATTGTGTATTGTTCTCTTATGACTCAATTGGAAATGTCATAAACCAAATAAATCTTCCTTCAAAAGAATGGGAAAATAGTGAATTATTATCCAAAGATCAGGCATTGAAGAAGGTATCTAAATTATGGCAAAATGACAAGTGGAAGGTTAACACTAATCTTGCCTTTGATAAAAATCAATCTTGCTTCCTATGGTGTATGAGTAGGCAAATTAAAATACGTTCGGAATATTCAATAAGAGGAAGGATTCAAAGTATACTAATTAACGCGCACAACGGAAAATTAATTCAAAACAAAAAATATTACCCCAAGGGCCGTTTTTTATGATTAAAAACTTTGGGTAATACTATCAAAAAAAGGATACAAAAAAATTGAAAGAAAAATTCCGAATCATCTCCATCGTATTCTATTTATTAATCATTTTAAAAGGTGGAATGATTGGACTTCCATTTTTCTTATGGCTTGTCTATACTATTTTTGATTTCGGGAATATCGATCAACTCTTTGCTTTATTCGCTTTCATGGGCGTTTGTATGCATCTCACGAAATGGAAAAACAAGAAACTGTTTACACTATTAAGTTTTGTACTGATGTTATCCCCATTGATAAGCAGGATGGTTCAGGTTCCTCTCGAAATGTTTAATTATCAGGCATTTCAAATTCCTTTTGCGATTTTCGTACTAGCCTATTTGATTTTTCTAGTGTTGAATTTCAGAGAGAAAAATCAATAGGAAAAGAAAAAATAAATTGTAAATTCGTTTGAGCAAGATATTTACGCCTAACGATCAAATTCAGAAGTAATTGAGAAAACCTCTTTCCATATTTTTTTGTTTCAAATTAGTTATTCTATCAATTCTTTTCGTGAGTTGCCGTAGCATGGGCGAAAGATCCACAGACTTTTCTATGGTGCGTTATAAAAAGGTAGATAGATATTACCAATACGATGCGTTTCCTCTTTTGACGTACAAAGGAAATTACTACGTACATAAAGATAGTTCGGTGTATAAATCATCTGAATTGCGATACTTCGGTTCGTTTCATCCGGAAGGAATACTGGATTACTCAAAAGATGATTTGTCTAAGGGCCCATTATTTGTGGATCATTTAGGTCTAACACTTCACAAAGAAATACAACTACAAAACGATACGCTGATTGATGGTGATAAATCATGGAAATATGAGCAGGGTAGAGGAGGGGAGTATATTTGTCTGGACAGCAATTATTTATATTGGTTTCACGTAAAAGTGAAAAGAGATTAGTAAGCGTTTTTGAAAGACATGAAAAAGTATCGATTTTCCTTCTTCTTAAGAAATAATTAAAACGATCTCGCACAAGGATACTTAATGAAATAATTGATCGATCGTTTTCATGGCTATAAATAATTTGCCACTATCGGGAAGTTTTTTAAACCCATAAGCAACGTAAAACATTTCTGCTTCTTCATCAATGGGATCAACTACTACTGCAAACGAACCAAGTTCCTTAGAGGCTAAATAACTACGGTAGAGGGCATTAATCAACAATTTTTCTCCATGACCTTTGCCTTTTACTGATTTATCACGAGCGAGTCTTCCTATAAGAGTAGCAGGGATTGTATCGTACGATTTTGGGAATTTATTTTGTAATTCAGCCGGAATTAAACTTCTGGAAATACTGGTATTAGATAAGGTGTAATATCCTTTAACTTTTTCCTGTTCGTCCTCTTTTTCGGTTAATACGAAACAAATAGAAAGTCTTTTTTTAACATCCTGGTTAGCTTGCTTCTTCAAATATTCATCCAAGGCAACTTTGCCACAGTCAAAATCATCCCTGTGATGAGAAGCATTCAGACTAACTGTTTGTAATTCCATGCTGCTGAGCTACTTTAATTTTTTAAACTTATTCGCTGCAGATACTAGTTTCTTGTTTGGTTTTTCGGGATTAAGTATGGCGTTAAAAAAAACTTCACTATCTCGTTGAGAAGCAATTACTAACTCATGTCTATTCACGATTTCCTCTGCCCGTTTTTTAGCTGATCTAATAACAAATTCCGTTAGACTTCTAAAACCTCCTAGGGCAGCTGCTCTTTCAAAAAACTCTTTTTCTTCAATAGTTAATCTCGCTTCTAGCCTTGCTTTACCTGTAACTGTTGTGCTAATTGCCATAATGTTTTGTGGTTATAGATGCAAATGTACGGATATTTACCGTACTAAACAAAGGTTTGCTTAGTTTTTTTCTAAGTGATTTTGCAGCAATATAAAAAATATCAAATGGCTAACTAAAAATTAAGTAAGCTATCAATAGATGTTATGATTCGAATTCATTATACCGAAGTTCCATAAATTTAGAGATCTTAATACAGTTAATTTTGATCTATTCGCATAGGTTAATAAACTGTATATTTGTTTGAAATAAGGGAAGGCTTCAGTAGAAAATTATCTTCTATTATTATTGGCATTTTTCTAATCTGAAATTTGTTGATATGTCTTTGATACATTTCCCTTGACGTCAAACATCTTTACATTGTATTTTTTTGTGCCTTTCCCTCTTTCAGTTTCGTTAATTTCATAAACAATATTTTCTTTAAAAAAAACCAGTATAGTTTTATTACGTTTTTTACTGTCTATAATGATAGAACTAATAAAGTGTATTTTAGTATTATGATCTTCAGAATCAACAATAATTTTAGCATTTCTCAATTCTTTCAATCTAAATTGCCACTCATATAATTCATAATTTGAATTTGGCAGAACAAAAAAATACATTTTGGTCTTTTTGTCATACCTAATCGCGATTGGCAATTTAAACTGTTCATTAACATCGTTTTTTGTAAGTGATAACTCTGAAATAGTAGACTTGTAATTTACTTTTGAATTAAATGTAAACTTAGCTGAGACAACTTGATTATATGCAATAAACCAGGATAATAGAAATACCGTTGTGCAAAATATTTTCATCTTCATCTTTCCTCCTTTTTTACTATGAAAGATACAATTTCGTATGATAACAATTCATTATTTTTCAATATCGTTTAATAAAAAAAATATGTGGGAACACCTAGATTAAGGCGAATGGTAGTTTCTCCGTTTTCATTAATAGATCTTTCAACAGGTTTTAATGTTCCAAATAGATGCCATATAGAATCTTTTTCAAGTATAGCTCTATAAGGTTTTGAATTATCGATATTTTCACCAAATTTTGCAAACAAGTCCTTTTCACCGATTTCAAATGCAGTTTTCACATTTGGGATGACGTCATCTTCAATTTTAAAAGCAGAAATAAATATTGCAATCAAGCTTACTAACATAGAAGTTATATTCATATTTGTTTAAAATAAGAAGTTAAAATCACGGCGATTGCCTAAAATGCGTCATATTTCTACAAATATAGGTATAAAAACGGGCTTTTTTTTGAAGGTAAACACCCATTTTTATAGGGGTTTTTATGGGTTTTTGGAAAACGCTAAAAATAAGCGAAATTCATTTTCTAAATATGTAACTACAACCAAGATACTATGGTTGAGATTGTAGGATTTTGAAAAATTTCAAAATGGAGAATCGTTAAAACTACGTTGTGGGTACATTTTATTTGTATGACATGAAATAGTGGTTTTTCTGAAGCTGTGATGAGAAGAACGAAGACGACTTTTCCTTTTCTTTCAATATGATTTGAAAATTATAGCTTACCGTGAATAATTGTATTTATTGTAACTGTGTATTGGAACTATACAATTACCTACATAATAATAAGATTTTTTCTCTCGTGGACAAAAATGGGTGTAAACACCTATAAATATGGGTGTTTATTCGTCAGGTTAAATGCTCAATAATTTTTAATTTTACTAAAAATATTACACTTTTTCACTGCATGCGAAATAATTACCATTCTGATAATCAGTGCTATTACACTCAAAAGTGGAATAAAGGGGTCTGTTTACAGAATATTTTTGACTACTCGCCCTTCGGCGTAACCCTTGATGGGCGTACGATGCAGGGTGACGGGTATAGGTATGGGTTTAATACGCAAGAGAAAGTAGATGAAATATCTGGAAGCGGAAATCATTTTACAGCGCTGTTTTGGGAATATGATACTCGATTAGGAAGGAGATGGAATATTGATCCAGCTTTTGAAGAAAAGCCATGGATTTCAGTCTATCATTCGTTTAGTAACAAACCTATTTTAAACATAGATCCAAGTGGTGCTAATGATGATGAGTACGATAAAGACGGCAATAAAATAAGTAAACTTGGAGGTAACGAAATTGATTTCTACCATCAAAAAAATGGTGATACTAAAGTTATTGATAAAAAAACAGGTGCTTCGAATATTATAAAAGGAGGTCAAACATGGATAAAAGATTACACGCACAGGTCAAAAGATATAAGCTGGGCTCAGCTTACTTTTGAATGGAACTATGGTACAGGACCTACAAAAAGTTTAATAAGTGATTTTAGTAATACGACAATGGGTGCATTTGGATCATTAAATAGCGCTTTTTCATCTTTTGCATCAAGAGCAAGAAAAGCATCTTTGAACTCAAAAGAATTAAAAGGAATAGTTGTCATGAATTACTTTAATATTAATCCACTAAATGCAAACGACATGTGGGAGCAAATGTGGGGCCGAAGTAATGTTTCATGGTATAAACTAGGTGATAAAACATTGTTTTTAATGATAGATTCAAAGTCTATGGAATCCTTTGGATATAGGATGCTAAATAGCTGGGAAAGAAGTTTACGAAGAGACAAAGGAAACACATATCAAACATATATTTGGACCGAAACAAATTCAGAGGTGCAAAATAAAGAAGCCACAAAAATAGATTATGATAATAGAATGTACGAGAAAATATTAAGAGAATCTCGATACCCTAAAGGCCCTAAATATTGAGTTATGAATATAATATTTATATCTTTTATAATATTTATCACAGTATCTTGTGATATGTTTAATGAAAACGACTTATATGGTTACTATACACCTAACTACCTTAATAATTATGATACAATTCAAATCAAACCTAAGGGGATTTATTATAGAAAAGTTTATGATAAAAATAAAAAATTAATCCTTGAAATGAATGGAAAGTGGAGATTTGAAAGCGGTAATAAAATAATAATTGAGAAGTTTTATCTAAACTTAGATGATAACTTAATCAAGTTTCCTGACTTATCGAAAGACACAAACTATTCAATAAGTACTAATTTTCAGAATGATAATTCTGGAATGTTTTTTTGCGTAGGTTACAGTAAAGACCAAAATTGTTATCGAAAGTTAAAGAAAAAAATTTTGTTATAATTTTTAACATGTTTTTAAATGTTTGGAACCTTATGAGAATTTGACATTAATATCATTGAATATTAAACTTAATACACATATAAGTTAATTCAATAAAAAAAGGAAAATTAAATCAAAATGCTAAATAAAAATCTTTTGATATTTATGTTTATAATCTATTTTTTAACTTGACGTAAATTAACAGTCCTTTACCCTATTATATAACGTTAATAGTTACCTATTATTCATTTTATTCGAGAGATCTATAATATAGATATTTCATGAGTTCTTTGTCGTTTTTTAAATTTAAATTATGAAATTTCGCATATTTTTAGCATTTTCCAAAAACCCATATAAATCGCTATAAAAATGGGTGTTTTCCCTTATAAAAAGGGTCGGTTTTTTGCGTATATTTGTTATGTTATGAATCCAAATCGGTCTTCGTTCAATTTTCATGGTGCTGTTTATCAGTATACTTACAACGCAAAAAAGGCCTCCGGGGTCTGTTTACAGAATATTTTTGACTACTCGCCCTTCGGCGTAACCCTTGATGGGCGTACGATGCAGGGTGACGGGTATAGGTATGGGTTTAATACGCAAGAGAAAGTAGATGAAATATCTGGAAGCGGAAATCATTTTACAGCGCTGTTTTGGGAATATGATACTAGGTTGGGAAGAAGATGGAATACAGATCCAGTTGTCAAAACACATGAAAGCCCTTTTGCTACATTTGCTAATAATCCTATTTGGTTTCTGGATCATAAAGGCGCAGATACGGTAAAAGTATTTTCTGTTGGAGAAAAAGTAGGTAGGTTAAGTAAGCATATCAAGGCAAAAGGTAATGATGTGTTTATGCTCGTAGACAAAGAAGGCAATATAGGTAAATCCATCTCATTTGATAAAGGAGTTCTTGAACGTGTAAAAACTCAATGTACATCCCATTTTAATGATGCAGGAATTTCTGAAGTGACTTCTTTCGATATGTATCAAATAAGAGGAGATGAAAATGCCACTCAACTATTCGAATTTATGGCCAACAACATTGATGTTGAATGGGGACAATACAAGACTGGGCAAGAGGGTAAAAAAGGATTAAACTTTCTAACTACCTCAGGAATGAAAAGAAAAGAATTAGGTAGTACTGATTTATTTTACGGACAATTAAAATATAATTATTTGATACGAGAACATATTCACAGTCATCCAAGCAGCGCTTATCCTTCTGGCTTGAATAACAGAAAGCATGATATTGGTTTTGCTCGTGGTATTGAAAATTATTATTCAAAAAAACATCCGTTTCTTGAAAAACCAATATTCAAAATATATCATGTTCCAAGTAGAGAATATATCCCTTATAGTAAAGATTCAAAAATTGAGGATTTTAATAATCTTCAAGAAATGGATGAGTTTGAAATTATTCAACCAAAAAAAAATTAATATGTCAATTTTCCGTTATTCTATATTATTTGGTTTAACTTTTATTTTTTTTGTAAATATCCAAACGAAAGATCAAATAAAAGGTACGGGGTCAAAATCAGTGGAAATTGAGCAAAGAAAGCAATCTAAAAAGAATGATATTAGTTTAATACAACATCAAAAAAATCAAAGTGATAAATATGATTTTGTTATTATTGGCACTCAAGTATGGATGTCCAAAAATTTGGACGTTAGTACTTTTCGAAATGGCGATCCCATACCACAAGTCAAAAGTGATGAAGAATGGAAAAAAGCAACGAAAAATAAAAGCCCGTCTTGGTGTTATTACGACTATGATCCGGTCAATGGAGGAAAATTCGGAAAATTGTATAATTGGTATGCTGTAAATGATAAAAGGGGGTTAGCACCCAAAGGATGGAAAATACCAAATAATCAAGATTGGGAAAAACTTTTAAAACAAATTGGAAATCCAACTTATCATGCAAAAGATTTATTAAGCATGGAAGGATGGGACATTGAAAATGGAACAAATAAAACAGGATTTAATGCGTTACCAGCAGGAGGTAGATTTTTAGATAAATTTGAACAGAAAGGAGAAACTGCTTGCTTCTGGGGTTCTGATGATAGTAAAATAAAATATGAAGGATTTGAACGGGGCGGCTCACTTTTTTTAACAGAACAATGGTTTTTGAACGATGCTGTTGGATTTCCAAAGGAATATTGTTTATCTGTTCGCTGTATTAAGTAGGATTAGTCTACTTTCAGAGTATACTTCTTCTTCGTCCTTCTCATTACAACCTCTTAAATCAATCATTACAGCGCTCTAAAACAAATAGTACCCACAACGTAGTTTTGTAGGCACTATTGGTTCAAAAATATCAAAAACTGAGTTGTTGAGTGACTTCTGTTTTTTCATAGTTGCGTATTTGATCAAAGACTTTGTCTGCTTCTTTGTCAATGACATTTTGAGCCATTTTTACGTAGCGAAAGAACTCTCTTGAGTTCGCAGCATGTCCTGATATTTTTCGAACCACATGTTCGGGCATCCCCAGTGAGAGCATGGTTGAAATGGCTGTTTTGCGCATCGTATGGGTGCTGATATGGTCTGATAATTTGTAGTGTTTTTTGCGTTTTGCATCCGCGTAAACAATCATTTGTTTGCCCCTTTTCTCCCTCGTTTTTACCATTTCAAAATCATCCGGTAACAGTTTAGCCATCACTTTGATTTTTTTGTTAAACCATTCCGGTGTCATCTTGGGTAACAAAGGACCATTTTTTTGCTTGTATTTTTTTATTATTTCTGCGGCGTAATCTGGAAGTTTAACATTGGTAACCGTTGCTGTTTTTTGGGATTTTACCCGAATGTAGTGTGCATCTTGAATGATGACCAGGTTAGAAAACGTGAGACTCAACAAATCTGAAACGCGCAATGCTAATGTACAACCTACAACAAAAGTATCTCGTACTTTTTCTAATTTTTTGAGGCGAATTTTCTTGTTAAATTCTTCGTTGAAAATGATATATTGCAATTGCTCAACAGATAGCGCCACAATAGGAATTTCCTCTTTTGGCGTATAAAAAGAACGATGGTATGAACCAACGGGTATGTGTTTATCTCCATCCAAATAGTTAAAAAAAGCGCGAAGAAGTTTCATTAACGAACCTACGTCGTTGTCATAAAAATCTTTTTTCTGGTAAAGAAAATTGGTGTATGCCCGGTAGAATTTGGCGTAGTATTTTTTAGCCACCATTTTTTCATTGAAAGTAAGGTTTTGATCGATGTAGATTTTTATTCGAAAGGAGCTTTGCGCGGCATACTCCTGCAAGGAACGTTCTAGACATCGATACATTCTAATAGAACCGGATGAAATCCGTTGCCCATTCTTTTTTGTTCTAACTCCGCTCTCCGTTTCCTCAATCATATCATTGAGCAAACTGAAAAATTGTTCTTCTGAGAGCATCTTGCTCTTTTTGGTAATTTGAATTTTTGTAGCCATAACTTTTTCTCAAAACATACTTGAGAAAAAGCTATGGGGTTACTTCTATTTTGTTGGAGGCCTAATTAAGAGGAAATTTATAGTATATTATCCTTGTATAATCTGTAAGGAGCTGGCCTTAGGCCCAGTCACATGGCAATTTTTAGTGGTTTTATGTGGCTTAATAGACTGTAAAAATAATTTAAAGCTTTTTTGATTTTCGGAACAGCTTTACAACTCTCCATAAAAGTTTAAACAGCTTTTGTGATTAACCAAAAAACACCCTTTACTATCTCTGTTGCAAATAAAATACGTGTTTCTCGTGAGGGTTTCAAAAATGGTTATCACAATTTATTTTTAACCCATATAGCAAATCGGTTGTATAAACTGTGGTATTAGAACCCCCTATTTTATTTTTGCCAAATTTGACAGCAATTTGAAAAATATAAAGTTCGTATTCCTGACCGTCATTTTTCATTTTAATTATATTAAGATAATCCAAACTTAAACAGTATTTCCGTCCTTTTTGTAAATAACAAAAATTTTCACTTATTTCTTTTTCTTTTTCTTTCAAAATCAAAAGATGAAAATCCTCTTTTGATTTCTTAAATTTTAGGTAATAATAATAATCAAAAGAAGTAGAATCAATTTCACATAGCTTATACAAACATTTGTTACAACTTTCGTTTTGTGAATGGAGAAAAAACCAACTCAAAACAAAAAGAATTACAATACTATTTTTTTTGACCTCCATTTATTGATATATTGATTTACCAGCACCTACTTTTATGAATTTAGAGCTTCTCTACTATCTTTATTGCTGTTTTTATAGCTTCTTGTAGTTCTTGAGTTTTATTTTTAAGTTGATTTCTATTAGAAACAGCCCCTCCTAAATCCATTTTAATCCCGATGGACTTTTCCGCCTGTACTGATTCAAATCCAAAATCTATACCAGTACCAACTTTTTCGGCAAACGCCTCTACTGAAAGCATATTCAATTCGTTGGATTTATTATGTGCATTGTTGTATTCGGGGCTTGATGCACCATCGGGATTAAGTCTGACTGTTGGTGTAAAACCAGGATTATCAATTGCCCCAATATACGATTCTAAAGTTTCGTGCAATACACTAGCTCCCTCGGGTGCAAGTCCACCTTTAGAAATTAGGCTCATATGCTCTGGATTAATCCATTGAACAGTATTTACTATTCCGTTGTCATCTACTTCACTACCTTCAAAAGAACCACCCAACAAAATTACCTTTTGCCCATTTCTTGATTCAATAAACGGTGTTTTAGTAAGAAATATGTTTACATTAACATTCTTGTTAGTACTTGCCTCAAGCAGTTTTTTGTCTGCCTCTGTAACAGGCTCTCCAAATACGTCAATTCTTCCAGTTTCAATATTGTATCTTGTTTCGAGTGATGTGGCTGCTTGTAACTGGGTTATGTAACTTTGTATATCATAACCATTTCCATAAGGAATAATATCTTTTCCGTCAGGGTCGATATAATAAAGTGGGTTGTTAACAGCATAAGCATAAGGGGTAATAGCTTGATATTTTGAAGCGTGTTTATCCATTTTAGGCGTTCTTCCTAATCTCACATCAAGCCACCTATCGCCCATATCTACCGTGTTGCCTGAGCCTGAAACTTCGTCTATCTTTTCGTGAGAACCAAACCCAAACCTATACGCATCTCCCTGCATCGTACGCCCATCAAGGGTTACGCCAAAGGGCGAGTAGTCAAAAACATTTTGTAAACAGACCCCTGACGCCATTTTATTACCATAAGTATACTGATATGCAGGTAGTTGAGATCTATTGGATTGCTTAAAATGAGTCATATTTCTACAAATATAGGTATAAAAACGGGCTTTTTTTTGAGGGAAAACACCCATTTTTATAGGGGTTTATAAGGTTTTTTTTGGAAGCCCTATTTTAAACCTGAAAATTATTCCTCATAGAAGGTTTAACTATTGAAATATTGACCTATTGGTCTAATCCATGTATTTTATTCTTCACTTTACGTTTTTGTTTCAATACTACTTTCGTAAAAAAACATATTCCCTCATTTACTTATTCATTTAGTTCCATCCAAATCACCTGGTTTTTTGTCACAATTATTTGTATTTTTGTGACATGAAAGACTCTATTAATAAGCAAATTGAAAAAATTATTCATCAATCAAAAGAAGGTACTATTTTTTTGACTTCCGACTTCAAGGATATTGGGACAACAACTGCAATAAGAAAATCCTTATCAAGATTTGTTGAATTGAGAATAATTGATCGAATGGGTAAAGGAATTTATGTTAAACCTAAACAGCACAAAATTTTTGGTAAAATACTTCCTTCTTTAGAAGAGGTCGCCTTAATCTTGGCAGAAAAGGAACATGTCAAAATAATGCCCACCGGACAATATGCATTGAATAAAGTTGGATTATCAAACCAAGTTCCGATGAAGTTAATTTTCTTAACGAATGGAACCTTTAAAAAAATACAATTTGGAAAAACAGAATTGATATTTAAACCTACAACGAGCAAAAAATTAGCAATGATTGGTGAAATTACCAGTCTTTTATTTTTAGGACTAGAAGAACTGGACTTGGAAAAATTGACAGCACCTGAAATGGAAAAAATAAACGATCTACTTGAAAAAGAAGACCCTGAAATGTTAAAACATGATCTTCGCCTGACATCTTCAAGAGTAAGTGACTTCTTGAATAAATCATTTTTAAACTTAAAACTATGATTAGCTGGATAAAAAATTTAGACGAACAAGCAAGAAGAATTTCAATAACAGAAGCGTCAAGATTATCAGGAATAACCTCCAAAGCAATTGAAAAAGATTGGTGGGTGACACTTACACTTAAAGTCCTTTTTGAATCCAAATACGCCACCTATTTTGCATTTAAAGGCGGGACTTCCTTGAGTAAAGGATGGAGCATCATAAACCGTTTTTCAGAAGACATTGATATCGCATTGGATTCGGAGGCATTCGGAATTGGATTTAAAGAACAACCTTCAAAGAATTTTGTGGAGCAACTGAGAAGGGCTGGATGTTCTTTTACAAGTATTGTACTACTGAATGAATTAAAAAGTGAATTTGCTAAGTTTCAGATTACTCAAAACAATTTTTCAATTGAAGCTGAACAAGTTAAGAGTGATATGCCCGATACAGATCCTCAGACAATCTACGTAAATTATAAATCACTATTTGATCCAAATCCGTATTTACCGGATAGAGTAAAAATTGAATTTAGTGTCCGATCAAAAATAGAGCCTTATGAAATAAGGGAAATGAGTTCATTATTAAATGAGAATTTTCCCAATCCGATATATGAAGAGGGCTTCATAAAAGTTTTAACGATCAAACCAGAACGAACGTTAATTGAAAAAATTCTTCTGCTACATGAGGAATATAATCGCAATGATATTTCTAAAATGAGAACCTACAGAATGTCCCGCCATTACTATGATCTGTATATGATTTATAGAAAATCCCCCTTTGGAGAAATACTTAAAAACACTGATTTTATTCAAGAAGTGATAAATCATAGGAGACTCTATTCAAGATTACGAAACTATAACTCACTTCAAATTGGTGAAATCTCTCTCATTCCTTCAATTGAAATGATTACAGCTCTGGAAAATGACTATCAGGAAATGAGCAATGAAATGATTTATGGAGAAAAACCTACATTTCAAGAGATACTTCAAGTGATTAAAGAAATTGAAGATGCTTTTAATCGGAATTGATAGTCTAATCAGTTAGCTTATATTTCTTAATTAATTCAGCTGTTTTAGCTGGTCAATAAAATCCGTTTTTGTGTGGTCAACATGAGCGGTTTTTCCAGATTACCGGATTATGAAAAATTTTAGAAAATAGTACCAATAAAACTAGGTTGTGGATACTGTCTAATTTGGGGTTATTAAAATTCCTTTTCTGTGGCTGTGATTGGGAGGATAAAGACGTCCTATCCATTTTATAACATCATTTAGAATATTACTTTTTTGGTAAAACAGAATATGAGATTATTGTTAGACCAACAAATTTTATTATTTCTTAAAAAATATGCTTTAACAATACTAACTTTTTTATACATTTTCTGAGATCCGTCTTTCATTATTCTCATTTTCCTTTGTCAGTTCTTTACGAAAGTTTACCTAAAATTGAAAATCTATCAGATAATAATAATATTGTACAGAACAATACCAAATCATTGTTTATGTTTGAATTTTATTCCATTTATTTCTAAAGTGTTTTTATTTTTAATCTTTATTATTTGGGTTGAAAAAGGAAGTGTGTCATAACATTTTCCTATTGTATCATAACTAGGGATGTATAATATTGTTTCATTCTCTATCAAGTACTTGCCTTTAATATCAAATGAAAGCATTGAATAGTTGCTTTTATATCTAATAACTGAGTCATTTTCTATGGTTATTCGCATATCAGAACTGTTTTTATCATGAATAAATTCACCATATTTTACAGTAACATTACAATTATTTTCAGAAATGTTTTTATAATGAATAAATTCACAATATTTCGCATTAACATTACAACTATTCAACCAAATAATTAACGAAATTGTAAGACATTTTTTTAAAATTTTCATAACTTAAATATTATTCGATTTTCAGAGATGTACTTTTTAAATTGTCAATAATTGGTTGCATGATGGTTCTCACGCCATCGTTATAATCTTTGAGATAACTTTTGTATCTATAGTAACCACCGCCACTAATTCCAAATAATTTATCACTCGCATCTGTCATTCCCAGAGTATACATTTGAATTTCTAAATTTGTTGCTGAAACTTTAATATTACTAGCTTTATTCATAAGATGTAAATAATTATCCGATTGATTATAAACATAACTTGCACTTTCAGGATTACCATTACCGGCACCTTCAAATAATAGTTGTCTTCCATATGCTTCTTGCTCATCATATACATCATAAGCAGCTCCTCCATTAGTTTTGGTAGAATTAGCATATACTTTTGCTAAAGAAATTGTTTCTGTTTCATATTGATAAGCATGTTTAAGTTCATGTATCATGGTTGATACTCCTGAAGTGTAATTCACCATTACCCGTTCATTTTTCAAATCGTAACCCAAATTTCCTGCAGTGCTAGCATCGAAATAAGAAACTCCACTGTTTATGTAATATACTGTTAAGGACTCTTCTAATTCTTTCATTTCAGTTAGAGCTGCATTAAAATTCGAATTAATTGTTTTTGCATCACTGAGCATTCTTTCACGTCTTTTTGATGACCCTTTCTTTTCAATTTTATTTGTCCATTTATCAATGAATTTTTGAGATTCGGCTACTCCTTTATTTGCTTGATTTTTTGCTTTTTGATAATCGCTTTTCCCTTTGTTATTCCCATCAATTATATCACCAAAAGGGTCGGTATAAAATACAGGGTTATTGTCCATGGAACAATACGGACTTTGCCAAGGTATAGATGCTATTTTTGGGTCAATTGCCAACCATCTACCAACCCTTGGATCTAACTGTCTAAAGAAAGTCGTATAGCTGTTTCCTTCACCTTTTAATTCAATATCCTTTTCCGAACCTTGATACCCATATCTGTACCCCATTTTTTGCATGCTTCGTCCGTCTAGCAACACGCCGAAAGGGCTGTAATCACTGGTACTTTGCAAGCAGACCCCTGACGCCGTTTTATTACCGTAAGCATACTGATATGCAGGCAGTTGAGATCTGGTGGATTGCCTAAAATGAGTCATATTTCTACAAATATAAGTATAAAAACGGGCTTTTTTTCAGTGTAAACCCCTAATTGATAGGTGTTTTCGGGTTAAAAATCAAATAATAGGAGGAATATCTTTTTTAGAAATCGTATCGAATGCAATAGCTCTTGAACCATTTTGGCCGATAACAACGAAGCATTTGAATTCATTATTTGAATACATTTTTTTTGAAAATGATATTTCTGAGTTTAATTCTTTAAAATCAAATCTTGATTCTTCATTCAGTTTATAGGATTTTCTGATGCTTTTCTGAATTATTTGAGTATAAAACTTGTCAATCTGAATGGTATCCAAAACTTTACCATTTACAGAAACTTGGAGTTTCATCGTAAAGTCAGAGCTATTCTCGTAAATGATGATTAACTCATGTTTTCGTTCACAACCATATAGCACAATTGAACTAAGAAGGACAAGTATGTTTTTTTTTAAAATCATTTAATTTGAATTATTATTTTCAACTTCTTTTAATAATAAGAAAATTGGAAACTTTGGTAAGTCACCACGTTTTTTACGAGTTTCAATTGCGTCTTAAAAATAACTATAAATTTGGAAATCAGCCAACAAGAATTAGAATACATTTACCAGATTTAAACTAGGATAGGAAATTACAAAGACAGAAAGAGGTTAAACAAACTCAATTTTATTCAACAACTCATTTTGCTAAACGTATTGTCATGTCAACGCTCGATTAAGTATTTAGTATTAAACTCAATCACCCCCATTTTTTGATAATAAACATTGTCTGTACCGTTAGCATATCGTTCTGAAACAAACAATTCCTCTGCATATCCAATATCAAATAAATCATTTAAGTTTAGAAAATTAAAATTGTGATCCTTATTATTTTTGTAAATCAGACAAATCTTTTCTACGATAATTTCGCTATCATTTTGAAAAATCGAGATTGCTGTGAGTTTACGATTATTAAAATGATAAACTGCCTTTGGAGTAAATGATGAATCAAATAATATGACCTTATTCGTCAAATTAAATCCACTATAACCTCCGTCAAAAAGTAAATATTTTTTTTGGTTTTCAAAAAATATCCCGTGTAAATCATGAAAGCCAACATTCTGTTCTGATGGAATATCGTTAGTTATGTAGCAAACTAAAGAATTTTGAGAAAAATCAAGTCGCCTCAAATTTAGTCTCACATTTTTTAGTTGATTCAAATCAACATCATTTATTTCACTCCCAATATTTGTAACACGTCTTTCTGCAGACCTTAGTATTTTCTCTACTGAATCCAATCGGATTGCGTTTTGTGCGTTGACCAAGGACGAAAAAATGAAATGCAAAAATATCAATACAGTCCATCTCATAAATTAATTATTAAAAGCAATTGGAATGGTTAGGCTAATTTTCAAATTTTTTGGAAAACCTTCAATTTCGATTTCTTCGGTTAACTTAATTATTTTGATCAATATCAAATGATTATCAATACAAATATATTCATTGTTTTCGTCTTTAATATAAAAGAGGTATACTCGGATGTCTTTTTTTGAAAATTGCCTTACTAAGTAGTAATAAGTTCTTTTTTCACTTTTGTTCTTTTTATAAACTTCGCATTTTAATGAATCTATACGATCAATTGTTTTTGGAACTTTAAATTTGAATTCATGTCCTTCATAGTTCATAGGGATAATATAGAATTTCAATAAATCATCTTCTTTAGCATTGAAATAATGGACAGTACAAAAGAATAAAATGAATACTACATATTTTTTAGCTATTTGGATTTTGATATAGTTATTCATATTTCTATGAAGATAATTATAAAAACAGGTAGTTTTAGCAAAAATAAAATAGAATTCATTCTCTTTCAATTTCAAATCTTACATAAACTAAAATTTGAGCATTTACCTTTTTTCCATTTTTGTAGCCCGGAGTAAATTTTGGCAAAGAAGAAACAACTCTTACAGTTTCAATCGTACATAAATCACACATTTCAGGTATTTTAATTAGTTCTATTGAGCCGATATGTCCATTTGTGTCAACAATACATGACAAAAATACCCTTTCACCTTCATTCATCCCATCGATCCATCGTAAATTATGAAAAACAAACTTGTTTACATCAACCACACTATCATTTACTATTAATTTTGGTTGAATGTCCAGCTCATTTGATTCATAAAAATCAGTGCTCAAAAGATATTGACCATTTAATTTTAAGGAGCAAATAAGAATTGTAATGAATAATATCGTTTTTCTAATCATATTTTTGATTTTTAGGTAAAGCAAAACGCTTTCTTGTTTTTTATGCAACAAGGATTATTCCCTGAAAAAATAAAGCTCAAATAAACTAACTTTTCCGCTGTATATTTACGTTCCCACCTTGAAAATACTATTTTTTGATTCAGTATTTAAGGTGTGTCCAAACTATTTCTGATTTAGTTTTTCATCTGAAACCATTCTTCATTGTATACCCTAATGTTTTAGTGATGATTTATCGTGTTTTTTCAATGTTAACTGATAACAAACTTTTTTTTGTGAGTGATTTATTTCTGACATCGTGAATCGGATCGCTTCTGCATTCAAAAATTCAATAGTTCCACTGGAATTACAACTTTCCCATAACCAAGGCGTTAATTGTACATGAATTGTATCCAACTCATTGGCATACTGCAAAACATCTGGCCATTGGAGTTGAATAGTATTATTTTCATATTTAAATAAAACGTTAAATATGTGATTGTTACTGTCTGAATGGCTTTTGGATTGTAAACTAAAAAGTAGTCTGCCATCAAATTTCGTAAAAAGCTTTCTGTATCTGGAATAGTTTTTAATTTCTATCATTAGCTGTTCTTCTTTGTCTGATAAATCTAGTTTTCGAGCGCAATTATCTATTTCAACCAATTGATACGTTCCATTTTCTGGCTTTTGGGCAGACACACCAAGAAACACGATTCCCATAAAAAAAAAGACAATCATTACTTGTATAGTTTGGATAACCTTCAACATCATTTTAATTACTATTTAACATTCTTCATTTTTAAACCTTTTCCAATCCTCATCTATAAAAATATTAATAACCAAGGGCTTTATCTAATTTAGAATTAAATGTTGAATCTTCACTATTAAAATCTTTATTCAAATATTCAAGATTGCCTACTTGGAATACTAAAAATCCAGTTTCTTCCAAACAAATAAAAAATCCATGCTGAAAATTATTTTGTCGTCATTGCTATATTTCTTATTCGGAATCCATTATTCTATATAAACCAAGTCCTAATGTTAGCACAACGAAAATAAGGATTAAAAGTCCAAGGAATAAAAATGTGTCCATTTGTTATACGTTTATTTCTGTCGTCTCATTAGTTTGTTTCCACCATACTCATTTCAAATGCCCCGATATAAACTCTCGTTTTAATTTTATCAAAGTGAAAAACTTCTGTTTCACCCTCTACTTCCCATTCCCCATGCCATTTGCCCGACTCTTCATTCCAATATCCATCATAGATTACTTCATGTCCATGCTTAGTCTCATCAATTATAGTTTTCCCTTCTTGGTCAATAGTATAAAGGCATGGGTATTTTTTTACAAAACTTATGTGTTCCTCATCAATAAAACCTTTAACAGTCAAATATTTTCCCGTAATTCCAGAAAATTCTTCTTCCCAAACGGTTCCATAAAAACTGTGTTTTTCATCTAATTCAACTTCCATTCTAAATTCGAAAGGACTTTCAATTCCCTGTTGATCAATATCAAAATAATTTCCTAAATAAATCCTTTTCATTCTGGTTATTTATTTCATTTAACTTTTCTCAACTAGGAGAGACGAGTTTCTTATTTTTTCTCCATTTCTTATAGTTTGAAATTAACCAAGGAAGCAGCCCAACGAAAATTGATAGTATCATTATTTGATCGTAAGCAATGTCATTGTATTTAAGCGTTCTTATTCCATTATCATACTTCGAACACTCAATTAGCCGAAGCTTGCCATCAAAATAAGCGTAGGTTAGTATTGAGACAGAATACAATGTAAATGATAGTAACGAGTTCAACAAGATTTGCTTCCAATTTAATCGAATGGAAGTAAGAAATACTACAACAAAAAAAGAAGCAACGGAGAACACAAAATAACCACTTGCAAAGTGGATATACTTCCTCGGATGAACGAATGATATTTTGTGTTCGCTTAAAATCTCATACAACCATCGAATGAAATTTCTGTACTCATACTCATAAATAAATGATATGTATGCGGAAGCTACAAAGATCACAAGGGATAATGTTATTTTAATTTTGATTTTCAATGTGTATATGTATAATAATGCCGGTATTTCTATTCTTTTAACGGTTTCAAACTAGAAGATCAGGGTCAGTTTTTTTGCAAGTGGCTTCTAATTGATTTTAACATCCCTTTTATCGATTTCCCATACCAATGAAATAATAGACAAAACGATAAGTACAAACCCAAAATAAAAATAAAAACACATCCAATGATAAGGAAGTTCCATGAATTTAAAATGAAATTCAGTTGGATGCCAACTTTCTATTTTCACAATAGGTCTTGCAGGAATTTGATTTTTTGGATTGGCTAATGATGAATCAATTCCGATTATTTTTCCTGTAATTATAAATTCATTACTCCCCTTTTTTAAATCCCATTGAAGCCCATTTAGTTTATGATCTTTTTCTAATGTAATCTCGAATACGTTTTCAGGTAATTTTGACTTATATTTTTCAGGTATCATTAGTTTTCCTTCTTTTAGATAAAAGTCAGGACATTCCGTACATTCCGGGCTGTAAATTAAAATCTCATCCTTACTTTGAATTTTTTCCTGTGGTAATTTATAGGGCATAAATCCCAGTGAAAAATAGATCACGGTTAGTATCCACGGAATATTTCGAATTTTGTTTTTCAATTTATTTTCGTTTTTTCATCTTCTAATCACTCCATTCACCTTTTTTAAAAAACACATTACCAAATTTTTCTGATTTAAAAACGTAATAAAATCGTCCAAAACTTTGTCTGTACAATGTGGGGTTGTCTTTAAGTATATGATGACTTGTTGAGTCTGAATGTATTCTTATTTTTTTATTACAATATTCTTCTTTATCTAAGTCGTAATATCCCGATGAATATGATATTTTTACTGTATCGGATTTCCAAACAGTGTCATAAATTCTTGATTTGAATAAGAGCTCATTGTTCGCTGTTATTTCAAACCTGAAATTTTTGTATTGCCAATCTGCTTGCTTTCCGGGAAATTTATCTTTGTCAATTACATAGTTCCCGATGATGTCTTTTTGTATTAAAATCATTGGCTCCAAATAGGGTTGTAGAAACCAAATAAGTCCGGTTAATGAAATGAAAAGTCCCCAAATAGCAAGTAAAACAAAAAAAGCAGAGTGTTTTTTCCACTTTATGTATGTTATAACCCAAGTCAGAAGAAGTATTGCTGTGGCAGGTAACAGAAGTAAATAAAAAAATAATGCTATTCCTTTGCCCATATTTTGTTACTGTTTATTCACCAATTTAGGTATTTTGCCGTTAAAACCAAAATGGTTTTTCTGGTATTCCTTTTTTTATCCATCTATCATACTCAACCATTATATTAAAATAGTCGAAAAGGAAAAAATTTAAACTAATGAGAATAAATAAAGAAAATATAATTAAGGTTAATTTGTCTGATTTAGATATTAATTTGAACGCAAAAAGAGTAGATAAAGCTAAGATTAAAAATAAAGTCCCGCAAAACAACACGTCAAGGCTTGTCTGATTATCGCCATTCTTTAAATGAAAAGCGTAATAATTTATAAAGAATAAAAAAAGTAATTGTCCTAGGATAACTATTAGTTTGATGATCTTCATGGTTCTTATAAATTATCTTTGCTTATTTCACAATGACGGGTTTTCAACTTGATTTAAGTCTAAGTACGTAATATTTTATTTTAATTTCCATTCGCTTAAGACAAGGGTAATTATTACGTCTCGCCAAGTCTCATAACCAGTTGAATTTGCATTCACAGGCAGCACGTTCGTTCCTATCCATTTGTTGTGACCTATGATAAACATGATTGCTTTATATTCTAATTCTTTTTTAAATGGATTAACAACCTTTAGCATCATCAATTGATTTTTTCGGTCTTTAACTTCCTGGGTAAATTCAATTTCTAGGGTCTTTTTGGGATTCAAATTTTCTTTCACAACCTTCATTGAAGTTATTTTGTTTTTGTTTGTTTCTACTTCTATGAAAAGTTTCTCACCAGGATAAATTTGAAGAACATTCTCTTTCACAAAATAAGCTGAACTTTCAACCTTTTGCTCGTAGTATTGATCTCCGTCAACCGGTAGCGTCAACGTAAAAGAATCTCTTTTCACTTTTTCATTCTGCGCGTGAGAAAAAGTAAAACTTAAACTCAGCAAAATTGTCATAACCACTCTTGTTTTCATTGTTTTTCTTTTTGAAATTAATGTTTACTGGCTTTGCCTCCGCGCAGGTTTCGGAGCACAAAGCTTCAATTTATTATTAAAGTTTCTTATCAGCACATATTTTCGATTTACCAAATAACTTGCTGTTGTCATATCCAAGCTACTGCCCACCGTTATTTTTCATTTAGTTTCTTACTGTACATATAGTCAGCGATTTTGAAGATAGCATAATTTTTATCTCGTGCAATTTCATTAAAAAACTGTCCATTTGTTATTTTATCTATTTCCTGTCCAAATAGAATAGAGTTTGTTCGAAATTTCAAACCTTCAAAGTCAACTATCCAAGGCGTATATAGATAATTTGGCTTGTCGTCAGAGTTTTCAATTATTATTTTTTTTCCGTTTTGAAATACAACAATGATTCTTCTCCAATCTTTTGTAGTGCTCCAATTTCCGTATGCTTGCCAGAAGGCATTATTTATTTCTTCTTCGCTAAGCGTAAAAAGTGAATCTGAAACTGACCTATAAAAATTGAAATCAGCGTTTTCTCCTGGAAATGAATACAAATTTTCATAATCAAAATCGTCTATGCCTGATTTCTTTATCCGTTGCTCTTCTTTTACAATGAATTTTTTAAATTCAATAATGTCTTTTTCTGTGATGTTTAAATCATTCAATGACACTTTCACAAACCTCGAATTGTCAATTATTTCAACAATCTGCTCTATGTTTTCAGCTTTTATTTCGGAGTTAGCAAGTGAAAGATAATTTGAAGAACTCGATTTGCTATCAACTACCAATTTATCTCCATTTCTAAGGTATGACCTTACTGAATTATTTGAATGGAAACAACCTTGACTGCCATTTTCAAAATGTAATTCTGAAACTACGAGATTAGAAAAAAGACTTTTAGGCAAATTAATTTCAGAAACTAATTTTTCTTTTAGGTCTAAGGTGTAATGTTTGTTTAAACTTTGATCTGACATCACAATATTGTTACCGAACAAGAATGCATTTGAGATTGAGAAGTTCATAGTCATAAACCGATACCACGTTTTTTCCTTCTTATCAAAGTGTAAAATATCTTTGTTTTCAAATCCATATTCTTCACCTTTAAATTGAAGCTTCATAAAGGGTTCTTGAATGGGGGTTTCGTCTGTATACAACTGAGAAACTACAAAGTTATCACGATTTATCTTATATATACTTTCAAAAGTTAAAACGAAAAGATTGTTGTTTCTGACAGCGATTGCACTTGGATTGTCCTCAAGTGCTCTGTTTGATTGCCAAGTTTTAGTAAAATTGGAGTCAAAGAGACTTACACTTAAATCTTTATTAATGGTAAAAAGGGTTTCATTTTCGGAAACTTCAAAATCAATAATTTCAGGTAAGTAAGTCCAATTTATAGAATTGGATTTAGTTATAAATACTCTGCCTTGTTGATTGACAATATAGTGATTCCCAAAAATTCTAATTTTCCTTATATCGGGTCGTTCGTCTTTCGAAAGCTTTTCATATTTCCCCTGATTTAAAGGTGTTGGCAGTTTTTCCCAATTTTGGCAGTTATCAGTCGTTTTGTAAAGTACGTTCCAAAAAGAGCCAAATAATCCTGTTTGTTCGTCTTTTGCAAAATGAATGGTTGAAAAGCGTAAATTTCCTGTTGGTTCTACTTTGTTAAACGAGGTCCAAGTTTTCCCTTTATCTTCAGTGTAATAGATGAGTTGAGAATTACCACTCATCCAAGCTTTTCCGTTGTTGTTTATGTATGCCGCATCAATCCAACTGCTTTTACCGAAGATTACTTTGTCCCAAGTTTTCCCTTTATTACCTGACCAAAAAACAAAGTTTTGTTCTCCCCCTTCTTGAATAAACCCTGAAATCATTAGCGTATCCTCAGAGAAAAAATTGACTCTCTCAAAGGTGTTTCCTGTGCTAAATTTGTTTGGGTCTTTTGAACCAAAAGATCCGAAATGCCATAATTCTCCGATTTGTTTCGTGTAGTAAACATTACCTGTTTTTGTAGCTACCCAAATTTCTTCGGATGGTGAAATTCCAAGTTCTGAAAAAACACCTGAAATTGACAATCTTGCCCATTGGTCACTTTGTCCAAAAACTGTCATTGGAAAAAGTAGAATAATTAATACGTATAGTGTCTTTTTCATATTTCCTTGTAACGTTTCCACGCTTGATACAGCGGGGGTCGAGAAAGCTTTCGGGATCGGAATACTACGCGAAACAGTACTGATGGTAAAACTGTCTACCGGTACTGAGCTTGATACGAAGCACAAAGCTTGATTCAAGCACTGAACCCACATTTTTGCCAAACGCCTTTTAGCACCAGTTCCTCTTTCTGTTAGTCTCGATATACCCATTCGTCAATAATTTTGCAATTTGGCAATCTATCTTTAATTTTTTGAAGATCTGTGTCAGAAATTTTACTGTTATAGGTACCATATAGATTTATCACTTTCAGGTTTGTCAAATTAAAAAATTCTTCTGGCAAAGCTGAAATAGCATTTTGTCCAAATACCAAATACTCTAAGGAAAATAGTTGTCCTATTTCTTTTGGCAAAATGGTCAGTTTATTATCGCTTAAATCTAAATATTTAAGTGTTTTAATTTTGGATAACTTTATAAATAAGTCTGAAAAATTAATTTTTGGATTTCTTGTCAAGTTGAGTTTTTCTAATGCAATGAAGTTTATTATTTGGTCTGGAATTGTGTCCAACTGACAGCCAAAAAAATCTAAATCTTTTAATTTCGGAAGGCTCGATAAGCTTATAATCGCTTCTTTTCCATCTAATAGCGAATTAAGTCCTAAATTTATTTTCTCAAGATTTATTAGTCTTGAAACTCCACTTCCAATTGTCTTGAATGAGCGATTATTACTCTGAATTTTTATATGTTTTAGACTTGTTAGGTCAAAAATTTCTAAAGGCAAAGTTTTAAAGTAATTATCACTTAGGTCTATGTATGTGATATTTTTTAATAGGGTTATTGATTGTGGTAATGTGTTCAGCCAATTGTCTGTCAGAGAAAGTGAGCTAATTTTTAGTGAACTCATTCTTTCAAAACTTGTCTTATAGTCAAATTTATTTTTTAAGTAGTTCAGTTGAATTGATTGAAGATTTCTTATTTCTGAGATTTCTTTTGGGATAACCTTTAGATTGTTAATTCCGCTGAGATTTAATTTTTCTAGATTTGATAAAAGTCTGAAAACCTTAAATGCAGAGGTAATATCTAAATCCTCATTTTGACTTACATCTATTTGTTTAAGAGATTTTATTTGTCCAATGCAAGGAGGTAGAACTTTTATTCGAGCCATCCACAGTCCTAAATATTGTAAACTGTCGAGTCCGGTTAATTTGCACAACTCACTTTCATAGTTAAAGGAATACAAATAATTTAAGCCAAGTTCTTTAAGTCTTGAAAGTTGGTTTATTGAAGCAGGAAGTGATTTTATATTGCTTTCTGAAATATACAGACCGGTCAAGTTGCTTAATGTTCCGATATTATACGGTAAACTTTCACATCCATCTGTCCTTAGTTCGTTCAGATGCATACAGTCAATAGAAATGGTTTTAACACTTTCCATATTGGCAAATGCTGTCGCAAAGTCAGAATAATGTCCATCACTTTGTCCAAAAACTGTCAATGGAAGAAGAGGTATTATCAATACGTATAGTGTCTTTTTCATATCTTCTTGAAACTTTTCTTGAAGTTAATGTTTTTTGGTTTCAATGTTTATTCTTATTTCTAGTCAATCTTTTAATAATTTTACTTTTTTCTTGATCGTATGAAGAAGTAAAACCACATTGACTAGTATTAACTTTTAAAATACTTTTTGCTCCTTCTGGTTCATTCCATTCAACATATCTATTTTGACTTGCAAACACAATATACTTTTGTCCCACAATAAACCTAAAACCACAATCTATGTCTCCAAATCCGGAGTAAATTGTAATTTGATCTTTTTTGATTCTTCCTTTAAACCGTTTTTCTATTTGGATGGTTGTTCGAACAAGTTGAACCGAATCGCGATTATCACTTCCCGCCTTTAGATATCCCTTTTCCACCAATTGTGGATACAAGGTATCCTTAACCCAAACAACTTCCTTGGCTATAACGGTCCCTTCAAAAATAAAATCTGATTGTTTAAAATCTTCTTCTATTGTTTCTGGACCAATACAGGTACAACAGTGATAGTAAAAGTTATTTACAAGAAAAATAAAGATAATTAGTATTCTCATATTGTTTTAATTCTAGTTAGTTGACACTTCAATTGGTAATTACGGTTTGTACTAAACTTTGAGCGGCTTCTCTCGAGCATAAACGTGTCTTTTTAAGCGTAGCACAAGTTATGTACATTTTTATTTCTCCCATTTCCCCATAATTATTCTAAGCCCAAAATCAACCTGAGAACGGGAAAAAGAATATGAGCAAAATAGTCCTAAATATCCAATTAAAGATACCCCAATCATTGGGTTAATATCGATTGTTGGATTTTTTGAAAAGGTTAGATTAGAATAGAGTCCAATGTCAAAAATCCCTATGGTTTCTATATATCCAATATTTAAAAATGGATATAAACTGGTTGATTGGCGTTCAACTCCTAAAGTTGAATATATGTTTCGTAATCCAAAATAATAACTTCCATTTCCACCAATAAATTTATGAGTCGCTACGCCTAAAGAAAGACGTTGTATTCCTTGAGAAACTGATCCAAAAGCTAATGGTGAAAACTTGAAATCATTTTTAGCTCCTGTATCCTTTTGTGAAAATACAGAGTGCGTTGTATTCAAAATGATAATTAATAGAACAATTAGACGTGACTTCATTTTTACATAACAGTTTGTGTGCAGGCGCTCATAACCCCGTGTTACGACTGCAGTAGGGTTATGGCGCTTGCGCGCTGTTACAAGCGATGCTTTTTTTCTTTCAATAAAACTCATATTCATATCTGTAAAATATCGGTTTAAAATTCCTGTTTTTCTGTGATTCATATTTTGTCACGTTGGTCTTTTCTTGTATTAGACCATTCTGATAATAACTGAAAGTTGTCAAAACTTCCCTGTCAAACACCCATTTGTCTTCGGTTATTTTTATATCATAGAAATTTGTTTCTTTCACAAGTTGACCGTTCAAGTTGTAGTGAAGGCTATCAACAGCAAATAGATATGGATTTTCTAAATGATGACTTGTATAATGCTTTCTTTCAATTACTTTATTGTTTTTGTCATATGTAAAGTAGGTGATATTATAGCCACATTTGATGGTGTCTATTCTTTCGGTTAATCTGTTAGTGTTGTCAAAAGTTAGTCTTGGCTGAAATCTTTCAAAGGGACTTAGTTTTGTTTTTATTTTTCTTCTATTATCAAAATTATATTTTGTAGTGGTCTTTTTTACTATTGTGTCTCCCTTTCTTCTTTCTCTATAGGGATTCCAGTCATAGTAATATTGCGTTTCAACAATTTCATTTTTGTTCTGATTATATTCATAGTTGTCAATGAACTTGTGATAGAAGTAATTGATGTGAGTCCTTTGTGTTTTCTTACCAAATTCATTATACTTTTCGATAATCGTATTTGCTGGTGATGCTTTTAAAGAGTCGTGAAACCAATTTTCTGTTACTTGCTTAATTTTGTGTTTTCTGATTTCTGATTAAGGAATCACTTATAATATTATCGCTCAACTTGTCTTGTCCAAACAAATTTGCAACCGACATAAAATTCAGTATAAGTAATTTGGTTGTGTGTATTTTTAAAAAACCTATAACGTTTTCGGGCTTTGAGTTAGTGAGCTTTTGAAACCGAAAACTGTCTAACTCCACTGCATTTAAATTGAAGTTCAAAGCTCCATTCCGAAGGCTTTCGGGATTGCACGTCACCCCGCCTGACGCAAAACATGTGTTATGCGGTCGTTTTTTATTCATTCTTTATTTTCTGGGTGATATTTATAATAGTTAGGTCGTTCGGTATGTTGCCAAAGAAACTTGTATCCAGTCTCCATTATTTCGATATTATAAGGTCGTTTAAAGTGAAAAATATTTTCGTGAAAACTTGCTATGTATGATGCCCCAATAATTATAATTCCCGCAATTGTCCAAAGTCCAATTGTCACGATTTTGTATGTCTTAATTTTTGTCAAGTATCTATTGATACAAAATACTATTACAAACCAAATTAAGAAATAAATAAGAAGGTCGGCAACCAGTTCTATGACAAAAAATTGTAACGACATTGAAGTGTGAAATCCGTTACCAACAAATGGAAATGGGAAACCGCTATACAATGTCTCAGGTGAGTCAACAGATGAAGTATACCACCATTTTGTAATTGTCCCAAAGGAAATTATAGTTAGAGGTAAAATTAGTTTCCATGTTAATTGTTTCATTGTTGTTTTGTTGTCTTAAATTGCTTTTTTACAAAGTTATTTACTCGAAAGTTGTAGTCGTTCAAAGTCCCATTTTCTTTATAAACAAAAAATAAAGAAGTCGTGTCTGTGTATATTGTCAAACTGTCAACGTAAAATTTTATAATTTCACCTTTGGGCTCAAAGTCTAATTTAATAGTTTGAGCATTAGATAATGAAGCCCAAATGGACGAGAGGAAGGTTAGTAGTATTGTTAGTTTATTCATATCTGTTCGTGTTAGTCATCTTAATATCTACTTCTCCTTTTACAATTTGATTCTGTTCTTCTCTCAAATTTTGTTTGTTAGCGTTTAAAGAATTCTCAAAAGCTGACTTAAATTCATACCAACCGTCTGTCAACCCATTGACATATTTCTGTGCGTCCATAAATTCAAGTGCAAAGTCTGTTTTGTTGTCCGAATTTAGTAAACCAATTAATTCGTCAAATATTTTCCAATTTTCCAACCAAGATGTTATCTGATTATTTTCCTCCATCATTTCTATTTGGGAAAGTTAAAAGACAACCAAATTACGAATACTATTGTCAGAGTTAAAGATGTCAATGAACCGAATAATAGACCCCATCCAATTTTCTTTGTCTTTGATTGCGTCGGACTATTAATTCTGATAAAAAGTCCACTTACAAGACAAGACATAAATATCAATATTATAAGATAAAAATTGTCCAACAGTTTAAGTGTCACAAGTGATAAAAACTGAATTAAAATTGTCAATATAAAAGATACTATTTTCATTATATGTCGTTTTTTACAATGCCCAATAACGTTTTCGGGCTTTGAGTTAGTGGGCTTTTGAAACCAAAAACTGTCTAACTGAACTGCACTTAACTAGAAGCTCAAAGCTCCATCCTGAAAGCTTTCGGGATTGCACGTCAGCCCGCCTGACGCAAAACCTATGTTGAGCTTTCGCCTTTTTCATTTATAGATAAAGTGGTATTTCCTTAAACTTCTTCTTAAGCTTATTTTTAGTTTCAATACTAAGTTCGTTGTGTTCTAAATGAATGTCACCTAATGACTTCATATTAAAAAACGTTTCAGGTAATTCTTTAAGTTTATTATTGTTCATTGAAAATCCATACAACTTTTTCAATTTGTTAAAATTATCAGGCAATGTTTCTATTTTATTATCACTCATTCCGAAATATGTCAAGTTTGTTAATTCAGTTAAATTATCAGGTAAAACAGAAATAAAATTTGCATCGAAATAGAGCCAAGTTAACTTGTTTAAGTTTCCAATTGTTGATGGTAATTTAGAAAGTTGATTGTAAGAAAAATTTAAATTAACTAAACCAGAACAATTTCCAATTGTTTCTGGTAATGTGTTCAATTCATTGCTATAGATTTCCAGATGATATAAGTTTTTAAGATCACCAATTGAATTAGGCAGTTCTTTTAATTTGTTATTTGTGCATTCGAACACGATAAGATTACTTAGATTTCCGATGTCTTTCGGCAGCTCCGAAAGTTTATTCATACCTAAATTGAGATGAGTTAAATTTTTCAGTTCTAAAAACGTCAAAGGAATTGAAGATAATTCATTTGAAAGCAAATTTAACTCTATTAAACTGTCAAGATCTGACAACCAATCAGGAATTTTTTTAATGTCATTAAATGATAAATCCAAAGATTTTAGGTTAGACAACGTTTTTATTTCTTCCGGGACTTTTGTTAATAATTGAGACGATAAGTCTAAAATATAAACATCTTTTGGGGATTTTATTGCATCAGAGATTGTTTTATACACTTTAAAACCTTGAAGATTTTTGGGTGCAACAGACATCGTAACTGAATTGTCTGAATGAGAAAATGCTACGTTATCATCTTTTAAAGTAATTCCAATATTATCAGTTTTGGCTTCTTGCTTTTGAGTTTTAGATTGCCCGAAACACCCATAGGAAGATGAAGCTATTGCGAAAAATAATATAAATTTTTTCATTGTTTTTTTATACGGTTTGCGGTTTCATAAGGTGATGTACAACTCGTTGCTATACGCAAAAACGAAAAAAATCGCGCTTCACAAATTACAGTCTAATTTACAATAAATTACCATTGAAATTCATTGTATAAATTAATTAACATTTCATTTTACTAACTTATATTTTTGAAAAGCCCACTACCAAAAAGGTATTACAATTTTTTAGTTCGCTTCAGTAAAGAAAGAATTAGTATATGTACTAAAAATTGAAGAATTATAAATGGTGAACTATCACTGCTTTTTCTTCTTAGCTTCTATTGAGGTATAATTCGAGCATTTCCCAGTTAATCACTAACGATTCGTGAGCATTCAGTTGGATCAATTTTACATGTTAGCTGTTGTAAGGGATTTCTTATTTCACTTCTAAAGGCTGCATCACTACTAATCAAGTGTTTTTCGTTTCCAAAATATTCGCCTTTTTTCTCAAACATATATTATACGCAATGTTATTTTTATAATTCTTTCTTAAATAATTTTGCAATACCTCTTTCACGTGGAATTTTTATCCCTGAATTTTTTAATTCATCAACCAAATCAATAATACATTGCTTAAACTCCCTTTCAACCTCTTTAGGTTCTAACCACACTTCCCAAGCAGCGCCTGATCCTCCCCAAAGATCAACTGTATTTAAATATTTAATGAAATTTTTTGTATCATCTAAATACAAGTAATGAAGTGGTTTTCTCATAGCATCTGCTTGTGCGGAATAGGCATTATCTCTTAAAATCTCAACAGTTCGAGTCAATATTTGTATGAGTTTATCCTTATTGTTGAGGATGATTTCTCTATTTCCTTTCTTATAAAAATTCCACATTCAGATTGTTATAGTTAGTAATTACTAATTTTGAGTCTAATATTTTTTCGGCAGCAAGTCTTTAGGCCCAACTTTCAAAGTAAATTATTTATCCGAAGTTAAAGTTATTTTCTTTCATATTAGTTTTGTTGCAAAGTAAAGACTTGGTTTGGTGATTGACGGCTGTAAACTGAATATTAATTATATCCTCGAGCTTTAAGAACTCCTTGTTGCTTTATTAAAAATAATTCCTCGATATAATTTCCATAAACGGATATTGCTTTATTTTTTTCGATTCTGTAGTATGGTTTTGGGTAAATCGTTCTAATCTGTTTTTTTGACATACCAGATATTTCGTTTGAAATTTCATCTACAAATTGAATCTGTTCCGGTTTCACTGTAAAAGTATGTGAATTCGGGTGGTCATATTCAAAAGAATTATATGGACTTGCCCATCTATTATTTTTTGTTCGATAAACTTCGAAATATTGATATTTTACATGGTAATATTTACCCTCTATTTGTCTAACAAATAATAATACATTTTGGAATTTTGAAAACGCAGGTCGACCATAATGATCATAAACAATAAAGCTAATAGTGTCTTGAATATAATTTCCGTTTATTAATTGAATTACTTTATAAGTTGCAATAAATCTTGCATCCTCTGCAGTATGGATAGTTACAATTGTATCACCCTCTGTTACCAGCGTATCTAAATAAGTTGAATCTGGAAAATCAACCACACTTATTTTTTCTCCAACAAAAACTATTAAACTATCGTATTTTTCTTGACAATAGAATTTTTCAGTTAAGCTTAAAATTATAACAATTGTTCCTAAAAGTGCTGTTAATCTCATTTATTCTCTTCGTTGTTTTCATTAACGTCTCGTGCTTTGCGCAGTGGGTATCTTGTAAACTTTCGGGATCGAAGCACTTCTCTGTCATCCAAGCACACCGCGAAGCAGCACCGTAGGTAAACTATGATCGAACCACAATCCTGATAGCCATCGGGATGTTTTAACCACTTAATCGCCAATTTCTTGTTGATGCTGTTATACCCAATTATTATTTTCGTTTCGTTCTCCAATTTATGAAAGGTAATGTCCTTGTTCCATTAATATTAATAAGTCCGATTTGAAGTCCCCTAAGCTCGTCAGATTTATTTACCAATCCGATTTGAAGTCCACGTGTTTTAACAGCTTTATTGTAAATACCAATAATTAATCCGTTATTCTCGTCATTTGCATTCAAAAGCCCAAGTTGAATACCATTTGATTGGTTAAGGTCAAAGTTAAACAGCCCAATTTTTACACCATTTAAAAAAAATGTTGTGTTTATCGTTGGTGAAATCGTCAAGCCATTCATTCTTCCATTTAAAAGTGTTAAGCCAAATGATAATCCATTTATTTTATGGAAGTCATTCTCTGTGTAACCAGCATCGTCTAATCCTAAAAAAGGTGTCGCCCATCCTGAGCCCAAAACTTCAAAATTAAGTCCATTAAAATTCTGAATGATTTGAGATTCGGGTCTATTCCAAAGACCAATTGCAATTCCATTAATTTCATTTGCTTTTGTCGGTGTAAAACAAATTATACTTCGTCTTATCAAACTGTCTTGGCCAATCAAATTTGTCGAAACAAATAGTATCAATAGTAGCCCGAGTATTGTCCTTTTTTCTGTCATTTTATAATTGATCCTAACGATTTGCTGTCTTGCGCACGACCCGATTTTTCAAATAAATCGTTAAATCTAAGTTAAAATTATTTTCTTTCATAAAATCTTTATTTTGAAGAAAGAGTATAGGCTTGTTGCAAAACCCATATTATGTGAAGCCTTTCTTTTCATTGAAGTCGTCAAAACTTTATTTTATCTCGTTTGCAAAAATAATATGGGTCAATGTCTGAAGTCACACAGCCACCGTCATAATAATTTTTCTTGTCGTAAGGTGTGTATGTCGTGTCGCCTGTTCTGTCAACGTGCTGAATAACAATAGCACTTCCAAGTCCATAACGAATAGGAACTGTTTGGTCGTGTTTATTACACTTTGGGCAAATAGTTTTCCCAAAATATTTTTTATAGTCCTTCGGCACTTTGAAACTCAACGAAATGGTGTCTTTGTCGGTCGGCTTTACTGTCTGAACGTATGTGTCGCCAACACCAATACCACGATAATAAATATCAAATTCTTTGTCAGCCGTTGTTGAGAGTTTAAACGTGCCGTCTTGTTGAATAATGTTTCTTGCAATAACAACTGTGTCAATCCGAAACTCAATGTAAAGTCCAAAAATATTGTCCTTATTTTTAGCGTCTGTTGTAATTGTTCCAATAAAAATAGTTTCCTTTTTGGGTGTCGTAAAACCCAAAGTCAAAATGGTCAATATTGTCAGCGTGAATGTCTTCATAAGGTTATGTATAACGTATCAATTTCTGGTATTTTTATCGCTTGTTTGATCTTTTTACCAATAAGCAAACTATCAATTGTTTCTATTTTTGAAATCCCAATGATTTTCTCTTGAGAAAAACTAAAGATGTGGTTATGAATAAATATGAAGTATATCAAAAATTTAATCATCGGTAGGGTGTGTTGAGTTCGAAAATAACCTTTTTCGTTTTTCTTAATAAATTTTCTTTGTTCTTTTTTCTTTAAATTTTCTTATGAACTGAGGTGCTCGCCCCAATAAACTTATAGTTTCAAAACAATTTACAAAATTCTGTCTTACAATTATTTCAGGGATTTCTTCTAGATAAGTATAGGGGCAATAACTATTAACTATTCTGAAAGAACTGTTTGTTTTAAAAGAAAGTGTATAGTTTGTGCAATCAGTTATAATTAATGCTTCAACAATTTCAGGTTTGGTCGTATCCTTTGTTGAAGATTTAATTGCTCTATAATCAATAGTTAAAGAATCAGTATCCAAAGTGAATATTCTGTTTTTTTCGAATATTTTTAAAACTTTACTGATCTTAAATCTTGAAATCCTTCTTTTTTTTGTTGAAATAGTTAAAGGATGATCATAGTCAATATGATATGAAGTATCTTGTTTATATGTTTTTTTAATACGTATCAAATACCATTTATTTTTCCTATTTGCCAATATATTTATAGTAGTTTGATACCTCGTCCAATAACTTGTTGCTTCGTATGATATTATAAAATCATATTTAGAAAATTCAGGCCTTAAAATAATTGATTTTGTAGAATCTTCTTTATTTGTATTTGAGATTATTATTGGTAATTGGCTAACGACTTTTAATGGAATTAAGAAATTACAAATTACTAGAATTTTCAGACTTTTCATTTTTTTCTGGTTTTCCTCTTTTGTGAACTAAAATAGAAGCTATTTGCGGCTTGGTGATAGAAGTGAATTTCAGCACAAAAGTTTGTTCGGAGAACTGAACTTTCTGTTACAACAAAATTGTCTTTGGAACACGACTGCGAAGCAACACGCAAGTTAATGCCACCTATTTTCAATTTGCTGTTATATACTGAGTTTTTCAATGTGTCGATATTTATTAATTCTTTTTATTGTCGCTAAAAACGCCACAAATGTTCCCAAAAATATTAAACAATTAGTATAGTTAATATCCTTATCAATTGCTGATTTTACAATAATTAAGATTGAAAATATTCCTGTCAATATTGCAATAAACTTGGTAAAAGAAATGTTTTGCTTTGATTGTACTTTGTAATAAATTATCGATTTATCTAAGTAACTGTCGCCAAGAATGGAAGAAGCAATCCTCTCAAAGTTTTCAAATTCAAAGTCGGAAATTGAAACTTGGTTTTTGCTTTTGTCAGTTATCGTCAGTGTAATGAATTTGTGTGCTTTTATATCCCAAGTATTCCATTTTGAAGTTGTTATTTCGTCTATGTGAATTGTTGTCTTTTTAAATCTAAACAAGTAAAGTGAAGTCAGTTTGCCTTTGGTTACAAATAGAAGTCTTAGTTTTAATAGAAGAAATACTATTGCTCCTAAGCTTAGAATATAGATTAAAACAACGAAAAATTTAGCAATGAAAATTATGTCGGAGCTAAATATTTTGTCCCATGTCATGTAAGTCAAAATGCTTCCACAACTTAACATTAAAATAAACCATAAGGTCGTCAAGATATTATAAATTCCAATTGTCATTTTTTTCGGGCTTACCGCAGCGCCTACAACACTAATTTAATATTTTTTTAATTTGTGGACGTTGTGACACGATGGTATTTGGGTTTGTTTTTATATTTTCATTATTCTAGATTTAATTGCTCTATGATTTAACCCAGCTTTTAGAGTTAATTTTAAAAAGTCATTTATTAAACGATAAAATTTTTTCCCTATTTCCTCTTCACAAAGAGTTACATCAATAACTTTACGAAAATCTGTCAAACAGAGAACGTCAACTCCGCCTGACGCAAAACCGAAGTTTAGCGGCTGGGCTTTTGTCTATCGATTTTGTGGTTTTCATATTTGTCAGCACCAGTTTTTAATCTTTTCTAGTTGAGTTGTTTGCTCGTTAGTTAGTTCTTTTAATGTAATATTTGTTGTAAAATGCTTGTGTTTCGGGTCGGTCAGTTTAATTTCAACTTCTCCTTTTATAAATTGATTAAACGTTATTCGGTCTGGTTTGAATGTGTGAAGATAATTAAAGTTATTTTTTGTTGATGCTATGTCTGAACTCATTAAAATGGGAGCAAAATAAACTTTGAAAATAAAATCTTGTCTGCGAAAAACTGCAAGGTAGTTGTCAAACAAATAAAGGTCGCAACAATTATTTGGATAGATATAGGTCTTTAGTCCGCTGGTTTCAGAGTAACGAAGTTTTATATTCTTTAAAATGGTCGGTCTTAAGCCGCTTGCCTGTCCAATAAATTTATCTATTGCTGCCTGTGACCGCTTGTTGTAAAAAGTCAGAAAGATGTAAATTCCCACCAAAACGATGAAAATGAAAATTGAGAGGAATGTCAAGATACTTACTATGGGCATTTTATTAACTCTGGTTTTGTATTAATTTTTGTCTGTTATATAATTTGTCGATTGGTCGTCATGCCTAGATTGCGGAATGGAGCATGAGCCCCAGTTATGCAGCGTTTCCTTCCATTGGTTTTATATCATTTAATTCTTTCTCTTTTTGATTTTTCTCTTCTTCAAGATCATAATCATCTTGTAGGCCCAACCAAAACTTAGCGCTTGTTCCGAAAAATTTGGCAAAACGCAACGCAGTATCAGCAGTTATTCGTCTCTTACCTTTGATTATTTCAGATATGCGTGTTTGGGGAAGATATGTTGCCTTCGCTAAACGATAAGCAGAAATTTCCATTGGAATTAAAAATTCCTCAAGTAGTATTTCACCCGGATGTATGTTACTTAACTTTTCCATAACTTCTTTTTTTTAATGGTAATCAACTATTTTTAAATCGTAAGAATCATTATTAAGCCATTGAAAGATGATTCTCCATTGATTATTTATTCGAATACTATAATAATCTTCGAGGTTACCTTTCAATTTTTCCAGTCTGTTTGCAGGAGGGGTTCTTAAGTCATTTAAATCTTGTACATTATTAAGCATCCTTAATTTTCTGCGCGCTACATCCTGAATTTCATTTGGCAATTTTTTCGACCGAATTCCATTCCAAATTTTTTCGGATTCTTTATCGCCAAAAGTCTTAATCATTAATATTGATTTACGTTACTAACGTTAAAAGTAAGTAAACTGATTTAATTGTGCAAATTTTTCTTGATGAGTAGGTTTGGCCGGGGTGTTTTATGGTGCATAACGGTTCTCAACTAGGAGTCGCGAGCCACTTGGATTGGGTTGTTCAGCCCGTGGCTTTTAGTTGATGTTAAAGCCATTTTAATATTTCTCATTGTATTTGAACTCACTATTTTTGAGTTTCATAAGTGGTTTATTTTCAATGTTTACAATTCTAAAAATTAATATGGCATTTTCAAATTTAACTTCAATTAAGTCTTCTGTTTGAATGCAACTTCCATTTTTAATTTCTTTTTTGTTGTCAGCTTGAATTATTGTAATTCTGGCTTTATCATTTTTTTGTCCTATTATTTCTTGATGGATAAATACAAAGAATTCAAAAATCGAATCTCAACTTACTTTAAATGCATCATTTGAGATATTTTAGATAAGTTGGTATTTCCCAGTGACTTGTTTGTTTTGAGAATAAAGTGGGGTTGAGAAAATTGAAATTACTCCTAACAGCAACAAATATTTAAACAAATTTTTCATGGTCCTTGATAAATTTGTAGTTGATTTATTAAAACTATTTCTACAATCAAGGCAATAATAAACGGTAAAATTATCTTCTTATTATTCCCCCACTTTACTGAAATCAAGGCAATTATCGAACAAAGTGCAACTCCTACAATGGATAATTCTCGAATATAATTCCAAAATACAAATTGTCGAAAATGCCAATGTGAATTTGAGATTACTTTACCAGTAATGAATTGGTAATATATCCAATATATAGTTGTAAGTATTACAATTAGACCTGTGAGCGATAATAATACCACATTTAGTTCTTTTATATTTCTATTCTTCGTCATGGTTCTGATTGTCTTCTTAGTTGGCTAAAACGGGTTGCGGCTTGGCGCAGTGGCGGATTTCGGATCTGTCCAGACCAAAGCGTCTGGAGCTCAAAACTATCAATACACCATAAAAGTTGATGCGAGGTAGAATGTTCATCCCGATAACTATCGGGAAACCATTTCACCCGCCATTGAGCCAAACGCCTGTTATGCGTTCGCTTTTCTGTCCTTTCGTTAAACTCGTCTATTATCAATTACTAAAATATCCAATTAAAAACTGTAAAATTCCAACCACAACAGAGACTAGAAGAATAATTACAATAAGTCCGCAACCCAATGGCATTAACTTTTCTACAAATGTCGATTTCGATTCTGATTTTGGTTTTAACTTTTGTTTGTCTGCAATTGGTTCAATATACTGAATGAATGTGTCGCTGTTTTCGTCCACCCAATCTTCGTCATAATCTAATGGAATAATATTTTTCTCTGGGTCTGACAACACAGTTTCTATTTCACGAGCTGATTTTAATAGTTCAAGTGCAAATAATTCAAGACCTTCTTTATTGGCTCTTACGAAACTTTCGTCCGAGCCACCTCCGTACTGTGAAATTCCGAAAATCCCTTGTCGTTTAAGTTCGTCTTCGTCAAACTGGTCAATAATTTTTTGCAATTCCTCTTTTGTAAGCATATATTCTGTCTTTTATTTAGATGTCGGTTCTTATAGTGAGGCATAACTTAATTAAACCCCCAAAATCTCTTTGAAGCACAATATAGACTTGTACGCTTGGTCTCATAAAGTAGGTATTTACGAATATAGAAATAATCTACATAAAGTAATGAATTTCAGATGCTTTATTTACAATGAATCATGTCCATGGTGATTAATGGTGTGGCATTTTTTCAATTTTTGTCTGTCATATAATTCGTCGATTGGTCGTCATGTCTTACCGCCAACATTTTTCGGCTATGCTTTTTGTCTACTCTCGAATGTTGTGAATTTTTGGGCATAATGCATTGGTGGTGTTAAAGTGATCAATTAAGGTAACTCTTCTGTGAAGTTGAAAAATTCATAGCAGAGGACCAATGAACAGATTAAGATCGACAATATGTGTTTAAATCTCAAACCATAATATAAAATATACAAGAGTAATACTCCAATAATGAGTTCAGATAGGCCCATTAAAAAGCTATATTCAGAGTATACCTCTAGTGATTTCATATACCAAGGCCATGGAGCGGATTTCGGATCTGTCCAGACAAAAGCGTCTGAATCTCAAAACTGTCAATACACCACAAAAGTTTATGCGAGGAAGAATGTTCATCCCGATATCTATCGGGAAACCACGTCACCCGCCATTGCGCCAAACGCCTGTTAGCACTCGTTTTTCTGTCCTTGTCAGTCGTCATTACTTACTAGTCAAAAAGTCAAGTATTAAACTGTAACCACTTTTATTATCAAATGTCATAGTCTCATCGTTCAAAATAATTGTATAGAAAGTCCTAGTGCCAGCCAACCAAATTTGTTCGCCAACAATGTTTTTATTATTGAAGTCTTTCCCAAATTTGTCCAGTTTAGCTAATTGAAGTCCACTCAACGTAAAAACTGTGTCAATTTGCTTGTCTGCGGAGTTGTTTGATTTTAGAATAGAATGAATTTTCACTATACTGTCTTGATGGTAAATAACATTGATTTCTTTCTTGTCGTATCGCTCTGCACCGTGGGAAATTTTGATTACTAAAAAGTCATTCCATTGTAGTTGCTCAACTAATGTCATGTCAATTGACCTTGTCTGTGCAGTAGTTGTTAAACTGCCAATAGTTAGCAAGGTTAGTGTCAGCCAAATTCTAAACATTCTAATCATTATTTGTTGTAAACGTTTTAATTTTGTCTGTTTTTAAAATGAGTACCAAACATTTGCAAATATGCATTTATTTGTTGTTAGCATTAGTTTTTTCTTTTATAAAATCATATTCTTCAATGATATTTCCATCTTTATCAAATTCAATTTCTTTCAGTGGTTCAGCAATTTCGTAAATGACGATTCTATTGATTTTTTCATTTTCAAAGTACCAAGTCCAAACACCGCTTCGATGTCCATTTTCGAATTGTCCCGTTAATTTTAATTTGCCATTTGTATAATACTCTAAATAACTTCCTGCTATAATAAAACCATTGCTATAAGTCCCGTCTATCCATGCATTAGAAATATCATATTGAGAATAAACACGGAAAAAACCATCAGCATATCCATTTTGGATTCTACGCTTGAAAGTCAAGGGTGAAGTTGTTTGTGCTTGTAAAATACAACTAGAATTCCTGAAGTAAACAGTGTCTTTGAAATCCTTAATGTAGAAATTGCAGAATGTTGAATCAAGCTTTTTCGTTGAAAAGTTCTTTTCACATTCATTATCAATTATTGTTCGTAATGAATTACTGGATTGTCCAAAACCAGTCAAAATAAATATGAATGGGATCAATATCTTAAACATATTCATTGGATGATTTTATTATTGTTTTTCCATAATTATTGATAACGTTTTGAGGCTTTGCGTCCGCGGGCTAACAGGTTCTGGTTATTTCGCCCGTGGCCGCATAGGTGCTGTTATACACTGCTGTGAGTACACTAACCTACACAGATTTTCCAAAAGTATAATTCTTTGGAGTTCTGTAATTTAATAATACTCGATTTCTCTTTCAATGATATAATATTTTCCGTTATAATCAATTATTTTTTTAATCCAATTACCTTTTTTGTCAAATTCATATTTACATAATTCTTTTAAAGTTATTGTACCATCTGCATCAACTTCTGTTGTTTCAATTATATTCCCATTGTCAAATTTATCATCTATATATCCAACTGGTACACCTTCTTCAAAGTCTACCCAATGTTCTAAAATTTTTAAGTTATTAAGATATTTATAAGTAGTAATTTCAGCAGTTCCTTCTTCATTGTCAGACCATTCATATTTTTTTAGTAAATTATTACTATCAAATTCATAATTATGTTTTTCAATGTATGAACCTTTTTTATAAACACTTTCAATAATATTATTTTGGTTATCATATTTGTAAGTTTCAATTGATATAATTGAGTTGGATTTAAATTCTTCTTTTTTGATTAACATTTTTTTTGAATCATAGTAATATTTATAATTTGAGATAGTACCATTTGTTGGTTTAGTGTTTCCTTTGGAAATAACTTCTGGTTGTTTATTTATTAGTTTAGATGAAATAATTTTATTCAAAGAATCATAAACATAATATTCTGATTTATACAACCTGTGTAATTCAATGATTCTCATTTTCTTATCTAATTTAATTGAGTAATTGGAACTTGAATTACCAATGTCTTTTCTCAAAAGCAAATTTCCTAACGAATCGAAATAATATTCCTGATCTTTTTCCCAATCATATAGCCAACCTTTAGTAGTTTTAACAAATTCATTATTTATTTTATTGGCTTTGAAAGAAATTTCCTTAATGGTTTTAATTTTACCTTTAAGATTTGAGCTTTCAATATTTTCTATTTCAACAACTTTTGTCTGTCCAAAAGTTATTTGTTGGAAGAAAATCGTAAAGAAAAATAATTTAAACTTTTTCATTTTTTTCGAAGTCTTAATTTAAAATTATTAGTTGTTCCTAGGCCAGAAGCGAGTTCTTCGTCGAGCAGTTGTGAATAACGTTTTCCAAATAGGCAAAGGCGCCTAACAAATCTAGTACTTTTTGTGCTTTTGCTTATTTAGTGTTACAAGCATTTTTTTTGTTTCCTTTTTAAAATGAAAATCAATGAAATAGTTGATAATATTGCCAAAATCAACATCCCGTCAAAACGAAACGTTCGTATAAATAATAATGCAATAATGAAATTAAATATGTAAATCAAAACTAAATAAAATGTTTTTAAGGTGTTTTGGCTGTTCGCATAAAGGTTTGAACCACGAACAATAAATAATATTGTAATTGGAAAAACAATCAAAATTGTCAAAGCAAACATTATATATAGGAAAAAACCTTCGCCTAGTCCAATCATTTTATTTTGTCTTTTTATTTTTCATTTCTAACTATCAATGGTAAATTAAAACTATTGGTCATTCTGCAGTTGCTTATAACGTTTTGCGGCTAGAAGAAGTTGGCGATTTCGGAGACGAAAACTGTCTGCCACCACTGAACTTGATACGAAGCACAAAGTTTCATTTAACCACTGAACCGCCAATTTCTTTTAGGTGCTGTAATATGCTGTGGTTCTTTCGTCCGTTATCGTTGCCATCCTTCTATTTTATAGTTTTTCATAAACAGTTTGCGTTCTTGTCCACCGTTGTCGGGCTTAAACCAAACTTCAAATCTTGCTGCATAAGGTTTTCCCCAGTCTCCTTCATAAATTGTAAAGTCTGATGTTGTGCTAAATTTAAGAATACTGTCAGTTGGATTATTAATTTTTATTGAACTTCTTTCTGGCAGCCTGTCTGTTGAAAGAGCATATTCTTGAGTTATTTCAAAAGCTTTTAAGTAAATAGTTCCGCTCTCAATTTTACCAGTCCAAAAGTCAAACTCATAAAGCCCGGGTTGAAATGAATTGTAGAGTTGAAAATCTGTTTTTGATTTAGTCCAAACCAAAACGCTGTCTTGCCTTTGGTTGCCCATTGTCAGGTCAATAGGTGTGTCGAGTTGAATATTTGTTGGAATTTTCAAATTATCTGCCCATTTATCTCCGTCAACTGTCTCGATGAAAAATAAGAATACTGCATAAAATACAAACGCAGCAATTGTTCCAACGAAAAGTAGTCCCGTCAAGATAGCTTTTAACCACTGTCTTTTTGTTAATTGATAAATTGTAGAAATAATAAGTCCAAGTAAACCAAGTCCGAAGAGCAAAAAACTAATTGTCCCAAAAATGTTGTTCTTGATAAATTCACTTGCTACAACAAGTCCAAGTGTCAAGCAAAAATATAGAATTGGTCGCCACCATTTGTCGAAGCAATATATAAGTAATTTCGTCATTGTCGTTTAGTTCGTATATGTCTTCCTACCATAGCACCTAACGTTATGCCGCCTAGTGATCGGCCCACATTTAAATAAAACGTTTCTCCGAAGTTAAAATTATTTTCTTTCAATATTACCGTTATTGCGAAACGAAATATTGGGCTGGCGCTAGACGGCGGTTATGCATCGTTTCTTTTTCTTCTAACCATAACATATAAAACAAATAGTTCAATAATTAATAGACCACGAATTATCCATTTAAATATGTTGTAAAGGAATGCATCATAGTAATCTTCTATTTCAAATAATGGATAATAATGCCCATCTCCTTCTGAAATACATTCTTTCCCAATTACTTTTCCGGTTACAACATATTGATGAACTCCCATCGGATCATATGTTGTGCTAATTCCATCTTCAAAATAAATTTCAGAATAATTCAAATCATATCTTTTCAAACTATCTGGAGTAATTGATCTCAAATACTTTTCTCCACTAATTACTTCAGCATCTGGGCAAGTACAACTTATTCCTTTAACAACTATTTTATGTGAAAGAAATGGGAGATAATTTCTAAATAATACAACTTGTGTTAGAATTATTATTGCTCCAATTATTATTGTCAGTTGTCTTTTGGTCATGGTTGTCTATGATGCGTAACGTTTTGCTGCCTGGCGCTCGGCCCGACTCTTTAAACGAATTATAGTTACCGAAGTTAAACATATTTGTTTTAAATTTTCCGTTCTTTCGAAGTAGGATTGGGAGGGTTGGCGCCAGACAGCTGTTATTCGTATTTATTAAGGTCCCCAATAATCAAAAATAAAAGTAGTACCTTCTTTGATTTCAATTGTAAGTTTTCCACCACACATAATTTCGTGAGTCCCATACTTTATCTCACCTTTTACTCCAATTTCATAAGGCCAAATTTTCCCATCAACGTAAATTTCACAATTTTCGCCGTCTTTTTCTTGAATAATGAGATAAGTTTTATGATCCATTGATTGATGAACTTTTCCTCTTAGTTCACGATTTACAAAACAAGAAGTAGTGAATCATAATATGCCAATTGAAATTGTTTTTAAGGAGAATTTTAAACTTTTATTAGCCTTTATTTTCATATGAATTGTTCAATTTATTTGACTATAGCTTGGGTATGCAATTACGTACAACGGTTCTAAACTATAAGACGCGGGCTTCTCGGTTGTGGTTGTTTAGCCCGTGGCTTTTAGTTGATGTTAGTAGTATAAATTATCCACCTCTTTTTTTCATGGTAATAAATTGCCAAGGATCAATTTTACTATTCTCGTTATAATTGAGGGTTATTTCTAATTCTAGTTTCAAATATTCTTCTGTTACAATCAATTGAAACTGAGCTCCGTATTTATTATTTGGAATCCGATTAAGCTTTCCAATGATATTACCATTGGTGTCTGAAATATCTAAAGTCGCGCTAAATAATTCATCCCAATCCGTTTGAGCATAGAACATAATTGTATCCCCGACTTTCAGAGTGTCAACAAATAAGTATGGGCCATTTGTAAAATTTTCTGTTGACGTAACAAGTTTACCGTTGACGTAAACGTCAACTTTGTCTGTGAAATCCGCTTTACAATTAAAACTGATTATCGTCAGGAAGAAGATAAATATGATTCTCATACCATAGTTTTCAATTACTACTAACGTTTCGCTGACTGGCGCATGACCCGCTAACAATTAATTCAAATATAATAAAAAGCGGGCTGATCGCTAAGCCGTTGTTATGTGCTCCCTTTCTTGTCGTCATAGCGTTTTGATTAATTTTTCAAGTGCGTCTTTTACATCAGGAAAATGTGTGCAAACTCTTGGATCCATAATATTACCTCCAAATCCAGTGTCTTCGTCTGATGCCGTTTCATTTGCTTTTATTAACTGTTCTTTTAGTTCAGTCGGTTTGAATTCAGAAAGTGTCCAAATGCAAACAACTTGCACAAAGGCTTCCCTTGTCGTGTCACTTATAACCGTTAGTAATTCTTGTTTGCACTCTGTCGTGTTGTAAGAAACTAAAGCTCTTGCAGCCGAAACTTGATTATGAAAATTGGAAGTATCTGCAAGAAATGGAAGCAGTTTAGAATAAAAATTGGTGAGACGAAGATGATAGGCACACTCTAAAGCAACGTGTTGGGCAAAGAATATATTTATTTCGTCTTTTGAAAAACCTGCTGGTTTTAATGAAAGATATTTGTCTACATATTCAGAAACAAATTGTTTGTCATAAGGTTGGTTGTGATAATTATTAAATATGGCAGTCATTGTTTTTTCGTAAGTATCAACAGGAACCAGTGCTTGGTGATAGCTGTGTCTATAAGTTGCATAAACATTACCATCTTTTACATAGTCAAAGCCTGCAGTTGGTGTCGCAATACAATACTTTCCTTTTTTGTTTTTCTTAATAAAAAAGTAACATTCTTTAATTCCATCAAAATGAAACTCAGGACCGTGTCCGCCAGAACTACTGCATAAATCAAGCAGATAAAAATCTTTGATTTTTATTTTTCCTTTGAGTTCTTGTCCGCCTATGGTCTTAATAATTTCTATAACTACTCCTTTTTCTTCGTCATAGGATTTGACTTTTGCATAAACAAAATAGTCCGCTTCCTTAATTACCTTGTCTTGCCAAGGTTCGTCCCAAGTCGTTGCCCAAGTTGTTGTCGTAACGAAAGCAAAAGCTAAAAATAAAATTGTTTTTAATTGTTTCATATTGTCTGTGTTGTGTCGTTTTTAAGGTTGCCCATAACGGTTCTCAACTAGGAGACGCGGGCTTCTCGGTTGTGGTTGTTCAGCCCATGGCACTTAGTTGATGTTATAGTACGTTTAATTTAATAGTCCAGTAAAATAAATAAATGCAGATATAAAGCCAACGATAAATACTAATCCTAAAACAATTACAATTTTCCAATCTATCATGCAATATTCTTTATTATTGGCATCAAATAACACATTCACCTCACTATTATAAAATGCAAAAGTGGTTAATGGACTAAATTGATTATGGAATGTTTTTAATCTGAGTTTTTTATCACCAAAGTCAATTTCTACAATAGGTAAACCACGAATAGGTAATTTTATTGGTAAGTTTTCAGATCTTCCCCAAAAGCAAGAAATGACCTTAGCTTTTTTTCTAATTCCAACTTTTTTAAAATGTAAATATTCTTTGACATAAGTTCGGTATTCCATTATTGATAATATGGAGATGATTAGGAAGAATATTGCCAAAACCTGATCTGTCATCCTTTATTTTTCGGTTGTCTATGTTAATGTACTATAACTTACATATACCCCCCCCCACTATCTCTCCAAAGCACAACATTCACTTGTATTCTTGGCCTCATAAAGTAGGGTTTAACGAAGATATAAATAATCAACACAAAGTGATGAATTTCAGATGCTTTAATTGCATAGAATTATGTCCTTGGGAATTAAAAGAGTAGTATTTTTATAATTTTTGTACGTTTTTCACCTTGCTCGAAATAAGTTCTTGTAAAGCTTGAAATTCTAATTCGTTCATTGAACTTTTTGGTAATAAAACATTCGTATCAGAAAAGAGCCAGATAAAATCCTCTGCAATAATTGCTTTTTCCAATACGCTCCAATTTTGCTTAAGTTCCTCGTTATCTTCCACATAAACAAAGAACACTTCGTTGTATTTTAATCTTAGATCTGTTATTTTCTCGGCTTTTTTTAAAAATGTTTCAACTGATTTTTTCCAGACAAGTATTGGTTTGGCTACCCTCCAAAAATCATAAATTAACAAAGAAAAAAACATTGTCCCTAAGATAAAAAACCAGCTGTCGCGTGAATTCAAAGCATAAAAAGCAAAAAATGGATAAACAATGATCGCAAGTGTCAGATAAATGGATTGTTTCTTGGTGTTTGGACCAAAAAAAATCTTTTGATGATTATTTCGGTAATAAATCGCTCGTAGATCTTCAATGTTATTTTTGAGTTTAATTTCTATCATACTTCGTTTTTATCTTTTAGAATAATACTGTTCTTGTGTAAATCATAAATTATTGTATCTAATTTCAGCTCAATTCTATTATTCACTGCTTGGTATTTCAATCTTTTTCCCAAGAAATTTTGGCTCGTTGCCAATGATGAAATCCAAAAACAATTTTACTCGCGCAAACTTTTCCCTTACTCGAGTTTTAAATCCATTGGATTATGTTACATCTTTGGCATTATATCCTACGACTTTCATTCCGTAATGCCTTGCGATTACAACGGCTCGTTCGTTATGAAATTGCTGTGAAATAACGGTGAATTCTGTTTGTGAAAACACTTTCTGAGCCCTAATAACCGAATCAAAGGTCCTGAAACCGGCATAATCTAGAAAAATGACTGATTCCGGAATTCCCCGTTTGATTAACTCATTTTTCATATCTGTTGGCTCGTCATAGGTCGATTTACTGTTGTCGCCACTGATTATCACATATTTGATTTTTGATTTTTTGTAAAGCTCCACCGTAGCTTCAATCCGATATTTCCAATACCCATTTATTTTACCATTGCTTAAGTATTTGGATGTACCCAGCAGTAAACCCACTCTATTTTTGGGGATTAAAATTGGATTGTCGTACAAATACGTTTTTGTAGAACTGGAAACATAGTAATCACATGAAAATAAGGTAACAATTGAAATTACCAAAAGGATTAAAACCCCAATAACTAGTTTTTTTCTCATTTGAATAATATGAACTATTTTCAGTTGCTTATCTGTTTGATTTAAAGCGAATAAACTAACGAATGTATAAATAATTTCTCCATTTCAATGAAGAGAAAACGATATACTTGGAACTTTATTGGGCTTTTGAAGATTGTATTGTGTGGTTTTGTTAATTTTTTGTACATTTAAATATCTTTTAGTCAATAAAAAACTAGCAAAATTGCTTGGAAAATAAAATTATTAATAGAAAAAACTGTTTCCTTTTTTTGGGGATGAAATTAACTCAAGTATGAACTATCTTTTCGCTCTATTTATTTCTTTTGGTCTAGTTTCATGCGGAATTTGGAAAAAAGAGAAAATAAGTACTGCGACTTCAGATAGTAATATCTCATCGGAAAAAAGTCAAGGAAGTAATCATTTCACAAATTTTGTAAGTAAAATCGAATTTATTAAACTTTGCGATCCTCATACAATTTTTGTTTTATTCACCTTAGATACAGCTGGAGTAGTTTCTGACCCGGATTTTAAAATTTCAAAAAAATATCCCGAAGATGATTGCAAACCAGACTCTTTGTATATAGAACAATTGAAAGTAGATTTTGTAAGGACAATACCCATGTGGGAGCTGTTAGATTTAAAAAAAGATACCAATACCAAAATTAGATTATCAATCCCAATAACACTTTGTCATTGAAAATCACTCAAAATAACATACAAAATACCATTGGGATTGTAATTCTACTTCTTGGAATGCTAATGTTGCCCTGTGCATTTCAAAAAGGAGGAGTTGAAAATGAAGTGCTAGTATCTATTGGGGGTGTCTCACTTATTAGCTGTTTGCTTTTATTGGTCCGCACACTAAATTATAAAGAGCTTCTACTCGCCATTTGTATTTTCCCTATCTTACTCTTTTTAGGTTTGGCACTACAATTTCTGATTGTGATTGTACTGTATGGGGATAAAACCTGGTGGTTGTGGGAAACGAAGCCAAGAATTATTTTGAACTGTTTCTTGTTTGGAACGATAGGAATTGGAACTTGGATAATTAAAGCGGTTAAACAATGAAAAAACTTACTGTATTGACTTTAGCTTTCCTTTTTATTGGGTTAAACTTTTGTCCTTTTGCACAAAACATTGAAAAAAAAGATCCTGTAAAAACAGAAAATTTATCCTTCGACTTTAGTGCTAAATGGGAAGAAGGTAATAAAGATATTTTAGAAGTTTACGGTTCTATCATCAATCAAGGAGAAGACACCGTTTATTTTCTTACATCCTCATGTCAGGGTTGGCAATTTTCATTGATTTATGATTCTTCTAGTTTTGAGCTTACTAGAACCATTTTTTGCAATTTCAGTTATCCTCAAATTGTTAAAATTGCCCCCAAGAACCAATACGATTTTACAGCTTATTTTAATAGCTTAATATCTCAAACAAAAATGAAATTGGGCTTTGATATTTGTTTAATTGATCAGTTCTATACAACGGAATGGCAAGGAGAAATAAATAAAATCCCCATTTTTAACCGCCCATCTGAGCATCAACACATTCTTTGGGCTGAGGAAAAGGAGATTAAATGAAAAACTCAGAAATTATACAGGAGCAAATCGAAAAATACCAAAATTAGTAATCGTTTGTCTCAATAAGAAAATCACTCCTATTAAAATAACATCCAACAGGATAAACGGAGAAAACATAGGAAGGGTCACAAAAATGAAATGCAAACATGTAAGAAAAGGAATATATAGATTTAGAAAGGGTATCAATGAATGTCTAATTTCATGAATTACTTTATTTCGCATCAACCTTTAAAAATAACATCCTAACACCTTTTAGTATTTTGAGTCCTAAAAAATGTTTTTATTCTTGCTTAGAAAATAAATCCCAACTCTTTCTTCACCAAAAAAAATGCCCCCAACCAAAAACCCATTATTCATCTAAAATATAAGTATTGAAAAGGTAAAAAAAATAACTTATTTTCCTTCTAACCTTAAATTAAATGATATACCTTTAAATAGTATAATTAATAGCTCTAAAAAACATGTTTTTTCTAGTCAATATACATAGTACAACTCTTTTTTTACCAAAAAATCTTTAGTCTCAACCTCGAACCTCTTTTGTGTCCCAAGTAAATCCGGCTAGGTATGGTTCGAACCTATTTGCCTTAGATTGAACCAGGTTGTCCCGGATTGCCCCGAAAGAAAATTTAAAAAAAAATGATGTTTGTTGCATATTTAATTTTGCCCTTATTTAGACTTTGAGAAACAGAAAAGTTTCACTTGTATGTTTGTGCAACGAAATATATTTTCTTTATAAAAGTATACAATTGTACAAGATTAAATTTGGGTGATATTTTAATGAAAACTTATGGGAAAATTTTATTCGCTGTATTACTGGTTTCTGCATGGATTCAGACATTGATAACTAAGCAATAATCACTGAGAATATCGAAAAATTAGTAACTGATGATATGTCAGGAAAAATCACGGTAAGTATAATATTAGCCTATTATACCTTAATAGAGTAACTTGCTCAATCGAGAATCAGCGAATGAGGATTCCTTATGTCATAACTCAATGAGATGATAATTAAATCCCTCCTTTTATTTCAACTTCTTTATTAGGTTGTTTAAACTCTAATTTCACATTTTGATTATAAATACTTATAAGAATCAAAATAACGACTCCAGTGGCTAAAACGCACAAAACAGTCGAATCTAGATCCGAATTTGAAGTTCTCCCTTCTCCAGGTTCAAAAGCATGATAAGAGGCAGGGTTTAAATGATTATATTTTATATAGTTCATAATGTTTTTAATTTTTGGAAAAAGAAATAATCACCCTTCTTATAAAAACAAAATTCACCAACGGAATCAATTTCGTTATCGTGATGATCAGTTTTGATTTTAATAGTGGGTAAGTCAAAAGGGAAACCAAGTTGAATTAAATCAACTTCTGAGATTTTTGATACACCTTTAAAATTAGGTTTAAAATTATCGAGTATAATTCGAATAGCCTTGGTGACTTTGAGATTATCACCTTTAGCGGCTTCCGCTACAGTCCTCCTTTTTAAGGACTTTTGTCCTTTTTTACAGTTTTCACAACAATACTTACGGTTGTATGGACCCCAAAAAAGGTCTTGACAATATTCATAAGCACATGTCTTTCTGTATAGGCCTGTGAACTTATCGTATCTAAAGTAATTTTCTTTCATATTTTTTTAATAATAGATTATTTTTTATTTTTTTAATAACAATACAATTTGTTATTATTTTCAAATTTATTAATTTTGTTTATTATTTAAAAATTTAACACAAAAAAAATATGTATATTTCCGAAAATGAAATAGGTAGATTGCCCGATCTTTTTAATCGAGTCATCAATGAAACGCCAGATTATATTGTAAATTTCTCCGAAAGAAAATATCGACCAAGTCACCTTAAGATTGCGCCCAGAACAATTAATATTTGGAGTGAAAAAGATATACTACCCTTTAAAAACGATTCTGGTTGGCATAAATTTAATTTAACTGAATGTGTCTGGTTAAAAATCGTTCATCAGCTTGACAGCTTGAATATTTCATACGATGAGATCATAAAATTTAAAGATCAACTTTTTCAAAAGATTGAATTGCCGAAGATTCTGGAAAATGAAAAATTTATCGAAAAAATTCAAGAGGCACTAAAAAAAAATAATTTACATGAAATAAGTGAAATTATAAATTCTCCCGAATATAAGGCGTCATTGAAGGAGGAAGAAATGACTATGTTGAATTATCTAGTAATTGAAGTAATATTTGCACTAAGAAATATTAGACTATTGTTCAGCACAAACGGTAGTAATATTTTGATGTGTTTGATAGATGGTTTAGAAGATGATGACAAGGATATTGAAAAAAATAAGAGCTTTTTAAAAAGCACACATATTTCTATTTCTTTAAATCAAATTTTATTTGAAATTACAAATGAAATTATCGAGGATAATGATCGTAGAAAATTAAAATTAGTTTCTGAAAGTGAATTTAATATTCTAGATGCTATCAAAGGGAATGGAGTCTCAAAAATTGAAATTTTATACAACAATCAAGAGAAACCAAAATTACTGAAAGTAACGAGCAAAAATAAATTAGATTGCAGTAAAAGAATTAAAGAAATAATCTTGGATGGTGAGTATCAAGATATTAAAATCACAACTGAGAAAGGGCATGTTGTATACTATGAAAACACAAGAAAAATAAAGTTGGATTGATAAAACAAGGAATAAGATACCGAATAACTCGGATCAAATGAAAATAAGTAATAATTACCTAAAAATGGAATTTGCGCACATCCAAACAGAAGGATGGAAAAAGCTAATAACAAAAAACGAGAAAAAATTATTGAAAAAATAAGAAGAAAAAAGAATATTCCTATTGAAAAGGCCAAAGAGCTACTTGCAACTTTGGAAACCTATTGCGAACTAATTATTAACTACACTTTGAAAAAATAAGATGAAAGACTATAAAAAAGAATTTGAAAAATTATTCGGTATTAAAACCAAACAGAATAATCGCAAAAAAGCTATTATCTACACACGTGTATCTACCAAAGAACAAGCGGACAACAATACAAGCTTAGCGACCCAAAAGAAATACTGCGAGGAATACGCAATAAAAAATGGTTTTGAAATTGCTGAATACTTTGGCGGAACATACGAATCTGCCAAATCGGATGAACGAAAGGAATTTAAAAGAATGATTCAGTACGCCCGACAAAATTTGACAATTGGCTATATATTGATTTATTCTTATGACCGATTTTCGAGATCAGGTGCTAACGCTTCATTTTTGGCAGAAGAATTAAATAAGCAAGGAATTACTTTAATAGCCGTTACGCAGAAAGTGGACACATCTAATGCAGGAGGTAAAATGCAACAAGATTTCTTTTTCATGATGAGTCGCTTTGATAATGAGATACGTAGAGATAAAACCATAACAGGAATGATGGAACTGCTACGCAAAGGAAACTGGCTATGGACCCCGCCTAGAGGTTATACGAATATGAACAAACACCACCGTGCAGTTGATTGGAACATTACCGTAACAGAAGAGGGTGAATTATTACGTAAAGCTTTTCAATGGAGGGTGAAAAACACCTTTAGTTCAGCTGAAATAGTTCGTAAATTGAACCTTCTCGGTATGAAGATTAACGAGCGTAGGCTTCATGAAATATTCAAAAATCCTTTTTACTGTGGAGTTTTAATTACTAAAATGCTACCTGGCGAAGTGATTTTTGGCAAACATGAAACAATTGTCTCACAAGAAGATTTCATTGAAATAAATAACCCTAAAAGTAAGGTTATCAGCAAGACTTATGAGACAATGACAGAGGATTTACCGTTGAAAAAATGCCTATGCTGTCCAAAATGTGGTCATTTAATGACAGGCTTCTATGTTAAAGCTAAAGGACTGTTTTATTACAAGTGTCAGAAAAAATGTATTGGAGTTAATATTAGTGCAATTAAACTTCATGAAACTTTCGAAAGTATATTAAAGGAATATCAATTAGATCTTGGGGAATTAGATTCTGATGTCCTCCCTGAAATCATGCATGTTAAGTTGATTGAGTTATCAAAATCCGATGCGAATGAGCTAACTGCAGCAAAATCCAAACTTACCGAAATACGAAAGGAATTAGACATCATAGAGGAACGGTTTGCTACTGGTAAAATTGACAACCTTATTTATACCAAATTCAGTGAAAAGTACAAGAAACAAATTTCTGAATTGGAAGAAAAATTAATGAATCCAAGCCTTAGTAGTTCTAACCTTAAAAAATGCATTTTAAACGGAGTCGAAATGGCTAAAAAACTCAGTGAAATATGGGCTTCTGGAGATTTATTTGATAAGCATAAATTACAACATCTCCTGTTTCCTGATGGATTTGCTTATGACAAGCAAAATGGACGAGTTCTAACTTTTCGGACCAATGTGTTTTTTGAGTTAACACGCTCAATATCAACGATTTTATCGGAAATAAAAAACGGAGATCCAATCAATATTGATCAAATCTCCGCTCGAGTGACCCCGGAGGTGATATAACCTTGTTTATTAACCATCTATTTTTCAGACGTTTAATCATTCAACTTTTTTATCTGGGTACTTAAATGGGTACTATTTTTTTAATAACTTTGTGAAATGAACACAACGTTTTTCTTAAAAAAGAGTAGTAATTCCAGTGACGGGGTTATTTGTTTTTTATTCTCAGTTGGACAAACAAAAATAAAATTTTCCACTGGAATAACTATTAGTCAAAAGGATTGGGCAGGTGGATTTCCTAAAAAAACCAGTTCCACATCAGAAACCAGAAATCTACTAAATACATACAGGGATAAAATAGATAGGTTTATTAACGAAACTATCCGAAATACACACAATATACCAACCCGTGATATGTTAAGATATCAGTGTTATCTGGTAACAAAGGGCACAATGACTCTTGAAACTGATGTGCTTATTTCAAAATTGGCAAACGAAATGTTATTTGAACAGTCAGATGTAAAAAGTGACAAACGATTAAATAATAATACAATTCGCTACAAGAAAATACATTTTCAATATTTTATGAATTTTATTGGGAAATATAAGAGGGTTAGTGAATTCAACCAAAAATTGATTGATCAGTATCGTCAATTTTTACATAACGATTCAAATGAAAATGTCACCAAAAACAGTCATCTAAAATCAATAATTTCATTTTACAATTGGTTAAAGAAAAAAAGATACATTACTGAAAATATTCAATTTGATAAATTCACTGAAATAGAAAAAAATGTAGTTGCGTTAACACCAGAGGAAATTAAAATTCTTGAAGGTGCGAGTAATCTGCCTATTCATGAACAGAATCAAATTGACATCTTTCTATTTGGTTGTTATACAGCACTTTCAATAAGTGATCTACAAAGAATAGAAAAGGATATGATAGAAAATGATACTATTTTCCTCTATCGAAAAAAAACTGAGGGTTTACTTCAGATACCCCTCTTACCACAAGCGAAAAAAATCTTGGAAAAACATGATTACAAATTACCTCATATTCATAAAAACAAGGGAAATAGTGTTTTAAAAAGTGCTTTTAAAAAACTTAATCTAGACAGAAAAGTAATGATTTCATCTAAGAGAGGAAGTGATGAATTGACAACTAGTTATGTTCCATTGTATGAAGTCATATCTTGGCATAAGGCAAGAAAAACTGCAATCACATATTGTCTTTCCCAGGGTATTTCGCCTATCTTGGTTCAAGAATTGTCAGGACACAAAGACTATCGATCTTTTAAAAAGTATACAGATTTAAGTGACCTCCTTAGAAAGGAAATGATGGACAAACTAATTTGATCATTTACATTTGTTTCTTTAGCTTATTAAGAAGCCTTTCAAGTTCAATTGAAGGTATCAAGGGAGTTCTTCCGTCATAGATATGTTTGATCGTTCCATTACGGTAACGATTTTTAATTTGTCTTTCAGTCAACCCTGTAATATGGGATACTTCCTTGAGGGTATAGAATTCCTTATTATTGGCTATTAACCCCTCAAAATGATTAATAACCTTTTCCATAATTTCATTAATTATTTCCGATTTCATGGCGTTCAATAATTTGGTCATCATCTCATTCATATACTGAATTTTAATGCAATTTAACCGACATTAATTTTTTTAATTATAGTTCCGCAACTTGCGTTGACATTCACACAAAAACTCTATCACCCCCTCAACGCGAACACCATAATTTATTCCTCACCAACTCACAAAATTGAGTTGGGTGATATTTATTGACATGGATAATCGATTTTCACTAAAAAAGAATCTCTTTAACGCTGTTAACTTGTCTAAGACCTTCGATAAATCGGAGGTGATTTTAATTAACCTGGAGATAGATATAAACACCTCTAATGAATCAATAGAGGATATGACTCAGGTTCTAATTAACGGGTTAACAAAATGTGTTAGGAAAACAAAAATATACTTTGTAACACAGTATTTAGAATTAAATGGATTAGATTCTGAAAATCTCAGTCTCAATTATAAATTCATTCTGTGTGGTAAAAAGTTGAACATTACGAGATACCAATTGAGAAATGTCCTAATCAGACTTCTTGAGGATCAGTCATGGATTGAATACCAGGTAAAGAAGGAGGTCAGTAAAGAGGAACTAATTGTTGAACTTGTACCCATCCATTTGGGTATCACGGATTCTACAATTATAAAAAATATTCCAAATCAAATGTTCAATAAAATGATGTCCGATATTACGGTTATTACGGGTAATCAATTAAAAAATAAACTGAACCATAACAGCGTAAAAATCGCTGGGGATCATGACTAGTTTAAATTTTAAAATTCCAATTTATTCTTTCGAGTCAAAATTCAGAGGTTCCACTACTAAAGTACACCGACTCATTTCGAACAGTCAACTAAAAATTTCAGGTGTTTCCAATCGTAACTTCTGGTGTCAACTCTCGGATATAAAACACCGATGTTTTTATAGTTTGAAATACGTTCACTTCACCTATTCAATACCGGAATCAATTGATAATAAGGTCGTAGAAAAGTTAATTTTCAGGGTCATGATTACATTGGGGGTTAGGGTTGAGATAAATTATAATTCAAGATGAACATAGAAACTTTTACAAAGACACAACTAATCAATTACTTTCTGATAAGAAAATTGAGACTTCCTTTGGAAGTTGTTAGATATACATTTGAGATTAAAAAGAAAAAAGAAATTGAACGAATAATAAATGGTTTAATAAAACTTATAAAGTACTCGATACGAATGGTATCTGACTCAATACCACTAGCTCTAAATGTCGATATTGGAACCGATGAGGTGTCTGTCAATCTTTACGGATACGACCTCCAGAAATTACTATTGTTCATCTCGATGGACTTTTATGATTATCTGTATAAGTTGGAACTTGAAGGTGAATTAGGTTTTGAAATTATTGAGAAGGAAAACCAGTTAAAACATATTGACACACCATTGATTTTTGCTCATGATTTTCTTCATGTAAATTACAAGTTCAAGATTCAAAACCTTTAAGATAGGGATGATTTGAGTAATTCATTTTTTTATTCAAATATTTTTGGTGGCCTGGGCAGTTGCTTTTATCTTTCGGAATGAGGCAATTGTTTTTATTTACGAGTTTAGGATTTATCATCGGTCTGATATCATTTAAAAATACTGAATTAGATACTAAGAATACAACCAAGAATTTTAAATCAAAAGGTTACACCCACGAGGAAATCAATTACTTCAATGAAATTACACTGAAGAATGAGTTAAATTCAAAAATCCGTCAAATTCCAGTCAAGTTCAAAAGTGACGTTAAAATTTTCATATTTGGTAATTACGAACCTTACATGTTAGATGAGGTTAAAAGAGTTGTTGACGATTTAAATGATATTATTGACCCAATCGACCTTTCAATAGTTAACAATCGTAGTGAATCGAACGTGGTTATGTATTTTGGTGACTACGAATCATTTATATTGGATAATCCAGATTTAAAGGGTATTAGTAAACTTAAAAATTGTGATGGTTTTTTTATCACCAAAAGTCGAGGGAATGAAATTAAATCATCCAGAGTGTTTATTAATTTACCAAACCAAGACTCAGCAAACGATTTACTTGACTGCGTACGTGAAGAATTAGTGCAGCAACTTGGATTTTTTAACGACGGAAACATACCTGAAAGTTGTTTTTACCAAAAAGAAAATGAGATTCTGAAATTTTCTGAAATCGATGTTAAACTTATTAATATGTTGTACAATGACTGAACTTTTATCACTGTCTCAAAACAAGAAGAACATCCTTCATTATGCTTATGTAAGACATCTGCGGGTTAAACACTATAAATCTGGAGTTAAATCAAAAAATCGTCGTATGATTGAAGTTCTATTGTTATTTAACAATCAGACGCTAGACGATTCAATTATTGATGAATATGAGTGGGTTTTAACATGTGACCGTCTTTCAATAATCGATTATGTTGGGGGAATGAATATTGTTAGATCTTATTTCAGATTGAGAAAAGATAATCTGCTTCCATTTATTTCATGTACTTAGTTACATAGTAAGTCAATAAATCTTCACTTTCTATATTAGTGAAGATTTCAAAACCAACTTAAACCATTGATTTTATTGAGTTTAAGGTGTTTTTATGGAAAACAAACTGAAAATAATCTTCAGTTAAGTTGTAAAAAGACAAAAAGTGAATAATAAATTAAAATTAGAATATGAGTGTAAAGGGATCAAACACGACGTCAGATTATATCGATTACGAAAAGTTAATGTTTCAAGCTGAAAAACTTATTCAGTGCAAAAAGACAAGAACAATTGGAACTTATATTATTATTGCTATTAATACTGGATTGAGGTGTAGTGACATTTTGAAATTAACCATCGAAGATCTTAAAAATGATACCTTGACAATTCAAGAACAAAAGACGAAAAAATACAAAACAATTGCCATTAACGATAGGATAAAAGAGGTAATAAGAAAAATTGGAATTATTTCCGGCTCCCCATTTATTACTCAAAAAGGGACTATTATTTCAATTCAACACCTTAATCAAGAATTAAAAAAATGTATCAAGGTGAAAGGGTTGAAAATAAGTAGTCATTCATTACGAAAGAGCTTTGGCAGAAGAGTGTTCCAACAAAATAATGAGAGTGAATTGTCTTTGGTATATCTATCCGAGATGTTTAATCATTCATCTGTGTCAATGACAAAGATTTATCTCGGAATTAGACAACAAGAATTGAACAATGTTTATTTGACTTTATAAAAACAAAAAAAGACCCATATAGGTCTTTTTTTATCACTCTCTCTTTTTAACTTTAGGAGAATCTCGGAAGGTTAACTAGCTAATCGATGGTTCAAGTCAATACTAATAATTGAGATTTCACTTGGAGATTTGACAATCGTCATATTTCTGTGTAAATCCAAATGTTTCACCGGTGGATTTGATGACTTCATGAAAATAAAATGATAGGTGTAACAATTATTGGTGATTTGTTTAAGTGTGTACAATATCAGTCCAACTTTTTTCATGTTTTGAATAAGCTTCCAATCCTTACTGGAACCAACATTGGTTACAAATATTGACCCCCCATTTTCATTGACTTGATTTACAAATTCCCTCAATCCTTCATTTTTAAATACTTTTTCGTAATCAATCGAAGACTCCATCTTGGGATTAACTCCATTGTCATTTTGATTCAGTTTACTTGTCAACTTTTTAGTCACCATTGGAAGCTTTACATTTTCACACTCCCGTTCACATTCTTGAGCCGAATCAATTATTTGATCCGGTGTCGAGAACTTTAACATGGATCTGACACCTTTTTCAGTGTGTTCTTTCAATGGATTTAACTTCTCAATTTCTTTTTTATCCTCGTATTGTTTCTTATTAAGATCCGTTCGTACTCCTTTTTTAATTGGGTACTTTTTCCTTAACATGAAGTATATTTTTAATTTTTCACTAAGTAATTTCTCACGATTGATATCTGTATTAAGAATTGTAACCATGTCAGATTCATGGATATTGACATAAATAACAGGAACCGTTTCAAGACAAAGATCAAGAGCGATAATAAGACGTAGGTTACCACTTATAACGATGTTTGATTCATTGATTAGAAGGGGGGTTAGAATATTTTCTTGTCTAATTGAATTATACAACTCGTCATAATTCTTTGGGGTTCCCAAAATGTTGAATTTTTCATCATTTAAAATCAACTCATTTGGGTTTACGTGTTTTACATTTTTAAATTCCATAAATCAAATTGTTATAAAGTTTGTACTCTTGTGATAATCTGTTTTCATCAAAAAGTTTGTTGAACCTCTTGATGGATTTAGGTAACCATTTTTGGAAGATTTCACCTACCGAATAGTTAAATCGGGGGGTATATTTTTCTAAATTAAAATCGTTTAGATGGTCATTAGTTTCCAGATAAAAAGGACACCAATAGATACCTCTTTTGAAGCCATGTGTAGCAGTTGATCGATCGACTTGATAAGTTTTAAATATGAAATCTAGTAACCGTTGTTTTGGATTAGCTCCGACTTTAATTTTTTCAACTATTTCAGGAAATTCCTGTGTAACAATTCCGGAAAGTGTTGTATAAAGTTCTTTAGGTAAACCAAGTAGTACATCCCCATTTGTATGTCCAAGAGATTTGAAGTAATTGTTTCCAGTGTAAATAGATCCCGAATTACTATGACCATACAATGAGGTGGTACTTACTCCTTCCAATTCATCATTGTACTTATTTTTCCATGAATTTCTTACCACATCACATGAACCTAGAAAAGCAATCAATTTGGCTCCCAAAGCGTTCATCCCGAAGTCTGGAACTGGAATTAGTGTTGATAGAATGGCAATATTATTTAATTTATTTCTACCATTTTTTAATTCATCATCCCATCCAATTTCATCATCCCTGACTTTCACGTTTTTGAAATCTGATTTCACCTCAATAAGTCCAAGTATTAATTGAGTTGGTTCATCCACAACGTAAAACCTCATAGATCGTCCCAAACCTCCGGTATATTCAGCTGAACTAATTATCTTACGGCAGTGAACCCAGTTCTTATTCTCTGGAATTACGATGGGGGATAATTTATTTAGTTGATCCAAACATCTTTCACGATCAAGTAAGTTATCGAACTTCCAAAATTGATCGGTCAGATTTTGAAGAGCAGTTAAATCCAATTTTGAATAATCATTGTTCATTTCCTCAATCTTCTTTTCCATCATAAATTCTTCTTGGGACATCTGTTTATAGGCTTGTGTTTCCTTAATTATTTCACCTCTGAAAAAATCATAGGTTTCGTTAAATTCTGAAGCTAAACCTTCAACCCCTTTTTTCTTTTTATCTGCCATATCTACCTGTTTTACAAATGGTTAATAACTTTCGTGAAAGCTTTCTGCTAAGGTACAGGAGATAAATTTTTGGGTCTGGACTTCCGCAACATGCGTCGCTGGTGTGTATAAAAAAGTTAGCTAACTTTGAAAAAAGGAATCAAATGATTGTACATCTTGTAAGAAATAGTGACCTCGGTTGTGGAACCTTCGACAACATTATTTCATATTTGAATTATTTAAAAGATAAAAACAAACCGAACCCGATAAAATTTATTGGACATGCTGTTGATCCGACAAAGGATGTCGACATTATTATCGACAGAGAAGAAATGGCAGATCATATCAAGAGGATAAATACGGATGGTACACCCTACGATAGAAATGATTTTAAAAACTATTTTGATGTTTGTGAATCAATTCGTACTCGGGATAATATAACTTCTTCAGAAATAGTTATTCTTCTAACGAACCAATTTAACACCAATAATTACTTTGGTTATTGTGACGATGCCATCAAGAATGTTTTTATCCAATGCAGTGATTGGACAAATATTTTTACAGAAAAATTTAACTATGAATTAGCAATCTGTTATGAAACCTATTCCTGGATTTTGAGACATTTACTATTTAATCATAGAGAAACAATGAGGAAATTTGTAAATAACAATATTCCAAAAGGATGTGTAATGGATAATTGTACGAATAAAAAAGATTTTCTTTTAAAAATTCGAACAGCTGATGTATCTGAAAACTTATTGACTCGGATGTTGGAGACTAATTTTTCATCTTATCCTTATATGTACTATATTCTCAAACAATTTGAACGGATACGGTTAGGTGTGCTAACCAGGGAACGATCAGAAATATTTTCCAGTTATGTTACAATTAATTTTAATCATAATAATGGAAACAATTGCTTCACGATTGATGAATATGAGGGAGTAGAATTAAAATTTGAATTAGTCCAAAGAGTTATTTACCGACTTGTATTGAATTATCCAGAAGGAATTCAATTTGAAAGTCTCCAAAATGAATCATATTATAATGAAATCATAAGCTTATTTGACGAAGAAAGTTCTACAAACAGAAATGACCGAACAATTTATGACTCAATTGTAAAGACTTTTGGTTTTTACCTGGAAGAAAATGACCAAGAAGATCCCGAAATAAAATTCCTTGGACCAAATACAGATACAGAAATAGAGAAGATAATTAAAAACGGAATTAACAAATCAAAGGAATCATTTAGACAAAAAGTATCAAAGCTCAACGAATGTTTAAGTCGTATGATCCCGAGTAAATTAATCGATCAATATCAAATACAATATGATGATAGAACCAGAAGATACACAATAAAACTAGATAGAAAATATTTTGTAAATGGTCGCCTACCCAATACTACAGAGTAGGCTACCATGTATGGTCCTAATATCCTCCCCCCTTCCTTCCCTCTCGTATCCCCCGATAATTCTTATTATACAGTATATAAAGGGGGTTCAATTCCCAAAAAGTAGTATTGGTCTGAAAAAATATTTCCAGAATTTTTAGAAAATTAGCTCAATATTCGGTCAATAGATCGTAGCATTGGCTCATGAAATATAAAGAGGGTCAAATAGTCAGATCAACTGGTTTTGGGATCAGTGAAAGTTGGGGGAATTACATATATTTTTCATAAGTGGGTTAGACGACTAGGTATTAGTATTCCAAAACCGGAACTGAAGGAGTATTTTCTGTCAAGGAGGTAATTACTTTGCTTACTTTGCTTAATTCGGGTAGTTAAGAATAATTAAGCAAAATCAACCAATATCTTTAATTTTTTTGGTCAATTTTTGGTCAATTTTAACTCCTTAAAAAACAAAACCCCTTGATTATCAAGGGGTTTAATTGTTTCTTGGTGATCCCGCTGGGACCGTAAGTGATCCGGCTGGGATACCTAAATCCTAACCGAAATGCCTGCTTTTATGAGGTTTTTTACATAGCCTTGCTAATTCTGTTGACAGTAATGTTGACAAAAAATTTAGCTCGTTTTGCGGCTATTTGAAAGAACGATTTCTAAGAGCTAAAGTAATGATTAATAAACTAAATTCAAACAAATCAAACTAAAACTAATGTGTTTTTTTCTAGCTGTTTTTAAGGTGTTTGTTCAAGTCACTAATTCTTCTTCTTACAACAATTATCCAGCTTTTCATAAGCACTTACTACTGCTGGGACTTCATCGGCATCAAAACCCAGTTTTGAAATTTCTGTTCTAATTTCTGCAATCGTTATTTTCTTGGGTTTATATTTAACGCTAATTGTCATATCGGTTTCATTGTACTCCACCAATTTAATCCCTTTTACAAAGACCAAATCTGTTTCCATTAAGCCACCGCACGTTTCGCACACCTTACAGTGATTGCAATAGGTTTTGGTTTTAATTACAACTGTCTCAGTTTTTTTCTGCGCGTTTGCGATAAAAGAACCTGATACTAAAATGAGTGTGATGATTATATTTTTCATAATTGTTTCTTTATAGAATAAAATTAGTTGAATAATCTGTGATTAAAATCTAGTAACTATTTGAATTTCATTTTTTGAATTCGCACAGAATTCAAAATTGCTAAAAGAGCAACACCGACATCTGCGAAAACTGCCTCCCACATCGTTGCTAAACCTCCTGCTCCTAAAGCAAGAACGATGGCCTTAACTGAAAAAGCTAAAATAATGTTTTGCCAAACGATTTGTTTTGTTGCTTTTCCGATGGAAATTGCCGTTGCAATTTTTGAGGGATGGTCGGTTTGAATAATCACATCAGCTGTTTCTATTGCTGCATCACTGCCCAATCCACCCATCGCAATTCCAACGTCACTTAATGCTAAAACGGGAGCATCATTGATCCCGTCACCCACAAATGCAATGACTTTGGATGTGTCTTTTTTCAGTTCTTCTACTTTCTCAACTTTATTTTCGGGTAATAAATTTCCGAATGCTTTTTCAATCCCTAATTTGGTGGCAACATCCGAAACAACTGCCTGTTTATCTCCTGAAAGCATGATCGTTTCAATTGACATTGATTTCAAATCCTGAATAGCTTTTCCGGCATCTTCTTTTATTTCATCTGAAACAGTAATAAAACCAACAAACTTATTGTTTAGAGCAACCAATACGATGCTATCCACGATTTCATCAATAGACTCAGGATAAATAACATTGAACTTTTTAAGCAATTTGGAATTTCCAGCAAGAATTGTTTCGCTATTTAATGTGCCTTTTAAACCATGACCGGAGATTTCTTCGACTGAGCTGATTGAAAAACGTTCACCTTGATCCATGGATTCTGCAACTATCGCTTTTGCTATTGGATGGGTCGAATTCTTTTCAATTGCTGCTACCATGGATAAAAACTCTTCTTCTTCATATTTTTCAGATTGCACTTTCTGAACCTTGAATACACCTTTGGTAAGAGTACCTGTTTTATCCATCACCACTGTATTTACTTTCGTCAACAGATCCAAATAATTAGATCCTTTAAAAAGTATTCCGTTTCGTGAAGCTGCTCCAATTCCACCAAAGTAACCTAGTGGAATTGAAATAACCAAGGCGCAAGGACATGAGATTACAAGAAAAATGAGTGCTCTATACAACCAATCTGAAAAAACATAAGAGTCAACAAAAAAGTAGGGCAAAACGGTGAGTAATGTTGCTAAAAGAACAACAATTGGGGTATAAATCCGTGCAAATTTTCGAATGAATAACTCGGTTTGAGCCTTTCTGGCAGTTGCATTTTGAACCATTTCCAGAATTCTGCTGATCGAACTATCTGAAAACTTTTTACTGACTTTAATTTCTATAACTTGTCCAATGTTTATCATTCCTGCTAGAACATTGTGATCCTTGTAAATAGTGTCAGGAACACTTTCTCCTGTGAGCGCGGAGGTATTAAAACTTCCTTTTTCATTCAATAAAACACCGTCCAAGGGGATTTTTTCACCGGAACGAACCTGAATTGTTTCACCTATTTGCACTGTTTCGGGATGAACTATTTCAGTTTGATTATTACGGATTACCGTTGCTGATTCCGGACGGATATCCAACAAAGCTTTAATGTTTCCTTTTGCTCGTTTAACGGCTGCAGACTGAAATAATTCACCAATTGTATAAAAGAGCATCACTGCAACTCCTTCTGGATATTCTCCAATTGCAAATGCGCCAATGGTTGCTATTCCCATTAAAAAGAATTCAGAAAAGACATCTTTTCTAAGAATTGCTTTACCAGCATCAATTAACACAGGTATTCCTACGGGTAAATAGGCAACACCATACCAAACAAGACGCACATAATGGTTGAACCAGGATTGTTCAATTAGATGATCAAAGGCTAAGGCAATCATTAATAAGATGAAACTGACAATGGAAGGTAGATATTCTTTGAAATCATCCATCGTCATTTTTGATGAAAGTCCTTTCGCTTTCAATTTCTCTTCCGCCTCGAGATTGACTTTCTCTTCCAATGAACAACAGGTGATGTTCCCCTGGTCATCGTAGGTATGTTGATGGTTTGGATCTGTATTTATCATGGTGACTAATTTTTATTAATGCGCATGACCTCCGCCACCTTCAGACTTCATCAAATGACTCTGTATGTAATAGGCACCTTTCAACACAATTTGTGCGTGTGCTGGAATCGTTTGCAAAACAGTGACTTGAACAAAACCTAATTGGGTCGTTCCAGTTTTAACTTCAATTCTTTGGAAGTGAAATGATTTTCCATGTTCTTCTTCATGTGCAGGTTCTTCTTCATGATCGTGACCATCGTCATGTGAATGTCCTTCTGCGTGATCGTGTCCTTCTTCATGATTATCCTCTTCTTCTGATTCTTCTAAGACGAAAATAAATTCGCGACCATCGGCTTTTACGACTGCATCCACAGGAACCGCTTTTACAGAATGAGTACCAACATTAATCAAAGCATTGACATACATTCCTGGGATGAGGGTTTGTTGTTCATTGGTGATATCCGCATGAACCGCTACCGATTTTGTTTCATTCTCGAATGCTTTTCCGATGCTAAATACCTTTCCTTGAATCTCGGTATTGTCCTGGTTGGTTAAAACGAAATTGATGGTTTGTCCAACTTTTACTTTTTGCAGGTCTTTTTCATAAACCAATAGATCCACATGCATTTTAGAATTATCAACAATACTAAAAAGCACTTGACCTGGCTCTGCATTTGTTCCAATTTTAACATTCACATCTGTAATATATCCGCTGATTGGCGCAGTGATAGCCATTGAAGAAGTGGCGTTTTCAGAACTGCTTAAATTCATAGTATTCATCTGTTTTTTTAATGAATTAAAACGAGCCTTTTCAACCTCATATTCTGATTTGGCTTTTTGCAGTACTTTTTTAGAATTTGCATTTCCTTCATTCAAGGATTTTTGTCGCTCATACTCTAGTGTAAGCAATTCTAGATTACTTTTTGAGGTTAAATAGGCCTCTTGAATTTTTGTGAATTCAAGATTTTCAATAATGGCTAAGGTTTGACCTTCCTTTATAAATTGCCCTTCAATGATGCTGATTTTTTTAATAATACCACCAAGTAAAACCGATACATCTGCTTGATTTTGAGGAGGCAGTTTGGTGTATCCATTTGCATTGATTACTTCACTCAAATTCTTCATTGCAAAATCGCCTAACACTATCCCAGAGGCTTTGTATTGAGCTTCATTCAATTCGACTTCTTTTACTGTCGATTCAGCATGTTCTTCTTTCGGTTCTTCCGTACTTTCAGAAGATCCACAAGACACTATGCCAACGAGTAATCCGGAAACAATGATCGCGGAAATTACTTTTCTATTTTTTATTTTTAAAAACATGGTCTTTCAATTATTGATTTAATAAATATTGTAAGTTGATCACTGCCTGGTTGTGATTGTAAATCGACAGCAAGTAGTTTGAGTTGATCTCTAATACAGTTTGATATCCCTGTAGATATTCAATGTATGAAATTTCACCTTCCGCATAATTTTTGTTTGCATTATCAGAAATGATTGTTGCATTTTTCAAGGCAGTATTTTCATAGTATGAAATGGTTTCTCTTGCCAACTGCAATTCTTGAAGTTGTTGTTCAAATTGCATGTGAAGTTCATTCGACAATTGAGAAGCCTGACTCTCGTGAATTTGAACTGAAGTTTCTGCAGCTCGATTTTTTGCCATATAGGATCCTGCAAAAATTGGGATGGATACACCAAGAGTCACACCTTGGAAACGAGGAGTTCCATCGTAATTGATAATTTGACCGTTCACATCTTGAACACCTGTCAAGGATTGAATAAAGTAACCAACTTTCAAATCAGGGAACATCATTGATTTCTCTACATTTAACCCAGCCATGGCAATTTTTACATTTTCCAAAGCCAATGCCAATGCAGGATTTTGATTTAGTGCAGAACTATCTGTTACCTGAATACTTGGAATCACCGTAAAAGGTTGTTCAGCAATTGTAAAGTCTGTTCCCAATTTCAACAATGTTCTAATATTCAACTTTTCGTTTCTGATGGCCAGAGCATTTTGCCTTTTCAACTTTTGCAATTCCTGCAATTTGGTTTCAGCCGTGATTTTTTCCAGATTATTCACATCTCCAGTTTCGAAGCGCAAGGTTGAAGCCGCAACAAAATTTTGCAACAGACTATCTTGAACATTCAAGAGATTTTCAAATTCAATTAGATACAGCAAATGATTCCATGATTGTCGGATTTCATAAACCAAACGAACTTTATGGGATTCCAATTGAATTTCACTTCCTTTGATACTGGCATCAATCAATTGTTTTTTTGCAGCAATTTGAAATGGATTTATGCCTTGAGAAATTGAATAATTCTGATCAAATTTCCCAGTATTGTATTGCCCAAGCATCGCCCCCAATTCGGTTTTTGGCAACTCAAATGCGGTTCCTTTCAATTGAGTTTGGAATTGAATATTCAATTCTGCTTGTTGAATCGAGTAATTGTTCTTTAAACCATACTCGATTGCACTTTCCAAATTCAACGTTGGTTCGTTTTGTGCAATCGATGAAGATGAGATTGAAACCAGGAAAAGAGTTGTTATGACTGATAATTTAGCCTTTTTACTTGGTTTAACACCTTTTTCAAAATAGATGTATAAAATGGGTAAAACTATCAATGTTAAGAGTGTAGCGGTAATTAATCCCCCAATTACTACAGTTGCCAGTGGTTTTTGCACTTCAGCACCTGCAGAATTACTTAATGCCATTGGTAAAAATCCAAGTGAAGCAACTGCTGCCGTTAAAAGCACAGGTCTGAGCCTCACTTTTGTGCCTTCAAAAACTCTGTCTTCTACTGATGTCATACCTTCAGATTTAAGTTGATTAAAATATCCAATTAATACAATACCATTTAAAACGGCCACTCCAAATAGTGCAATAAATCCTACACCTGCAGAAATACTAAATGGCATGTCTCTTAACCATAAAGCAAAAACACCCCCAATTGCAGACAAGGGAATTGCAGTAAAAATCAACAAAGATTGTTTCATGGATTTAAACGTAAAAAATAACAAAATGAAAATCAGCAAGAGTGCAATGGGAACTGCTATCGATAATCGGGCAGTTGCCTCAACAAGGTTCTCGAATTGCCCTCCATACGTGATATAGTAGCCAGATGGCAATTTCAGTTTTTTATCCAATTTTGTTTGAATTTCCTCCACAACACTTTTCACATCCCTTCCTCGAACATTGAAACCAACAACAATTCTTCGTTTTCCATCTTCGCGGCTAATTTGCATTGGTCCGGGTTCGTAACTGATATCTGCCACTTGCTCCAAAGGAATTTGACTTCCCGATGGAAGCGTAATGAACAATGTCTTTAAATTTGAAATGTCACTTCTGCTGTCTGAATCCAGGCGCAACACAAGATCGAACCGCTTTTCACCTTCGTACACAACTCCTGCTTTAGATCCTGCAAAGCCAATTCGAATAACGCTGTTCAGATCACCCACATTTAAACCATACAGTGCAAGTTTATCGAAATTGTAACGAACAGTAATTTGAGGTAAACCTGCAACACGTTCAGCTTTCGCATCAGCCACACCTTCTATACTATTGATAATATTCAAGGCTTCATCCCCTTTACTAACGAGCATATCCAAATCTTCCCCAAAAATTTTGACTGCCACATCGCTGCGCACACCAGTCATTAGTTCATTGAAACGCATTTGAATGGGTTGGGAAAATTCAGTTGTTGCTCCAGGAATATCACTCAATGCTTCTTCCATCTTTTCCATCAATTCTTCTTTGGTTTCAGCTGATGTCCATTCGCTTTTATCCTTCAACAAAATGATCATATCTCCTGCCTCCATTGGCATTGGATCCGTTGGAATTTCAGCACTACCAATTTTAGTGACGATCATTTTAACTTCCGGAAAGCGCTCTTTCAATATTTTTTCAGCCTTAGTTGTCGATTCAATTTCCTGAGACAATGAACTTCCCGAAGCAATGATCAAGTGAGTAGCGATGTCTCCCTCGTCTAGCGTTGGAATGAATTCACCTCCCATTCGATTGAAAACAAGCAATGCAAACACAAATAGAGCAAATGCTGCACCGACTACCAATCCTTTTACTTTTAACGATTTTTGAAGGAAAGGTTTGTAAATACGTTGTGCACCGTCAATTAATTTATCACTGAAGTTCTTCTTATGTCCCGTTTGCTTTTTAAGTACTAATGCAGACATCATTGGAACATAGGTCAAGGAAAGTAGAAATGCTCCCAGAATTGCGAATGAAACGGTTTGTGCCATTGGTCCAAACATTTTACCTTCTATTCCTACCAATGCGAGAATCGGCAAGTAAACGATAAGGATGATTATTTCTCCAAATGCGGCGCTACTTCTGATTTTTGAAGAAGCCTGATATACCTCATCGTTCATTTGTTCAGCAGTTAGCACTTTTGTTTCTTTTGACACTTGTAAACGGTGGATAATTGCTTCCACAATGATCACTGCCCCATCTACGATCAACCCAAAGTCGATCGCACCTAAACTCATTAAGTTTCCGGAAACTCCAAAAAGGTGCATCATTGAAACAGCGAAGAGCAAAGAGAGTGGAATTACAGATGCTACAACAAGACCTGCTCGCCAATTTCCTAAAAGCAAAACAAGAATGAAAATAACGATCAATGCACCTTCAATCAAATTCGTTTGAACTGTGCCTATGGCTTTATTCACCAATTTAGTTCGATCCATAAATGCTTCGATTTCGACACCTTCCGGAAGTGATTTTTTGATCTGTTCCATTTTTAGCTTTACGCGCTCAACAACCTCTGCAGAGTTTTCGCCTTTCAGCATCATGGCCATACCACTCACTTCTTCACCTTTCCCGTCTTTTGTTACAGCGCCAAAACGAATGCTACTACCCATTTGAACCTTTGCAACATCACGGATTAAAACTGGAATTCCATTTTGGTTTTTAACAACGATCTTATTAATATCATTGATACTACTTACCATGCCAATTCCACGAATGAAATAAGCATATGGCTTTTTATCAATGTAGGCACCACCCGTATTTTCATTGTTCTTTTTTAGCGCCTCGAAAATTTCGGCTACCGTGGTATTCATACTCTTGAGTTTGTTTGGTTCAACAGCAATTTCATATTGCTTCAAACTTCCACCTAGGGTATTTACCTCCGCAACTCCAGGAGTGCCCAACAATTGAGGACGTATGATCCAATCCTGAATTGTTCTCAATTCAGTAGCATCGTATTTTTTCTCATAGCCCTTTTTCGGGAAAACGACATACTGGTAAATTTCCCCTAAACCCGTACTGACTGGCGCTATCTCGGGACTTCCAATGCCCTCAGGTATTGAATTCTCAGCTTCTTTCAGACGTTCATTTATCTGAGTTCTTGCCCAGTAAATATCAACATCTTCCTCAAACACGACAGTTACAACACTAAGTCCGAAGCGACTAATTGAACGCAGTTCCACGATTTTAGGAATTGGCTTAACCGCCAACTCGATTGGATAGGTGATGAACTGTTCTACTTCTTGTGTTGCAAGTGTTGGTGAGGAAGTAATTATTTGAACTTGATTGTTCGTAATATCGGGCAAAGCATCGATTGGAAGTTTACTAACAGAATACGTTCCAACGGCTATTAATGCCACAGTGAATAAACCAATAATGAATTTATTCTTAATACTAAAATGAATGATTTTATCTAACATTTGAAAAAAATTAATCACAATAAAATACAGCGTTTTGCAGCATGATAGTTTGATCATGTGCATCAGCCAATTGTTTCAAGTCACTACTTGAAATCTATTTGTGATTATGCTATTTTAGGCGGTTGCCAAATAGCGGAATTGAATTCTGATGTGCAGAATTGATACGCGGGAAATGACGATAAACGTTCATACGCTGGAATATTATTTTTTTCTAATTCGATTGGAATTACCGTTTTGGAAATAAACAACGATAATGAAGATGGCAGGTGGTCATGACTGAGTGGACAATGATCCTCTTCATGTTGTGTATCTGTTTCATCGTGTACACCATTGATGTGTTCAATTACAAAATCTTGGAAACTTAATTGATGGTGCTCCTCGTTGTGATGGTTGTAGTGTTCAATGAATTCAGGGACAAAAGTTATTAAATGCGCGAACTCCGATGGAAAAGTAATTCCAGCGATGAAAAAGCAAACTAATATCTTTTTGAACAATAACATTAAGGCAAATATAATGAAAAAATATATTGTCATTTTTCGGGAAAAAAAAGTAACGGTAAAACAAATTTTCTAAAACCTATTTTACCAAGTGAATGGGAAGAATATAATAAAATTTACAAGCGTTCTAAATTTGCTGATAGAACTGAATAGGTTATTTTATCAAGAAATTCAGTGATTAATTGGTAAAACAAACTGTGTAAAATAATTAAGTTATTTGTTTATCCAATTGTTCTACCCCCCAAATTTTCTTTGCTATCTCCTCATAGAGTTCTTGTCGTTCTAATAAAGCTTCCTTATTAAATAAACTGTATGGTTTAAAATCTAGGTTGTCACGTTCGTAAAATCTAATGAACTGTGGGTTGTTTATGTAACAATCCTTATTTAAAGACTTTGCCAGTAAATTCTCTCCAAAATAGATAGGTAGCTTTTTATCAAATGTAAGGTCGTTTAAACTTCTATTCTTGTCCATTGGAAGTAACAATAACCCCCCAAACTTATTACGGTGTCTATCAAATGTTTCTTTTTCCGGATATTCCTCCTCAAACCAATCATGATGGTCACATATTATATGTTCAATGTCATATGGGTTTTTAATCTCTCTACTGATATAATTTGTGAAATTAGATGGTAAACCACTAGAGGTTTCAATAAAGTCGGTTATACGGGACAAAATATGTAACATGTACCTAACGGTCCAACCGTTTAATCTGAAGTCATCAATGGTTTCTAATTGAAACTCCATTTCTCCAATTTCCTCCTTACATATTTCTAATAATTCAACAATAGATTTTCTTCTGAATTTCTTGGACAGTAAGAATACATTATAGACAATAGCGGAGTAATCAACCGTTTTATAGTTGAATATACGTCTAGTAAAGTACAAGTCTAGAAAACAAGAAATTAGTTTAATTTTCTTATCGGATTCCTCCTTTGTCTCGTTGGGGTCAATTGACGCTAATATCAATTGAAATTGAAGAGTAAAGTTACGATTACCATTGTAAAAAACTGACTCAAACCCTGGAGTATAGTTAGTGGAGTAATTCTTTAAATCAAGGTAAATATGACTGAACTTATCAAATTGTTTAAGAACAAAATCTTCATAATCTTTACTTCTCAATAATTTCATTTGAGAACTATGTTCCCTTATCCATTTGTGGAAAGCTGTACCGATTATATCAAAGTCTCCTGGTGAAGCGTTCTTCTTCCTCTCACGAATAGTTTCAGCGTATTGAGAACGAATCCAATTTTTAATAAAATCACTTTCTTCCTCTTTACCCAAACCTTTTAAATCTAGAATTCTTTTCTTCCAAAGATCATTAGCTTGTTGTCTTATTGAATCATTTTCTATTTTACTCAACAGATAACCTTTTAACATCTCAGTGGGGGTTAAACTTAATCCACGATCATTCATTGATACAAATATCTTATGAGCGTCCTGTTCAGTTTGAGCCACAATACGTATAAAGTCGACATTATCAATTAACCAGTCCTTAAACATTTCTATTGTGTTTTTTGGAAGGGTGTCATTCATTATAGCTTCAATGTCATAGAAACGATTGTAGATGTTTTTAATAGTTTCAGAATGTTTAGAAACGTCCATGTATTCCTTTTGTAAAAGGGCGTTCATGACATCAAATCTTTCCGGCATTTCAGGTACATGAATGTTGTAAGTCTTTGTACCAGCTTTTTTGGAATAAATCAGTTGAAGTACTTCAGCACGTTCCTCTTCATCTTCTAACTGATGATATAGATAAATTAATAATAGTGTTAATGAAGTTAATCGTTGTTGTCCATCAATGATTGCGTTTTCCTCATTGGTAAGAACTATCGAACCCATAAAGTAATGACCGTAATCTAATACTTTTGATCTCTCATCTGTATCAGAATAAAATTCAAAAAACTCTTCCGTTAAATCAGATAGAAGTTCTTCAATTTGTTTTGTTTGCCACTGGTATTCTCTTTGGTAATAGTGAATTGTGTACTTAACACCAGTAAATAATTCTCTTATTGATTTAGGAGTTCCATCAATTTTCTTCATTTAATTCTATTTATTGAAATAACCTTCAAAGATAGCTAAAAAGGAAGTAAATATTGTTTTATAACATATCCATGAATAGTAATCAAATTTAAGAATGAACAAAGCACAATATTCCCCCTTAGAGAATTGTCAAAAGACGTGAATATTAAACTTCATTGGACCAGTCCGTTTACACCCATATCCAACTTATATCAATACCATTTTTGTACCTATCGGTGAAACCTCAATCGTTATGTTCTCATATTATTTCAATGACACAATCTACTAACCGACTTCTGAACCATTAAGTAATAGAACCGCTTGGCTGATCCACGTTTTACCCTATGACGGACGTGAAGTACATCGAAATAATAATGTAATAAATGTAAAAAGTCAAGTTTTTTATTCCCATTGATCTTACTTTCTGAAATTGAATGATACTTATTTGAAGGGAGGGAACTTATTTAAGGATTTGATTACTAACAAACATCCCTAAAACAGATTAAAATTAAAAAAAGTGTGATGTTGAGTAGAACCAACAGTCAATGGACAAGCTGTACAATAAAGGAGCTAATAATTAATAAATAAAATAATGATAAATAACGAAGAATATACTGAATACAGAGATAGACAATACATCCTAAAAAGATTCCCCATCTCAAATAAAAGCTATAATAATCGAGTTACAAAATTAGATCTTCCAGAGTATTCTGAATTTACTAGGATTGTTAAATTCGGAAAGAGATTAATACATGAATCGGTTTTAAAAAAGTTATTTCTTCCTGAGAGACTTCCCAATCAAAATCAACCTCATCAAGTGAGAAAATGGGTACAATTAAATAATTGGGATTACATAGGTAATTTTACCCCCACCGATACAGACATTGGAACCAATGTCGAATTGGTCATGGAATTTAAAAAGCTATTAAAAAAAATAGACAAAAACCTAACCCTCTTTTATTCTGTAGAAAGGGGTACAAACATAAATGAGACCTACCACACACATTTTTTAATAAAATCATCCGTAACCCTTAACCGAAGCGAGATATGGTCTAGGATTAAAGAAAATGATCTTCTAGTAGAATTCTTAAGGAAAGAACACAAAATAAATTCCAAATTTTGGTTTGAACCCTACGACTACAAGTCTTTTGATGACAGAGGAATAGAATATACAATTAAGTATGACATTAAGTGTGGAATACTAAAGTAACTTCTGGAGAATCTCCTTAAGTTGGTTTAGATTGGGGGGATAAGAAATAATAACGCTACTTGACTTATCAATTTTAATTACCTATTCTTTTTCTTAAACAAATAAGAATTAAATAATGAAGAAAAAGAAAACCAACATTGACCATGTTCTTGCACATGTAATCATCACTTATCATGGTAACTATTACCAAGATATGTTCTTAATGGAAATACCAATTGAATTCTTGGTGACAAATGAATTATATAGTAATTACATCTGTGATGAGGCAGTAAAAGGAAAACGAAAAAGAAAAGCACTTTGTAAGATATCTACTTGTGTTTTAATTTCAGATGAATTTAAAGAACAAGAACCACAAATCAGTGAACAATTCTTACAATGGTATTATGGATGTTCGGGCAAGTTTTATTTCTAGAATGATGACTCAAGTAGATCTAATTAATGGGTACCTATTTGGGTACTAATTTTTAAAAAAGGTACTAAAATGGGTACTATTTTTAATTACACCTTGGTATTGAAAAGTTTTGAAAACCTCCTATTTAATGGGTTTAAGTCACTAGAAGGTACTTTAACATACCTTCTAGGTCCTTAATTTGTGGCCCCGGAGGGATTCTAACCCACAACCGCTGGAGCCGAAATCCAGTGCGCTATACAGTTGCGCCACGGAGCCAATTTATTTTGCGAGTGAGCAACTGAAATACCTAAAAAGACAGTTGCGCCACGGAGCCAAAGTTTTAATTTTTTTGCTTGGTCGTTTCCAAGTTCAATGTTTTGAAATAACCTACTTACCTATAAAAGTATCTACAATTGTATCTCCACCTGAAATATATTTTAATTTCAGTTCATCTTTTGTGAGACGAATAATTTCCCAACTATCCGTATTAGAAGAACCTGAAGCGGTAGTAAGTAATTGGCTTTTGTCAGTAGAAAACTTCCATATTCCACTTTCATTTAAAAAAGGAATCCCAAGATAAGTTACTTGTGAGGTATATGTTTCATCATCTTTTATCTCTAGTTTCCATGTCCAGTCCGACAAATTTGTTGTTTGTCCATTTGTCATTTTTGAAGCTAAACTCCAAACATTCGTAATTCTATTCTTTTTGGATAAAAGTGAAATCCCGGGACCTTCTTCATACTTTCCACAAGATATAAGTAAAACAGAAATAAACAAAAGAGCACAAATATTTTTCATTCGAGTAATTTTATGCAAATATAGAATTTCTTAGCTGAAAGAGTTTAATAGAATTTAGATTTATTAATTTTGTCTTTAAATCATAATAATGAAGAAATTTATATATTTATTGTCAATTCTTTTAGTAGCCTTTTCATGTGCAACTAAAGAAGAAAAGATTATTGTTAAAAATGCCAAACCAAAAGAGGAGAAAAAAGCTGTTGAAGTAACCCCAAATAAGGTACTAACGCTTGACGTTGAGGGGATGTCTTGTGAAATGAATTGCGGAGGTTCAATAAGAAAGGGGTTGAAAAAAACAGGTGCAGTTTCACGAGTTGAATTTGTGTGGGTAGAAGAAGCCGAGAAACAGGTTACTAAAATTTCATATGATGATACTAAAATAACGGATAAAGAAATTATTTCAATCATAGAAGAATTGAATGAGGGTCAATTTACAACGCATGGTGGTAAGTCTGAAAAGATAAGCGATTCAAAAACAAAGTAATGAAATTGCATTACCGAGAACTCGGAACGGGGCAGCCGCTAATTATTCTCCATGGTCTGTTTGGATCATCTGATAATTGGCAGACACAAGCCAAACGTTTTGCCGAATATTTCCGAGTAATTCTTGTAGATCTTCGAAATCATGGACATTCCGACTGGAATGATGATTCAAGTTATATTTCCATGGCAAACGATGTGATTGAACTAATAAATGATTTAGGCATAGAGAAAACAATACTACTCGGGCATTCCATGGGTGGTAAGGTTGCTATGCATGTAGCGCAAATTAATGGGAAGCTACTTTCTAAATTAGTGATAGTAGACATGGGGATTAAACAATATCCACCACATCACCAACACATACTTAAAGGAATTCATTCTGTTCAGTTAGAAGGAGTTAATTCTCGGGTAGAAGCTGATAAACAACTTACTGAATTCATTGACTCTGAAGGGGTGAAGCAATTTTTATTGAAAAATCTCTATTGGAAAGAAAAAGGAAAACTGGCTTGGCGTATGAATGTATCCGTTCTTGAAAATTCCATGAATGAGATTCTATCCGCTCTTCCTGAAAAAGAAGTGTTTACTCCTACAGCTTTTATTCGTGGCGAATTGTCAAATTATGTTTTAGACGATGATATTCCTGAAATAGAAAACTTTTTTCCCGATAGTCAGTATATAACTATTTCTCAAGCCGGGCATTGGGTTCATGCAGAGAAACCAGAGGAATTTGTTGATGCTGTATTGGGTTTTTGCTTGCGATAAAAAAAAAGAAAATTTGTTACTATTATCTAAGATATTACATAATTTTACACCCTTATGTCAGAATCATTACACAAAAAATCTTTAGCAGGAGTTCTTATCACCATTGGAATTGTATTTGGAGATATCGGAACGTCACCATTGTACGTATTTCAGGCAATTACGGGTGGAGGAAAAAATTTCAATCATGAACTAGTTATGGGTGGTTTGTCATCCGTTATTTGGACCTTAATCTTACTAGCAACTGTTAAATATATCTTCTTCGCATTAAATGCAGACAATAAAGGAGAGGGTGGGATTTTTGCTTTGTTTGCTCTGTTAAAAGATAAAAAAAAGTGGGTGATTATTCCCGCTTTGATTGGGTGTTCAACGCTTTTAGCAGATGGTTTCATTACACCTGCAATCTCCATTTCTTCTGCGGTAGAGGGACTAGGTAACGTAAACCCCGACTTGCCTATAATTCCTATTGTTATTGGTATTATTCTCGTATTATTCTCTGTTCAACAATTTGGCACTGACCTTATTGGTAAGGCTTTCGGTCCTGTTATGTTGTTATGGTTTATCTTTTTGGCTTATCTCGGTATAATTAACATTTCAAAAAACCCTGCAGTATTAGAGGCTTTCAATCCATGGTATGCCTACAATATGATGGTCAATGTTCCTGGTGGTTTTTGGGTTCTGGGTGCTGTTTTTTTATGTACAACGGGTGCAGAGGCATTGTATTCTGATTTAGGTCACTGCGGGAAAGGAAATATACGAATAAGCTGGGTGTTCGTTTCTACAATGCTAGTTATTAATTATTTAGGTCAGTCAGCGTTGTGCATGTCTGAAGGTTTTTCACTTCAGCCTAAACAAACTGTATTTTATGCGATGGTTCCTGAAAATTTAATTCCTTTTGCCATTATAATCGCTACATCTGCTACTATCATTGCTTCTCAAGCCTTAATAACCGGAGTTTTTACACTTATGAACGAAGCCATTAAATTGAAATTGTGGACAAACTTAAAGGTAAAATACCCAACCGATCATAAAGGGCAGATTTATATTCCATTTGTGAATTGGTTTCTAATGGCAGGATGTATCCTAATAATTCTAATTTTTAGAGAGGCTACAGCAATGGAAGCAATTTATGGATTAGCGATTACTATTGATATGGTTATGACTTCTGTTTTGCTCGGTCTTTTGTTGTTATATAAATATCCAAAAGCGAAAGGATTCTATTTGTTTCTATTCGGTGTCTTCCTTTTAATAGAAGGCGTATTCTTGCTTTCTAACTTAGCTAAAATCGGTCATGGGCATGAATTTCATGATGGATCAACTGCACCAGGAGCAGAATTCACTTTGATATTAGCATTTACATTTTTTGCCTTATTGTATTTGTTTTTTAAAGCAAGACAGCTTCGTTCTTCGATAACAGAATATATTCCAATGGATGAGGTAAAGCCATTGATTTCAGCTCTTCAAAATGATACAAATATGTCATACGAGGCTACAAATATTGTTTTCCCTACTCGTAGTACAAATTGCAAACAGTTGGATTCAACCGTATTTTATGCCTTGTTTAGGAAAAAACCTCGAAAAGCAGGGATTTATTGGTTCGTTCACGTCGAAATTTTAAATGAACCATGGGGAGTACATTATTCAGTAAATGAAGTTATTGATAAGTCAGCTTATTATATAACGCTTCAATTTGGATTTAAAGAAGAACATAGAACAGAGTTCTTGATTCGAAAAATTCACGATAAAATGGTTGAGAAAGGTGAAATTACGGGTGATAGCGTCTTTCATAGTATGAAAGGTAGATTCACTGAGCCTGATTTTAAATTTGTGGTGTTAAATTCAAGAATATCCTCCGATAATGATTTGACAGCCTTCCAAAATTTGTGTGTCCGAGCATACCGATTTGTGAAATCGACAGGATTGAAACCAGCTGAAGACTTTGGATTGGATAAAACAAATGTTGTTGTTGAATATGTTCCAATTTCCGTTACATCAATCATTCAACAAGAAATCACAGAAGATTTTGAGGATTACTCAAATTGATTTTTGAGGTCAGATAGAAATTGATATTAGTTTCTAGAGTCTTCAAGTATGCAACATTTCTTTGTGTTTGATTGTTTTAATAATCATGTATTCAAAATCTATTTTTTGGCATCGTCGTGACCTAAGAATTCATGATAATGCGGGTCTGTATAAAGCGCTGAAATCGAGTAGGGGAGTTCAACCTATTTTTATCTTTGATAGCCAAATACTTCAATTTTTACCAAAGAATGATCAACGGTTGATATATATCCATCAAGAAATTGAGCAATTAAAAAAGAAATACAGTGAGCTTGGAAGTGATTTAAAAGTCTATTTCGGGAATCCACGTGATTTAATTCCTGAGATAGTTCTCAAGTACAAGGCAGAGGCGGTTTTTGTTAATCGCGATTATGAACCATATGCCACCGAAAGAGATCGATATTTAGCTGAAAAACTCAACGAGTTAGAGGTGAAATTAATTGGCACAAAAGATCACGTTTTATTTGAAAAGGCTGAAATCACCAAAGATGATGGCAAACCCTATACGGTATTTACACCCTATTCGAGGAAATGGAAGGCAAACCTAAATGAATATCATTTGTCGTCCTTTCCAACTGAAAATCACACCGTCAACCTTGCTCGTACTTCAGAGCTGAGCGAATTAATTTCGCTAGAAGAAATGGGGTTTGAAACTATACAAAGAGTTGAAATTCCATCGAAATTATGGAAAAAAGAGCTGATTCAAAAATACAGTTTAAATAGAGATTTTCCCTCCTTAAATGGTACTTCAAAATTAGGGTTGCACTTGAGATTTGGCTCGATTTCCATACGAGAATTGGCTCGTGAAGCACTTCAACTAAATGAGACCTTTTTGAATGAACTCATCTGGCGTGATTTTTACCAAATGATAATTCATTGGTTTCCTCATTCAGCAAAGAACTCCTTTAAAACTCAATATGATCGCATTCGTTGGGAGAATAATGACGCACATTTTCAAGCTTGGTGCAATGGTAAAACGGGATATCCAATTGTTGATGCTGGTATGCGAGAATTGAATACCACTGGATTCATGCATAATCGCGTTCGAATGATCGTTGCAAGTTTCTTAACCAAACATTTACTAATTGATTGGCGGTTGGGTGAGGCCTATTTTGCTGAAAAATTGTTGGATTTTGAATTAGCAAGTAATACTGGAGGATGGCAGTGGGCAGCAGGATGCGGTTGCGATGCGGCGCCTTATTTTCGCGTTTTCAATCCTACTGCTCAACAAGAAAAATTTGATAAGAAATTTGAGTATATCAAAAAATGGGTTCCAGAGTTTGGAACTGGCGATTATCCTAAACCCATTATTGACCACAAATTTGCGAGGGAAAGAGTTTTAGCGCGTTACAAAGAAGCGCTTGATTTAGTAAATGAGTGATTATTACGAACTAATTTTTTTGATGAATCTAATTAAACAATTGATTTGCAGGTTTATATAAAAGAAAAAAGGTCTTGTTTCCAAGACCTTCTCTGCGGAGAGTGAGGGATTCGAACCCCCGGAACCTCGCAGTTCAACAGTTTTCAAGACTGCCGCAATCGACCACTCTGCCAACTCTCCGGGGCAAAAGTACTAATGTTTTCAAAACTGACAAGGTTTTTTTTGAAAAAAAGAAAAAAAACTCAATCGGATTAATTGAACTCTTCTTGTAAATTATTGTTAGTCTTGTACTAATTATATGATTTTATGAAAAATGTTGCACTAATTACAGGTGCTTCCAGTGGAATTGGAAGAGAATTGGCAGAAATTCATGCTAAAAATCAGGGAGATCTTATTCTAGTTGCTCGAAGAAAGAACTTACTTGAATCTTTGGCAACAGAGTTACGACAGAAATACAACGTTAACGTTCTTGTAATTGAGAAGGATCTTACTAAAACAGGGGCAGTTAACGAATTGGCAGATCAACTAGTTAATGACAAAGTTCGAATTCAATATCTATTTAACAATGCTGGTTTTGGTGGATATGGTGAGTTTGTTGATAGAAATATTTCAGAAGACCTCAATATGATTCAGTTAAATGTATCTTCCCTCGTTGAATTGTCACATGCTATCTCCAAACACATGATTCAACATGGAGGAGGTATGATTTTAAATACCGCAAGTACCGCAGGATTTATTCCGGGACCACTCCAAGCTACCTATTTTGCAACAAAAGCTTTTGTAGTTTCCTTTTCTCAAGCATTAGATCAAGAAATGCGAAAAAAAGGAGTAACGATTACCGCTCTATGTCCTGGGCCTGTAAAAACAGAATTTATTGATGTAGCCGGAATGTCAAAAAGTAAAATGTTTGATGGAGCAAAATCAGCATATTATACGGCGAATAAAGGCTATAATGCCATGTTGAAAAAACAACTTATTTGTATCTCCGAACCATCACTGAACATTTTGTTAAATTATTTCTTGTGGATGGTTCCTCGCAGAATGGTATTGAAAATGGTTGAGAACCTTCAGCGAATCAAATAAGAAATTCTAATTTACTTTTTATAGTCATACGATTGAATTCTTTATATGAGGATTCAACTTTGTATTCAATAACAAATAATCAGTATTTGAGATTTATCACCTCAATAGGTTAACATGACCTGATGTATAATACACTTTTTTATCATACCATGTAAACTGTAATTTCCAGATGTAAGTCCCATCTTGGCAACTATTAGAAAGAAAAGTTCCATCCCAACCAAGTGATGGATCAGACGATTCAAAAACAATTTCTCCCCATCTGTCAAAGACTTGAATACTGTATTTTTTTACGTTTGATAAATTTGAAAAAACAGGAGTCCAAGTATCATTTCGGTTATCTCCATCCGGAATAAACGTGTTTGGAACGTAATAAAAGGGATTATTATTGAAGTAAATTTCTTGATAGGCTGTATCTGCACAACCTTCTGATGAAATAGCGTAAAGTGTAATGAGAAAAGTGTCGGCAATATTTGCAGGATATTCATATTCACCAGGTTCAAAGTACATTTCATCGGGATCACCCACTCCCATATTCCAGATGTAAAATTCACAGTCACTGGAAGTATTTAAGATATTTGTTTCAGGCGATTCTGGAAATAGTATGGAAGGTGAGGTTGTAAATGATGCAACTGGCGTTTGATAAACAGTGATGTAATCATTCGCTGAAATTGAATTAAAACAACCATTTGCGTCAAATGCAGTAAGTTGAACGTCATAAATCCCACCTGTATCAAAGGTAATAACAACATCCTCACATCCTGAATAGGATAATGAATCACCGAAGGTCCATTCACAGTTAAAATTGGCATCTGAAGTATTGAAAAACTCTACAACCAGTGGACTACAACCACTGAGAATGTCAGAATCAAAGGAAGGTTGAATCTGAGCTGGTTGATCTAAAAAGCAGTCTAAGTCGAAAGTACAACCATTTGCATCAGTTACAAGCACTGAATAAGATCCTGTTACCAAGGAATCAACTATAGGATTTATGTCGCCCGTTGACCAATTGTATTGATATCCCGGGGTGCCACCAGAAGTGTTGAGAATCAATTGCCCATCGGAATAGCCAAAACAAGACGGTTGAACGGGAGTATAGGTTACCAAAAGTGGATTAAGTGGTTGGAGAACCAAAGCAGTTTCAGCATAAAAACAATTATTTGAATCTACCAAGCTGATTGCATAATTTCCCCAAGCTAGCGAATCAATGAATAAGGTTGAATCAAGATTGGACCAACTAAATTCGTATGGCTCAGTTCCTCCGGTAATTGCAGCTAAAATACTTCCAGTGCTATCTCCAAAGCACTTCACATTTTCAATATCAAAGACCACATCAAGAGGAGCTTGTGGTTGTGTTAAGCTTACTTCAATTGATTCACTACAAAGAAGTGAATCTGTTACAATAACTTCATACGTTCCAACTGGAAGATTTTGAATGTCTTGGGTAACTTGATTATTTGACCAGTCATAAGAATAACCATTCAAAATGGATGGCGTTCCGCCTAAAACCGAAATATTGATACTTCCTGTCGAAGCATTGAAACAAAGAATATCAACATGACTTTCAGTTATGGAAATTGGAGTAGAAGGTTGCGTAATATTCGTTGAAATGCTATCTAAACAACCATTGGCATCTGTGACTATGACTTGGTAAAAACCGGTGTCTAGTGAGAAAATATCCTGTGTTAATGATGAATTATTCCATAAGTAGGAGTAGTTTGGTGTTCCACCACTAACTGAAAGATTAATTGATCCGGTAGAATCACCAAAACAAGCTACATTAACCTGAGAAAGAGAAACAGAAATCGGTTGCTGCGGTTGTGTTACACCAAAATTGAACGTATTTACACAATTATTTGCATCTGTAATCTGAACATTGTAGTTTCCGTTAGAAAGCGAGTTAATATCTTCTGTTGTTTGAGAGGTTGACCACAAATACGAATAAGGTGCTATTCCCCCTGTAGTTGTAATATCAAGTTCGCCGTCACTTCCTCCAAAGCAACTTACCGGAGCCATTTGCGCTATTGCTGATACAACATTTGGCTGAGAGAGAACAAGAGGATATTGGTTAGAACAACCATTGGCATCAACTACAGTGTATAAATAATTACCAACGGTAAGATTACTTATGTCTTCATTTGGTAATAATGTTGGACAAAAATAGGAGTAAGGGGCAGTGCCTCCAAAAATAGTTGCGTCAATAGCTCCAGTAGCAAATCCATTACAGAGAATATCAGTGGTCAGGAATGTGGCGTAAAGAGAATCCGGTTGAAGTATTTCAGTAGAGGATTGACTCTGGCAATTGAAAACATCAGTAACCGTAATTGTATAAACTCCAGCAGGAAGATTTCCAACAGTCGGAGTAGTAACATTAATTGGAGACCAGTTATAGCTATACGGTCCAGTTCCTCCTTGAATTGAACTTTGTACACTTCCATCCGATAACCCCCAACAACTTACCGAACTGGAATCTGCATTAACTGATAGCAATGGTGGTTGAGTTACAATAATGGTATCTTTAATTTTGCAATTATTAGCATCGGTAACCTCCACAATGTAGGTTCCTACAGGGATTCCTGATAGGGTAGGCGTGATCTGTCCATTTGGCCAAAGATATGAATAGCCCGGTGTACCACCAGAAGCGACAACAGTGGCAGTGCCATTTGAATTTCCAAAACACAAAGGCTGGGTCATAGAAATTTGAGTGGTTACAGGTGTCGCTGGTTGCGTTAAATTATAGATCCCATTGGTTGTGCAGCCTTTGTTGTCTGTGACATTTATTTGATAAACACCGGCATATAAATTCTGTTGATCTTGCACCACAACAGCATTACTCCAGTTAAATATGTAAGGAGAACTTCCACCACTTATTGTTACGTCAATACTTCCATTGTTACCTCCAAAACAGGAAATATTTGTGGTTACTGCCGTTACTTGTACTGGTGTAGCAGGTTGAGTCAATGTAAGACTCAAACTATCCTGACACATGTTATTATCTGTTACATAAACCTGGAATGTGCCTGCAGGTATATTGCTTAAGTCTTGTGTGTTTTGACCACTGCTCCAATTATAGGAATAAGGTATAACTCCTCCTAAAACACTCAAGTCAATCCCGCCAGTTGCTTGTCCAAAACAATTGATATTTTGCGTTGTTGCACTTACTTGAATGTCACTTGGTTGCGTAATTTGAGCAATGACAGCCAATGTGCAATTCTTTGCATCTGTAATGGTTAATTGATAGGAACCAGAATTTATTGCAAGTAAATCTTCACTGGTTTGCCCATTGTTCCACAAAAAGGTATAAGGCTGTGTACCACCACTTGTTGTTATATCAATTGCACCGGTAGCATCACTAAAACATAATACATTTGTTATCTGTTGGGTTGTACTTAATGGAGTCTGAGGTTGGTCAACAAAGGCAGAGATAAAGGATTGACACGAATTTCCATCGGTTATGGTAACAAAATAATTTCCTGTTGGAAGCGCATTTAAATCTTGAGATATACCACCATTATTCCAGTTGTAGCTGTACGGAAGTAAACCACCTGTAATCTCCAAATCAACCGTTCCATCGCTACCTGCAAAACAAGATACATCCGTTTGAGAAATGCTTGGAACCAGGGTGTTTGATGGGTCGAGTATTGTTGCTCCAATTGTATCGCTACAGCCATTATTATCAGTAATCGTACAGTAATAGTAGCCTGCCACCAAGTTGCTTAAATCTTCCAAAGTTTGATTGTTATTCCATAAATAAGTGTAGGGGCTTGTACCTCCACTTGAGGTAAGATTAGTCGTTCCTTGCAATCCGCCAACACACAAGGCATCCGTATGCGTAATGGTTAATGTCAATGGTTGAAGTGGCTGCGAAATAGTTATGTTGAGACTGCTTAAACAATTATTATTATCGGTAACAGTTACCGTATAATTTCCAGCCAGTAAATTAGTGATGTCTTCACTAGTAGCTCCATTACTCCAGTTGTATTGAAAAGGTGATATGCCTCCAACAATTGATAAATCAATAGAACCTGTTGCCTCTCCAAAGCATAATACATCTACCTGCGTACTGTTAATTATTATTTGGGGTGGTTGCGTAATCAATGTATCCGTGTTTAATAGACATCCATTGAAATCGGTTACTTGTAAAATGTAGGTTCCTGCAAGTAGGTTTGTAATATCTTGCATGGAAGAACCATTACTCCAATTGTAACTGTAAGGTGTGGTTCCTCCAATTACGGTGGCGTCAATACTTCCTTGTGCCGCGCCAAAACAATCTGCATCGTCTGGAATTAAAGAGATACTAAGCGGTGCAAGAGGTTGACTTAAATTTGCAGTATCCTTGAGAATACAACCATTATTATCTGTGATTGTTACAATGTATTGACCAGGAAATAAACCTCCGATATCTTCGGTTAAAGCGGAATTATTCCAATTGAAATTACAGGGTGATGTGCCTCCTAAAACACTTAAGTTTACAGAACCTGTGGCATCACCAAAACATGCAATATTGGTCTCAATCAAACTGCTAGAAAGTGGCGCAAAAGGTTGAGAAATTGACACATTTAGTATGGCTGTGCAACCTTTAAAATCAGTTACGGTGACAGAATAAGTTCCAGCAAGTAAATTTGAAATATCCTGAATGATTGAACCATTTGACCACAAATAGCTGTAAGGACTTGTTCCACCACTAACACTTAAATTTATACTACCAGTTGCGTTGGCAAAACATAGCACATTTACTTGAGTTGAAGTTAGAGTAAGTGGCGCAACAGGTTGTGTGATTGTTACTGTATGTGTTTTAGAACATCCGTTTAAGTCTAAAATAGTCACTGAATACACTCCAGCAATAAGACCTGAAATGTCTTGGGTAGTTGCCCCGTTAGACCAACTGTAGGTATAACCTGGTGTCCCACCGCCTACGGTTAAATCAATGGATCCATTTGCTCCTCCAAAACAAGAAACATTTATTTGTGTATTAGACGAACTAATGGCAGGTGGTTGGGTTAAGGTTACACTACTCGTTTTTACACATCCATTCGCATCGGTTACAGTTGCTGTATATGTCCCTGGGCCTAAATTGGAAATGGATGGCGTTGTTTGTCCACCTGGAGCCCAGCTTATTTGATAGGGTGGAGTACCTCCTGAATAGACAACTGTGGCTGAGCCATTGGCTGCTCCAAAACAGCTGATGTCACGACCATTGTAATTAGAGGTTTTACTGGCTGTTGCTAGTAATGCTGATGGTTGTGTTATGGTATAGGTTTCGTTATCGGAACACGTATTAACATCGGTTGCCACAACTGTGTACGATCCCGGAGCTAAGTTTGAGAGTGAAGGCGAAGTCTGGTTATTGTTCCAGTTATAGGAAAATGGACCATTTCCAATCCCTAGAACGCTTAGTGAACCATTTGTGAGTCCATTACAAGTGATATTCGTTAAATTGACTTGTTGAATAGTTGGGTTAGGGAAAATCACCACCGTATCTATAAGATTGTTGTAGGCACAAGACCCATCAATCAAAGAAACATTTAATGTGTAGGAGCCTGAATTTATGCTTGTTGCATTTGGAATTGAAATTGAAGAGGATGTAGCTGAAAAGTTATTCGGTCCTGTCCAGAGGTAGTTGGCATAAAGGGAATTAACCGTCCATAAATGCAAAGTGTCGCCCTCACAAAACGGAGCATCATTGGAAATCCCAATAGTTGGACAATTAGGAGCAAAAACGGAAATTAAATTACTTGATGAGGACGGACAACCATTGGCATCATAAATATCTGATGCACCACCATTATTGTATGAATTTCCTGAAATATCTCCCTGCCCAAAAATATAGGCTTTGTTTTCCAATGTACTGTCACAACTTAAAATGATACAATCGTCTACAACACGAACTCGAAATCTTACAACGGCACTGTCTGCACCATCCGAAGAATTTAACATCGTACCACCTGTAGCCGTATTTGCTCCAATATTTACTCTGGCCTTTATTGTTCTGCTCGCTGCAATGTATTCAGCTTGATCATCGTTTAGACCATCAGTTTTTGGACCAATAAAAGGACCATTTAAAAAAGATATTGTGTTTGGAATATATTCAGTTCTAATATCAAGAGTGTCCGTTATAAATGTATTTAGAGAAATATCTGAACCAATATTTTTACCAACTACCGTGTATTCCAAAATATCGTTTGGCATTGCAGGTGGACCGTTTAGGTCATTGATGTAAACCGTTGCTCGTAAATCTGGCTCGTAAATATCAATAGCGGAAGTAATTACTCTTGGTAATATAGCATCTTGTGAGGTTGCAACCCGCACAGTAGCAGAAGAAGCGCTATTGGGTAAATAGGTTTGTGTCGAATTATTGGGTAAGAATATTCCTGCATCACATCCCAGTGTGTTGTTGTAACTCGGGTTTCTGAATGGAGTTAATGCGCCATTTGATGTAATTGAACTGTTGAAAAAGTCGTTTGTATTTCTTAATGGATCGGGAACATCTAAAAAACTTCCATTTCCATTAAACTGAAGTCTATCACCTTGAATGCTTCTATCACCTTCGTAAGCAATTACACCCAATTCAAAACTAACTGGACCAACAGATGGGGTTGTAAATCCAGAAATGGGAATATCTAAATTGTTTTGGTTGCTTACGTATGCCATTCCGTCAAAAACCGTAAGATTTCGCATGGATTGCAAGGAATTTTTATAAACAACTACAATTGACCAAGCACCAAATAAATTGTTAGATCCGGTTTGTGCTACAATATTAGCTAGTGTAAATCTACCGTTTCCATTCGTTGGTTGAACAAGGTTTGTGATATTCTTAAAACAATAATACCCTGCCATCGAAAAATTAGGATTTCCGGGTATGGTTGTTACGTCCAATAGGTTGTCTGCAGTTAGGGTAGTAAATGCACCATTATTGACTTTAATTCTGACTTGATTTCGCGTGGCGTAATTGGTTGTATTTGTATTTACTCGGGCACTCCAATAAAGCCCGGCCCATGAAATTTCGCTACAAATAGGAAGATTTAAGCTGTCACTACTCGACATCCAAGTAAGCGGAGAAGTGTCAATATCAACATACCCCATAGTGATTCCACCATCTTGATTGTGATTTCCAGTTGGGGGAAACTGATTTTGGTAGGTAGAACAATTGTTATTAGAAGAATTACAAGTTAAGACTAAATTCGATAAAATAGTTATTCCACCTTTCTGATTTGTTTGGTATCGGATATTAAAGGGAGAAACAATTTGGGAAAAATAATTATAATATAAACACAGAAAAGCGATTGAAATGATTAATCTCTGTAGGGGTAATTTTATGAAATTAGAATATTGTTTCATCTGTGCATCAAAGAAACGAAAAAATACCCGTGTAGTTGTCTTATTTTCCAATACAGTAATGAAAAGCGTTCATACTTATTACATGATGAATATAAAAAATAGACACCTTTATTGTTCGTTAAAAAATTACTTAATTTTGGTGGAATATCATGTTGAATTCAACGTATGAAATGCACAGTATTCTTTATTTTTCTCTCATTCACTATATTAGGCCAGGAATTTCCCTACGGTTGGTTGGGCTCTTATTCGGGAGAAATGAAAATATCCTCTGGAAAAGGAAGTAGCACATTGCCTGTAACCTTGGATATACGCGAAAAAGTGGAAGATTCGATTTGGTCGTATAAAATGGCGTATCAATCACCCAATGGGGAGGTAGTTAAAGATTATCAAATAGTAAAGAATTCTGATTCTGAATTTATCATGGATGAAGGCGGCATAAAAATCGGCATGAAATACGTAGACAACACGTTTTTTGATTACTACCAATTAGACAGCATGTACTTTACATCCACTCTTCGAAAAATAGATTCAAAAACATTAGTATTCGATATTTATGGTGGTTCCTTAAAATCAAAAGATAAACAAACAACAAACGAAGATTCCTTTTTCGTTCATTCGTACGTTCCTAATTTTGTTCAGTCTGTTCGTTTGAAACGTAAGAAAAAATGAAACTAATCCTACTCCTTTTTCCTATTTTATTTTCACCACATCTTTTTGGTCAAAATGAACCTAGTATTACCATTTTCCAATCTAATTTGCTTGAGTTATCTGAAGCTTTTGAAAAACGAGATTATCAAACGATTCATAAATTGCTTCATCACAAACAAGTCTCAGAAGAAACGATTAAACGCGAAGTTGAATTGGCAATTAAAGATTCACTCCTTCCTCTAAATGTAATAAAATTGATGCATGAAATTGGTCAATTTGGCTCTCTGACGTCAGTATTTAAAGATGAAATGTTTTACAAACGTTATCTAGAAAAAGCGAGGGTTGATGCGAAAGATTGTTATGGGTATTTCTATGAAAAAAACGGAATTGATATTTTGGTCTTTGCAGAATGGCAAGGAACTTATTTTCGTTTTATAAAAATTAGGAATTTAAAGGTATTACTTAACTAGTAAATATAAACTATTAGTTTGAGATTAGTATAAGGCTAATTTGCCCATAACGGTTTGCGGCTTGGCGAAGGAAGGAAATCGAAGCACAAATGTTCAATAAGATTCCAAATGTTCAAATTAACACTGAAGACCCACTTTTGCAAAACCGCCGTTAGCTTCTGTTTTATTTTTCATTTGATGGATAAATTGTGTCAGCAAAAACATATTGATGATAGCCTTGTCCCAAATTGTCTCCAATGATATTGTAGTAACATTCATTACCACCTCCAAAAGGAGATATTATTAACGGCTCTTTCAAAATCACTTTTTTTAATGTCCAACCTCTTGGCAACGTTGCCGTTGTATCGGGCTTGCTTGTTTCCGTTGCGTGCATTACATAATAATTACCTTTGTTGTCAGTAAGTTGAAAAATACTATCGGTAAACATTACTGTCTGACATTTTTGAATGGTTTTTATCACTATATGTCCTTTTTCTGGTTTGATTATATCAGTTTTACCACCTACAAAATCTACACAAATTGGCTTTGCCATTTCTACCCAAGTATAATTTTTATATTCACGTTGTTTTATGCAGTCAGGTTCTTTGCAATTTACATCAGTATTTGGCGAACGATAAAAAGCAGTTTGTTGAAAAAGTAAATGTCTGTTAATGTTTTTTTTGTAAGGAAATGAGGGTTTAAATTCGTCCCACTTGTCTAATGGAATTGGATTTGTACCACCACTAATTACTACTACCATTTCTTTTTGATTAATCAATTCTTTTGCAAAACCTATTTTTTTCCAAGTCAGCGAATCGGGCAGTTTTGATTTTTCTGTTGAAAAATGTAGTCCAACTTCTTTTGCTGTTTTAAGTCCGCAAGATTGAAATATAAGGGTCGTTAAAATTGTCAATACATATATTTTTCTTTTCATTGTTGTTTTTGAAGTTTTAGTTGTCACACAAAATAGTAGCTAACGGCTGACGCTATGGCAAGTGCGGGATTAGATTGTTGCTCAACTGTCTGCCAGCACAAATGTATATAAAGATTTCAAATGTTTCAACCAACACGAAAACCCGCATTTGCTATAGCGTTTGTTAGCGTGCGTTGTTATTTTTATTCTTCCCACTTTATGCAACTTACTGGCCAATTAAAATGACAACATACTGGTTCTCCATTATGAATTCCAGGTGACCAACCAGACATTGTCCTTATTTTTTGTATTAATTCATTTTTGCAATTATCAGTGGCTTGAATTCGCAAAAAGTCAATGTCAACAACCCGCCCTTTTTGATCAATTGTCAAAGTCAAATACATACTTGATGTCAGTATACTTTCTCGTTTATAACAGTCAGAAAGAATTGGTGTCAGTTCTTTTAAAAAATAATCGGCGAGCCCATTTACATCATTTTTGTATTGCGGCATTTTTTCAACAAAGTCATAAATTGTGTCGCAGGAATTATTTGTCTGACCGAATAATTCCGAGCCAGTCAATACACAGAAAATAGTCAATATGTAAATTCGTATTCTTTTCATTTTAGTCCATCTTAGGTGTTGTCAATAGCAGCCAAAGCCAAAACAAAGACCAAAGCAGTCCAAGTCCGTTTATGATTAGAAGTCCCAAACTATTGTTGAATTTAGTCTTAAAAGTCAGTACGGCAGTTATTAGCAAAAGATTTATTGAAAATGATATTGGCAATATTAAAAGTCCATAACCAAAAGGTCCGCCTGTCGATTTTAATGTCACGAAACTAAATGGCAAAAAGTAAAAATTTGTCAGAATTATAAGTGTCGATATAGTCCAATTTGCTGTTTTCACTTTCTTAATTTTCTCTTGTTATCGTGTCGGTCAACATTACTGCCAACGTTTGGGTGCTTGGCGTAAGAGCGGCTTTCGAAGCACTTCACTTTCAACCAAGCATAAACCTTGATAGAAGTACAAAGCTTGATTTAACCACTGGCAGATGCTGTTATGTGTTGTTGTTCTTTTCATTCGTCTGTCTATCTAATTTCTTTATTTATCCAACATCTCATATACATTGAAATAATTTTTCTGTCAGGATAGATAAATGAATAAAAATTGTGTCCACCGTCAAAGCAATCTTCTGTACCATACTTTGATGGGTTTGTGTTCCAATTGTCACTATTCTTTATTTCTTTTCTAAGTTCATCAATATCACTATGATAATATCCTGTTTCGTCAAAGTATAAATTTGATAGTTTTTCAGACTTTATTTCATACCTCTTAGATTGCAAGTCTTTACTAAGTGAAATAAGATTGTAACCAATTTGAATTTGTATGTAGTCTGCTGGGCAACCAAAACAAATGAAGTTGTAATTCTCAGTCAGCAGTATTGTGTCCTTTGGAAATATTTTTCTCAAACTGTCTACAAGTGTCAAATATTCAGGTCTTAATAGTTTTTGTCGGGCAAGTTCCTTATGCATTCCTTTGGCAGTCTTGAAAGGTGAACTTAATATTGCTTCTTTTTGGCTTATATCGATTTTCTTGTTAAGTCTTTGTCCATAAGAAAATTGAGAACCCCAAAGTCCACAAAGTAAAAATATCAATGTCATTATTATTCTCAATTTATGTCAATTTTTACAATAACCCATAACGTTTCGCAACTATAAGAAGTTGGCGGATTCCGAAACACTATACTATCTGCCAGCATTGACCTAGATACGAAGCACAAATATTAAACAAAGCACAACAGTACCAATTAAATTAAACTCGATGTATAGGACTGGTTATTTAATAACAAGGTGTTAAACGAAATCCATCACCATCTGGATTCACAGAATCATCTAAATTGATTGTAAAATTGAACTTTTTACCATCTTTCCTAAAGTATTCGATGTAGTAATAATATCCAGCGTGAGTAAAGATGTATTTGCCATTAGGTTGACCATTAACTATCTCATTATAAGACTCAGTATAATTACCAGTTCCATTTTGAGTTTTTAAACTACCTTTTATCTTCTTTAATATAATGGATGAATCTTGTCCTTTGTATTTTAGGGATAAAGGGGTGTCATCAACATATTCTACAGAAATCTTAAGCTCATTATTATCATCACAATTAAAACACTTATAAGACTTTTCTTGAGAAAACACAAGAATGGCCGAAAAACAAAAAAAGTTTATTAAAATAAATTTTATCATAAATCAAAATTAAATAATTATCCTACTCGTTAGGCTTTTCAGATACGCCCCGTTTTTTTTAGTGAGTGCTGGTTTCACTTTTTAAATTATTTTTTTGTCACTCTGGGTAGTCAGCCCCTGGGCTTTCGCAGACCGTTTCATTCTTTATTAGTTTAACTTTCTTATTTCTCACATATTCTCTATTCAATCTTTCTTTTTCTAGTCAAATTTATACTTTTTTCACTTTAATTAGTCATTTAGACTCTATATAATTACAAAATTCTGTTGACGTTAATACCTAACCTTTCAAAAAGGTAATTTGGTTAGTGTTTTTCAATCCATTTATATTTTCCCGTTTTCCATGAATTACAATCAAATATTTCCCCGAAACCTCCAGAATTAATATATTCGTAGACTCAGAATAGAATGGAGAATATTTTCGTTTTATTCGTATTAAGAATTTGAGGGTATTGTTATAATTAGGTAATAAAACATAATAGTTCGCAGCAAAAAGGAAGGATTGTTTTGGGGTCATTAAATCTATTTCTCTGTAGAATTAATTTCAACTGTTTTTTGTCTCAAATAATTTCTTAAAATCAAGTTTTTGATAATTCAATCGGGTTGATCAAAGAAAAGTTCGATTCGTTTAAAATTTTTATCCCATTTATTGTAGAGTGGTCTGTAAAAGAAAATTTTTGTGTCAAGAATGGTAATTTTATCAATTTCATTTAGTTTATAAATCCGCCATCTATCTCCTTCTTTTTTATCAACTTTTTGAGAGGTTTCACCGTTTAAAAACCATGCTCTTAGTGCCCATTCACCCTCAAATAAATGATTTTTGAATTTATCGTATAATTCACCAATTAAGTATGGTTCAACAATTTTCAATTCATTTTTGTAAATAAAGGTCACTGCGTTATTTTTATTCATTGCTTCCTTTAATTTATCTACATTTTCCTTTTCTTTTTGTGTCATATTTTGATCTAATTTCGAAGTTTATTTAGTTTGCTATAGCACTACAAATTAAAATATAAGCATTTTATTGTCTATTTAGTTTGAAGCTTTTACAGTTATAACCAGAAGGATATTTTTACTTCCTTTTTGTCAAAAATAGTAATGCAATGTTGATAAACAAAGAAAAGAAAATATTCATTTACGTAAATAATAAATGAATTTTGAATTTTCATTAAGTTAGCAAAAGGTTAATAAAGTGTGCGAAAATTTGAATAATACAACTAGAATCTTCTATGATTCTCAAGAATGACAATCAAATATTTCCCCGAACCCACCAAAATTGATATATTCGTAGACTCAGAATGGAAGAAAACCTTTATTCTCTTATTCTTGTTGTAAACTTAAAACTACTTTTATCAAAATTCTACACAGTATGAAATCAATCATTTTAATTCAGTTTCTTCTTGTGAGCTCCCTTTTTTATGCCCAATCGTTCTCGCCTGAAAAGCACTTCGGATATAAGGTAGGAACTAAATTCACCCCTCAACACGAAGTAGTTTCTTATTTTAATGCGCTACAAGCAAATTTTCCGTCAACTGTTAAAATTGAGAAATATGGAAAAACCAACGAAAATCGAGATTTAATTCTTGTTTACATTGGAACCGCTGAGAATATTGCTAAGCTTGAGCAAATCAAAACAGAACATAAAAAGGGAGGTTCAGCCGAGAAAATTTCAATTGTTTGGTTGAGTTACAACGTTCACGGCAATGAAGCTTCGGGAACAGAAGCAGCAATGCAAACTGCATTTGATTTGGTTACGAAAAATAAAGACTATTTGAAAAACACCATCGTAATTATGGATCCATGCCTCAATCCTGACGGGCGTGATCGCTACGTGAATTGGTATTATCAACTTAAAACGAAAAACGCGAATCCAAATCCGGATGCGGCCGAACACGATGAGCCTTGGCCCGGTGGAAGACCAAACCATTATTTCTTTGACCTGAACAGAGATTGGGCGTGGTTAACACAGATAGAATCGCAACAACGAATCAAAAAATACAACGAGTGGTTGCCGCACGTACACGTTGATTTCCACGAACAAGGAATAAACGAACCGTATTATTTTGCTCCGGCAGCAGAACCTTATCATGAAGTGATTACCGATTGGCAACGTGAATTCCAAAAAGGAATGGGGAAAAACAACGCCAAGTACTTCGACGAAAAAGGATGGCAGTATTTCACCTCCAAAGAATTTGATTTGCTCTATCCAAGCTACGGAGATACGTATCCAACTTTTTGTGGAGCAATCGGAATGACCTATGAACAAGCTGGTAATGGTAGAGCAGGTTCAGCGATAATTACTCGAGATGGTGATACATTGACCTTGGAAGAACGCGTTGAACACCACATAGTAACGGGGATTTCAACCGTTGAATATTCTTCAAAAATGACCGATAAACTCATTCAAGAATACCAGAAGTTTGTCAAAGAAAGGAAATTTAAATTCAAGTCTTATGTTTTGGAAGGTAAGTTTGAGCAGCTGAATAAATTAGCAGAATTACTTACGAAACATGATATTCAGTATTCCTATTTGCCAATTGGTCAGAAAATCAAAGGCTATGAATTTGATACGCGTAAATCAGGGGCTATAACTACGGAAAGCGTAAGTTTAGTGGTTAATTTAAATCAAACCAAAGGAACCCTTGCGCATGTTTTATTAGAGCCAGAAACAAAAGTAGCTGATTCACTTACCTACGACATTACCTCGTGGACCTTGCCTTATGCCTATGGCTTGAAAGCGTATGGGGTAGAGAATGAAATGAGTGTATCAGATTTTCAGCCTGCCTTGTCGCCAGCTGAAGAATTATCCTCAAGTGCCTATGCGTATTTGGTGCGTTGGGAAGGAATGAATTCTGTTCACTTTTTAAATCAAGCTTTAGCTGAAGGAATTGTTGTTCGCAAGCATGCCAAAGGATTTGAGCAAGGAAACACTAAATATCCAGCCGGTTCATTGATTGTATTGAAGTCTGAAAACAGTTCTGATGTGGCTCAAAAACTGCAAAAATTAGCTTCATCCTATCGAATTAATATTTCTCAAACCATGAGTGGAATGGTGGATAAAGGAAGTGACTTTGGGTATTCGGATGTTGAAATAATTAATAAACCAAAAATCGCGCTTTTAATGGGTGACCAAACAAATTCCTTGAATACAGGTGAGATTTGGCATTTTTTGGAAAATGAGATGAATTTACCTCTAACCTTGATTTCAGCTTCGAGTGTTGCGAGTACTGACATGAGTGAATTCTCCATTTTATTTGTTCCTGAAGGATATTATGAGTCAAATTCCTCCATTACTTCATGGATTGAAGAAGGCGGAAAAGTTATTGCGTTTGGATCGTCTTTAGAAAGTTTAGGTGTTTCTTTAGGTCTCAGTGCGGTTACAAAAGAAGAAGAGGATGGTTCTGAAGAGAAAGAGGGTAAAGCCTCTAATTCGAAAAAGGAGAAGAAAGATGAAGTTTCTTTTTCTGCTTCAGAAAGAAATGCACTATCTACCAATGTAATTGGAGCCATCTACCGCTGTAAATTGGATCTAACGCATCCATTGTGTTATGGAATTGAAAATTACTATACGCTCCGCCAAAGTTCAGATTCATACAATAAACTTGAAAATGGATTCAGTCCGGTTAGTATTGCTCAATCGTCAGACCACTTAAACGGTTTTGTGGGTTACAAAGCAAAGCCGCTACAAGCAAATTCGATGGTTGCCGGAATTCAAAGCAAGGGAAGTGGTCAAATCATACTTTTTACCGATAATCCTATTTTCAGAGGTTTCTGGGAAAATGGAAAAATGCTGGTTGCCAATGCCATTTACCAGGTTGATTGATTTTTAGACGGAGGTTTTATGGATTTGATTTTTAAATTGAATCTTACTATCAAACTTGTAATTGACTTTAAAATTTGATTCAATGGATATCTTTTATCACTCTTCTCTTATTTTTCAGATAGTAACCGGAACACTTCCAATCTTGTTTATAATCTTCCTCAAACGCAAACTGCCTGTTGAATTTGTCATTCTGTTAAGTGCATCCGTTATTACAACCTTAATCTTGTACATAACAGCCATGTTAGGAATTAAAAACTGGTTGTTTTGGAACCTATATAAAATTATTGATATTGTTTGTATAACAATTTTTTACTACTCACTGTTAGATTCTAAAAAAGTCAAAATAATTGTATTATCAATCGGTTCACTTTGTGTTACTTCAATAATTTGGGAATTAAGTTATTTTGAGCTTGTAAATAAGACCTCTCCTATTCTTGTGTTCGGTAAAGTACTTTACACGATTTTATTTTTAATTGAAAATCTGGGTAAAAAAGCATCTCCGAATTTCAATGCTTATTTACTTATTAGTTTAGCCATACTAATCTACAACTCTTTCAAGTTATTTCTGAGTTTTGAGGTTGATATTTTTCTATTGAATAATTTCTGGAATTATCACAATTTTATTGAAGGAACTTCTAAGCTAGTAATTGCCTATGCAATCTTGAAATTACCTAAAAGAAGTGGTGATTTGAGAATGGAATCATTAGGGGTAAACCCTTAATTTTTAGTGTAAAATCATGTAAATCAAGTCCAAAATCCGTGACTATAGAAATATTCATTTTTCTTTGTATTAATGAATTATTTATGGAATTTATTCAAGTAATGAATCCTTTAGAAGATTGAAATTCTATTTAAACTACTAACTACCAAAATTTGGGATCTATTGTATTTATAAAGTTATCTGTTATACTTCAATTCATAACTGGAATAACACCTTTATTATTCTTGTTTTTTTTCAAACGAAAACTCAGAACTGAATTGGTTTTGCTGCTTTTAGCTTCAGCAATAACAACCCTAGTGTTGTATATTACTGGATCATTAGGAATTAAGAATTGGTTCTTTTTAAATTTATACAACACGACTGCTTTAGCCTGTCTTTCCATTTATTATCATTCAATTATCCAGTCAAAAGCTCTTAAAAAGATAGTAGTAATTCTTGCATCATTCTGCGGGGTCGTTATAATTATGGAATTGACCTATTTAGATCTTATCAATTTATCCTTACCGGCCTTATTTTTGTGCTTTACCTTTTTCTCAATTCTTTATTTCATTGATAATTTGGGTAAAGCAAGAACCCCTGTTTTAAAAGCGTACTTTATTATTAATACTACTTATTTTGTCTATCACAGTTTTAGTTTTTTTATGAGTCTTGAGTTCCAAACCATGATGGAAAATCATTATTGGATTATTCATAATGTGGTAGAGGCAAGTTCCAAATTGGTAATTGCTTATGCCATTTTAAAAATCCCGAAAACAACTGAAGAAATGAATGCCAAATCAGTTACTTTACCTTAAGTAAAAATGCCATGAATAGTAAAATGAAATACAGTGCTCTATTGCTTTTTGCTTTGTTAGTCACGTTGGTTAATAGCCAAGATCTTGAATTCACTGTTTATCCCAATGGATTGATCTACAGCGAAAAAACCATGGAAAAACTCAGTCAAATTGTGGATGTAAGAAACAAGAAATTTCAAACGTGCGATTTAAACAAGGTTTTTTATGCCAAACAACAAGTTATTGGACATTATATCAAAGTACATAGTGGAGATGTTAAATCAGCCAAATCAGATTTGGATAAAGCGATTTCATTTAAAGAGTTTTGTAAAAAATACCCTAGTGCGGTTATTGAAAAGAATGCACTTCTACTTAAACACAAGTATAAAAGTTATGACAATATCGAATTGATTGAAATAGAGCTCTTTGACTTAAAAGATAGGAATGGATTTTCCATTAAATCAGAGGATACTTCACTTTACAGGAAGCATGTTGAAGGAACTTGGATGTATGAGTATAATCCTAAATCAGATTATTCAAAAGAAAGTATCGAGGCCTTCTTTTTCCCAGAAAATTTTAGATCCATTCAACTACCCCAAAAATACGTTTCAATGGTGGGTTATGCAGATTGTTTAATTGGCACGGAAACGTCGAAACTTAAAGATGAGGTTGAGGAAGGTTGGGTAGATTTGCCTGAAAATTGGATTTCTCTTTCAGAAAAGAAAAAAGAAAAACTATTAGATGAAATGCGGAGTACTAGAGTAATTGGTCGATGCAGTCAAGACGATAGCCCTCGAGAACATGCCGTAAATATTGCGTTATTATCGGCAGAAACAAACAATTGGGAGGTTTTTATAAAAGCTCATTTGGACATATTGAATGACCGCTTTGATAGAATGTCAGATGGAAGTTACGCCTGGAACCGGAGAAAGACCTACATTCGAGAAATTGAAGATCTGAACATCGATGTTGAAAATCTGATTCTTGGTATCTCTTTGCGCATTGAAAACCCCGAAAACAACCATTATTACGGCAGTATCAGTCGCATTGGAAGGGCTTTGGCTGAATCAAAAAATCGGAAAGAAATAGAACAAAAAATGTTGCTAATTATTTCTGATACTGAGTTGGATCTATTGAATAGATTGTTGATATACTTTTTGTATGTAAATTGTAATTATCACCTAACCGATGATGCTGTTAGGCGAGAAAATACGGAAAGGTTGAAAACGGTTATAAATACTTTTCCTGAATTTATACGTGACCAACTTCTTGAAAACTAAATTCGCCCATTGAAAGAACTTTTTAGCCCAATTTCATTTACCACTTTAGGCATTGATTTGCTCCCTGTTTGTTTGTATTTGATACAACCAAAAAAATCAAATTTTGGAAAAATCCTCTTTCTTTTTGTACTTACCTCTGCATTCGTGCAATGGGCTAGTTTTGGTCTCGCAATCAACGGATATTCAAACCTAGGGCTAGTTAATTTTTATATTCCAGTAGAATTTATCCTTTTGTTTTTTCTCTTCAAACAGTTGCTCTTTGGGTCGCCTTTTGTTCTCTTTTTAAAAGCGTCAACTTTCCTTTTTTTGGGAGTTTACCTCGCAGATTTTACGCTCGAATCATTGATGCAGCATTCAATTGTTTTTTACAGATGCATTTTTATTGTTTTATCAATTATCGTATTTATAAGGCAACTTAAAACTTCGGCAGATCAAAATGAGGAGCGCAGAGGATTTCTCTATTTTAACAGTGCCATTTTGATTTATTTTCTAGGCACAATCATTTTATTTATAAGCTTCGATAAATTAAATTCTTCGAATATGGCAATTTGGGTCCTTCACAATATTTATGAGATATTATTCAAACTAATTATAACCTATTCAATTTGGCAACTACCGAAAATTTCACGTTAGCAGAAATACTGATCGCTTTTTCATGTTTTTTTGCATTAATGACACTTGCGTTCATAGCGCTTTTTATCACGTACAAAAATAGAATTGAACGAGAACAAGAGGCCTTGAATGTGGCTGAAATAAATTTTGAAAGACAAATAAGTGAGGCTTCTATGAAAGCAGAACAGCAGGAACGCGCTCAAATTGCGATGGATTTACACGATGAAGTTGGAGCACTGGTTACCGTATTAAAAATCAATGTTTTGAATGCCCAAAATAATTTAGAGGATTTGCAAAAAGCCCAAGCTATTTTGATAGAAACAGAAGAGCTTATTGAAAAAACTGCAGAATCTATTCGAGGTATTTCAACGCGCATTTCCCCACCAACACTCGTGAAAATGGGGCTAGATATTACCTTTTTAGAATTAATTAAAACAATCAATTCTTCTGACCAAATTCAAATCTTGTATCAAAGTAATATTCAAGAGAAGCGTTTTCCCATGGAGATTGAATTAAACGTTTATCGCATTTTAATTGAAAGTTTGAACAACATCATTAAACATGGAAATACAGAATCGGTTGAAGTTGATTTTTACGTTACGTCTTCTCTTTTAACGCTTAATTTTTCATACAAAGGTATTGGATTAACAAATAAAGAGGTGCAAAATCAGTTGAGGAAAGAAAAAGGGAATGGCTTAAAAAGTATTCAATCTCGAATAAATAATTTAAAGGCAAGTATTGATTACGATTTTAATGGTGAATCACAGGCACAAATCAAAATAAAAATACCAATTAATGACTGAGAAAATAAAAGTGGCATTGGTAGATGATCAAACAATCATTCGTAAGGGGTTGATAAAATTATTTGAGAATCATCCTCATATCCAGGTAGTTTGCGAGGCTAATAATGGGAAGGAAATTGTTGATTGGTTTGAACAGAATTTCGAGAATTCTCTCATTGATATTGTGTTAATGGACATTCAAATGCCAACAATGGATGGATGGGAGGCAACAGAAATTCTTGTTACGAAATACGATAATCTTAAAATAATTGGCTTGAGTTCTTATGATAACGAGGCTTTTATTGATCGATTTATTCGTTGTGGTGGAAGAGGCTACCTGTTGAAAGTTCAGGAAGTAGATGAAATTGTTTCAGCCATGGAGCAAGTATTGGAAATTGGGTATTATTTAAGCGAACGTGTACCTCTCTCTAAAATACACGAACTGATAATCAACAATGAAGTTTCTCCAACCTTTAATACACAAGTATTATCCGCACAAGAAATTAAAGTTGTTAGACTAATTTGCGAGGAAAAAACAAGTCAAGAAATTGCAGATTTATTATTTATTTCAAAGAAAACCGTTGAATCACACCGCGATCGTATCTTACAAAAGATCAAAGCGCGAAATATGATTGGAATTGCCATGTACGCAATCAAACATAATATCATTGATTTAAAATAAATTACGCGATAAACTTAGAATGGAATAGGGGTAATTAATTGCTGAATAAACCATTAAGGGTAAACCCCCAATTTTCATCTTATTTCTTAGCCTATGGAGAACAAAAAAACGTAAACAAAGAAAATAAGGACGTAAAAAAAGTACGCAAGGTGTATTTTTTTAATAAGGGAAATTAGACTAATGTTTTGCGTTAAGCTCCTAAAGTTTCAATCTTCTTTCTTCACGTAATACCCCATCAAAATACATTTTCGAACCAAATCGATCACATTTGAAACGGCAAACTTTTGCATCAAACGCGTTCGAATTAAATCAACTGTTTTTTTGGAACGAAAGATTGTCTTGCTGATTTCATCACTCGTTTTGCCTTCGCAAATAAGATTTAGAATAATGGATTCGCGTTCATCCAGTTCAATTTTATCAATTTTTACTGAATCGTTTGTGTCAACCAAACGAGGAGCCACGTGCTGTTTGCCTTGATAAAATACATTAAATAGCACATCCACCGTTTCATCAATGGAACACGTTTTTGACAAAAAACCATGTGCGCCAAGTGCTTTGTACTCATTTATTATTTCCTTTTCTTCATACATACTCAGCATAATCACCTTCAAATCGGGGTGATGTACTTGTAAAACATGTAATGTTTGCTTTCCATTCATGATTGGCATATTGATATCTAAAAGAACCACATCTACAGCATTGTTTTTCAGTTCATTTAGCAATTCCTGCCCATTAGAAACATCAAACGCAACTTTAATTCCTGCTTCCTTGTTCAGCAAATTTGCTACCCCTCGGCGAACCACAACGTGATCATCAACTAATGCTATGCGAATAGGTTTTTTCATGGTTAATTTTATACTTTGAACGGATATCTTAATTCAACAGAATAACCATCTTCTGATTTCTCAAAATGGAGGGTAGCACCAATTCTTTTTACACGATTGGAAACTGATTTTAGACCAAGTCCCATACTATTTGCTTGTTTCTTTGAATAATCTTGTTCTGTTAAACCAATTCCGTTGTGCATAAGTACTAAAACGAAGAGATTTTCAATTTTCGTACATTTTACGTCAATTTTAGTTGATCCTGAATGCTTTATGATATTTGTTATTAATTCCAGATAGACTCGGTAAAGATCTACTGCTTCTTCGGATTCTATGTTTAATTCTATTTCTACAGCTGTTTCAAAAACACAATTTGAAAAAGCTGATTTTGACATGATTTCAACGTGATGCTGAATGGCTTTGACAATGCCTAATTGAATAACTTGATTGGGGATTAATTCTTTGGAGATATTACGAATCGATTGAATGGAACGATCAACCAATTGGATCGACTGGTTTAATTCAGATTCAGCGTGATGTTCGTTTTGCTGCGGCTTCTTTCTGATATAATTTAAGTTTTTTTGAACTAAGGTTAAGGTAGCTCCAATCTCATCGTGTAAATCATCCGCAATTCGTTTTCGTTCTTTTTCTTGGGCGCTTAGAATAGCTTCCAAATTTGCCAAACTACTTTTTTGAGTTTCCAATTCTTTCTCTAAGTTCATCTGTTCGATGCGTTTTTTAAATAAAGAAAATAAATAGATGATAAAAACACTCAATAGAAGTATCATGAACAAGCTAAAAAAAATAATTTTAGTTAACAGCGCAAGTTCTTCCATAAGTAATAACTAATAATAATCATATATAGAATCCAAAGACAGGCAAACATGCTCCAAATTATATTGGCGTAAGTGCTACTTATCAAAAGATAACGAATTTCATCTCCAATCAAAGAGAAAAGCAGCTGATTTATAGAATAGATAAACGTAATACTTATTATTAAAAAAGGACCTTTCTTGTCATAAATAATAGTAGGTTTATTTTTAAAAACATCAATTATATATAAAATGTAATGAGAAATAAAAGTTAAATTCACAATGGAATAGGTGATGGAATTATCGGTTAATAAACCACCTCTCAAGATAAACTCTGTTACTTCAGAAAATAGGGAGATTCCTAGGAATAAATACGCAAGTTTTTTAAATCGTATGCTGTAGTATTGATTTTTAAACAAAAGAAAGGTAAAAAAAGCCAGCGGCAAAATAAAAATGTGATAGGAGGGAAAAGCCGACTGATATAAAAAGGAGAATAAATAGCCAAAAAGCCCCATTGCTAGAATTGTAGCAGAATAGCCAAAAAACGGCCAGCCAAATGAACGTTGTGAAAGCGCTTTGCGGTACCAAAGCATGATAGTCGGTGGCAAAATAGATAAAATCGTTCCAAATAAAACACTAAGCGATATAAAAGTTGAAAACATCCTTAAATATAGAACATTATTATAGTATTTTTATGCATGCCTAAGTAAGTTTTTCAAATGATTCATTTTGCTTTACTGTTATCAACACATTCAATAAATCACGCGCAGTAAAAATTAGAACATGTTCTAATTCTTTGAAAAAGTAAATCTTAATTTTAATCTATTTCCTGCCCAAATTTTTCCATAAGTAATAACTAATAATAATCAAATATAGAATCCAAAGACAGGCAAAGATGCTCCAAATTAAATTTGCATAATTATTTGTGATTTGAAACCGAATGCCCTCTATCACAAATGAGAAAAGCAATTGAATTATGGAATAAATAAATGTAGCACTTATAATCATAAATGAACCCTTAGGATTAAGGATTACACTTGGTTTGTTTTTAAAATTATCGATGATATAGAACAAGTAATGAGCGATAAAAGTCAAATTCACAATGGAATAGGTAATGGAATTATCGGTTAAAAAACCTCCACGAACATTGAACTCAATAACCTCGGATAAAAGCCCTATAATCAGAAACAAATAAGCCAGTTTTTTGAATTTGACGCTGTAGTATTCATTTTTGAACAAAAGAAAGGTAAAAAAAGCCTGTGGCAAAATAAAAATGTGATAGGAGGGAAAAGCAGACTGATATAAAAAGGAGAATAAATAGCCAAAAAGCCCCATTGCTAGAATTGTGGCAGAATAGCCAAAAAACGGCCAGCCAAATGAACGTTGTGAAAGCGCTTTGCGGTACCAAAGCATGATAGCCGGTGGCAAAATAGATAAAATCGTTGCAAATAAAATACTAATCCCTTCGAAACTTGAAAACATCTTTAAATATATAACAATATTATAGAGTTTTTATGCGTGCCTAAATAAGTTATTCAAATGATTCATTTTGCTTTACTGTTATCAACACATTCAATAAATCACGCGCAGTAAAGAATTAGAACATGTTCTAATTTTTTGATGATTAAATTATTTTTCAACATTCACTTAATATTCAGTATTACAGGTGTTTATTTATGATATAGTGTTGCTTTTGGTAAAGCATAATTCAGCTTAATTCTGTTCAGATGTCATTTTCAGGTAACTTAGAGTAAAATAACTTTGTTTTATACTGATAGAAGGGAATAACATAAAAAGCATTCAATCTTGAAGATATAACTTAAAGGAAAATATTGGTGATGAATTCAATGGAAAATACCAATTAATGACTGAGAAAATTAAAGTGGCATTGGTAGATGATCAAGCAATCATTCGTAAGGGTTTGATCAAATTATTTGAGAATCATCCTCATATCCAAGTTGTTTGCGAGGCAAATAATGGGAAAGAAATTGTTGAATGGTTTGAGCAGAATTTCGAGAATTCTCTTGTTGATATTGTGCTAATGGACATTCAAATGCCAATTATGGATGGATGGGAAGCAACCGAAATTCTTGTTGAAAAATACGATAATCTTAAAATAATTGGCTTGAGTTCTTATGATAACGAGGCTTTTATTGATCGATTTATTCGTTGTGGTGGAAGAGGCTACCTGTTGAAAGTTCAGGAAGTAGATGAAATTGTTTCAGCCATGGAGCAAGTATTGGAAATTGGGTATTATTTAAGCGAACGTGTACCTCTCTCTAAAATACACGAACTGATAATCAACAATGAAGTTTCTCCAACCTTTAATACACAAGTATTATCCGCACAAGAAATTAAAGTTGTTAGACTAATTTGCGAGGAAAAAACAAGTCAAGAAATTGCAGATTTATTATTTATTTCAAAGAAAACCGTTGAATCACACCGCGATCGTATCTTACAAAAAATCAAAGCGCGAAATATGATTGGAATTGCCATGTACGCAATCAAACATAATATCATTGATTTAAAATAAATTACCATCTAAACTTAGAATGGAGTAGGGGTAATCAATTGCTGAATAAACCATTAAGGGTAAACCCCCAATTTTCATCTAAAGAGATATTTTTTATATCATTCTCATTGAATTTACTGTATGTTTGGGGCTGAAATCGTGGTGATTTTCTTAAAAGTTAGCATGATTTTCTTAATAGTTTTTTTTCTGATTTAATTAAAACCAAAAACATGAAAACTAAGTTTTTATTTCTTTTTTCAATTTGTACAGTATTTCTCTTGGCTAGTTGTACCTCAATATTTTTATCAAATAAACAAAAGGTAACTATTGATACCAAAAATTCAGAATCAAAAGTGTATAGTTCAAATAACGAATTAACCTCAAGTTTAGATAAAAAAGTAAAAATTGAAAGAATTGGTTCACAAGTTTTATTGGTTAAAACTCCTGGGCACAAGGACAAAAGGTTTTTAATACAACCTATTAAGCGAAGAATTGCCTTTTATCCATTAGCGGTCATGGATGTGTTACTTTACCCATTAGTTGGTGGAAGGTATCCCAAACAATATAAAACGCTATCGTACAAAAAGAATTTAGTATTGGAAAATAATTATAAGTATCCAACTAAAAGCGACGATGAAAAAAATATTTATGTTGAAGGACTAGTGTTTAGTGTTGATGATAAAATTAAAGATTTAAGAACATTTTATTTGACAGATTATGATGGAGAGGATTTTATTGCCGAAGGAGAAAGGTTAATGAAAGCTGAAGATAAAAGACTTGAGAAAAAGAAAAAAAAGAATAAAAAAATATATCAGACAAGTACTATTGCGAAGGAAAATTCTGTTCAAGGAATTTACGAAGGAATCACAAATGATTTCAAAGATATTTTGGTTAAAACGGGTTATGTCGATACAGTTAACAAAATTTTTAGAGATGACAATAATTCAATTTGGATCGAAGGGAGCTTAAAAAATGTAAACGAGTTTATTGGATATCAAGGAGATCGCTTCAGAATTTTGGGTACAAATATAGATTGGATAATATATAATAATTTTGAAGAACAAATAGATTCAATTCGGATATATAGCTACACAGATCCATTAAATTTAGATTATTCAACTGAAAATAACGCCAAATTAATTGTTAAAGAGGTTTTTGAAATGAGTTATCTCAAACTTCATGAAAATGAATCTTTTAAAAAATTAATGAAGTCAAATAGTCAACTGGAAATTCCATCAGTTCAAACAAAATTTGACCAGCCAAAAGGAATTGTTGAAAATGTAGAACAAGCAAATACAGCTAGTGTAATTATAAAAAGAAAGGATAAGGGCCATGGTTCCGGTTTTGCTGTTTCAAATGATGGATATATTATTACAAATTTTCATGTTATTGCCGGAAAAATTAAAGACAAAACTGAAAAGATGTCGGTTATTCTAGCTAATGGCGAGGAATTTCCAGCTGAAATTGTATCGTATAATCGGTCTAAAGATTTAGCTCTACTTAAAATTAATCACAATTTTGAAAAAGCATTTTTATTAAAAACTACAAAGGAATTCAAGACTATGCAAGAAGTTTATACTATTGGTACTCCTAAATCCATTGAACTTGGGCAAAGTATTTCAATGGGTATAATTTCTAGCGAAAGAAAAAATAATAATAATAGTCTATTACAGTTGGGAATGAGCTTAAATTCAGGTAATAGTGGTGGGCCGGTGTTTGCTAAATCTGGAGTTTTAGTTGGTGTAGTCCGTTCTAAATTAATAGGAAGTAATACCGAAGGAGTGGCATTTGCTATTCCTGCGAATGAAGTAATTGAAGCACTTAATATTTTAATGAATAAATAATATGAATCGTTTTTTAACTCTTTTATTTTTTGTAGTTTGTTTATTTTCTTTCTGCAAAAATTCAAATGCACAAGTTTATCTAGCTCCTAAATACAGCGCTCCAACGGGATTTCTAAAAGAAATTGTTAATACTGGTTTTGGAATTGAATTAGGTGCCTCAAGTAAATTCTACTTTGGAGTTCGATTTAGAAGTATTTTCAATGTAGAGTTTATGAATAATCCAAATGCAAAAGGAATTGTAACAAACTACTCAAATGGAAATGTAAATGGTCTACTTTCCGATACAAGAGGATTGAAAAATTATATTTATGCTGGCTTTGGTGGTGGATTAGATTTTGCTCCTGTTAAATTTGAAAAGTTCAATTTATATTATGGATTGGATTGTTTATTAGGATTTAATTCTTCGACAACATTTAATTCTAGAATTTATAATGATGGTTCGGAGGATACGTTCGATGATTTCTTTTTAAGTAGGAATATAGGGTTTCGCCCTCGCGTTGGTATTGAATATCCATTCAAATTTGGTGCTTTTGGTTTGGAGTTTACACGATCATTTATTTTAGGAAAAGATTTTAATGATGCAATTGAGAAACCAGCAAAATTGGTAGATTTTCATGGCAGATATAGTTTGGGTATCATTTATAAATTTTAGTTGCTTTTTAGATTAAACTAGCTTTAGTAGATATCACTTTTGCTTGGAAAGCAAAACTCGAATCCCACAAAAAAAGCCTTGACTTCAATCAAGGCTTTTTTGTAATTGACGTTTACTAACGTTTAATAGTAAATCGAACGCTGAACTTTTGTAACGTATTTTGCCAAGCGAATTACTTGTTTTGTATAACCAAATTCATTGTCATACCAAGCATACAACACAACATTTTTTCCATCGTTTGAAACGATAGTTGCATGCGAATCATATACCGAACAACACGTATTTCCAATGATATCACTCGATACCAATTCAGGATCTACAGAGTAGTATATTTGATTTACTAAATCACCGTTTAATGCCGCCTCACGAATCGCAAGATTTACATCTTCAACTGTTGTGGTGTTATTCAATTCTAAACTCAAGATTGCCAATGAACCATTTGGTGTCGGTACACGAACTGCATTTGCTGTCAATTTATCTTTCAAATCAGGAATAACTTTAGTTACAGCGCTACCTGCGCCAGTTGAAGTGATAACCATGTTTATGGCAGCAGAACGTCCTCTTCTTGGTTTCTTGTGCATGTTGTCCAACAAGTTTTGGTCGTTTGTATATGCGTGAACCGTTTCAATATGTCCTTTTACAACTCCGTATTTGTCGTTAACTACCTTTAATATTGGAGAAATGGCATTGGTTGTACAAGAAGCTGCAGAATAGATCGTTTCATTCTCAATATCCAAATCACCTTGGTTGATTCCATAAACAACATTCGGAATTTCTTTACCTGGAGCAGTCAATAAAACCTTTGACACACCTTTAGCATTTAAATGTCTTGATAAAGCTTCACGATTTGTAAATACACCCGTGTTATCAATAATCAAGGCATTATTTATTCCGTATTTTGTGTAATCCGCATCTTCAGGATTTGATGCATCTATCATTTGAACGATTTGTCCATTGATGATTAATGTTTTATTTTCTAAATCTTCAATAACTGAACCTTTGAAAGCTCCGTGGACAGAATCGTTTCTCAAAAGAGCAGCTCTTTTAATGATGTCAGCATCCGTGCATCCACGAGTTACAATAGCACGTAATCTCAATTGTTGTCCTTTCCCCGCTTGTTTGATTAACTCACGTGCAGCAAGTCGACCAATACGACCAAATCCATAAAGTACCACATCACGTGGTTCAACAGAATCACCGGAATTAGAAGAAAAACCGTTCAATTTTTTATTTAAGAAATCACTTTTACTAGCATATTGATCTTTTTCATTCAACCATTCAGACGCTAATTTACCAATGTCCAATTTGGAAGGAACGATGTCCATTTTTGAAATTTCAATTGAAAGTTCAGAAGTTGTAAATACATCGATTGGTTTGTTGACAACCTTTTTTGCGTATTCATGAAGATTCAAAATCTCTGAAATCGTAACGTCGGTCAAGTGATTTCTAAAAAGAACTAATTCAATTCCTTTCTCGTATAAAAGTTCACCGACTTTACTTTGAAGTTTTACCGCAGCTCGCTCACGTTCTATATGCGATTTTAATTCTAATTCATAACCTTGTGCTGTTTCCATAAAAAATTTACTTTGTTGATTGATGGCGCAAAAATAAAAAAAGGCTACCAAATTGGCAGCCTTTTCTTTAAGTAATTTCTTAATTATCCTAAATAAGATTTCAACAATTTATTTCGAGATGTATGTCGCAATCTTCTAATTGCTTTTTCCTTAATCTGGCGAACGCGTTCTCTTGTAAGATTAAATTTTGCTCCGATTTCTTCAAGTGTTAGTCCGTGATTCATTCCAATTCCAAAGAATAAGCGAATAATTTCTCTTTCTTTATCAGTCAATGTGCTCAATGAACGCTCAATTTCTTTTTGCAAAGACTCAGCCATCAACATGTGATCCGTTTTTGGAGCATCGTTATTGGCCATTACATCCATCAATGTTCCACCGTCTTCATTTGTTGTCAAGGGCGCATCCATCGATACGTGACGACCTGAAACGTTCAAGCTTTCTTTGATTTTGTCTTCAGTTACTTCAAGGGCGTCTGCTAATTCTTCCGCTGAAGGAGGTCTTTCATATTCTTGCTCTAGTCTTGAAAAAGCTTTGTTTATCTTGTTCAAAGAACCTACTTGGTTAAGCGGTAAACGAACTATTCTTGCTTGTTCTGCCAATGCTTGTAAAATAGACTGACGAATCCACCAAACGGCATAAGAAATGAATTTAAATCCGCGTGTTTCATCAAATTTTTGGGCCGCTTTAATCAAACCTAAGTTTCCTTCATTAATTAAATCTGGTAAGGTAAGACCTTGGTTTTGGTATTGTTTAGCAACCGAAACAACGAAACGTAAATTTGCTCTTGTAAGTTTTTCTAAGGCAATTTGATCACCCTGCTTAATTTTTCTCGCCAATTCTACCTCTTCCTCCGCTGTAATCAGCTCCTCACGACCTATGTCTTGTAAATATTTGTCTAATGACTGGCTTTCTCGATTGGTTATCGATTTGGTAATCTTTAGTTGTCTCATGCTTTTTTAAAGGATTTTTATATTAATACAACTTTAACGTATTGCTCGAGCAAAGTAACACCAAAAATTGGGATTTCAAAAATTTATTTTTACTTTTTTGGCTCAAAATTGCACTTTGTTGAAAACTTGCATTTTTTGTTAGTTAATCCTTGCAATGCTAACTCTAGTAAGTACATTGGATGAAAAAGCGTTGAATAAATACGTTTTTATAATTTACTTTTTAAGCTACTCCATCCACCTCCGTTATGAATCTCAGTGAATCCAGCAGATTTTAAAATATTCTTTGCAGAAGCGCTTCGCATCCCACTAGCACAACAGGTAATTACTGGTTTGTCTTTCTTGATTTTTGATAGACTTCCAGATAGACTTTGTAAGGGGATGTTGATTGATCCTTGGATATGCCCTGTTTTGAATTCGCCAGGTGTGCGAACATCAATAATTTGAGCGCCTTCTTTTTTTAGTTGTGAAAAATCAACTTTTGGTCCCATTCCTAGTAACGATTTTAGTGCATTCATCATCTTTTTTATGTATTAATTGTGTTATTTCTTTTTACAAGTTGTTATTCCAAATGGCAAGTACAAAGGACAAAAACCAAAGAGGCTTGTTAAGACAAATACAGCCGATAATGTTACTAGAACGACGGCCAAAATTCCCGATAGTACATTGGTGAAAAACAATCCTTGAATGACAAGAGCAAGTAAAATTCTAACTACTCTGTCTAGTGAACCCATGTTTCTTTTCATAAGTTGATTTTTAGCGAAGTTCTCAATTTAGTTTTTCTTGAAGTGCAACTTATATTACACTCTGAAATTTGCGTAAAATAAAAGAAGTTCTTTCCAATCAAAATTCTAGGTGCACTACAAATCAATGAGATGTTGAAATCTTATGAAAAATGAAACACGTAAATCAATGTTAAAATCTTTTATGTCAGTAATTTTGTCAAAAAGCAAGCAATGAAAGTTTATTCAAATATCCTTGAAACAATTGGAAATACTCCATTAGTAAAGTTAAATAGATTAGTTTCAGACATTCCTGCAACCATATTGGCCAAGGTAGAAACAACAAATCCAGGAAATTCTGTCAAGGATCGAATGGCGGTTAAAATGATTGAGGATGCTGAAAAGGCGGGAATCTTAAAACCTGGTGGAACCGTAATCGAAGGGACATCTGGAAATACAGGAATGGGTTTGGCTCTGGCCTGCATCATCAAAGGATATAAATTAATATGTGTATTGAATGACAAGCAATCCAAAGAAAAAATGGATATTTTGAGAGCGGTTGGCGCTGAGGTTGTAGTTTGTCCAACAGCCGTAGAGCCAACGGATCCACGTTCATATTACTCTGTATCAAGGCGATTGGCTACTGAAATCCCTAATTCTTGGTACGTAAATCAATATGATAATTTGTCCAATAGAATCGCACATTACGAATCAACTGGACCTGAAATCTGGGAGCAAACTGAAGGAAGAGTCACTCATTTTGTTGTGGGAGTAGGCACTGGCGGAACAATTTCAGGAGTTGGGAAATACTTAAAGGAAAAAAATCCAAACATTAAAATATGGGGGATTGATACCTATGGTTCCGTTTTTAAAAAATACAAAGAAACTGGGATTTTTGACGAAAATGAGATTTATCCCTACATCACAGAAGGCATTGGGGAAGATATACTACCGGCTAACGTTGATTTTGATATAATAGATCTATTTGAAAAGGTTACCGATAAAGACGCCGCTGTTTATACAAGACGTTTGGCTCGAGAAGAAGGGATTTTTGTTGGAAATAGTGCTGGTGCGGCAATTAAAGGTGTACTACAATTAAAAGATCAATTAAAACCCGATGATGTGGTTGTTGTATTATTTCACGATCATGGTAGTAGATATGTAGGTAAAATCTTCAATGACGAATGGATGCGCGAAAGAGGGTTTTTAGAGGAGGAAATAATAACAGCGGGGGATTTGGTTGCTAAACATCTCGATACGCCATTGGTTACTTTGTATGCCGAAGAATTGGTTTCGCATGCCGTTGCTAAAATGCGTAAGTTTGGTATTTCTCAAATACCTGTATTGAAAGATGGTAAATTTGTTGGTTCTATTGATGATTTAAGTGTTTATCAAGTTCTTATAGATAATCCAGAGTTGCGCGATGCATCGATTTCATCTGTTATGCAAGCACCACTTCCCATTGTGAAAAGTTCAACGGCCATAGATGAAGTTTGTAAATTAATAAACAAAAATTCTCCTGCGGTGCTTGTTGAATTGCCGCATGATAAGTTTCATATTGTTACTCGACACGACGTTATTCAATCCATGTCTTAATGGTTAATCGGGTCTTCATTGATCAAATGGGGCGTAGGGTAGAGGTGGTCAATAGCCCACAGAGAATAGTTTCATTGGTGCCATCTCAAACCGAATTACTTTCCTATTTTGGACAGGAAAATACTGTTGTTGGTATCACAAAGTTCTGCATCCATCCTACAGAATGGTTTCATACGAAACAACGGATAGGAGGCACCAAGAATCTTAAAATTCAAGAGATCATAGATTTACAACCCGATTTAATTATAGGAAATAAGGAAGAAAATACCGAGTCAGATATTTTGGCTCTTTCAGCCTATTGCCCCGTTTGGATGAGTGATATAAATTCTGTAGAAGACGCTTTCGTGATGATTGGTGAAATAGGTAAATTGACAAATACAAGCACTCAAGCAAACGAGTTGACTCATCAATTAAAAATGGATTTTCAACGAATTTCCGATATTGGTAGAAATAGAAAAGTTCTTTATGCTATTTGGGATGATCCTTTAATGGTCGTTGGGAAAGAGACCTATATTGATTCTGTTTTAGCAACGATTGGTTTTCAAAATGTAATTAATCAACCGCGTTATCCTACCATTTCAGGTTCAAATGATGTGCAACCCGAAATCATTTTATTAAGTTCTGAACCTTTTCCCTTTTCTGAAAATCATATAAAAAAGTATCAAGAGATTTTCCCTGATGCAGAAATATTTCTTGTGGATGGTGAGATGTTTTCTTGGTATGGTTCAAAGATGCTTGAGGCTGTTCATTATTTTAAAAGTCTCTCTTTTACAAAAAGATAGTTAGCATTTCCCCGTAAAAAGTAGATCCTTTTTTAAGTTGAAGAGATAAATCAATAGTTTGTGAATTGCTTGATTCGGATTGGGCCATTCTAAAATTAAATTTTTCTGTTTTTTGTATAATCGAATAGACACTTGAAAAGGTGCTATTTGATAGTAAAAACAGTTTCATTAGCGGTGCATCACTGAAATCTACGAGCTTTGTTAAATCACCGTTTGATTCAATAAAATGTGTCGAATTTTCAATTGCAAAGGTTTTATTTTCTTTATGACTCACTAAGTAACAATCATCTTGCGGTTTGCTTACATAATATTTAGAACCTGCTAAATATAATTTATTGTCCACGTATTCTATTTGGGATGAATTTAAAGCATTGATAGCGTTCTCCAAATTAAAACCTGGATCCACTTGAATTAATGCAGTTAAATTTGGAAAGAATGGTGAACGGAATCCTGTATGATTAATTGATAGTGCTTTAATTCCTTGAAACGATGAACTTACTTCGGGAAGAAATACCGAGCCAATACTTTTTAGCATTGATAAAGGATTTGAAACAGTTAGGTTTAATCCATCCGTTTTTAATTTTTTGTAAGTACTTGAAGGAATTAACAATGAATTAAGCTGAGCATCAATCTTAAGTAAATTTTTGTTGATATCAACGTGCCCGTTTAAGTTAAAAGGTGTAGCCATGAAGGCGATGTTGTGTGAGGAAGAACGTAATTTATCCCACTTAGAAGATTTTGATTGAACAATTGCACTTTTTATGATTTCGGAATCTTTTTTTTGACCATTTATTACCCAAAACCCTATACCATTATGACAAAACCCGAAGGAATTTTCATTTGACTTATTGGTGGCTTTTAAAAATAATTCTTGATCAGTAAGTTGAATTGCTGCTATAGCAATCTGATTGTCATTAATGTTCCTGGTGAAGAAGTAAAGAGGATAATCAAAATCGATAAAGGACATGTTGAACTCCTGCTCTTTTCTTTTTTTGGGCAGTTTAGTTAAGCCATCTGCTGCAATAAATTCGTGTAAAATCTCTTTACCTATTTCTTTTGAATCAATTCGCCCAACAAAACTGGCATCATTAGGAATAAATCCAAGAGAAGCATGTTCTTTTTTTATTTGAGAAATTGTCAAAATCTTCACAACCCCATAAGAAATGAAGGATAGGACAATTAGTTGAACGAAAGTAAAAAGGGCGCTTTTGATTTTCATAGAGCTAAAAAAACCGTTCTAAGAACGGTTTAGCTTAAAAATTAATAACAATCTTTTTCATCCCTTTGATCAATCCATTCTTCAAACCTCTTTCGATCTGAACTTAATTCAGGTAATGCTGCTTCAGCTCTCTTTTGTAGGTCGCATTTTTCTTCACTCAGTTTATTTTTAAGAATATAGTATTTAAGCAGTTCTGTTACTCCCGCAGCAAAGAACAATTCATCGGTTGGTGAAAATTTAACTGAATCTTTAGAGGCTGTGTATTTTACTAATTCAGCTTCCGCTTCTTTTAATATATTCTTTGCATTTGCATCCTTTAAGTTGAACAAACAAGCCGTTTGCAAGTGTTTAATACATAATGGGTTTTTAGTTATTTTTAAATATTTGGACAATGATGTATTGATTTTTGTAAAATCTTTCGTAGTTTTTTTCCCTTTTTTTACTGCCGATGTATCAGTTAATGCAGAGGTAACAATATCATCATAGTACCTAAACTGCAATTCGTAAATAAACTCAGCAAATTTTGATTCCTCTAAGAAATTGTTGTTATCATATTTCATTGCTTTGGAAAGTGCAGTTACAGCATCGTTGAATGCTGTTTTATAGGCTTCGTATTTTCCGATTGTATAGTCTAAATTTTCATTGTGTACTGAATACAAGCCACGAGCAAGCCAAATGTATGCAAATGGATCCTTAGCATATTTTTCATTCTCGGTAAGTTTAGATGCTTTCTTAACAAGTTTGATGTAGCTATCAACTGTACCCTCTGCAAATAATTGGTTTAATTCACTGTATTCATTTGGTTCTGTGATAAGGAGGTAACCTTTTCTATCATACTTAAGGGAAATTTTAACTTGTTCAGGCGTTTTTTTTCCTTTAAACGTAGAATCTATCATCGCCTTAGCGCTTAAAGAAATATTTGTAGGTCCTATCTTCTTAAAAACAATACTAATTTCTTTGTCGGTATTTTTAGTTCCTTCGGCAAATTTCCAATCTTTACCTTCTTCACCACCAATTTTCCATTTAAGTTCTTCTGGTAAATTTTTCCCTGAAAGAATGGCTCTAAGTTGAATGACCTCACCAACTTTTGCTAGTCGAGGAGAAGTTGCTTCAAATTTAACACTTGGTCTTTGTGCAACTATGAAACCCGATACCAAGGTTGTGAAAAGAAAAAACAAATATTTCATAAATCTAATTTTAATACGAACTGATTTTCAATAATAATGCCGAATTTACTAAAAAAATGTAATAGAAGTAATTAACCGTATGTAAATTTCTCACAATCCTACTGTTGATATTAGATTTTGAACTGCTGTCGTTGAAGCAAAGATCTTCCCAAAGTGATCTCATCAGCATACTGCAATTCGGATCCTACAGATACTCCTCTCGACAAGGTAGTTATCAAAATATCAAAATTTGCAAGTTTTTTATACAGGTAAAAATTTGTTGTATCTCCTTCCATGGTTGGACTTAAAGCAAAAATCACTTCAATAACACCTCCTGTTTCAATTCTTTTTACGAGTGAATCTATGTATAAATCGGAAGGGCCTATTCCATCCATAGGCGAAATAATTCCTCCAAGAACATGGTACAATCCTTTAAAACTATGCGTAGATTCAATTGCCATTACATCTCTGATATCCTCAACAACACAAATGATACTTGTATCTCTTGCCGGGTTAGAACAAATAGAACAAATAGCAACGTCTGAAATGTTATTGCAAGTACTACATTGCTTTGTATGAGTTTTTAGGTCAGAAATCGCATCAGAAAATGCTTGAATCTCCGTAATATCCCTTTTTAATAATTGGAGTGCTAATCGCAAGGCTGTTCTTTTTCCAATTCCTGGAAGTGAAGAAAGTTGCTCAACCGCTCGATCTAAATACTTCGAGGGTAAATTCATCAGCGTTCAATTTTTGCAGCTAATAAGTAGATAACCGCCATTCGGACAGCTACGCCATTTTCTACTTGATTTAAAATAATACTCTGGGATGAATCAGCCACTTCGCTCGAAATTTCAACACCGCGATTAATAGGTCCAGGATGCATCACAATTATTTCTTTTGATAATGAATCCAGAATTTCTTTTGTCAATCCAAATTGCATCGTGTATTCCCGAAGGCTAGGGAAAAATCGAATTTCTTGACGTTCCAACTGAATTCTTAGCATATTTGCAACATCACACCATTCTAGCGCCTCTCGTAAATTGTGTGATACTTGAACGCCTAATTCTTGAATGTACTTGGGGATTAACGTAGTTGGACCACATACCATAACTTCTGCACCCAATTTTTGAAGGCAATAAATATTGGAAAGAGCCACTCGCGAATGAAGGATGTCTCCAACAATCACAACTTTTTTCCCTTGAACTGATCCGAGTTTTTCACGTATCGAATAGGCATCAAGTAAAGCTTGTGTTGGATGTTCATGTGTGCCATCGCCTGCGTTGATAACTTTGGCTTTAATTCTTTTTGATAAGTAAAGTGCCGCACCAGGATTAGGATGTCTCATCACAACCATGTCCACTTTCATCGATAAAATGTTGTTCACAGTATCAAGCAAAGTTTCCCCTTTTTTAACAGAACTTCCCGAAGCGCTAAAATTGATGACATCTGCTGACAAACGTTTTTCAGCCAACTCAAACGAGAGTTTTGTCCGAGTAGAATTCTCAAAAAATAAATTAGCTACGGTAATATCCCTGAGCGAAGGAACTTTTTTTATAGGGCGATTGATAACTTGCTTAAAACTATCGGCTGTCTTGAAAATTAATTCAATATCCTCAAGTGAGAGGTCTTTTATACCGGTTAAATGTTCTACACTTAGATTATTCATTCGTTTCAGCAGGTGTAAAAAGAAAAACTTGATCCGCTCCTTCCGTTTCCTTCCATTCAACAGATACTTTTTCAGAAACAAGCGTATCTACTGTGAATCCTACATAATCTGCTTGAATAGGTAGGTCCCGTTGAAATCGTCGATCAATTAACGTTAATAATTCCACTTTTTTTGGTCTTCCAAATGCTAGTAGTGCATCTAATCCAGAACGAATGGTTCGTCCGGTATAAAGTACGTCATCTATCAAGACCACATTTTTATTTTCTATATCAAAGTCAATGTTTGTAACACTTGGGATGATAGGTCGCTCACGTCTTCTAAAGTCATCTCTGTAAAAAGTAATATCTAAAGTACCGCAAACTACAGGTTGATTTAAAATGTTTTCTAAGCTTTTCTTTAAGCGGTCAAGTACGTAAATCCCTCTTGGTTGAAATCCTATAAGTACCGTGTTAGAAAAATCGTTGTGAGTTTCAATTAATTGATAGCAAAGTCTTCTGAGGGTTAAATCTACTTGTTTTTCGTTCAGAATAACTTGTCGCTCCATAAAAGACAAAATTAGTATTTTTTTTAGTATTCGTATGCGAAAATCAGAGAAAGAATAAGACATTTTGTCATTTGAGTCTAATTTTTAGCTGTCAAAATTTCTGAATCAAGGTAAAAAAGCGTATTGGTTTAGCATTTGAAAGCATAAAAATCAAAATTAAGCAATATGGATTTTTCAAAATTTACAATCAAAACCCAAGAGGTCATTCAGCAAGCTCAAACGCTTGCAGAGTCAAACGGCAATCCTACGATAGAAAACGCACATATATTGAAGGCAGTTTTTTTGACTGATAAAGATGTAATTCCATTTTTATTAAACAAACTAAATGTAAATGTCAAACTTCTCGAAAGTACAACGGATAAAATTATACAATGTTTACCTAAGGTTTCAGGAGGTCAATTGTATTTATCCTCATCCGCTAATTCAGTTCTAAACGAAGCAGTTAAGGAGGCTGAACGTTGGGGTGATGAATACGTCACTTTAGAGATAGTAGTACTCAGTATGATTGATGCCAGCGACACAATCGGGTCACTTTTAAAAGACAATAAAATAGCTAAAAAAGAATTAAAACAAGCCATTATGGATTTAAGAAAAGGTCAAAAAGTTACTTCCAATAGCCAAGAGGGAAATTACCAATCTTTGGAAAAATATGCAAAAAATCTCAATGAACTAGCAAAGCTAGGAAAATTAGATCCTGTAATTGGACGAGATGATGAAATAAGAAGAGTTTTGCAAATTCTTACGCGACGAACAAAAAACAATCCCATTCTCATAGGGGAACCCGGAGTTGGTAAAACAGCCATAGCAGAGGGTTTGGCTCATCGAATAATCAGTGGTGATGTTCCTGAAAACTTAAAAACAAAAGTGGTTTATTCCTTGGATATGGGCTCTCTGATAGCAGGTGCTAAATACAAAGGTGAGTTTGAAGAGCGATTAAAGGCAGTAATTAAAGAAGTTACAGATGCAGAAGGGGAGATAATTTTGTTTGTTGATGAAATTCATACGCTTGTTGGAGCAGGGGGAGGAGGAGAAGGTGCAATGGATGCTGCCAATATTTTGAAGCCAGCATTGGCCAGAGGTGAATTAAGGGCCGTTGGTGCAACAACTTTAAATGAATACCAAAAGTATTTTGAAAAGGATAAAGCTCTAGTTCGCCGTTTCCAGCCTGTATTGGTGGATGAGCCGAGCTCCGAAGACGCCATTTCAATCCTTCGTGGTATAAAAGAAAAATATGAAAACCACCACAAGGTAATTATCAAAGATGCCGCAATAATTGCAGCTGTTGAGCTATCTCAACGTTATATCACAGAGCGACATTTGCCTGATAAAGCGATTGATTTAATTGATGAGGCGGCATCTAAGCTTAGAATGGAAATAAATTCCAAACCAGAAGAATTAGATGAATTAGATCGGAAAATTCTTCAACTTGAAATTGAACGAGAAGCCTTAAAACGTGAAAATGATTCCAAAAAATTAGAAAACGTTGAGAGAGAGTTAGCCAATTTTAATGAAAAACGAGATGCATTTAGTGCCAAATGGCAAGCAGAAAGAGACGTGGTTGATGCTATTCAGAAAGCAAAGGAGGATATTGAGAATTTAAAATTTGAGGCAGAACAAGCAGAGAGAACGGGAGATTATGGTAGAGTTGCTGAAATTCGTTACGGAAGAATAAAGGAGGCTGAAGAAAAACTTGAAAAATCGAAACTTCAACTGACCGAAATGCAATTGAGTTCCAAAATGATTAAGGAGGAAGTTGATACTGAAGAAATTGCTGATGTGATTTCCAAATGGACGGGAATTCCTGTTCAGAAAATGATTGAAAGCGAGGTGTCTAAGCTTTTGCGTTTGGAGGATGAGCTTTCGAAAAGGGTTGTTGGTCAAGAAGAAGCAATAACAGCTCTTTCAGATGCGGTGAGAAGGTCTCGTGCGGGATTGCAAGATGCACGAAGACCAATTGGATCCTTTATTTTTCTTGGAACTACGGGAGTTGGAAAAACAGAACTGGCAAAAGCATTAGCGGATTTTCTTTTTAACGATGAAAACGCCATGACACGTATCGATATGAGTGAATATCAGGAAAAACATACCGTAAGTCGCTTGGTGGGAGCTCCTCCAGGATATGTAGGGTATGAAGAAGGAGGTCAATTAACCGAGGCTGTTCGCAGAAGACCCTATTCCATTGTCTTACTTGACGAAATTGAAAAGGCTCATCCCGATGTATTTAATGTCTTACTTCAAGTGTTGGATGATGGACGACTAACAGATAACAAAGGAAGAACTGTCAATTTTAAAAATACAATAATCATAATGACATCAAATCTTGGTTCTCAGGTTATTCATGAACGTTTTGAAAATGTGAAACCCTCTGAATTTGAAAAAGTTGCGGAAAAGGCAAAATTTGAAGTAACTGAATTGTTGAGGCAAACTATTCGGCCTGAATTCTTAAATCGCGTGGATGAAATCATCATGTTCTTGCCGTTGACAAAATCGAACGTGAAAGAGATTGTTGAGATTCAAATAAGTAACTTGAAAAAATTACTTAAAGAAAAAGAGATAAACCTTGTTGTAACAACAGATGCATTTGATTGGATTGCAGATGCTGGATATGATCCATTTTTTGGAGCAAGACCTGTGAAACGAGTGATACAAAAGCAGGTCTTAAATGAATTATCGAAGGCTCTCTTAGGAGGTAAGGTTGATACATCAAGAAATGTGGTAATGGATATTTTTGATGGTAAGATTGTTTTTCGGAAGCCCGTTTTAGAATCAGAAGAACAAAGCTAAAGACGGTAGTAAAGAGCAAAAAAAACCGTCAATTTAAGAAGTTACAAACAAATTCACCAAGAATTTAACAATCTTAAAATTCGAGAAACTTTTTTTATAATTTAGAGATCTATAATCGCTCTTTTGGAATTATGAATGAGGTTGAAATTGATAGTCAAAATAGTAGTATACTCAAGTTAAGTACCTCAAATCCGCAAAAGGCTTTTCAAGAAGCAAAACAGATTTTAGCACTTTCAGAGTCGAACCAATATGACAAAGGTAGGGCAGAAGCGCTGAGAAATTTGGCTTTCTCCTCTCAGTCGTTGGGCTTTATTCAAGAAGGTTTTGACTTTGCCAATCAGGCCTTACGTATTTTTGAAGAGCTAGGCGATAAGAAAAATTTGGCTCATGTTTACAATACATTGGGCTTCATTTATGACCATTTAAATGAGCAAGAAAATCGCTTAATAGCCAATTTAAAAAGCAAAATATTTTCCTTTGAAATAAATGATACCGAAGGAATGATTCGGTCATTAAACAACACGGGGGATAATTACATTCAACTTGGGAATTATCGAGATGCTTTAAATTCATTTAAAGAATGTATTAATCTCATTCAACCAACAAATCACTTCATGTATGCGGTTGTTTATTGCAATATAGGTGAGGTCAATTTCTTAAAAAAAGAACTGGAAGAAGCAATTGACTATTTTTTTCTAAGTCTTGATCACGCAAGAAAAATTAAATCAAATGCCGTTGAGGCTACTGCTCTTTTATTGCTGTCTAAAGTGTATTCAGCACAAGAGAATTATGAAAAAGCGTTGGAAACTCTTAGACGTGGCGTTGAACTATTTGAGGGTGAGCAAAAAGAAGGTGGAGAACTAATTTATTTAACGAATAAAGATGAAGAAGATTCGATTTTAAAGTCTTCTACGAATATTGAGGTTGAAATTTATCAATTATATGCAGAGATTTGTGAGAAAACTGGCGATATTCAAACAGCCTTATGGGCAACAAAAAAATCTCAATCTCTAGAAAAGATTCTCATTAATGCTCAGCATACAAAGGAATTTGAAACGGTTCATTTGCGTTATGAGATTAGCCAACTCGAAAAGTTGGTTGCTGAAAGAACACAAGAACTTGAAAGAACATTTCAAGAACTGAAAACGAAAGAAAATAATAATAGGTTAATTATTGAAAATGCCATAGATGCAGTAATTATTTTTGATTCCAATGGCAAGATTCTTCAACACAACAAAAAGACTATCGATTTTTTTCATAAACCAAATCAACTTACAGAATATAACTTGTATGATTTGCTTGTTTTTGAGGACGGGACGGATATTGATAAGATAATAAATAAGTTGTTTCATCCAAATTTTGAGAGTTTTGAGTCCTTGAAATTTGAAATGTGTGATGATAAATTCACTGAATATTTTCAAGTCGCATTAACCAGAACAAAAACTGAAAATGAATTTCAAGGAATTGCCTTTATTGGAAATGTTACTCACTACAAAATAGCTGAGAAAAAGCGATTAATAGATTTAGAAATTGAAACTAGAATCAACCATTTTTCGCAATTTATTCTATCCAAGAATGATTACCGAGAATTATTATTTGAGCTTGTTAGAATGTGTATTGAGGAACTAAAGTTTTACAATACAACCATATATCTCAAAGAGCAAAATACTGGAGAGTTTGTTCAAATCGTTAGTCAACAAGCGGATTCTTTTACTAAATTAGATCTTCTGTCATCTGTTCAAGAATCAGGGTATTTGCTAACTTCTGACTCAGCTGAATTCATTACTTCCCGAGAATTAAAATCACAACTTTCAATTCCATTGAAAGTTGCAGGTGAACTTATTGGAGTTATAAACTGTGGACATTATATTGAGGATTTTTTTAATGAAAATCACATACGGTTTTTAATGACGATTGCACCTTTGTTATCTAATCGTGTTGACAAACTGAAAGAACAAGTTCAAAAAGAATTACTTCAGAGGGAACTTTTTGAAATCAATCAAAAATTGGAACAAGAAGTAAATCTTCAAACGAAAAAAATAACGGAGTTAACGCATAAATACCTTGAGCATGAAAAGTTTTCACTTCTTGCCGAATTAGCGTCTTCCATCTCTCATGAGTTAAACACACCTTTTGGTATTATTACAAATGGGGCGAAAGAAGTAAACACGGCTCTTTCAGAATTGATCAATTGTATTCTTGATGGGGAATTAACAATGAACTCACTTAATTTCGCGTTAGAATTTGCAAAAAAGAAAATTGAAGTTCCTTTTACATCCTATCGAAATAAGCGAAAATATATAGCAGATATTAAGGAGTACCTTCTATCAAAAAATATAGAAGATGAAAGATCATTTGAATTGGCTCAAGTATTTGTTAATGCTAAATTTACGATCAATGATGAGGATGAAATAAATTTTGTTTTAAAAACTGAAAAACAAAATGAACTTCTGAACATTATTTATTATATAGAGAAAACGCTTTTATTGTCAAACTCAATTATTGAGACAAGTAACAGTGCTTCTTTAATTGTTCAAGAGTTGACAAAAATTGCAATTGGTTCTAAGACTTTTGATATTACTAAGATCAATTTACTTGAAAATATTAACTCAGTTCTTGCTGTTTATAAGTACATGTTTGATGCAATTTCAATTCAGTTGAATGTTCATGATAATATTGAAATTTCAGCAAATGAGATTAATTTATTTCAATTATGGAAAAATGCTTTCATGTTGGCATCCAATTTATTTGAGGAAACTGAAGTTGATAAGTACATTCGAATTAAGTCAGAGATTAGAGAATCGATTGTTTTCATTGAATTTAGTTTTAATGGCAGGAAAATCAGCGATGAAATAATAGCCAATATTCTTGATGTCAATCCAATTATGGAAAGTTCAAATAAAGTAATCATTGGAAAGTTAAGCATGATTAAAAAAATAATCACAGACCATAAAGGAAGAATGTCAATAATTTCTGATGAAAATACAGTTATATTTATTGAACTTCCTTATACTTTTTCAAGTATTTAAAATGGGTTTTTTTAAGGAAGGCAAATAAGCGTGTCAAAAGTTGGGGAAAATGCAGTCCAAATCCCCAATGCTCCGTTAGATAAATTACTTGGAACATTTACTGGAGTTGCAAATGGATTTCCTGCTGAATAAATTTGATTGTATTTCTTTTCGTAAAACTGGTATTCCTTTTTTCCTAGTGTTGAAAACTTGACAACAATCGTATCACCTAATTTGAAATATCCTCGTTGCTCATCTGGAACATTCGGGTCATTAAAAGACATTGGATTTTCATAGGCAAATTCAAAGGTTAAGCCATTGTAAAATCGATCATCTGTAAATGCGTTAAATGGTTTTGAAAAACCTGGCGATGAAACATATTTAACTTCCCATTTGTAAGCGTTTCCACTTTGAGGAGCATCTGTTAATTTCGCCCATGAAAAACCATAATTCGGTAAATTATTTTCCGGCTTCCAATACAATGAATCCAATTGTTTTGGTTGCAAAATGGTTGATTGAGCCTCATAGATTTCTCCTTGGTTGATGATTTTTAACGAGTAAGTTTTTCCAACCTCCCCTGTAATTTGATCTGACACGTAAAAGCATATTGGACTTGCCAATATCTGATCAACGCTTAATCCCAATAATGCTGCAATCGTTTCTTCAGTACCTTGTGGTAAATTGTTCGTGCAAACTTCTAATAAGGTGTCGGTAACTGTTCCATCTGATACGATGACAGTAGCGCCTGAAACAAACCCATCAATATAGTTTTGAATGTTTGTTCCTGCATAAATGTTATTTGTTTTACTCAATAGGACAAAGGCAGGCGATCCTGTTTCTATGAAGCCATCTACTACTAATTGTTCCTTATAGCCAGGAATGTCAATTTTTACCTCTTTGGTGCAGGAAACTAAAATTGCTAAAATTCCAATTAGCGAAAATAGAATGTATTTTATAAATGTTTTCATACTATTTTAGAATTCAAAATTCCATGTAACGCTTGGAATTACAGGAAATAAAGTTACTTGTTTAACGGATAGTTTAAAATCACCATTTAAAAAATCTCCGTCATTATCTACGTACAAAAAGAAAGGATTTGCTCTGTTGTAAACGTTGTAAATTGAAAAAGACCAATTATGTCTGAACCGTTTTTTAACTTCCATTTTCAATCCTGAAATAGGATCTATTTTTGTTTTGGTTGGTTTGTCATACCATGTAGCTGAGAGATCTAATCGATGGTATGGTGCCATTCTTGTAGAATTTCGAGCACCGTAATTAAATAATAAATTTTGTTCTTGAACATACCAGCTTGTTGGCAATGTTAATGTATTACCTGTTGCATAAATAAATGCAGAACTAAAAGTCCATCTTTCATTTAATTTGTAGGTAGCAACAACACTCAGGTCGTGGCGTCTATCGTATTTTGCTGGGAAGGGATTTCCTTCATTTAAATCTTCAAATTGACGCTCCGTTTTTGACCAAGTGTACCCGACCCAACCGGTAAGTTTTCCAAATGATCTTTTTATGAAAAGTTCAACCCCATAAGACCATCCTTTTCCAAACACCAATAAATTATCCGTATTATCATTAACATTGTCACCTGGCAATGCACCTTCTTCATATTCGATGAGGTTATTCATCCCTTTGTAATAAGCTTCAATAGAAGTTTCCCATTTATCATCGTCAAAATTCTTAAAATACCCGATAGATGTTTGCCAGCCCGATTGTGGTTTAGCAATGTCTGTTGTTGGATACCAAATGTCAGTTGGCAATGAAACAGCACTCAATGAGGTCAAATGTACATATTGGTAATTGTAGGAATAACCACCTTTGATAGAGCTTTTATCCGGCAACATCCATCGAAATGAAAATCGAGGCTCTAGCCCGTGGTAAAATTTAATCAAGTCCCCGTTGCCATATTGAATGGTTGAGTCCGTAGTACCAATATCTCCTTTTATGAATCTGGTAAATGGACCTACTTGCTGATAAGTACTGTAACGCAATCCAACGTTAAATTTCCAGTTTTCAGATAAATCGTATTCATCGGTAATATATATAGCAGACTCGTGTGAATATAACTTTTGGGCTAAACCGGTATCAAAAACAATACTATCCGTTTCTGCTGATACACTGGTTGGTGTAAAGGTGTGAAAAATATAATCTGCTCCCCATTTTAGTTTGTGTTTTGTATTCGGATAATAGGAAAAATCAACTTTTGCACCCAAATCACGAACCCCAGAATTTAACGAAAAACGAAATTGATCTTGATTCGAGCCAAACTGAAACATATAATCTGTGAATGTTGTTGTAACGTTCATAAAAAGTTTCGGATTGAAAAGGTGATTCCATCTCAATGCGGCAATAGCATTTCCCCACGGCATTTTAACGTTGAAATTGTCTTTTGTATTACCAAAAGAAAACACATCCTTGCCGTAATAGCCACTCAAAAATAGCCTGTCCTTTTTTGTTATTTTATAGTTCAGTTTGAGATTGAAATCATAAAAATAATAACTCGTACCTGCAAATGGCGATGTATCAGGAATAGCGGCTTTCATTATCACGTCGATGTAGGTCCTTCGTCCTGAAACAATAAATGAACCCTTGTCTTTTTTCAAAGGTCCTTCTATCGTAATTCGAGATGAAATTGCCCCAATTCCTCCTTTTACCTTAAAGGTTTTATTGTTCCCTTCGTTCATGTTAACTTCCAACACGGAAGACATTCTCCCACCAAAGTTTGCCGGCATTCCACCTTTAGTAAGGCTAACTCCTTTTACTGCATCAGCATTGAATACAGAGAAAAAACCAAAAAGATGTGCCGCGTTATATACCACAGCTTCATCAACTAAGACTAAGTTCTGATCTGGCCCACCACCTCGAACATAAAAGCCTTGACCTCCTTCAGAAACGGAAGAAACTCCAGGTAGTAATTGAATTGTTTTAATAACATCAACCTCTCCCATGAATGCAGGTAAGGTTTTAATTTGATCCATTTCAAGTTCAACTTGACCAAGTTTTGCTGAGTTTACATTTTCTCCTTTTTTGGCATTAATTTCAACTTCCTTGAGATTATTAACAGACGAACCTAATTCAACATTGAGTGTAATGTCTTTGGATAAGTCGATGTCTTTTGTAACTGTTGAAAACGAGGCGAATTTATACTCTACGGTATATTTTCCAACTGGAAGTGTAAGAGAGTAAAACCCGTAGGTGTTTGTTATCGCTCCTTGTTTGATAGAAGGGATAAACACTTTAGCACCGATTATTGCCTCGCCATTTGAAGCGTCTGTTATATAACCACTTAAGGTTGCTTTTTGTGAGAGAGAAAACAAGCTAAGTAAAACGAAGCAGCTTAGTGTAACGAGATTTTTCAACTTAAATAAATATTTGTCAAATATAAAAACAAGAAAGAGAGTATAAAGTTTTCGTTTCGTTAATTAAACAAAAAAAGCAATCAATTTGATTGCTTTAATTTTTTTATTTGTTTGAGATTACTAATCCTCATCTTCTTCTTCAAAATCTTCTTGTTCCAATTCTCTTCTTAATTTTAACAAGTTCAAATCATCGTCTTCTTCATCGTCAAACTCATCAAATCTTGGTTTTGGTTTGAAAGAATTTGATTTTGGTTTTTTAGGCAAACCATCGTTATCCCAATCAACTTTCGATTTTTTATCCTTACTTTTTTTTCGTATTTCTTGATTTGGAGGAATTGTAACAGGTGGTATTTCCGTGGTATTTTCAATCGGTTTTCTCGGAGTGTTTTCCTCTTTTTTTGGATTAAAATTTGACGGCCTGTTGTCTCTAGGTGGTCTATTATCCGGTCTAGGATCCGCTTCCTTAACGGTGCATGCACGCCCGTTAAATGTTTTCCCATCCAAACCGTTAATAGCAGCAATACCATCCTCTTTGGTTGCCATTTCAACAAAAGCAAATCCTCGAGATTTACCAGTTTCTCTGTCCAAAGCAACGGTAGCTTTTAAAACTTTTCCGAAACGCTCGAATTCTTGTCTGAGCTGCTCGCTTGATACGCCAAAGTCTAGTTTAGCAACGAAAATGTTCATCATGAATTACAAAAACACTTAATAATAGATATGATTAAAGTTGAAAATTACGACAAATTTTTAAAAATCAACGAATTATTCAAGAATTTAATAAATAATAAATGATTTATGCAGTGACTCCAATAACTTCAGCCATTTTAGAACCTATTTGAGCAGGTGAGTCAACTACGTGTATGCCACATTCTCTCATGATTCTCTTTTTTGCTTCAGCTGTGTCTTCTGCACCACCAACAATGGCTCCGGCATGTCCCATTGTTCTTCCTTTTGGTGCTGTTTCACCGGCAATAAATCCTACAACTGGTTTTGTTCCATTTTCTTTTACCCATTTTGCCGCAATTGCCTCTAGGTTACCTCCAATTTCACCAATCATAATGATTCCTTCTGTTTCAGGATCATTCATAAGTAATTCAACAGCTTCTTTGGTTGTGGTTCCAATAATAGGATCTCCACCGATTCCAATTGCAGTAGTAATTCCTAATCCCGCTTTCGCAACTTGATCTGCTGCTTCATAAGTTAGAGTTCCCGATTTGGAAACAATTCCAATTTTACCCTTTTTGAAAACAAAACCAGGCATAATTCCAACTTTCGCTTCTCCTGCTGTAATTATTCCAGGGCAATTTGGACCAATTAATCTACAGTCGTATCCTTTAATATATTCTTTCGCAGCAACCATATCTTTAACAGGAATACCTTCAGTAATACATACGATAACCTTTATTCCCGCATTAGCAGCTTCCATAATGGCATCAGCTGCAAAGGCAGGTGGAACGAAGATAATCGATACATCCGCATGTGTTTTTTCTACTGCATCTTGAACTGTATTAAAAACGGGTCTGTCTAAATGCATTGTCCCTCCTTTACCTGGAGTTACACCACCAACTACATTGGTTCCGTATTCAATCATTTGACCTGCATGAAAAGTTCCTTCGCTTCCTGTGTATCCTTGTACGATAACTTTAGAATTTTTATTAACTAAAATAGACATTGTAAATTTTTATTATTTGACATCAAAAATAATGATTCCCGATTGATTTTAGGGAAAATGTTAAATTATTTTATTCATTTCCGAATTTTTCAATTACTTGCTGTGTTACACCTGTATTTGAAAAGCCACCATCGTGAAATAGATTCTGCATGGTAACGTACCTTGTTAAATCTGAAAACATTGAAATACAGTAATCGGCACAAGCAACGGCAGGTGCATTTCCAAGTGGAGACATTTGTTCAGAAAAATTAATGAACTCTGTAAACCCTTTGATTCCTTGTCCAGCTGTAGTTACGGTTGGTGATTGTGAAATAGTATTTACACGTACCTTATTTTTGATCCCATAATGATAACCAAAAGATCGGGTGATTGATTCTAGCAATGATTTTGCATCTGCCATGTCATTGTAATCAGGAAAAATTCGTTGCGCTGCAATATAGGTTAGGGCTACAACTGAAGCCCATTCATTTAATGCATCATGTTTGTATAAAGTTGCAAGTGTTTTATGCAGAGATATAGCAGAAACATCCATCGTTTGATTATAAAACTGGTAATTGCTCTCTGTGTAATGTTTTCCTTTTCTTACATTTGGCGACATTCCAATTGAATGCAGAACGAAGTCAAGTTTGCCACCTAAAATTTCGGTTGATTGAGTAACTAGATTTTCTAGATCTTCAATATTCGTTGCATCCGCAGGAATGATTTTGCTTCCTGTTTTTTCTGCTAATCCATTAATCTCTCCCATTCGCATGGCTATGGGCGCATTGGTTAAAACAAATTCTGCACCTTCTTCATGTGCTCTTTCAGCCACTTTCCAAGCAATGGATTGATCATTGAGTGCACCGAAAATTATCCCTTTCTTACCTTTTAATAAATTATTCGCCATTTTCTAAATTTTAAACAAAAATAGTTATTTCACTTTAATATCAGATTGAAATTAATGGTAGGTAATAAAAAGACTTGGTTTGGACCTCTATTTTTGTCTTTTTCATGTTGAGATTTATATATTTTTTCTATCTTTGATTAAATTTAATTATTAACTATGAAAAAATTATTACTTTCTATTTTAACGTTGACAGCTTTGAACTTTGGTGTTTCAGCTCAAACTTGTACTCCTGGTGCTAATTTCGCCGATTCTACTTATGGAGTTTGGCCAGATACTACTCAAAACTTTCCTCCGGGATTAGTAAATGTTTTTTACAGCACAGATTTAAATTTCAAGGTTCCAAGTACAGTTACCGCTGAAGTTGCTGGTAGTGATCCAACAGCTCAAGGTTTCATTGGTAGCCCGATTCAAGGATTTGTAGTAAATGGCGTTGGTGGTTTGCCAACAGGATTTGATTATGCTTGTAATTTAGCGAATTGTTCGTATGCCGGAGGTGCTAATGGTTGTGCTAATGTGTTTGGTACAAACGGAACGGCTGGGACTTATCCTTTAACTATTGATATAACAGCAACTGTTTTGGTTGAAATTCCTTTCCTTGGTCAACAAGCAGTTGAAGTGCCTACTTCTTTTAGTGGATATAGAATTGTTTTAGGAACAGCAGGGACAATTGAGCAAATTATAGCACCAATAATTGTTTCACCAAATCCATCATCAAATAACATTACTATTGAAGGTATATCAGCTTCTATGAAAGCGTCTTCGATTGCGATTACCAATATTGAAGGAAAAACTATTGCTTCAAAAAGTTTAGTTGGAAATTCAAACACAACGTTTGATGTTTCAAATTTACATGCTGGAATTTACTTTGTAAACGTATATCACGCAAGTGGTGTTGAGAAAGTGAAGTTTGTAAAAGAATAATAAAACAAACCTATTATGAAGAAGGTCAGCGAAAGTTGGCCTTTTTTGTTTTTATTAAAGTTGTTTGAGACAGTATTTTTGCGGTAATTAAATATACTGTTCGATTTTTAAATCTAACCAGTCAAGAGTTGATTGATAAAAGATATTTTGGATATCTTCTTTTGGCAAATTACTTTCTTCAATAAATTTACCGATTTCTAAATCACCAAGTGGAAAAGGATAGTCAGATCCCAAACAAACTTTTCTGCTTCCTTGAAGATTTAAAATATATTTAAGCGCATCAATGTCATGTGTAATGCAATCTACCCAAAACTTTCCAATGTATTCGCGAGGGTTTACAGGATTATCAATCGCAACTAAATCTGGTCTGCAATTGAATCCGTGTTCAATACGTCCAATTGTTGGTAAAAATGAACCTCCGGCATGCGAAAAGCATATACGTAGTTTTGGAAGTCGCTCCATTACTCCTCCAAAAATCAATGAACATGCGGCACGAGATGTTTCGGCAGGCATGCCAACAAGCCAAGGTAACCAGTATTTTTGCAATTGATCAAATCCCATCATTTGCCAAGGGTGAATCATAACTGCCATATTCAGTTCCTCACAAGCTTCAAAAATGGGAAAGAACTTATCTTCACTTAGATTTTCTGTATTAATATTAGAGCCGATTTGAATACCTACTAATCCAATTTCTTTGCAGCGTTTCAATTCACGAATTGCCGTTTCAGTATCTTGCATAGGTATTGTTCCCAATCCAATGTAATTCTTGGGAAATCTGGCTACTAAATCTGCTATATGGTCGTTTAGAAATTTTGATAATTCCTCGCAATCTGTTGGTTTTGCCCAGTAAGAAAATAGAACTGGAATTGTACAAACGACTTGAACTTGCGTGTGAAATTTTTCATATTCATCAATTCTTAACTCCTCGTTCCAACAGTTTTCTTTTATACGACGAAAAAAACGACCACCTTGCATCATATCAGCAACACCATTTTCAACGTGGTTAAGATAAATGAAATCACCATACCCAAATTTTTCAGTCCAATTAGGCAAATGTTTGGGGATTATGTGAGAATGCATATCAATCTTAAGCATATTCAATCTGTTTAAAAAAAAAAGCCGGCAAAACCGGCTTTCTATGTTTGTTGTTAATTTCTTTACGCTAGTACTTCCTTCACTTTGTCAGCTGCTTCTTGTAAAAGAACTGCAGAATGTACATTAAGTCCAGAGTCATCAATTAGTTTTTTCGCTTCTTCAGCATTCGTTCCTTGTAATCTAACAATAATAGGTACTGGAATAGAGCCCATATTTTTATAAGCGTCAACCACTCCTTGTGCTACTCGGTCACAACGAACAATTCCTCCAAAAATATTGATTAAAATTGCTTTAACATTTGGGTCTTTTAAAATGATTTTAAAGGCTTTTTCAACACGCTCAGCGTTTGCAGTACCTCCAACGTCAAGGAAGTTAGCCGGGTTTCCACCAGACAATTTAATAATGTCCATGGTCGCCATTGCTAATCCTGCTCCGTTTACCATACAACCAACGTTTCCATCTAATTTCACAAAGTTCAATCCTGCTTCGCCAGCTTCCACTTCTGTTGGATCTTCTTCTGTTACATCGCGCATAGCCAAATAATCGGGATGACGCATTAAACCATTACCATCTAAGGTTACTTTAGAATCTACAGCAATAATTTTATTATCAGAAGTTTTTAGAACTGGATTTATTTCAAACATAGAAGCATCAATTCCATCATAAGCTTTATATAGTGCAGCGACAAATTTTGTCATCTGTTTGAATGCTTCACCAGAAAGTCCAAGGTTGAATGCGATTTTTCTTGCTTGAAAGCCTTGTAAACCTACGCGTGGATCAATGTATTCCTTGAAAATTAAATGAGGAGTGTGTTCTGCAACATGTTCAATATCCATACCGCCTTCTGTTGAATAGATAATTACATTGCAAGCTTTTTCTCTATCAAGAAGAACGGACATGTAAAACTCACTTGGATCCGATTCTCCTGGATAATATACGTCTTGAGCAATAAGTACTTTATTTACTTTTTTTCCAGCAGCACTTGTCTGAAGTGTCACTAGATTTCCTCCTAAAATTCCCTGAACTTTTTCTTCAATTTGATCAATACCTTTGGCCAAAACAACGCCATTTGAACCAGTCTCGGTAATTTTACCTTTCCCACGTCCACCTGCATGAATTTGAGCTTTAACTACATACCAGGATGTTCCTGTTTCTTCCGTTAATTTTAATGCAGCTGCTTTTGCATCTTCTACTTTGTCAACGACTATTCCTTCTTGAACAGCTACTCCAAATGACTTTAAAATTTGTTTACCTTGATATTCGTGTAAGTTCATTTTGATTTTTTTAGGATGTAAAAATAAGGGAATAATTTGAAATAGAACTTTACTTTTTTCAAATAATTAGCGAAAAATTCAAAACGCTTGCATTGTTGCCTATATCTCGATATATGTTTAACAATCCAATCTTAAAAAGTTCAACGAAATACGGAAAAAACACTTCTCTGAAAACATTAATTTTGATTTATGGTAGTTTTTAAACTAAAATTTCTTTCTTGGATAAAAAATAAATTCTTGATTACAAGTGTGGTTTTTGTTTTATATGCCTTGTTGTTAGATGATTGGGATATTTTTCATTTGGTGAAACAAAATATAAAATTAAAAGAGTTGAATCAACAGCGAGAAGCTACAAAGGTGAAATTAATTCAGGCACAATCTACTTTAAAAAAACTGCAAACAACATCTGGATTAGAAGCTTTCGCTCGGGAAGAAAAATTTTTTAAAAAAAATGATGAAGATATTTTTGTAATTTCGTACAAATAGAAGTTGCAATACTTGAAAACATTAATTCCATTTCTTTTTTTTTCTATCCTCCTTTGTTCCTGCACCAAGGAAGTTACTATAGATATTCCACAGAATGAGGAAAAAATTGTGGTTGAGGGGCGCATTTATACCAATCAATTTCCAGTGGTTTTGCTTTCTCGAACGCAATATATTTATGATCCAACTGATTTAAGTTCGTATTTGAATTCATTTATACCTGATGCAGAAGTTTTTATGACTATTGACTCTGACTCTGTACAATTATTCCCTATGAATATGTCAGATTTGCCCAGCGAAAGTCTTTACAGAGTTTGTGAAATTTTGGAAATTAGTCCGGAAGAAGCCCAATTTTTAGCTATTAAAGTATATTCAACGTTGGATTCAAATTTTGTAGGAAAACTTGGAAAATCTCACAAATTGTCCGTACGACATGAAGGAAGGTATGTATATGGAGAAACGTCTTTGTTGAATCCTTTGCCATTGACTAATTTATACTGGAATCCTAGTAGTGAAAATAATGAATACGGAACAACTGTAGCCAATTTCACCGATCCAACAACATTGAATGACGCCTACTTTTGGGAAGCTAAAAGGATACATTTGTATCAAGGAGAACCCATTGATAAATACTTTAAACGTCCCAGTGGCGGTTACATTAGGGATGAATTTTGGAACGGAGACTATCGAACCTTGGATTATTCAAATCCTCTAAAGCGAAGAGATACAACCCATTTAGAGGAATTTAAGCGGTATTATCGAAAATTTGATACGGTGGTTATTCGATTTTCTAAAATTGAATATCAGATTTACGAGTTTTTTCGAACTCGAAGAGAACAAATTAACAATCAAGGGAGTCCATTTGCTTCTCCGATAAATGTTAAATCCAATCTTGTTGGTCCAGCCGTGGGTATTTGGGCTGGTTTCTCACCTAATTATGACACTTTGGTTTGTGTTCCTTAATGACACTGATCTTTTAATAACTTTATTCTTTTTGATTTTAATAGGGATTAGTATTTGGTAAATTTACCTCGTGCAAAAAGTATCTAAGAATTTTTCGATTGACCCCAGCGTAAAGGAAGAGGTAGAACAATTTATTATTGATTGGTATTCAGATCTTTCTCACATTAAAACGATGACATCGGGTTCAACAGGAAAACCAAAGCAAATTCAACTTTTAAAAAATGGAATGCTTTATTCAGCACGAAATACTGTCACATATTTTAATTTAACTGAGAAGACAAAGGCCTTATTGTGTTTGCCTTTAACAACCATCGGAGGTAAAATGATGATAGTGAGGGCAATTGAGTCCAGAATGAAATTGAATGTTATTAAAGCCGTTTCTAATCCACTTAGTGAATGGGAGGGAAGGATTGATTTTATAGCGGTTACTCCAATGCAATTAACAAATATGCTGAATCAGTCACTTGAAAAAGTCCGCGAAATTCGATATATTCTTGTCGGTGGTGCACCTATGAATGGGGATCTTATTTCTCAACTGAGAGACGAAAAAATCACGGTTTATCACGGATATGGTATGACAGAAACGGCAAGTCATGTGGCAATAAAAAAAGTAGGTTTTGAAACAGATGAATATTACCAAGCGATGCCTGGAATTCGATTTGAATATGGAGAAAATCAAGGATTGAAAATCTTTTTTCCAGCGCTACATGATAATCCAATTATAACATCAGATCAAGTTGAATTAGCGAATGAATTTCAATTTAACTGGTTGGGAAGAAATGATTTTGTTGTTAATTCTGGTGGAATAAAAATCCACGTTGAAGAAATTGAAAGTCAACTTTCCCGGTTTATTCAAGTTCCTTTTTTTGTTTCTGGGATCCCAGATACGTATTTGGGTGAAAAATTGATTTTATGCATCGAATCTACTGATTCATTTACCAACGTTGACTTGGAATTTTTGGGTGTTAAAAAACCTCGAGAGGTTTATCATTTAGCCAGATTTATTTATACAAATAGTGGGAAATTAGATCGCAAAGCAACTGTTAATCAATTGAAATTGAATCAATGAGGAAGTACTATCAAATTTTAGGCTTAACAGAAAATGCGAGCATTGATGAAATTAAAAGAAGTTATCGCAAATTAGCTTTTCATTATCATCCTGATCGAAATGATAGTCCGGGAGCACAAGAGAAATTTTTACTCATTCAAGAAGCATACGAAGTTTTAACAGGAAAGAAAAAGATTGCTCAACCCAAAGTTGGTGATTATTCTCGCCGCCGCACAAGGCCGGATGAATCATGGGAGGAGAAGGTAAAAAAGGCACGAGCTAAATACGAGGAAAATAAGCAATATCAGGAAAAAGTAATAGCTTCTTATTTCAAGAAATTGCGTTCAGGGTGGAGATGGCAACTAAATAAGGTAGTTTGTATTATTGGAATTGTACTTGCTTTAGGTATGTTTTTAGATTTAATGCTACCAAATCATCGCTCAGTTGAAAATGTAGATCGCTATTCTAAAGAAGTGTATTCAAGTGTTGGTAGTGCCCAAATTTCCTTGATTGAAACTTCCAAACCAGAAAAACTATGGGTTCAAACACAGAATTACGGATTGTACAGAAATAATCGCGAGGTTATTGTTGTACGAAGTTGGATTTTACATGCTCCCATTAAAATTCTATCTATTCAGAAGTATATGCAATATCAAATACCCGTTCATTTCACCTTCTTTTGGGCATGGATGTTTGTAATCCCTTTATTTTGTTTGCCTTTATTTGTTTGGTTATATAAGAAAAATGATCCTTTGTTTGTAATTACGTATCATGCAAGCGTTTTTATAATAAGTCTTGGAGTATTTTATTTCTTATTCACCGAAGATCGCTGGTTTCATCTGTTAACCTTGGGCTTTTACTAGTAGCGTAACTTAAGTTTGATATAAGAAAGCATCGTATTTTGTAATCTAATCATTCGCTAATTTCTTGCTAGAAAATCAGTCAGGTTTTTAGTGTGATTTTGAATGTATTGAGGAATTAAAAGTAATCAGCTTTTTAATTGCTACTTAAGAAAGGTTTGTCTCTACCAAATTTGGGGTATAAAAAAGAAGCCACCTAAACTAGGTGGCTTCGAAAATTTTATACTGTAAAAAAAACAGTAGAAAAAGAGATTATTTTTTCTTCTCGTCTTTTTTCTCTTCTTTTTTACCTTCTTCTTTAGAAGCTTCAGTGTTTTCAGTAGCGTTTTCAGTTGCTGGAGCTGGAGCTGGAGCTGCCTCTTCAGTTTGAGTTGCTTCAGCAGTTGCATTTTCAGATGCATCTTTTTTACCACCACAAGAAACTAATACAGTACTAGTTGCGAAAACTACTGCCAATGTTAAAAATACTTTTTTCATTTTAATTGAATTTAAGGGTTAATGTTATTTTTCGGTACAAAATTATTTGTATAATTCTTTCTGTGCAAGTATGTTTCAAGAAAAATTGTTAAAAAAGTTAAATTGTATCATTTTTTTCTAAAACTGACCGTCTCTTTTTAACAACCATTTTGATGGTATCTAACAAGGAATGAGTTTCTTGCGTTGTTAGTTTCCTTCCAAATTTGAAGGTTTTTAATTTTGTTTCCATAAAGATTCTTTCACCACCACTTATCCAAGGAGATGATTCCCAAACCGATTCAAATGAGTTTTCCTTAGGTAAATGGGTAGAGAATCCTACAATGTTCTCGTAAAAAATAACATTTGCTTTGCCGTACTTGAAAATAGATCTTTTATAGTCAATACTAAATTCACCCAGTTTAATGAGTTCTTGGCCATAATGTATCCACAAAAAAGTACGTCCGATACGAAACAAATAGAAAATCCAGAATGATAAAAATACCCAAAGGATGAGTTTTTCCTGATTCTTTAGTTCGAACATGTAAAAGGAACTAATTACCAATACACCAATCATAAACCACATACTCAACCATGTCCCCAACAGTACTGTTGTCCAGAAATTTTTTGAAGGTGATATTACAATTGTAGTAAAGTTTGCATGTTTTTTAACACTAATTCTTTCACTCAGCCATTTCATGTGGCAAAGATAGTATTGATTTCAGTTGAATTGTTCAAGATATTTGTAAATTGTTAAATTATTCGTATCGTATTAACTTTTTTATGAATAGTTTTTTGAGCGACATATATTGGCGCTTGAAGCATGTAAATTTGTCTTCAATTTAAAAACTAAAGTATGAGAATGAATAAAATGGGAAGTTTTCTTCAGGTTGAAATTAACGAGAAAGACCAACTTGAATTAATTGAAAAAAGGGTTGAAATTCAAAAAAAGAGACTTGAAATCAAGAAACAAAAAATGGAAATGTGTAAACTTGGAGTTGAAACTGAAAAGGAACAGTTAGATTTGATTGAAAAACAGGTTGAAATTGAGGCAAAAAAACTTGAAAATAAGAAGATAGAATTTGATTTAATTGAAATTGAATTTAAGAATAAAAGAGAAGTTGAAAAAATGGTCAGTGATAAAATATTTTCTATTTTGTTTCCATTAATGATTAATACAATTGATGCCGATAGAACAATCTTGGGAACTGAGCCTTTTTATAAGCCATTGTTAACAGGTCGAAACAAAGAAATTGCAATGAATAAATTAATGAATTTAATAACTAATCTATGAATAAAATTCAACAACAACATTATCTGAACAAAGAATCACTTGCATTAAAGGAACTTGATTTCTTTTTTGAAGTAGTTTTTAAACGATTAGGACAAGAACTTAATCTAATGCGAGAATCCATTTTTGATAATTATGTTTGTCATCCTACTGTTTATGAAGATGTTTTTGGGTTAAACGAACAAGCATGGGTAGGCGTATTGAATAATGCGATTGTAAAAGCATTCTCAGATTCTGCCAATACACTGCAAGAATTTACGGTGTATAACACGGTAAATAATGAAAAATCTGAAATCAGAACTTTTCATGGTAGAGCTGATTTACTAGTACAATGGAAAAATTCAAAAGGTGAAAAAGTTTATTTGTTATTTGAAGCGAAACAAAATCGGGAATCTGAATTTTCTAAATTGCACGATGATGCGTCAGAATTTATTAAACAAATAAGCAATCAAGGAAATAGATATGTTAACGCGGACAAGGTTTATTATCAAGATAAAATCATATTTGTTGTGCCAATTGTTTTTGGTTGGATTAGAGGTGCTGAATTTATTGAATGTGCGAAAGAATACTTTACTAAAAATAATAAACAAGAACATTTCTGTTCACTATATAATGAGTGTAATTCTGGTGCTTGGGTATACGGAACAGTTTACGATTCAAATGGTAATAAGTTGAATTAATGTCTAAACGCGGTTACATCTCCCGATATTTATTGATTTTAAAGAAACTTAAATCAAAATCGTATTGCTCATTTGAAGAAATTCAGGAATATATCGAAAGACAAGTTGATTTTTTGCAAATGCAAGATGATTCGCTCATGGTGGGTTTTTCAAAAAGAACGTTTCAAAGAGATTTGAAAGAAATCAGAACTAATTTTGGTATTGACATCGAGTTTTCTCGATCAATGAAAGGATATTTTATTGTTCAAAATGAATTGGAAAATATGAATTTTCAACGAATGCTAGAAGCATTTGACATGTTCAATTCATTGAGTTTAGCTCAAGATCTAAAACCCTATGTACATTTAGAATATCATACACCGCAAGGGATAGAAAATTTATACGGGTTACTACATGCCATAAAAAATAATCTGCAAATTGAATTTTCACATAAAAAGTTTTGGGAAGATCAAACTAAAACTCGAAAAGTAGAACCCTATGCTTTGAAAGAATTTAAAAATCGTTGGTATCTAGTGGCTAAGGATTTGGTAGATAATTCAATTAAAACATTTGGACTTGATCGGCTAACGGAACTGCACATTACCAGAACAAAATTTATTTATCCGGACAACTTTGATGTAAGAGAAAAATTTAGATTTTTCTTTGGTATAATTAGCCCTAATGAATTATTGCCCGATGAAATTGTTTTATCTTTCGATCCTGAACAAGGTAGGTTTGTAAAATCTCTGCCACTACACTCAACACAAGAAATAGTAATTGAAAATGAAATTGAATTTAGAATAAAATTAAAAATTTGTATAACTCGAGACTTTGTTATGGAATTGCTTTCTTTTGGGGATCTGGTAAAAGTAATTCAACCAAATTCCTTGAAAAACAAAGTAAAACAAATCTATAAAAATGCAATTTCTCAATACAACTAGTTATTTTTTACAATTAGAATGATTGAATTTTAAGAATTGAAAATTCTAAGACTTATATTTGTTGTATGCTCTATTTTAAAGACTCCTTTCAAATAACCAAACACCTAACTATAAGCAGGCTTTGGAATTTGTTGGTGCTGAAAGCGAGTTACCTTATTTCCCGCATTACCAGAAAGGCATGGCATAAGGGGAATCCGTTTTCTTTGAGTATTGAACCAACAACAGCTTGCAATTTGGGTTGCCCGGAATGTCCAAGTGGATTGAAGCAATTTACAAGACCAACGGGTAAACTCGATTTAGAATTGCATAAAACGATGTTGCAGCAAGTTAAGTCACACGTTTTTTACATCAATTATTATTTTCAGGGAGAGCCGTTTCTTCATCCGCAATTTTTGGAATTGATTAAAGAAGCAAAAAAAGCAAAGATTTATACTGCCACTTCCACTAATGCTCATTTTATAACGAAAGAAAAGGCTACAGAAATTGTAAAGTCAGGATTGGATCGTTTGATTATCTCCATAGACGGACTAACGCAAGAAACCTACGAACAATACCGTGTTCATGGCCAACTTGAAAAAGTAATTGAAGGCAGCAAGTTTTTGGTTGATGCAAAAAAAGAACAGAAATCCAGAACGCCCCATTTAATTTTTCAATTTTTAGCAGTAAAACCAAATGAGCATGAAATTCCGGCTGTATTTTCCCTAGCGAATGACCTTGGAGTTGATGAAGTTCGAATAAAAACAGCTCAATTTTATGAGTATGAACATGGAAACCCATTAATGCCAACCAATGAAAAATATAGTCGCTACAAACGAACCAGTTCAGGTAACTACAAATTGAAAGGAGATCCCGGAAATCATTGTTGGCGCATGTGGTCTGGCAGCGTACTCACATGGGATGGGAAAGTGGTACCCTGTTGTTTTGATAAAGATGCACAACATGCAATGGGAACTTTAAAAGAGAAATCATTTCAGCAGATTTGGCGTTCAACTAGCTACCAAAATTTCCGTCAAGCCATTTTATCAAATCGTAAAGGAATAGATATTTGTTCCAATTGCTCGGAAGGAACTAAAGTGTGGAATTAAAGTATATTCACTTCACGCTCAAGCGTAACACCAAATTTTTCTTGGATATCTGAAATAATGGAAGTGGATAAATCGTAAATCTGATTTCCGGTGGAACCGCCATAGTTAACAAGTACTAGAGCTTGCAATTTATGAACACCACATGTTCCAATGGTTTTACCTTTCCAGCCGGCGTTTTCAATTAACCAACCTGCGGCTAGTTTCTTTTTGCCATTTTCTACAGGATAAACAGGAGCGTTTGGAAATTTTTCAAGGATTGAATCTGCAATACTAACATCCACAACGGGATTTTTAAAGAAACTTCCTGCATTTCCTAACTCTGCAGGATTTGGTAGTTTAGATTGCCTAATTGAGATAACAGCATTGCTCACATCGCGAATAGTAGGAGAGGAAACACCCATTTTTTGTAATTCTTGCTCAATTGCGCCATAAGTTGTATTTACCTTTCGATTTTTTTCTAATCGAAAACAAACTTCGGTAATCACATATTGATTTTTTAAGGCACGTTTAAAAACACTTTCGCGATAGCCAAATTGACATTCTTCCAATGAAAATTGATGTGTTTCTCCAGATTCTATATGATAAGCTAATAAATGCTCAAACACATCTTTTATTTCAACGCCATATGCACCGATATTTTGCATGGGACTTGCCCCAACGCTCCCCGGAATTAGACTCATATTTTCGACACCACCAAAATCGTTTTCAACCGCCCAAAGAACGAATTCGTGCCAGTTTTCTCCAGATCCGATTTTAACTAAAACAGAATCTGCCGTTTCTTCCAAAATTGTTTTTCCCAAAATTTCATTTCGAAGAACAATGCCATTAAAATCTGAAGTTAACAATAAATTACTACCACCACCAATAATTACAAAAGGGAGTTCTTTTGTTTCTTTGAAAAGCATGGATAACTCCTCCGTTGAGGAAAATCGAGAAAAATAGGCAGCTTTAACATCTATTCCGAACGTATTAAATGGTTGTAAACTGATGTTTTTCTCAATCATGACTCAGGATTTAAGTAAAAATTCAATGGCAATCCACTGATTCTTAGTTTTCGAAACCATTTTTTTAAAATATTTTTGTTTCTTGTATCTTCTTAAATTAGAGGTATATATCCCAAAAGTTATAATGCCTAAAAATTTCGCGAAACCAGTCATGGGAGGAGGTCCTTCTACATCTATTTCCTTAATTTCATTCACATGATTTGCTACTTCATCCTGCGGAGTTAGGTCCAGTAATGTTTGTTTGAGTCTTAACGATTGTTCGTTGTACACACGCACAGCATCAGTATCTAATACTTTTGATTTTAAAAGTTTATTTGCCTTAAAATCAAGGTCCTTCAGCTCACGAAATAATTCATCCATCGTCATTTTTCAATCTTTTTTAAGAAGGATTTTAGAACTGCAAAGATACGATTTTGCTCGGCTTGAGTCAAGCAAAATGGGGGATTAACAAAAATTACATTTCCCAAAGGTCTAATCCACAGTCCATTTTCAAGGAAAAAATGGTAGGCTTCGTCACGTATCGAATTAAAGTAGGAAGATTCATTTGAATCATTTATTTCAATGGCCAGTATTGTTCCTAAGCATCTGGACGACTTTACTTTAGTGTTATTTTTTATTTCAGAAAGAAATTTTTCATTGGATTTTGAAATTCGGTTTATGGATTGCCAAGTTTCATCTAATTCTAATAAGTCCATACTTGCACAAGCGGCTGCACAAGCCAAGGGATTACCTGTAAAAGAATGACCATGCAGAAAGGCTTTTCGTTTTTCATCGCTGAGAAATGCATTGAAAATATCAGGTGTAGCCACAGTCAATCCGAGAGGTAAAACGCCACCTGTTAGCCCTTTTGAAAGACAAACGATATCGGGTGTTTCTTGAATATGATTCAATGCAAACCATTTCCCTGTTCGACCCCATCCTGTCATAACCTCATCAAAAATCACAATTGTTTTATATTTTTTAGCAAGTTTAACCAACTCATCCAGAAAATGAGCCGAATACATTCTCATACCAGCAGATCCTTGGACGAGAGGCTCCACAATTACTGCGGCAAATTGCTCTGTTTTAAGTAGATTATTGGCTTTAATTAGGATTTCTTTTTCTTGATCTTTTAGCGGGAAATCAATAAAATCAACATGAAAGAACAGAGGTTCGAATGGCCTGTTAAAGACACCTCTTTCGCAAACGGACATTGCACCAAATGTATCTCCGTGATAAGCTCCATCAATCGCAAGAATCCTTGTCCGGTTTTCATTTTTATTGTGCCAATATTGAATAGCCATTTTTAACGAGACTTCAACAGCCGTTGAGCCATCATCTGAAAAAAATACTTTTGATAGGGGAGAAGGCAGCTTATTCGCTACCCTTTCTGCCAATTCTATGGCCTTATCGTGGGTTGCACCGGCAAAAATAATATGGTCAATTTTCTTGAATTGTGTTGAAATAGCTTTGCCAATGTGATTGTTTCCATGGCCATGAATATTTACCCACCAAGATGAATTACAATCAATGTATTTCTTTCCCATTGCATCCGTTAAAGTGGCTTCTTTTGCCTTTACAATATGAATTGGTGGGACTTCCGTTTTTATTTGAGTAAAAGGATGCCAAACAAATTCTTGGTCTTTTTCAAGTTGATTCATGAAAATAGATTTTTGAAAGACGAGTTGTTCAGTTTTTCTGCTTCGGAAGTTATAAAATCTGTAGTTATTTCGTTAGCCCATGGAATATGATGAAAATTGGAAGTTGGTGCTTTTAAACGAATGATTTTTTCTGATTCTTCATTCATTTCACCCGTAAATACAATTCCGGCAAGGGATAGATTTTGTGATTTTAGATATTCGATTGAAAGTAACGTATGATTTATACTTCCAAGATAAAATCGTGAAACCAAAACAATTGGCAAATTCCATTTTTTAATTAAATCAGCAAAAAGATAACCATCTTCTGTCAGAGGAACCATTAGACCACCTGCTGGTTCAATTAATAAATTTTCACTTTGTGGGATCTGAACCTTAGTAGGATCAATCGCTATTCCCTCCAATTTTGCTGCTTGATCTGGAGAAAGTGGCTCTTTGAAACAATATGAATTCGGGAAAAAATTAATTTGTCGATTCGTTAATTCCTTCACTTTTTCAGTATCATTATCTTCTTTTGATCCTGACTGAAGGGGCTTCCAATAGTCCAATGAAAAGGCTTGGCAAAAAATTGCACTAACAATCGTTTTTCCAACTTCAGTTCCTATACCTGCTACAATAATCTTCATATTTTTAAAAACAGCTTAGTCTATACTTAGTTCTTTTGGTTTAAAATTAATCCCACCAACGCGAATACGAGTTTTTTGAAATTCGTTATTAAATCGATCAATTATTATTCGAGCGTGATTTGCATCGTAATGATTGGCTACCCATTTTATATATTCGTCTTGAAATGTTGTCATTACTGTTTTAGTGCGCAATCCACTTAGTAGGTCATTTTTGGATAAATTATTTTTCACTGCTACTTCAGAAAGTGTTTTGTTGTTAATGGTAATACCGGATCTAACAGGGTCTGTGAAAGATTCAATTTCAATTATTAATTTGTGATTCGTTTGTATGTACATGGCAGTTTTTCTTAACCTAGCATAGGTTGAATCAGTTCTAGAGGTTGGATAGGTATTGATTTCCGTTGGCGATGGATCCTTTACAACTGAATTGCCGTTCCATTGCCCAACTCCAAATCCATTAGCCTTAATTACGATCGGCGTTTCATTTTTTAATATTATTTCACTTATTGTTCGAAGTGCTAGAGAATCATTTTTGGTTAAAAGAGCCTGTTTTAGATCAAATTTATCCGGGGCAAATTGGTCTGACAGATTTAGATTTAATGTTGCGGTTAGGCGTGGGTCTTGATCAATTTTAGAAACATGAAGCATTACTTCATCTGCAGTACTTGCAATTGCATTATCAGGAATAGCAATTAGTTTTATAAAAAAGGGCTCAGGTTTCTTAGATGGGTAAAATTGAAATTCTTGTGTGCGCATATCAAAAGTACTGGAATCAGAAAAAATATACAACGAATCTTGAATGCGATAACTCAAAATGTTGCTCCCTAGTGCAGTTTTATAGAAGTCCAATTTCTCTGTGTATAAGCTAAGTTTTTCAACTTCCTCTGTTCTTAGTTGCTGGTAATATTGAATTTCTTTGGTCAAATTTTCGTATTGATGATATAAGTCAATTAAATCAACTTGCTTTTTTCTTTTCTTTTTTTTATTCGATTTAATAACAGGTTTTGCGCTTTGGTTTGGTTGTTCGCTTTGGCTATCGAGTGCTTTTTTTCGCGCTCTTCTTACTTTTCTTGGTGCTTTTTTCTTAACGGTAATTTTCCCATTCGAAAAACGCATGTACTTTCCTTCTTCTACTTGGATGGACTTATAAACTTCAGCACGTTTTTCAATCTTAGTTCTCAATTTTTCCTCAATGCCTTTTTTGCCTGAGATACGTTCTTTCAATTTACCGACATCGTTTTTTTCTAAATCATTGACCACTGAAATTAATGTACTACCACCTGAAAATGTTGAATCAGGGGAAAGGAATTTTGTATCACCAGCACCAAAAAGGATGTAATTTTTGTTGTTTTTCTCTATTACAATGGTCGTTTGTTTTTTTGAATTGTATCCCCAGACATCAAAATGAAGATTTGTTACTTTGTTATTTCCTGTTGTATTCATTGAGATAGTCGCGACACGTTCGGGTGAAATTTCTTTTGTGTTATACCTTTCAAGTTGGTATGGAAATAACCCAATGGCTTTGGGGAGACCTTTGTTCCACTTTCCCGATAGATTTTTTTCAAATTCAGCCAATAGTCCAGAAGTATTGCCTCCTTCACCAGCTGCTACAAGATGACTTTCAAAATCAGAGGCGATTCCACCAAGCGCTAGATAGATTTCAAAACATCGATTTTGAATGTAGGAATTTATAGCGGTCGAGAATCCATTTAGTATTTTTCTCCGATCTTCATCGGTAAAGTTTTTATTCTTTGACAGGAATTCAACCTTTTGCCTAAATGTTAATGCCGGATCGGTAAAGAGGTAGAGCTCTTTAATGGGTTTAAATGTTGAATCTTTTTCTACCACTGCAATAGGTGGAAGTTCTTTGGTAAGGATCTTCTCAAAATCGTTGTAGTGTGCATTTGAAAAAGAACTGTTTTGAACATACTGTACTCGTCTATCCAGAAGAACCTTATTCAATTCTAATACAGCCATTTTATTTGCTAATTCTGCCAATAATCCCGGAGGACCTTTGGAGATTTCAGTTTTTCTTATAAAAAGTAAATCTGGGCGATTTGTTATTATTTGTTCAATTGAATCATAGTTCACTATTCCGTCATTAAGAAGTACCACTGGACCGGAATATTCAAAGAATTGTCCGAAATTGGCATTTAAAGAAGGACTTTTTTTTACGATATGAAAGAGACATGCTCTTTCAAATGACAACAAATTATCATCTTGTTGAGCAATTGATTGAATGCTTGCAAAGAATAAAATAAAGATTTGTATAAACGTTTTCACTCGTACTATCAAAGCTGAAGGAATCAATTTTAAGAATACAAGTATAATACAATGAGCTCGAAAAGTTATGGAAAAAGTTTAATTCTTATCAATACATGATTGTGCATTCAAAAAATTATTTTTGTTTACTTGTCAAGTCGTTTTTTACCCCCTTATAATCAACAAGATGAAGTTTGACATAACCAACTGGAATTTTTGCTTTGACTAAAATTGGAATCTTATTTTCATCGGCAGTGACCCAAAAATTAAGGTCTTTTTCGCTTTTAAAAACCCTTCCAGTTTGTACAACAGGAACAAATTTATGGCATTTAAAAGAGCCTGATTTTACTTTTATAATTTCATCCCCGACATATTTTGTTTTTAAGGTCCAAATTTGGTCATCCATAAAACATTTAAATTCTATGACTTTGCCAATTTTCAATCCTTTAAAATTCATTGTTCTGGCGTAATAAAATGACGAAATCATATCTTGAATTCCTACTGGAATGGTTAGTGTTTTTTTTCCGGTAGAAACAAGTTTTTTATCTTGATAAAATACATAATCCTGGTTAAGAATATAGCCACCTTCATTTACTCTTCTATAGAAAAACCAAGGAAAAAGCCCTTTTTTATCCATGTAGCTCTCGTATTTGTCATTGACACGATAAAATGAGTTGAAACTACCTAATGTTTTTCCTGTGCCTTCCACATGAATTAATTCTCGTCCTCCAGCTTTTACGGTAGTGGATTTAACCATCATAACAACCTCTCCGGCATCAATTGCGCCATAACTCACCCTGTATTTGAGATACTCGCCCGGAGCAAATGCATTATTAACAACTATTGGTAATGTTGATTTTGTTGAACTGCTAACCAAAAAAAGTATGGAAAGCAATAGAATGGAAAAAATGGTTGTTCTCATGGTTCAATTTTTTTTTGTCATTACAAACGACATGCCACAAGAATTTATGGTTATATTCGCGAGTAGTCCTTTATAAAAAGTAAAAAATCAAATGGTTACACAACAATCCATTAAACCGAAATTAGGTGTTTTTGATTTAAGTATCATAGTTATAAGTCTTGTTATTGGAATGGGGATTTTTAGGACTCCTTCAGAAGTAGCATCAAAAGCTGGTACCCCAGAAATTTTCTTTGCCGCATGGATTGTAGGTGCAATTATAAGTTTGTTTGGTGCATTAACTTTTGCAGAAATCGGTTCAAGAATACCGACTGCAGGGGGGTTTTACAAACTATTTTCTATTTGCTACAATCCTGTTTTTGCATTTATGGTCAATTGGATTACTGTGATTTCAAATGCTGCCTCCACGGCTGCTGTTGCCATTATGGGTTCTGCTTATATCGCTCCATTACTTTTGCCAGGAATGGAGGAAACTTCTGCTACGATGATTGTTACGATTGGAACTGTTTTTATTTTGCTGATAATTAATTTATTAGGAATAAAAATAAGTGCGATGGTATTAAATGGATTGATGATAATCAAAATAGGTTTAATTCTCGTATTGATTAGTTGCATGTTTGTCGTTTTTGGTCAAGAAACACCGGCAATGGTTTCCAAGCCGTTACCTGTAGAATCAGATCCATTAAAGGCATTTATCATGTGTTTTATCCCAGTCTTTTTTACTTACGGAGGGTACCAACATACAATCAATTTTGGAAGTGATATAGCAAATCCATCCCGCACCTTACCGAAGTCAATTTTTATTGGGATTGCTGTAATTCTTGTTTTGTATTTAACTGTAAATTTCAGTTATTTTTCCGTTTTGGGGTTCGATAAATTGGCTTCTACAAAAACATTGGCCTCCGATATGATTTCGATACTTTTTGGTAGAACAGCATCTGTATTTTTGTCAGTTGTCATGTTTTTTGCGGTAATGGCTTATGTCAACGTATCAATATTAAGTAATCCACGAGTCTATTTTGCAATGGCTGAGGATAAAGTTCTTCCAAAAGTTTTTATGCGTGTAAATCCAAAAACGCAAGTTCAACAAATTGGAGTGATTGTTTTTTGTGCGTTTATTTTCATCACCTTATTCTATACCCAATCTTTTGAAAAAATCCTTCAATATGTTATGTTTTTTGACAGTATAAGTTTGATTGCAGCGGCAGGAGCTATCTTTATTTTACGCAGAAGATCAAAACAACACAAAAATGACGATACTCAAATTTTTAAATTGAAATTTTATCCTTGGCTTCCTGCGTTATATATCTTGGTTTATACCTTGGTTAATATCAGTGTTTTTGTTTCCAATAAGGAGGCTTTCGGATGGGGTGCAGTTTTGTTTATTTCAGGCTTTCCTCTTTTTTACTTAATACGAAAAGCAATTTCTTGATTTTCAAAATGACGAATTACAAAGATTTATTTTTACTAAATCCTGATATTACCTTTTTGAATTTCGGTTCATTTGGGGCTTGTCCAAAGCCAATTTTTGAAAAGTATCAGGAATGGCAATTGAAACTTGAAAGAGAACCAGTTCAATTTATAGTGCATGAAGCAATAAATGAACTTGAAAATGTCAGAAAGCAATTAGGACAGTTTTTAGGATGTAGTCACCAAGATTTGGTAATGGTTATGAATCCTTCCTATGCTATAAATACAATTGTTAAATCCTTCCCTTTAAATCAAGGCGACGAAATATTATCAACAGATCTGGAATATGGTGCATGTGATCGAACTTGGGATTACTATGCCGAGAGAGCAAAGGCGAAATACGTAAGGCAAGAAATCACTCTTCCTATTCGTTCCCAAGAACTTTTTCTCGAGGAATTTTGGAAGGGGTTTACAAATAAAACCAAAGCCATTTTTATCAGTCACATAACCAGCGCCACAGGATTAATTTTGCCAGTTAAGGAAATTTGTGAGGAAGCAAAAAAACGTGGATTGATAACAATTGTTGATGGTGCACACGTGCCCGGTCATATAGAATTAAACTTATCAGAACTGGAAGCTGATATTTATACAGGAGCTTGCCATAAATGGTTAATGGGACCAAAAGGATCTTCATTTTTGTATGTGAATAAGGAAAATCAGCATTGGGTAGATCCATTATTGATTAGTTGGGGTTTTAGAAGTGATTTCCCATCTGATTCAACATTTATCGATTATCACCAGACGGCAGGAACCAGAGATTATGCGGCATTTCTTACTGTTACTGAATGCCTCAAATTTCGAGAACAGTATCACTGGGCGGAGGTTTCACAAGAATGTAAGAAATTAGCTTTGGAAAATGGATCAAGATTCTGTGAATTGGTTGGTTCTGAACCTCTAGCGCCTTTAAATAACAGTTTTTACGGTCAATTATTTAGTATTCCAATAAAAGTTGATAATCCTGTTGAGTTTCAGGAGAGGTTATTTCATGAATATAAAATAGAAATCCCTGTTGCTGTTCAGAATGGAAATTCCTATTTACGGTATTCAGTTCAAGCTTTTAATGCACAAAACGAACTTGATTATCTCTTCGATACTCTTGAAGAACTTAAACAAAAGGGCTATTTATTGAGTTCAGGAAAATAAGCTTCTCCAATAAGTATTGGGTTAAAAACAAAGAATTGACACTTTACTAAGTCTTTTCCATTTATTTCACACCAAAAATTGTCCATATCATCAGCTGTCATCACCTCGGCAAACTCATTTTTTTGAGGTTCTTTTGCCTTTATTTTAAACATTCTCAATTTGGTTGTTGTCCCGTTTTTCTCCCTCAAAGTAAGTATGGAAAATGGTTTTGTTAGTTTCAGACTGTCAACTTGTTTTTTTGTTAATTCGTAGTTTGCTAAGTTGTAATGTATTTTCTTGAAGTTTTGTAAATATCGAAATACCATCATGGTATCGATGTTAGTCAACGGTTTTCCGGCACTAAGTACCTTTGGTGTGGTTGATGAATTATCAATTTTAAAACTACGTTGTGGTTTGTCTAAATTTTGAACCTCGATACTGGCTATTTGACTTTGCTTAAGTTCGAATATTTTTGTACAAACCCATTTTCTTTTGTCAGCAAAAAAACGCGGTTCAATTATTCCACGAAGATCTTTAAGTTTCATTATAACCGGAGATTTAGATTTCCCGTCATTTGCTGTTTCCAAAAGCATGATTTGACCATAGTGATCTTGAGAGGCTGGGCCTATATACCAAGTTTTGTTCCATTCGCCCTCTGTAAAAATCTCAACTTTGACATTTTGAGCGGTCATAATTGTTGTAAATTTCTTAAGAGATTTTTCAGGAAGGTAACCCTTAAATTCAATGTTTTTAAATGCTTGTAGGATTAATTGAATATTGTTTTGTGAAATACACCCACCTTGAGCATCTGTCCATAACTTACCTTCACGTTTCAAGGTTATCTTGTTAGAGAAAGCATCTGTGATTACGATTTTATCAACTTTACTTGTATCAGCTATACCAAATTCTAAAAGATTAACATCGGATTTTCCACTGCTTTTAATGGTCCTGTAGGTGATAAAACCTAATAAACTCAAAATTACTATTGATAAAACTAATATAATTATTTTCTTCATGCTAATTAGGATTGAGCATATTTTCGTTTTCGAATATAATAAAAGACAAATCCAAGAATGATTATTGAAATTACGGGTGCAAGTACATTAAATACTCTCAAAAGTCCGGCTTGTTTTTGAACTTTTTGTTTATCAATAGGACGCAAATCAATTTGCTTACTTCTAATATCAATAATAGAATTTTCTCCCATCATATAATCTACAAGGTTTTGCAAAAACTCTTGATTCCCAAAAATAAGTGGAACATTCATTTCTGCTAATTTTGGATCGTATTTTAAATCGTTTATTCCGATTGGTTTATACATAAATTTTCCATTCTTACCTTGAACAGAATCGTACGAATTTTGAAGCCAACTCCCATTGCCAATCAACAACACCTTACCATCTTTAATGCCTTTATCCAGATATTTTGCATCGGGATTTTTAGCAAACTCATCAACAATCTTATTTTTAAAATAGGACTTGAATCTTCCTTCAACAAGCCCCGCTAAACAAAGTTTGTTGTTTTTGTCTTCTGGATTATTTACTAGTTTAGGATTGTTCTTCATGAGTCGAGGCATTTCAAGGCTGATAATAGGAGCCATTCCTTGTGAATTTGAATTTGTGGAACTTGTTAATACTGCTGATGGGGCAATACTGTCTTGCTTAACAAATTCAATTCGACTTGCATATTTCAAAAGAACAGGTTCAACATTTCTAGAAATCGGATGACTTGTTGGGCTTGCCATAATGTAGTAATACCAAGGTGCTAAGGCATTTTTTGCATACGGAAATAGCATTGGAGCACAATTGGCATCAAGTACATAATCATCATGAAGTTTTAAACCGTAATCGTAAAGAATTTTTTCTAGACCTGTATTTAAACGAGTTGAATAGGTAACACCATTTGCTTTTAACGAATCTTGACTAAAATCCAAGGCATCAGCAAAACACATTAGTTTTCCACCGCGCATTACAAATTGATCGATAACATACAAATCTTTCATACTGAACGCTTTCTTTGGTCGTGCAATAATAAGTCCATCCAAATCATCTAAGGCCGAAATAGAGTCGTTGATGCTTACATCTTTTACTTTGTAATAGGGTTTTAAAAGTGATCTTGCTCGAATTGTTTGTGCATAAGTTAATTCTCCATGTCCTTGTAGGAAACCGATTTTTGGTTTAGTTTTTTGAACGGATCTTCGTAGTGCACTTACAACATTGTATTCCAAATTATTGATAGACTGATCAATAATCTCAGTCATTTCATTCAGGTCTACTGGTTTGCCACTTTGAGAACCAGGAAGAAACTGAATGATGTTAACCGTTGTGCCACCATAGTCGATGGTTGCTCCAGGCCACAACAAGAGTTGATTTTGTGACCCATCTTTCATGTAAGAAACATCCAATGGGATTATTCCTTTTCCTTCATCATATAAATTTTTAAAGAGTTCTTTTTTTTCTTCTTCAGTTCCTTTATTCGGATCAATAAAAATATATTCTAATCTATCTCCAACAATGGCTTTAAATTCTTTTAATCGGTCTTCTAATGTATTACGGAATAAGCGAATTTCAGCAGGTAAGTTTCCATCAAGGTAGATTTTAATACTCAATCTATTTTCAAAATTGGTTTTATTCTCGAGGAATTTAATGGTTCCTGGTGACAAGGAATAACGTTGGTCAGAGGTTGTATCAACTCTTAAATATAAATAGGATCCTAAAACATTCACCAGTATTAGACCGCAAGCAAGAATGATTAAAAATGTCCAATTGAATAATTTATCAGATAATTTCTTCATTTTCATTTTTTAAAGGATTTTAAAACGGTCATAGCAGAAAAAAGAAAGAAACTAATTACACTAATGAAGTAAATAAGGTCGCTTGTATCAATCACTCCTTTTTTAATAGAATCGTAATGTGTTGTAATGCCAAATGAACGAACTATTGTATCAAAATTACCAAGTAAATTATAGGACCCTAATAGGTTAAATCCATCATAGAAGAGCCAGCACAGAAACATGGATAAAATAAATGCAACAATTTGACTCGATGTAATGGATGACGCGAATATTCCAATAGAAATAAAGGTAGCTCCCAAAAGAATAAGGCCTATGTAGGAGGTTAGGGTTGCACCAGTATCAATTATTCCCACTGGAGATCCCAAATAGTACATTGAAAAATAATAAAATAGGGTAGGTAGAATTGCAATTAAGAGTAAACTCACTGCCGCCAAATATTTCGCTAACAAAATTTGAATATCGGAAATCGGCCTTGTAAACAATAATTCGATAGTCCCTGTTCTGCGTTCTTCGGCAATTGATCTCATGGTAATTGCAGGAATGAGAATGAGAAAGATAACCGGTGAAAGATTAAAAAATGGAATTAAATCCGCTTCAACTCCTTCAAGTAGGTTCGTGTTATAGGAAATCACCCAATGGAATAAACCAGAGGCAATCAAATAGATGAGTATAAAGACATAACCAATGATGGAGCTTAAAAAACTCTTTATTTCCTTTAGATAAAGTGCCAACATAGTGGTTTAAATATTTGGGCTCAAAGTTAAGATATAGGCATGAAATAATTGCCAAATAAATTACAACTTTCTGAGAGTTATAAACGAAGAATTTAACAATTTAGGGAGTGAATCAATACAAAATCAAAACTAAAAAGTTAGTAAGCTTTTACTATCTCAATAAATTGACATGACCTGCATAAACTCTATACGATTCTTCTTTCATTAATTTGAAATTGATTTTCCAAGTATATGATCCGTCTTGGCATTGAATACCTGTGGTTAATCCATAGGTACCATCCCAACCATATTCCTTATTCTGACTCTCAAAAATTATTTCACCCCATCGATTAAAAATTTGTAGTTTAAACGATCCGGGATCGATTACATCATTTATAATAGGCAAGAATTCTTCATTAGTTCCATCTCCATTTGGTGTAAAGGAATTAGGAACATAGAAAACTACATCTTCATATAGTGTTATTGTGAAATTAGCACTATCAACACATCCAAATTCATTAGTTGCATATAGTGAGACATAATATTCACCAATATCTTGGTAATTGTGTATAGGATTCACTGATGTACTAAATGTACCATCTCCAAAATTCCAGACAAATGTCTCAGCACCAATAGATTGATTGATAAATACTGCTGTTGGGTCGTCAATGATTATGTTTGGATTTTCGACCGTAAAATCTGCAATTGGATTTGCTTCTATGCAAACTAGGTCATCTACAGTTTGGGACATAACACACCCGTTAGTGGCAGAAACAGTTAATGTAATATCAAAACAGCCTATTGAATTGTATTGATAATCTGTTGATCCATTTTGAAATGAGTATCCTCCATCCCCAAAATCCCAATAAACGTCGGTATTTGGAGCATCAACTGTATCGATAAAAACAATACTAACAGATTCGCATGCGGCAGTTTGAGATACGGTAAAGCCAACTTCAGGACTTGGAAGTATTGTAATATTTTGACTAACCGAATCAATACAACCTGTTGCAATATTCGTTGCCGTTAATGTTATTACATAAGGTCCAATATTTCCATAGGTATTTGAGGCATTTATAGTTTGTGCTGAATTACCATCTCCAAAGTTCCAATTATAGGTGTTGTTACCAAGTGTACTATTGATAAAGAATATTGGCACATCGCTACACGTGGGGTTGTTTTGTATCGCAAATGCTGGAACCGGAAGCGGATTTAGAGTAATATCAATTTGATATGGACCAGCAGGACAGTTGTAAGTGTTTGACACTGTAGATATAGTATAGGTAACAGTTTGAGCTGTTCCTGTTGCATTGACCAAGATGTCGTTTATAGATGCAGTTGTTTGTACAGGAGTTACTGTTTCCCCTTGAACATTTGTATTAGAAACAGCAGACCATTGGAACGTGGCAGGTATGGATGTAATGAAATCAATATCAAGCGTGTCTTCTGAACAAATAGTCACATCTGGATTTAATAAAGTCGCTGTTGGATTTACAGTGATTGTGAATGTTTGATTGTTCCCTAAACAGGTATAATTGGCATTTGTGAACGAAGACTGAACAGAGATCGAAGTAACAATTGGATTAGTAGTTGTATTTACAGCAGTGAAGCTTCCTATATTACCGGTTCCATTGCTAGCTAAACCAAGATTTGGATCTGGATTACTCCAAGCATAGGATGTACCAATCACATTGCTTGTAAATATAATTGGTGTGGTCGTTTGATTATTGCAGAATACTAAATCTGCTGGATCTACCATTTCTGGAATCGGATTAACTGTAATGGTAAACTGTTGATTATTTCCGAAACAACCCACGCCTTGATAGGTAAAGGTTGGTGTTACCGTAATGTTTGAAGTTATTGGAAAGTTAAACGGATTATCTGCTGTGAACGGAGCAATATTTCCATTTCCTGAAATCCCTAAACCTATATTGGTATTGTTATTTGACCAAGCGTAGGTTGTACCATTGATATTACTACTAAATGGATTCACGACTGCAACTTCACCAATACAAAGAACCGTATCACTTGGATCGGTCATAATAGGGCGAGGAATAACCGTAATGGTAAACGTTTGAGGTTGACCCACACATGTATCTTGTGGTGTATTACCCGTATTTACTATGATTGGTGTTACAGTGATATTGGCGGTTTGAACTACATTTGTGTTATTCACAACATTGAAACTTGCAATATTTCCATTACCATTAGCGGACAAACCGATGGAAGGATTATCATTGGACCATTGATAAATTGTTCCTGAAACACTTCCGATAATTTGAATTGGTAAAATTGGATTGCCAGCACAAAGAACTTGGGCATTGTTACTAATACTTATTATTGTTGGTGCAGGTGTAATAGAAATTGTGAATTGTTCAGGTGTTCCAGTACATGTCAATCCATTTGCTGTGAAGGTTGGGGTTACATTAAATAAAGAAACATTAGCTGTATTTCCTATGTTTAACCCCGTAAATGAAGGAATTGAGGTGGTATTTCCAGATGCTTGATTAAATCCAGTAGTTGTGTTATTGTTCGTCCACGTATAGTTTGTATTTAGAACATTCGAAGCAAAGTTGACTAGGTCAGTCTGATCACCTGTACACACAATCTGATTCGGTGGATCAGTCATATCTGGTGTTGGCACAACTGTAATCGAGAATGGTAGCGGTGTGCTTGTACATGATACTGATTGATAAGTATATGTAGAAGTTACTGTATAATTAGCTGTTGTAACTGTTGTTATTCCTGGATTCGTTTGGAATGAGTTTAAGTTTCCTGTACCAGATAAAGGATTGACATTTAAAGGGTTTAGGGGGTTAGTTCCTAGATTAGTAACTGTACCGTAATTGTATGAAATCGCTCCACTTCCAGAAACATTTGTTCCGAAGTTGACTGTAAGCGTATTGGCGCCACCACATAGAGTTTGCCCAACAGGATTAGCTGTTACATCAGGACTTGGAAGAACGGTTATTGTGAAAGTAGAAATATTTCCGAGACACGTATCTCCGTTGTAAATGTACATTGGCTGAATCGTAATAGTTCCTGTAATAGGTACATACGGATTCGGTAAATTTATTGGGTTAGTTCCAATGAAAGATGGTATTGTTCCAGTTCCACTTGCAGGGAGACCTATGTTTGGATTACTATTCGTCCAATTGTAAATCACTCCAGAAACAAATGGGTTAGAGTTAAATACTACTGAAGTTGTCGGTGATCCAGCACAAACAATTTGATTTTGAGGAGTTACCACGTTCGGATTAGGTATTACGCTGATCACAAAGCTTGTAGGATTACCATAACACGTATCAAGATTGTTATTGAATGCATAGAATGGTGTTAATGTAATTGTTGAATTTAATACACTTGATGTCGTGTTACTAGTAGTGAATGGGGGTAGGCTCGTTCCTGAACCTGAGTTAGGCAGTGATCCAATGGCAGTCGTTGAATTTGTCCACAAGAAGTTCGCTGATGCGAAGTTGCTGTTGAATGGAATTTGAGGAGTTCCTGAATTCGCACAGAAGGTTTGATTTGCAATTGTACTTACATTCATTGTCGGTACAACATTTATTGTAAATATTTCAGCTGGTAGGCTCGAACAGCTTACCCCATTGTTAACATAAGTTCCTATTACTGAGAAATTCCCCGAATTTATTCCATTTGTTGTATTCAATCCGGTAAATGCAGGAATATCTCCTGTACCTGAAGTACTTATTCCAATTGTTCCATTGGTGTTAGTCCACGTATATTGAACCCCGTTGACATCGCTTGTGAAATGAATTAAATTCGTCTGCGTATTCACACATAGCGTGGTATCGTCAATATCAGCTAAGATTGGTCGTGGATTGATTGTAATTTGGAAGGTCTGTGGAGTTCCAAAACACTGGTGACCTGATAAAAGATTTGTAAACCCTGGTGTAACTGTTACATCTGAGGTTTGCGGTCCACCAGAAATATTAGCAGGATTGAACGTTATGTTTCCATTTCCACTTGCTGGAAGACCAGTAGCCGTATTCGTATTTGTCCATGAATAATCAGTAACGACAACTCCAAATGCTGAGTTGAAAGTAACACTTACGGGTTGATTTGGCAATTGATTTTCACAAACCGTTTGATTCGCTACAAAATCAACGGTTGGAACAGGATCAACAGTAATGTCAAAGATTTGCGGAACACTTGGACAAAACACCCCATTGTACGTATATGTTCCTGTAACGGAGAAGTTACCAGATATTGGAGCGTTTGTCGTGTTGGTTCCAACAAAGGCAGGAATGTTTCCAGCTCCACTAGTGCCAATGCCAATTGCTGCATTAGAGTTCGTCCAAGTGAATTGTGTATTGGTTACATCACTTACAAAGTTGATGGCTGACACAGTATTATTAGCACATAAAGGAGCAATATTGACAGGAGTAATAACTGGAGTTGGATTCACAGTAATTTGGAACGTTTGCGAAATTCCAGAACATTGATTACCAGTAATTGGATTGATATAAGTTGGAGTAACGGTAATATTTCCAGTCAAAGGACCATTAGTTGAGTTTGTAGCATTGAAAGTAATATTTCCATTTCCGGAAGGAGGAGAAGCAGGAAGCCCTATAGCAGCATTACTATTTGTCCAGATGTATTCAGTGCCTGAAACACCAAGCACAGAAGTAAAGTTTACTGTTACCGTTGAGCTTTCACAAACGGTTTGATTTGCAACGTAATCGATTGTTGGAACTGGATTAATACTTACTTCAAAAATTTGTGGTTGACCGTAACAATATACACCATTGTTTAAATAGGTTGGAGTCACAGTGATCGATGTAGTGATTGTTGAATTTGTTGTATTAGACGCAATGAAATTGATATCTCCTGAACCTAATGCTGGAATTCCAGTTGATATATTGGTATTTGTCCATTCATAAGTTACTCCATTCATTCCAGTGGTTGAAAAATCAATCAGTGAAATTTCATTGTTACAGAATGTTTGATCTGGCACCAAATTCATTACAGGAGTAGGGTTGATTTCAAAATCAAATGTCGTAGGGTTTCCGAAGCAAGTAAGGTTGTTAGAATTATAAGATCCAGTAACAGTAATCGTTGAATATACCGGAATTGTTGAATTGTTCATAACTGTAAATGGATTAATATCTCCATTTCCTGAGGCTGCTAGACCAATTGAGTTATTGCTCGCTGTCCAAGCAAATGAAACATTCGAGTTAATAGTACTTGAGAAAGATACAAGAGTTGATAAGTCTCCATTACAAATCGTTTGATCATTTACTGGATTCACATTTGGCAACGGCAATACGGTAATATTTACAATTGAATCTGCTCCAACACAAGTTACGTTGTTGTTTGTAAAGGAAGGCGTTATGGTAAAGTCTGAATTTATTGGGTCAAGGGTCGCATTTGTTCCTGTGAAAGGAGTGATGTTTCCACTTCCAGTAATTGTTGAACCAATTAGCGGATTAGAACTTATCCAATTGTATTGTGTTCCGTTTACTGGACCAAAAATAGGAATATTAACGGTTTGAGTATTTGCACAGACCACTTGATCTTGAAGACCATAGATAGATGGTATTGGATTTACCGTAATTACAAATTGATCTGGAGTTCCAGGACAAGCAATTCCATTGTTTGTGAAGATTGGGGAGACACTTATATTTCCTTGAATCGGCGAAATTCCATTATTCGTTGCTGTAAATGCAGGTATTGAATTTGATCCGCTGGAAGTTCCTCCTATCCCTGTGTTATTATTTGTCCAATCAAAAGTAGTTCCTGGGATTGCTCCAGTGAATAATATTGTTTGTGTATTAACGCCATTACAGTAGGTAACATCAGCGGTTGGTGTAACTGTTGGTGTTGGATTGACAAAAACTACTAAGTCAAACACTGGACTCGAACAACCATTAACTGTTGAGGAACCAATAACAGAATAGTTAACTTCTTGAATTACAGATGAATTATTGGTCAGCGCATCATTTATTACATCAGATGATACTACTGAAATACTTTCTCCAAGAACACTCACATTTTGATCAGCATACCAATTAAAAGTTACAGTTGTATTTGCAATTAAATTCAAATTAACAGAATTTCCACTACAAATCGTAACCGTATCCTCATTTAGTAATGCTAATGGTGGTTTAACAATAATAGCAATTGTTTGAGCTGCACCTGCACAATTTCCATCAATGGATGTTGGGAAAACACTATAAATAACAAGTTGATTACCCCCTGTGTTATTGATTAATAAGTCGTTGATAATAGGTCCATTGTTAATATTTATTGACTCACCACTGACATCTGGATTATCAATGGAAGTAAACCAACTAAATATTGATGGCACATTTGCATTAAGAACAGCATTTACTGCAGAACCAGAACAAATTTCAAGTGTGCTTGGGAATGTCATCGTAATATCAGGCATTACAGTAACAACAAAACTAGAGTCTGGCCCTTGACATCCTTCAGGCCAAGAAGTTGGTGTAATTGTGTAAGTTACAGTTTGAGGTTGTGTTGAATTATTCGTCAATGTATTTGAAATCACAGAAGATGTCTGAGGAAGGAATACTTCACCCGAAACATTCAGATTATCTGTTCCTACCCAAACATAATTTGCAGGAATGTCTGTTCCAATATTAACTGTAAACGTATTTCCGTTACAAATTGTAAAATCAGCAATACTATTTACGTGAGGAAGAGGATAAACTATAAGAGAAATTGTATCTGAATTCAACGCATTACATCCACTAGCAGCATATGTTATGTTTGCAAAGTATTCATAGGTACCGGGAGCAATTATAGGTGTTGGGTTATAGGTCAGTTGATTTGCTCCAGGAATCGTTGTCAAAATGTTGTTGGCTATGTCATACCATTGAACATTGAATGAACCAACACCTCCACTCACTTGAACTGAATAAGGCGATGACAAAGTTGATTCAGCACATACATCTAATCCATCAACCGGTTGTAAGGTAATAACTGGATCATTATATATTTGAACATTAGCAATAGATGAGATTAAATCACTACAACTTCCGTTAGGGAAAGAAATCACACAGTAATAGTAGAAATTTCCAGCAATATTGCTAGTTGGAGAATACGAATTAGTTGTCGCACCAGCAATAGCAGTTCCACCTGTCGTGCTATTTGTTGTATTAGAGTACCACTGATAAGTAGCACCAGGAATTCCATTGATATAAGATACATTCAACGAAGAAATTGTTCCACCGATACAAATTGCTTGAGTTTGGAAAGGTAAGCTTGTGATTGATGCCTGTAAATAGGTTTGAATTGAAATAGCATTGGAAACATTTCCACAGTTAGATCCACTTTGTGTTATTACGCAATAATAATATACTGTTCCAACGGTATTTACAGGAGGTGTAAAGTTAGCAGAAGTTGCTCCATTAATAAGAACCCCGTTGGTATTATTATTTATGTTATTACTATACCATTGATAGCTCACTGTTCCTGTTCCACCAGAAACATTAGATGTAATTGGCAATACGTTCGAACTAAATTGACAGTAATTTTGAGAAGCGGAAGCTATAGAGACAACCGGATCTTGAATAACAACTATTTGAGCAATTCCAGATGAAACCAAATTACAACCACTTCCAGAAAGTGAAACTTCTACAAAGTATTCGAAGGTTCCAGTTGTGTTAAATGCGGCAGGAGTGAATGATGAAGTTGTTGCTCCGTTAATTGGTGTATTTGGACTACCCACTGAATACCATTGATAAGATGCACTTCCAGTTCCATCGATATAATTTACATTTAATGATAAAGGAATGGTTCCTCCTTCACAAATAGTTTGGTTTGCTAACGGTTGAAGAGATAAAGATGGATCTGGATGAACAACAATTGCGGCAACACTTGAAATTATATTGGTACATCCTCCAGTAGGGAAAGAAATTACACAGTAGTAATAAACTGTTCCAGCTAATGTTGTAGGTGGAGTATATGAACTTGTATTTGCTCCAGTAATCGCTGTTCCACCAGTTGTACTATTGGTCGAATTACTAAACCATTGGTAATTTGGAGTTGCAGTTCCGTTGATATAAGAAACAGACATTGCAGTAGTTGTTCCACCCACACATACTGATTGAGGTCCAAAGTTCGTTGAAGTAATTGTTGGTTGAAGATTCACATCTACCACTGCCACTTGAGAAGTAATGCTACAGTTTGCGCCAGTTTGATTAACAACACAGTAATAGTAGAAGGTTCCAACACTGGCAACCGGAGGTGAATAAGTATCTCCCGTTGCAAATGGTATTAAAGTTCCACCAGAATTACTGTTAGTAGTGTTTGAATACCATTGATAAGTATAATTTCCAGTTCCACCAGATGCAGCAACAAAAAGAGGTGTAATGGAAGGTGAATTTTGACAATACGAAGTTGAGATAGGTTGAGTGTTTACAACAGGATCAGGGATTACTTCAATTTGCGCTGTTGCTGAAGACATTAAATTACAACCACTTCCATTCAAAGTAATTTCGACATAATATTCATAAATGCCAGTTGAATTGAAATTAGCTGGAGTAAATGTTACTAAAGTTGAACCTGAAACTGGTTGATTTGGCGATCCCACCAAATACCACTGATAAGTTGGAGTTCCTGTTCCATTGTTGTATGCTACTGTCAATGGAGTAGGGATGCTTCCGCCTACACAAATGGTTTGAGTAGCTAGTGGAGGAATAGTAATTGTAGGGTCAGGATTTACCGTGATACTTGCAACACCAGACGTAACGTTTGAACATCCACCAGTAGGGAAATTGATTACACAATAATAATAAACCGTTCCATCAGTGGTTGTTGGTGGTGAGTATGAGCTAAGATTTGCTCCGGTAATTGCTGTTCCGCCAGTTGTGCTATTGGTCGTATTGCTAAACCATTGATAATTCGCTGTTCCAGTTCCGTTGATGTATGAAACAGACATTGCAGAAGTTGTTCCACCCACACAAACTGTTTGTGGACCAAAGTTCGTTGAAGTAATGGTTGGTTGAAGATTTACATCAACAATTGCCACTTGAGAAGTAACGCTACAGTTTGCACCAGTTTGAGTTACAACACAGTAATAGTAGAATGTTCCAACACTTGCAACCGGTGGTGAATACGTATTTGCAGTTGCAGATGGAATAAGAGTTCCACCAAAATTACTGTTTGTAGTGTTGGAATACCATTGATAGGAATAAGTTCCAGTTCCTCCAGTGGCCGCTACCGAAAGTGGTGTAATGGAAGGAGAGTTTTGACAATAGGAAGTAGAAACAGGTTGAGTACTTACAACTGGATCAGGAATAACATTAATTTGCGCTGTAGCCGATGACATTACATTACAACCACTTCCACTCAAAGTAACATCGACAAAATATTCGTAAATACCTGTTGAAGTATATGCAGCTGGTGTAAAGGTAACGGAAGATGCACCTGAAACTGGTTGATTTGGAGAACCAGCTAAATACCATTGATAAGTGGGACTTCCAATTCCATTGGTGTATGCTACGGTCATTGGAGTAGGGATGCTTCCTCCCACACAAATAGTTTGTGTAGCAAGTGGAGGAATAGTAATTGTAGGGTCAGGATTTACCGTGATACTTGCAACACCAGACGTAACGTTTGAACATCCACCAGTAGGGAAATTGATTACACAATAATAATAAACCGTTCCATCAGTGGTTGTTGGTGGTGTGTATGAGCTAAGATTTGCTCCGGTAATTGCTGTTCCGCCTGTTGTGCTGTTGGTCGTATTACTAAACCATTGGTAATTTGCTGTTCCTGAACCATTGATATAAGAAACAGACAGAGCTGAGGTGGTTCCACCCACGCATACTATTTGCGGACCAAAGTTCGTAGAAGTAATGGTTGGTTGAAGATTTACATCTACCACTGCTACCTGAGTAGTAACGCTACAGTTCGCCCCACTTTGTCCTACAACGCAGTAGTAATAGAATGTTCCAACACTTGTAACTGGAGGCGAATAAGTGTCCGCTGTTGCTGATGGAATTAAAGTTCCACCAGAATTACCATTAGTAGTGTTTGAATACCATTGATAAGTATAATTTCCAGTTCCACCAGATGAAGCAACAAAAAGAGGCGTAATGGAAGGTGAATTTTGACAATACGAAGTAGAAACAGGTTGTGTACTAATGATAGGATCAGGAATTACCTCAATTTGAGCTGTAGCCGATGACATTACATTACAACCACTTCCACTCAAAGTAACATTAACATAATATTCGTAAATACCTGTTGCAGTAAAAGTGGCTGGAGTAAATGTTACCGAAGTTGCATTAGGTACTGCTTGATTTGTTGTTCCAACCAAATACCATTGGTAAGTTGGGTTTCCAGTTCCATTGGTGTATGCCACGGTTAATGGAGTTGGAATGCTTCCACCCACACAAATGGTCTGTGCTGCCAATGGTTGCGTTGAAATAGTTGGATCTGGATTAACAATTACATTAACAACATTGGAGGTAACACTTGAACAACCACCAGAGCTAAAGCTAATAACACAATAGTAATAAGTTATTCCTGCAGCTCCACTTGGCGGCGTGTAAGTATCAGAAGTGGCTCCTAAAATTGCTGTTCCACCGCTAACGCTATTTGTAGTATTGCTATACCATTGATAAGTGGTTGTACCAGTTCCGCTAGCTGCTACAACTGTCAGATTTGTTGGCGTACCATCTACACAGATTGTTTGTGTTGCTAATGGTTGAGTACTAACCGATGGTGGGGTAACTACTTGAATTGAAACCGCAGCAGAGGTTGTAGAACAGTTCGCTCCTGATTGGGCGACGATGCAATAGTAATACATTGTTCCAACAGTATTTACTGGTGGAGTAAACGTTGAGTTTGTTTGTCCTGAAATGGCACTTCCAGATGTTGTATTGTTTGAAGTGTTTGAATACCATTGGTAATTTATTATTCCTTGACCTCCTGTTACAGTTACTGAAATTGGGGCAACACTTGGACTATTCTGACAATAGACTTCACTTGACGCAATAGTAACAGTAGGATCATCGACAACGGTGATTGTTGCTTGTTGAGAAGTTGTTACATTACAACCATTTCCATCCAATGAAACGGTAACATAATAAGAATAAGTGCCTGCAGTGTTAAAAGTTAATGGCGTATAACTTGCATTATTTGTTCCAACGGTTTGATCAGTTGTTCCAACCAAATACCACTGATAAGTTGGGTTTCCAGTTCCATTGGTGTATGCCACGGTTAATGGCGTTGGAATGCTTCCTCCCACACAAATGGTCTGTGCTGCCAATGGTTGCGTTGAAATAGTTGGATCTGGATTAACAATTACATTAACAACATTGGAGGTAACACTTGAACAACCACCAGAGCTAAAGCTAATAACACAATAGTAATAAGTTGTTCCTGCAGCTCCACTTGGCGGCGTGTAAGTATTAGAGTTAGCACTAGTAATAACCGTTCCTCCAGTTGTGTTGTTTGTTGTATTGCTATACCATTGATAAGTGGTTGTACCAGTTCCGCTAGCTGCTACAACTGTCAGATTTGTTGGTGTACCATCTACACAGATTGTTTGTGTAGCCAATGGTTGAGTGCTTACAGTTGGTGGAGTAAGAACTTGGATAGAAACTGCAGAGGATGTTGTGGCACAATTCGTTCCAGTTTGACTTACGATGCAATAGTAATACATTGTTCCAACAGTATTCACTAGTGGAGTAAACGATGAGTTAGTTTGTCCTGAAATGGCACTTCCAGATGTTGTATTGTTTGAAGTGTTTGAATACCATTGGTAATTTATTGTTCCTTGACCTCCTGTTACAGAAACGGAAATTGGGGCAACACTTGGACTATTCTGACAATAGACTTCACTTGACGCAATAGTCACAATTGGATCTTCGACAACAATTATTGTTGCTTGTTGAGATGTAGCAATATTACACCCATTTCCACTCAATGAAACGGTAGCATAATAAGAATAAGTGCCTGCAGTGTTAAAAGTTGATGGCGTATAACTTGCATTATTTGTTCCAACGGTTTGATCAGTTGTCCCGACGAGATACCACTGAAAAGTTGGAGTTCCTGTTCCATTGGTGTATGTCACGGTTAATGGCGTTGGAATGCTTCCACCCACACAGATTGTCTGAGTCGCCAATGGTTGTGTTGATATTGTTGGGTCAGGATTTACAATTACAGTTGCTACGTTTGAAGTAACGCTCGAACATCCCCCTGAACTAAAGCTAATCACACAATAGTAATAAGTCGTTCCTGAAGTTGCACTTGGCGGTGTATAAGTTGCTGAGGTAGCTCCCGAAATCAATGTTCCTCCTGTTGTGCTGTTTGTTGTATTACTATACCATTGATACGTTGTCGTTCCTGTTCCACTTGCTGCTGCAACTGTTAGATTTGTAGGCGTACCATCTACGCAAATTGTTTGTGTTGCTAATGGTTGAGTACTAACCGATGGTGGGGTAACTACTTGAATTGAAACCGCAGCAGATGTTGTAGAACAGTTCGCTCCTGATTGGGTGACGATGCAATAGTAATACATTGTTCCAACAGTATTCACTAGTGGAGTAAACGATGAGTTAGTTTGTCCTGAAATGGCACTTCCAGATGTTGTATTGTTTGAAGTATTTGAATACCATTGGTAACTAATGGTTCCTTGACCTCCTGTTACAGAAACGGAAATTGAGGCAACACTTGGACTATTCTGACAATAGACTTCACTTGACGCAATAGTAACAGTAGGATCATCGACAACGGTGATTGTTGCTTGTTGAGAAGTTGTTACATTACAACCATTTCCATCCAATGAAACGGTAACATAATAAGAATAGGTTCCAGCTGTGTTAAAAGTTGGGGGTGTATAAGTTGTGTTATTTGCTCCAACGGTTTGATCAGTTGTTCCAACCAAATACCATTGGTAAGTTGGGTTTCCAGTTCCATTGTTGTATGCTACTGTCAATGGAGTAGGGATGCTTCCTCCCACACAAATAGTTTGTGCTGCTAATGGTTGCGTTGTAATGGTTGGATCTGGATTAACAATCACTGTTGCTACATTTGAGGTGACACTTGAACATCCACCAGAGCTAAAGCTAATTACACAGTAATAATAAGTTGTTCCAGCTGTTGAACTTGGTGGCGTATAAGTTGCTGAGGTAGCTCCCGAAATCAATGTTCCTCCAATTGTGTTGTTTGTTGTATTACTAAACCATTGATAAGTGGTAGTTCCTGTTCCGCTAGCTGCTGCAACTGTCAGATTTGTTGGCGTACCATCTACACAGATTGTTTGTGTAGCCAATGGTTGCGTGCTTACAGTTGGTGGAGTAAGAACTTGGATAGAAACTGCAGAGGATGTTGTGGCACAATTCGTTCCAGTTTGAGTTACAATACAGTAATAATATTTTGTACCAACCGTATTTACAGGTGGTGTAAATGTAGAGCTAGTTTGACCACTGATAGGAACTCCGGATGTAGTACTATTTGTCGTATTTGAATACCATTGATAGTTATTTGAACCTTCACCACCCGAAACTGAAACAGAAATAGGGGTAACACTAGTGCTATTTTGACAGTAGATTGCATTAGAAGCAATTGTAACGGTTGGATCAGGAACAGCCACAACTATTGCATTATTAGAATTAACTGATCCACAACCAGAACCACCTAAAGTTACAGTAACATAGTAAGAATAGTTTCCAGCAGTAGTGAAATTAGGCGGTAAATAAGTTTGGTTTATAGCGCCTAAGATAGGAGTATTAGTTGAAGTATTGTACCATTGATAAGAAACAGCGCCTGTACCATTAATATGAGAAACAGTTAGAGGATTTGATATTGGACCATCAATACAAATGGTTTGATTATCAAGAGGCTGAACAGAGATTGTCGGGTCTGGATTAACAATAACCGTCGCCAAATTGGATGTAACACTTGAACAACCACCAGAGCTAAAGCTGATTACACAATAATAATAGGTTGTACCAATGGAAGCAGCTGTTGGGTTAAAAGTACTTGAGGTCGCACCATTAATTATAGTTCCTCCGGAGTTGCTATTGGTCGTATTGCTATACCATTGATAGGTTGGAGAACCAGTTCCATTCGTGTAGTTTACAGATAGTGTTTGGGGCGAACCACCTAAACAAACCGTTTGTGATGTTAGCGGTTGAGTCGTAAAAGAAGGAGCTTGGGTGACTTGAATTTGTGCAGTTGTGGAGTTAACACCGCAATTTGCACTTGACTGTGTAATTACACAATAATAATAAACTGTACCAACAGAATTGACAGGCGGATTATAGGTATCAGTTGTTGCACCAGTAATAATAGTGCCACCAATGTTGTTATTAGCCGAATTAGAATACCATTGATAGGAGTTGGTTCCATTTCCACCGGAAGGAGTAACTGTTAACGGACTTATTGGACTTGCATTTTCACAGTACGATGCATTTGATGAAATCGTTGCCGTTGGATCAGCTAATACGACAACATCTGCAATAATAGAATTTGCCGACCCACAACCAGAACCTCCTAAGGTTACAATGGCATAATAACTATAGTTACCTGCAGTGGTATAAGAGGGTGGTAAATAGGTTTGGCTTGTAGCACCGTTAATAGCTGTATTTGTTTGAGCATCAAACCACTGATAAGTGACATTTCCAGTTCCACCAGTTGAAGTAACCGTTAAAGAGCTTGGTATAGTTCCACCTACACAAATTGTTTGGGCAGCTAACGGTTGTGTTGAAATTGTCGGATCAGGATTTACAATTACGGTTGCTAAATTCGATGTTAATGTCGAACATCCTCCAGAACCAAAGTTTATAACACAATAATAGTAAAATGTACCGGCTGTAGGTGCAGTAGGTGAAAAACTACTTGAGGTTGATCCTGTTATAGGAGTTCCTCCTGTCGTACTGTTGGTCGTGTTGCTATACCATTGGTAGGTTGGAGTAGTTACTCCATTTGTATGGCTTACCGTAAGATTGGAAAGGGTTCCCCCCACACATACTGTCTGAGTTGATATTGGCTGAGAAGTTATTTGAGGTTGTGCAATTACTTGAATTGATACCGTTGATGAATTAGAACTACAATTGGTACCCGTCTGATTTACAACACTATAATAATACATTGTTCCGATTGTAGAAACAGGTGGAGTATATGAGCTCGATGTTGCACTTGAAATTAACGTACCACCTGTATTGTTGTTTGTATTGTTACTATACCATGTATAATTTGCCGTACCAAAACCTCCAGTAGCAGAGGCACTTATCGCTGAAACCGTAGCAGAATTTTGGCAATATATTTCAGAAGATGCAATTGAAACAACAGGATCATTAACAACAACGATGGTGGCATTTGCAGTATTCACAGATTCACATCCTGACCCGGAATAAGAAATTTGAGCGAAATAATTATAAGTTCCGGCAGTTGAAAAATTACTTGGTGTAAAGGATGTACCATTTGTTCCAACAGCTTGATTTGGAGACCCTGCTAAATACCATTGATAGGTTGCTGAGCCCGATCCTCCTGTATTAGAAAAACTTAGTGGTGTAGCAATTGTTCCCACACTACAAATAGTTTGGGATGCTAATGGCTGTAATGTTACTGCTGGATCCGGATTAACAATAACCGTTGCAACATTTGATGTAACACTTGAACATCCGCCAGTGCTAAAACTGATAACGCAATAGTAATAGGTGGTTCCGGTCGTTGAACTTGGAGGTGTATATGTTTGAGAGGTAGCACCAGAAATTAATGTACCGCCCGTAGTGCTGTTCGTTGTATTGCTGTACCATTGATAAGATTCTGAAGAAGTTCCATTTGAAAATCCAACGGTTAGGTTGGTCGGTGTTCCTCCAACGCAAAGGTTTTGTGAAGCTAGAGGTTGTGTTGAAATTGTAGGAGGAGCCGTTACTTGAACTGAAACTATATTCGATGTACCAGAGCAGTTAGCAGAAGTTTGAGAAACGATACAGTAATAATACATAATTCCAACCGTATTTACTGGTGGTAAGTAGGTAGCGTTTGTCGCCCCACTTATCGAAGTTGAACCAGTAGTACTGTTGGTGTTGTTTGAATACCATTGATATGTGTATGGGACAATATTATTTCCCCCTGTAGCTGATGCACTTAGAGGAACAACAGATGCTGAATTTTGACAATAAGTTGCTGAAGAAGCTACTGTAATAACTGGATCTGCTAATACAATAATTGATGCTTGAGCTGAGGTGGCGGCATCACAACCTGTTCCAGTGTAATTAACAGTTGCGTAATAATTGTATGTTCCTGCAGTAGTGAAATTAGTTGGTAAAAATGAAGGTGTAATTGCTCCTGAAATAGCCTGGTTTGGCGTTCCAACCAAATACCATTGATAAGTAACCGAACCCGTTCCTCCCGAGTTAGCAAAGGTAAGTGAGGTTGGTATGGTTCCACCAACACAGATTGTTTGAGTGGCAAGCGGTTGGGTAGTAATTGCTGGATCAGCAAAAACAGTAACAAGCACATTATCTGTGCCTTGACACCCATTAACAGAATTTGTTCCAGTTACAGTATACGTTGTTGAAGTTGTTGCGTTAAAAGGGGTATTGTTGAGAATTCCATTATCCCATGAATAGGAATCAGCGCCAATTGCAGAAAGAGTTATCTGTGCTCCTGTACATACGTTTAGATCATTTCCTGCAGTAACTGTAGGTGCTGTAGTATTCACCGAAACAAGAACTTGATCCGTTGCAGAACATCCATTGCTAGAATTGGTTACTGTTACCGTATAAGTAGTTGAGGCACTTGGGTTTGCTGTTGGATTTGATGCTGTTGTAGAACTTAATCCTAATGCTGTTGACCACGAATAAGAATATCCAACAATTGAAGTTGTTCCAATAGTCGCTCCTGATGGATTTAATACACACGTTTTAGTGAAATCAGCACCAGCATTAGCAGTTGGAGGCGTTTTGTCAACAGTAACAACCACTTGGTCTGAAGCTATACATCCCGTGGTTGTATTTGTCGCGGTTAACGTGTATGTTGTGGTCGTTGTTGGGTTGGCTGTTGGATTAGATACGTTAATAGCACTTAATCCGGTTGAAGGCGTCCAAGCATAAGTAACACCACTAACCGATGATGCACCCAAAGTAACTCCAGATGTATTTTGTGTACAAGTTATTGTTCCATCTGCACCAGCATTTGAAACAGGAATGCTTAAATCAACAGTTACGATAACTTGATCAGTTGCAGTACATCCATTTGAAGGATTTGTCGATGTTAGTGTGTAGGTTGTAGTTGTTGTCGGGTTCGCTACGGGATTAGGGAAATTTGCTGCACTTAATCCTGCTGTAGGTGACCATGAATAAGTTATTCCAGAAATAGGCGACATTCCAACTTGTAATCCATTTGGATTTTGAGAACAAGTCTTAGTAAAATCAGAACCTGCATTTGCCGTTGGAGGTGTGTTGTCAACAGTAATAAGAACGACATCCGTGGCTGTACATCCACTAGCAGTATTGGTTACTGTTACTGTGTAAGTGGTAGTAACCGAAGGATTAGCCGAAGGATTAGCTATGGTTGTTGAACTCAAACCAGTTGAAGGAGACCACGCATAGTTAACTCCTGCAACAGAACTAGAACCAATTGTAGCACCATTTTGATTCGATGCACATGTTTTTGTAAAATCAGAACCGGCGTTAGCCGTTGGTATTGTTAAATTGACAGTCACAATCACTTGATCATTAGCAGTACATCCATTGGCAGGATTTGTTGCTGTTAAGGTATACGTTGTAGTTGTTGTCGGATTTGCCGTTGGATTAGAAAGTGAAGATGAACTTAAATCTGTAGTTGGAGACCAAGAATAAGTTATACCAGAAACAGCTGTTGCTCCGATTTGAAGTCCATTGGGATTTTGAGTACAAGTTTTTGTAAAATCAGCACCTGCATTTGCAACAGGAGGAGTATTATTTACGGTTACAATTACTTGATCTGTAGCTGTACAGCCATTTGCTGTATTTGTAGCTGTCAATGTATAAGTAGAGGTTGTAGTTGGATTTGCTGTTGGATTAGACACCGTTGAAGAGCTTAGTCCTGTTGCTGGAGACCATGAATAGGTTACGCCTGATACAGATGCAGATCCGACTTGAATCCCATTTGGATTGAGTGCACAAGTTTTTGTGAAATCAGCACCGGCATCTGCAACTGGAGGAACTTTATTAACAGTTACAATCACTTGATCCATAGCAGTACATCCACTAGCTGTATTAGTGGAGGTCAAAGTATAGGTTGTGGTTGTTGTTGGGTTCGCTGTTGGATTAGATACATTGTTAGCACTCAATCCTGTTGAAGGAGACCAAGCGTAAGTAACGCCAGTAAGTGATGATGTTCCAATAGTAACTCCATTTGCGTTTTGCGAACAAGTAATCGTTCCGTCTGCGCCAGCATTGGCAACAGGAATGGTTAAATCAACAGTAACAATTACTTGATCCGTGGCAGTACATCCATTTGTTGGGTTGGTTGATGTTAGAGTAAAGGTTGTTGTGGTAGTTGGATTTGCTATCGGATTAGAAATATTGGAAGTGCTAAGTCCCGTCGTAGGTGACCAAGTATATGTAATTCCTGATATTGCTGACATTCCTATTTGAAGACCATTTGAATTTTGAATACAGGTTTTAGAGAAATCTAGACCCGCATTTGCTATCGGTGGTGTATTATCAACGGTAACAAGAACTGCATCAGTCGCTGTACATCCACTGGCCGTATTGGTGACGGTCACCGTATAATTTGTCGTAGCTAAAGGATTTGCCAAAGGATTTGCTAATGTTGTTGAACTTAAACCTGTAGCAGGAGACCAGGCATAGGTAACACCAGCCACAGAACTGGCGCCTATTGTTGTACCATTAGGATTTTGAGAACAAGTTTTTGTGAAATCTGAACCTGCATTTGCCGTAGGTATAGTTAAATTAACCGTAACGATTACTTGATCCGTAGCTGTACACCCATTTGCAGGATTTGTTGCTGTTAATGTATAGGTTGTAGTAGTTGTAGGATTTGCTGTTGGATTAGATAGTGAAGAAGAACTTAGGTCAGTGGTTGGAGACCACGAATAGGAAATACCAGAAACAGCTGTTGCTCCGATTTGAAGTCCATTGGGATTTTGAGTACAAGTTTTTATGAAATCAGCACCTGCATTTGCAACAGGAGGAGTATTATTTACGGTTACAATTACTTGATCTGTAGCTGTACAGCCATTTGCTGTATTTGTAGCTGTTAGTGTATAAGTTGTAGTTGTAGTTGGATTAGCAGTTGGATTAGATACCGTTGAAGAGCTCAATCCAGTTGCAGGAGCCCATAAATAGGTTACACCTGAAACAGTTGTCATTCCAATTGTGACTCCTGTGAGATTTGAAATACAAGTTTTTGTGAAATCGGTTCCAGCATCTGCTGAGGGAACAGGTTTATTAACAGTAACAATGACTTCATCCGTAGCAGTACATCCACTGGTAGTATTTGTGGAGGTCAACGTATAGGTTGTGGTCGTAGTTGGATTGGCTAAAGGATTAGATATATTATTTGCACTCAATCCGGTTGAAGGCGTCCAAGCGTAAGTTACACCACTAACTGACGGTGCACCCAAAGTAACTCCACTTAAATTTTGTGTGCAAGTTATTGTTCCGTCTGAACCGGCATTGGCTACAGGAACTGTTAAATTAACCGTAACGATTACTTGATCCGTTGCTGTACATCCATTTGTAGGATTTGTTGATGTTAAAGTATAGGTCGTAGTTGTAGTTGGATTGGCTACAGGGTTAGGGATATTTGCTGCACTTAATCCTCCAGCAGGTGACCATGAATAATTTATTCCGGAAATGGCAGAGATTCCAATTTGCAAACCATTTATGTTTTGGATACAACTTTTAGTATAATCAGAACCTGCATTTGCCGTTGGTGGTGTATTATCAACGGTAACAACGACTATGTCCGTTGCAGCACATCCGCTAGCAGCATTGGTTACTGTTACTGTATAGGTTGTAGTAGCCAAAGGATTAGCCAAAGGATTAGCTATGGTTGTTGAACTCAAACTAGTTGAAGGAGACCACGCATAGTTAACTCCTGCAACAGAACTAGAACCAATTGTAGCACCATTTTGATTCGATGCACATGTTTTAGTAAAATCAGAACCGGCGTTAGCTGTTGGTATTGTTAAATTGACAGTCACAATCACTTGATCATTAGCAGTACATCCATTGGCAGGATTTGTTGTTGTTAATGTATACGTTGTAGTTGTTGTCGGATTTGCCGTTGGATTAGAAAGTGAAGATGAACTTAAATCTGTAGTTGGAGACCAAGAATAAGTTATACCAGAAACAGCTGTTACTCCGATTTGAAGTCCATTGGGATTTTGAGTACAAGTTTTTGTGAAATCAGCACCTGCATTTGCAACAGGAGGAGTATTATTTACGGTTACAATAACTTGATCTGTAGCTGTACATCCATTTGCTGTATTTGTTGCTATTAGTGTGTAAGTTGTTGTGGTGGTTGGATTTGCAGTTGGATTAGACACCGTTGAAGAGCTTAATCCTGTTGCGGGAGACCAGGAATACGTTACACCTGATACAGATGTAGATCCGACTTGAATCCCATTTGGATTGAGCGCACAAGTTTTAGTGAAATCAGCTCCAGCATCTGCAACTGGAGGAACTTTATTAACAGTTACAATCACTTGATCCATAGTAGTACATCCACTAGCTGTATTGGTGGAGGTCAACGTATAGGTTGTGGTTGTTGTTGGGTTCGCTGTTGGATTAGATACATTGTTAGCACTCAATCCTGTTGAAGGAGACCAAGCGTAAGTAACGCCAGTAATTGATGATGTTCCAATAGTAACTCCATTTGCGTTTTGCGAACAAGTAATCGTTCCGTCTGCGCCAGCATTGGCAACAGGAATGGTTAAATCAACAGTTACGATAACTTGATCCGTGGCAATACATCCATTTGTTGGGTTGGTTGATGTTAGAGTAAAGGTTGTTGTGGTAGTTGGATTTGCTATCGGATTAGAAATATTGGATGTGCTAAGTCCCGTCGTAGGTGACCAAGTATATGTAATTCCTGATATTGCTGACATCCCTATTTGAAGACCATTTGAATTTTGAATACAGGTTTTAGAGAAATCTAGACCCGCATTTGCTATCGGTGGTGTATTATCAACGGAAACAAGAACTGCATCAGTCGCTGTACATCCACTGGATGTGTTAGTTACTATCAAAATATATGTTGTTGTTACCGATGGATTAGCTAATGGATTAGAAATTGTAGATGAGCTTAATCCTGTCGTTGGAGACCAAGCGTAAGTCAATCCAGAGGCAGTTGTTGAACCAATTGTAGCACCATTTTGATTCGATGCACATGTTTTTGTAAAATCAGAACCGGCGTTAGCTGTTGGTATTGTTAAATTGACAGTCACAATCACTTGATCATTAGCAGTACATCCATTGGCAGGATTTGTTGCTGTTAAGGTATACGTTGTAGTTGTTGTCGGATTTGCCGTTGGATTAGAAAGTGAAGATGAACTTAAATCTGTAGTTGGAGACCAAGAATAAGTTATACCAGAAACAGCTGTTGCTCCGATTTGAAGTCCATTGGGATTTTGAGTACAAGTTTTTGTGAAATCAGCACCTGCATTTGCAACAGGAGGAGTATTATTTACGGTTACAATAACTTGATCTGTAGCTGTACATCCATTTGCTGTATTTGTTGCTATTAGTGTGTAAGTTGTTGTGGTGGTTGGATTTGCAGTTGGATTAGACACCGTTGAAGAGCTTAATCCTGTTGCGGGAGACCAGGAATACGTTACACCTGATACAGATGTAGATCCGACTTGAATCCCATTTGGATTGAGCGCACAAGTTTTAGTGAAATCAGCTCCAGCATCTGCAACTGGAGGAACTTTATTAACAGTTACAATCACTTGATCCATAGCAGTACATCCACTAGCTGTATTAGTGGAGGTCAAAGTATAGGTTGTGGTTGTTGTTGGGTTCGCTGTTGGATTAGATACATTGTTAGCACTCAATCCTGTTGAAGGAGACCAAGCGTAAGTAACGCCAGTAAGTGATGATGTTCCAATAGTAACTCCATTTGCGTTTTGCGAACAAGTAATCGTACCGTCTGCGCCAGCATTGGCAACAGGAATGGTTAAATCAACAGTTACGATAACTTGATCCGTGGCAGTACATCCATTTGTTGGGTTGGTTGATGTTAGAGTATAGGTTGTTGTGGTAGTTGGATTTGCTATCGGATTAGAAATATTGGAAGCGCTAAGTCCAGTCGTAGGTGACCAAGAATAAGTAACTCCTGAAATGGCAGACATTCCTATTTGTAATCCATTAATATTTTGAGTACACGTTTTTGTGAAATCATTTCCAGCATTTGCAACTGGTAAAGGATTCACCGTAACCGAAACTACATTCGTTAAATTACTACAAGCTACACCATTCAATGTAGAAATGATCCTTACCCTATAATAGGTTGTACTCGTTATTGTAGTGCCTGGATCGTAACTACTCGATGTAGCACCAGAAATATCAAACCAAGGACCCGTAGATGTTGTTGAAGATTGCCATTGATAGGTGATTGGACCTGCTCCTGTTGGAGTTGTTGAAAATGTAAAAGCACCGGGGTCAGCACCAGAACATTTAATCTGATCTGGTCCGATTGTTCCTGTGCTAACATTATTTACTGTGACATTTACCAAAAATTGATCGGTTGGACAAGATGCTCCAGCAGATGCTGTTACTGTATAAGTTGCAGTTTGAGAAGTAAAAGTTGGATTTACGAGTGTTCCTGTCACACTTGTGGCATTTGTACCAGCTGCACCTCCAGTCATTCCTCCCGTTACTATTGGGATTGACCAACTGTAGGTAGTTCCAGGTGGAACCATCGTACCACTTGGATTACCATTGGTAGGGGTTATGCTAAACTGATCTCCACTACACAACGTGACAGAATAATCATTGATATTAATTTGTGGATAAACTGTTACAACAAGTTGAAAGGTAGTTGAACAGGTAGGGTTTGTACCTGATGATGCTGTTACATTATAGGTTACTGATTCTGGTTGGTTTACTCCAGAATTTAAAGTTAAAGTACCAGTAATTGTGCTCCCTGAACCTGAAACATCACCTGTGACATTTGTGTTATTTGTAACAGTCCAGCTGTAGGTTGTCCCTGTTGGAACAATTGTGGTTGGCGGATTATTAACAGGGGTAGCATTGAAAGTGGATCCTGTACAAATGGTTTTGTTTTGCGCTGGAATAATCGGGGAAGGAACGACATTTAAAACTCTTGTCATTGTGTCATTTCCGCAACCCGTATTCTTTACAATTAGTCGAATATTATAGGTTCCTGTTTCATTGTAAGTCACATTAAATGAGGAAGGTCCTGGATTTGAAGTGCTTGATGACCCAAGGCTTGAAACATTTGATGTATTTGTGGTACCACCACCAAATGCGGCAGGAGAGTGTGTCCACCATCTGTGATATGTGTTGGAACAAACCCCTGACGAATTAACTTGAGTTCCAGGAGTTGAAATGTCAGTGTAAGTGACTGTTGTTCCCTGACAAATAGAAGTTGCACTTGGGTTTGCTGTAAAATTAGCATCTGGAGATTGACTGATGTAAATTGGCGAAGGAGAAGAGGTTGATGTACCGCAGCTATTCTCTGCTCTAATTTGAATAATGTAAGATGGTGCAACACCATTGGAACAAGGTTGAAATGAGTACTGATTAGTTACTCTTTCGGGGTCCAAAGGTAAATTGGGATATGCAGCAATATAGTTTTGATCGAAAGTATTATTTTGAAAATTCCAATCAATTCTATAAGTAACTCCAGGATATTGATTAGTGAAACCTAAAGAGTATAAACCTGGATCACAAGCCGTTGCAGATGCTGTTGTTGTTGAAATTGATGGAGTCCCGATTTGAACGTAATATACCCTAGAAAATGTACACCCACCATTAAAAACTGTTTTGAAAACGAAGTAATAAAATCTACTAACATTAGGATCAAATTCATTGTCAATAAAATTATTTGTGCAATCAGGAATGTAATTTGAATTATATTGATCCGTTATTGATAAACTGCTAACTTGAGAACAATTAATGCTTAATAAATTCCAATTGACATAAACTGGACTTGTATTAGGATTGGGACAAATTTTAAAAGTGGTAATTCCGTCAATTGGAGATACAGACCATCCGGCATTTACTGAATTAGTACTTAAAGTTAAAGATGGTGAAGAAGGCGGTGAAGAAGTTGCATTTATTTGAATAGTTTTTGTACTTGTCGATTGACCTGGTGCGCTTAATGTTAGAGTTGCTGTGTAATTACCAGATGGAAAAGTTACAGGAAAAGGTGTAATCCGATCGTCATTCGAAATAGAAGGAGTGCCACTACCCGAAAATTGCCAACTAACAGTTGTAGATGAATTTATTCCACTTCCTGTTGATATAAAAGAAAATAACACTGTAGATCCAGCGCAAATATCTAAGGTATTAGTTGTTGAATTAAATTGAGGATTTGTCACAAAATTAGCACTCAACTGCCCCAACACAACCCCTCTCCCTGCAAAAACAGACAGAACAATAAAAAGAAATTTTAAAATACTACTTCTCACCTAAAAAGAATATTAATAATTTTTTTAGACGTAAACGTCTTATTTGATTGCTAAAAAATAAAACTCTTAAAAATGAGAAATTTTCATACAATTTTAGCAAGGGTGTAAAATTATAACAATTTAATGTTAAAAAAAAGATGTCTTTAAAGAATTAGTTGAGATTTATTTTACAATTGTAATTATTCCAGATTCACTACCCTTATAGGTTTCTCCAAACTCTATGATGTAATAGTAAGATCCAACGGGCATAAGTTCATCATTATAAGTGCCATCCCATGGTTTTGATTGGTATTTTCCGGGCTGAGATTGGTAAATTAGATTTCCCCATCGGTTGTATATTGTTACTAAATTCCTAGGATAGAGTTCATCAATATTTCCCAAATTCCAAAAATCATTCGTATTATCTCCATCCGGTGTGAATGCCGTAGGAATAATAATGTCACAAATTTCAAAGTTGATAGTTACAGCATTTGGTGAGCTAGTGCAGCCATTTATTTCCTGTGTGACATAATAGGTAGTAGAACCTAAAATCATTTCGGGTAAAATACTAGTGCTTGTAGCAATTGGAGATTGTAAAGGAATTGAATTAAACCATACTATATTTGCGCCCAATCCAACGAAAGCTTCTATTGAATCAATAACACTATTTAAACAATAACTACTATCTCCGGAGGTTAGTGGAGCAGGTGGATTTGGTAAAAACTCTATAATTTGGCTTTGATTAAGTGGGCTATTTGTACAATTATTATCTGTGACAGAGATTATAGAATAAATCCCTTCGGAATTTCCAAGGTTGATTTGCGATGAATTGCTTGAGTTACTCATAGGCATTCCATTAATCGTATAGGAAATTGTAAATGGCGATTCGCCGTTCAATTCTGCAAAAATGGGAGTGGGTGAATCTCCTTCACAATAGGTATTACCTCCAACAAGACCAATTAATTGTGGCCATGAATCAATGGTTAAGGTCATACTCAAAATACTGTCGCAACCGTTTATTGTTAAAAAATTGAAGGTTTGAGTACCACTTGAATTAAAACTAATTCCATTCCATGAAAACGGAAGGTCGTTTTCGCAGATAGTAGAATCAATAGTGATTTCATAACTTGGAAGTACTGTCAAGTTTAATGTTACTGTACTATCACACCCTGAAATCGATTGAAGCGCTATCGTTTGAGTTGCTGAAGCTGTGAAATTGAATCCATTCCAATTATATGGAGTTTCATTCGAACAAATCGTTATAGGTTCCGAGTTTAAATAAGAAGGTAATTCAGTAAGATTTAATGTTGCTAAGGAATCACAACCCGAAATACTAATCAAACTCGCAGTTAGCGTTCCTGGGCTGTCAAATTGCAAACCATTCCAAAAATAGGGGAATTCATTCGGGCAAATAGATAAAAATGATGTTGATGTTAACGTTCCAAGTACTGAAAGGTTCAATGTAGCTGTTGAGTCACAGCCAGAAATTGATTGTAGGGTTACACTTTGTATCCCTGAACCATTAAAAATTAGAGAGTTCCAGGTAAAAGGAAGTTGGTTCGTGCAAATCGTAAGATTAGTTAAACTAGTTTGAGGTGAATTAACAGTTAAATTGATGGTAGCAATTGAATCACAACCTGCCACTGATGTCAGGGAAGCTGCTTGAGAGTCAGGACCGTTCAAAGTGATTCCGTTCCATAGATAAGGTAATTCATTTTGACAAATGCTTAGGTTTGTTGTGCTTGAAATAACATTGCTAACAGCCAAAGTAAGGGATACGATTGAATCACAACCATTCACACTTGTAAGGTTAGCAGTTTGCGCACCTGGACCATTAAAAATTAGGCCATTCCATACAAATGGAATTTGGTTTGAACAAACCGTTTGGTTTATACTTACTGTAAAATTGGGTTTTACTACTACCGTCATTGTGGACGTTGATGCGCATTGTCCTACATTTGGAGTAAAGGTATATGTTGTCGTTGCAGAATTGCTTACTGCAGGTGACCAAGTTCCTGTAATGCCATTCAAGGATGTTGTCGGTATAGAAAATGTTTCTCCATTACAAATTGGAGCGACTTGAGAAAAAGTAGGTGTGGTCGGAGCATTTACGTTGATTATGACTTGATCGCTAATGGAAGGGCAAGGGCCTGAAGCCGTTAAGGTTAAGGTTACGTTTCCTGAAGCTATTGTGGGCGTGTAGGTCGTATTTGTAGTAATTGTACTTGAAAATGTACCTAAAGGTGCTGACCAATTACTTGAAGTTGCAGAGCCGCCATAGGCCCCAGTAAGATTAACAGATTGTCCAGCGCAAACAGTTTGATCATTTCCTGCTGAAACAGTTGGGATTGAATTAACAATAACGATAAGTTGGTCTTGAACGGTTGGGCAAGGGCCTGACGCAGATAAAATTACTGTCGCAATTCCTGAGGTAATAGTTGGTGTAAATGTAGTTGTTAATGAGGTTGAATTTGAAAATGTGCCCGATGGAGAAATCCAAAGTGAACCAGTTGCAGAACCACCAATTGAACCAGTTAATGTTATACTGTTTGTTCCACATGTTGATTGATTTGTCCCGGCTTCAATTGTAGGTGAAGAATAAACGGTAACACTTTCATTGTCGGATAAATTCGGACAATTATTAGCTAAATCAATCGTCAAAGTATATACACCTGTGTTAGTTATGGATATTGATTGATTAGTACTTGTAGTATTCCAGCTATTTCCAGAAATATAGTTCGAGGATAAGGTAGCTGTATTTCCAGGGCAAAGGGTGAGAGGGCCACCACTAATCAATGGTTGTGGTTTTATTTGAAACAACGCTTTGTAGTTGTTTCCATTGTTATTGACGTAAATAGTGTCATTGCAAGCAGTTGTACTCGAATAACTGCCCGGAACGGCATAATAAACTTCAATTACGTAATTGCCAGGAGGGTAGGTAGTTAAATCAATATTGTAATTTTCTTTTGCCCATTTTTGGTCAGAGGCATTGAAGCAGGGACCGCCTGTGGGAAAGTTATTTGGTCCAACCGCACACGATTCTTTGAAAGGTAAGTCTAAAATAGTGAAGATAGGGTTTGCGGGTTGATTTCCAACGGTATAGACGGTGTAATATAATTTTGCGCCACATACATTTGCACCAAGATTTTTGAATGTTTTTACTTCTCCACCACGTAGTATTAAGGTGTTTGAATTTTGAAAAAATGGGCCGTAATTATAAGCGTTGAATAAAACTCCACTTGGATTAATTTGATCAGGTAAATTTGCCCAGCTTGTATTGTAAAATTGATTGTTCACACAATTTTCAATCATCGTTGCAGATGCAAATGTTCCGTAATTTGAACATGTAGTACCGATAAAAACTGGAATGGTGTCTAGGCAATCAATACTTGAAGTCACAACACAATAGTAGTTACCGGAACATAAATTCGTTGCCGTAGAAGTTGATTGACCCAGTGGAATATTGAAATTATCAAACCATGCGTAGGTATATGGACCGATTGATCCACTTGCCGAAATAGTCACGGAGCCATCACACGAACAACTTTGGGAATTAGTACCTATGACGGACAAGGCTAACGGTTGAATTGGTTGGCAATTATTATTGAATTGAGCTATATATGCTGAATTTAATGAGCTATTCGATGCTCCAGGAGTTTGGTTATTTGCTCCACAAGTTCCAGCATCTAGGATGGTTTCATTGTCAGCACATGCCTCAAACCAATTTGATTGAACCATTGAATTTCCTTCATTGAAATACCAAACATTATCTGTTCCCGATCCTCCGGATGCAAAATAAATTTGTGTATTTTGATTCACTCCAGCCCAACACACGGAAGAGACCTCACAACCTGAAAGGTTCACTAATCTGGCACAATCGCCAGAGTTAGCTAGTGTAATGGTGTTCCAATTTCCGCCCGGGCTCCACCCATTTGCGGGATATGAGCATGCAATAGCTCCGGGTGTGGTTGGGTTTGTTTCAAAAAGTTGGGTGTTATTAATCGGAATTACTAATCGACAATTATTATCGGATAATGTTGTATCAATGGGAGGTAAATCAGGATTGGCATCGGCATCATTATAGACTAATATTATTGTTCCTAATGGAATACATTGCCAAAAAGAATTAAACGAAAATCGATTACATCCCGGTGCTACACCCCCAGCTCCGTGATAGCCACTATTATCATCGATAATCCAACCACGGATATCAACACAAGGAGGGGTTGAATTTCCACAATTATAAAACGCATTGTCATCAACAACAATAAACTCAATATATTCTTGGTTTCCAGAAGGACCTTGTGAAACTTCATTAATTATGAGGGTTTGAGCAAAATAAGAAGACCCAATTGATAGGATAAATAAGAGCTTAATAATTGGTTTAAATCCTTTCAATGTATAATTTTAATTCAAAATTTTTCGATGAATAAAATTACTGATTTTTTTACAAAATTCTCATTAATTCTTTTTATTCGATGTTAAAACGGATGCTCGTATTTCTTTAATCATTAATTTCGTTAAAAATCTTTCACGTGAGTGATTCTGTAGTGATAATTCCGACGTACAATGAAATTGAAAACATTGAAAAAATGGTTCAAGCAGTCATGGAATTGGAACATAATTTTGATATTTTGTTCATAGATGACAATTCTCCGGATGGGACAGCTACTCAAATTCAAAAAGAAATTGTAAACTACAAGGGTAGAATTTTTCTTGAGCAAAGGGCAGGTAAATTAGGGCTTGGCACTGCCTATATTCATGGATTTATATGGGCTTTATCTAAAGAATACGACTATATCTTTGAAATGGATTGTGATTTTTCGCATAATCCAAAAGATTTGATGAAGTTATATCAAGCATGTAAAAATGGAGCTGATGTTAGCATCGGTTCGCGATATGTGGATGGAGGTAAGGTAAAAAACTGGCCGCTTGGAAGAATTCTCATGTCCTATTTCGCGAGTGTGTACGTTCGTTTAGTTTTGTGGATTAACATAAAAGACACAACAGCAGGTTTTAAGTGTTATCAACGAAAAGTTCTTGACACCATCGATTTTTCTAAAATTGAATTCAAAGGTTATGCCTTTCAAATTTGTATGAAATATGCGGCTTTGCAGTTGGGATTCAAAATAAAGGAGGTTCCTATTACCTTTATTGATAGGCTGTATGGAGAATCCAAGATGTCCTCGGGTATTTTTAAGGAGGCATTTTTTGGTGTTTGGAAAATGAAAAAAACAAATTTTAAGGAATGAAAACTACGTTAATTAAAAATGCAACTATCATTAATGAAAATTCAAAGTTTGAGAGTGATCTTTTAATTATAAATGGTAAAATTGAAAAAATAGATCGCACAATATCTGTTGAGTCAGCGCATGAAGTTATTGATGCAGAAGGTTTGTTACTAATTCCAGGGTGCATTGATGATCAAGTTCATTTTCGTGAACCGGGCCTCACGCACAAGGCAACTATTTTTACTGAATCTAGAGCGGCAGTTGCAGGAGGGATTACGACTTTTATGGAAATGCCGAATACGGTTCCAAGTGCTGTAACGATAGAAAAATTAGAGGAAAAATACGCGATTGCAAAAAAATCATCCTTGGCCAATTATTCTTTTTACCTCGGAACTACCAATTCAAATATTGAAGAAATAAAGAGAATAAATCCCCTTGAAATATGTGGGGTAAAAATATTTATGGGTTCTTCAACTGGAGATATGTTGGTTGATGATCCCAAAGCATTGGAGGACGTCTTTCAATTTTCTCCAACAATAATCACTACGCATTGCGAAGATGATCCAATGATAAAACAGAATTTTCAACGCTACATCGAAGAATATGGTGAAGCTCTTCCTGCTAAATTTCATCCACTAATAAGAAATGAGGAAGCGTGTTACAAATCTTCTTCCTATGCTGTTTCCTTGGCAAAAAAACACAATTCTCGACTCCATATTTTACATATTAGTACGGAAAAGGAACTGGAACTATTTTCCAATCAAATTCCGTTGAAAGAAAAGCGAATAACAGCAGAAGCATGTATTCATCACTTATGGTTTTCAGATGAAGATTATGATAGACTTGGAAATTTTATTAAGTGGAACCCTGCCGTAAAAAAGGCATCTGACAGAGATGCAATAATGAAGGCTGTAAATGAAAATGTGATTGATGTTATAGCAACTGACCATGCTCCACACACTTTTGAAGAAAAATCTCAATTGTATTCCAAAGCTCCTTCTGGAGGTCCTTTAGTGCAGCATGCTTTGTTAGCGATGTTGGAAAAAGTGAAAGATGGAAAAATTTCAATTGAAAAAGTAGTTGAAAAAATGTGCCATGCTCCAGCGGAGTTATTTCAGGTTTCTAAAAGAGGTTTTGTACGTGAAGGTTATTTTGCGGATTTAGTTTTGATTGATCCAAAAAAATCAACAACGGTTTCTAAGGAAGCAATTCTTTCTAAGTGTCAATGGTCTCCCTTTGAAGGATATACGTTTTCTAATGCAATTGATTGTACGTTTGTAAATGGTGAAATGGTTTATTCGAAAGGGATGCTGATTGATAATTCTTTTGGGAGTAGAATAAGCTTTGATCGATGAGAAAACCCATCTTTTTTATTGTATTGTGGATGGTTTTATTTTCTTCTTGCCAACAAAAAGATCAGACAAATACCAATTTGAATGACGAAAAAATTATACCTAAAGAATTAATGATTTCAATATTTGAAGAATTAGTGTTAATTGAAACGCATCTTCAAGCAAAGTATTATTCCTATTCGCAATATGGCGAATCACTTCAAATATCGCGAGATTCACTTCTAAAGAGCAAAGCGGTTTCGTTAAAACAGTTTACGAATTCTTTTGATTATTATTCAAAGTCAGATAAAGAATTGGTTTCGCTTTATCAAGACGTGTTGAATGATTACAATGAAAAGTCTGCAAAATCAAGTATTAGACAGAAATAACTATAATTCCACCTCAGGATTTTTTTCTAATATGTCCCACGTGTGGTCTGCCAATAAACGAACTGTAGCGATGAACGTTAAATTCTGTTTGGTTCGTCCCCAGTCGTTTGGTCCAACTAATGACAAAGAATAAGTTGTGTTTTCTCTTTTATACAGATGGTAAATGTGATTGATAAAAGGTTCAAATCTTATTTCGGCAGAATAGATAAAATGAGATATGGATTTGCGATCATTTAGAATTTTAGCTTGGTTTGCAAGTAATTGCATTTGCTCATAAATCTGATTCAGTTGCATTTCTGTTTGAAATTCCATAGCTGAAACTGAACGCCCTTTTATTTTTCCTTGATCTTCTGGTTTAATTACAGCTCCACCCACTGAATGAGGGAAAGAAATTAACCCCGGATTTTCCGTTATTTTATCCGGATCAATTGGGTTTATAAAGTCTTTTTCCTCGTTCATTTATGCAATATAATTTTAATTAAAAACACAAGGAATCAATTAATGTTTAGTAAAGTTAAATTTTTTGAACCGAAAGATGTTGCCTTGTTTTCCATTTGTTAATAAATTGTCTTCCAATATAAGGGCTAATTTTTTTTTTATTTGGCATTATTTTGGATATTTGCCGCGAAAATTATTTATATGAAGTTTGTTTTATCTGTTTTGTTGTTTTCTTTTTGTTTTAGTCAATCCCTTTTGGCTCAATCTAAATCTCAAACGGTTTTAAATGCTGTTTCCACAAAAATAAAAGGGTTAAAATCATTTTACGTTGAATTTAGTGCAAATGTTAAAAACAGCAAATCTGGATTGAATCAAAATCAGACGGGTAAGGGATGGGTTAAAGGTCAAAAGTTCTATGCTTCTTATGGTGGAAATACAATAATATCAAACGGTGTTAAAACTTGGACAGTGGTTAAGGATGGTAAGACTGTTTATATTTCTGATGCAAATTCAAACGACGATGAAAACATGAATCCAAAGAAATTAATGACTCTTTGGGAATCAGGTTTTAATAATTCGTACACGAATGAATCAACATTGAATGGAAAAACAGTTCATGTAATTGCTTTAACTCCTAAAAACACAAAAGCAACTTACAAGTCAATCACGCTTTACATCGCTAAATCTTCCAATGATCTTTCAAAAGCAATAATGACATCAAAAGATGGTACAGTGATGACGTATTCAGTAACGAAATTTACTTCTAATCCAACGGTTGAAGAATCAAAATTTGTTTATGACCGTAAAAAATATCCGGGTTATAAAGAAGTGAAAGAGTAAATCACAGCTCTTTTGTTATTCCAGCTGAAAATCCAAATCCGTAGCTTTTGTGCTTAAAATAGGAGGTTTTTCCTAATCCATTTTGTAATTGTAGTCGATATTCGGGATCTATAAATATTCCGTACCCATTTTTAGAGTGGAAACTTATTCCTAAATTAAATATTGCACTGGTTATAAATGTATTGAATCCATCTTTTGTTTTTATCACGTTTGATTCACGGCTCCCAAGAACTGTTTCCCATTGTTGTTTCTGTTTGTAGTTTAAAAATAATTGTGGTACTATTCCAGCCCCTCCAAAAATGCGTACAGATTTACCAAATGTAAAATTTAGTTTTATAGGCATCGCAATGTATTTGTAGTAAGTCTGATAAGCAAAGGTAGAATCACTTGTAAATGATTCATAGTTGTATTGTTCACCATTTTGCAGATAGGATAATCCACCGTCCCAGATCAAATTCTTCATTAAGTGCCCTTTAAGTCCAAGACCAAAAGAATAGGTGTTTAAACTTTTTTCATTAACGCGTTCTCCAAGGTTTCCAGGAATAAAATCTTCATTGGGTATCAGCGTTCGAAATGTATTTGTTCGATTAATGAAAACATAAGCTTGATTGCGATATAATGAATCTTTGGTTTCTTTTTTAGCGAACGTTACTTGAGAAAAATAATTTAGCGAAACAAATATAAAAAAGAATAGGGTTAGGTTTTTCATGGGATATAATTTGTATTTCTTAACCTAGGTCATTTTGAATGGATGAACTCTTACCGAACTTTGTCACCTCAAAAATATAAAATTATGGAAACAAAATGGAAAATTGACAACATGCACAGTGAAATAGGTTTCAAAGTGCGCCACATGATGATTTCAAACGTATCAGGTTCTTTTACTGATTTTTCTGCCGAAGTGACTACTAATGATGATGATTTTTCAACGGCTAAACTTTTTTTTAATTCAGCTATCAACTCTATTTCGACAGGAGTTCAAGATAGAGACGAGCATTTAAAATCAGCCGATTTTTTTGATGCAGCATCTCATCCATCTCTTACTTTTGCGTCAGATTCAATGGTGAAAAAATCAGATGATTTGTATGAAATCACTGGAAAAATGAATATCAAAGGAATCGAGAAAACAGTAACGTTGGAAGCAGATTTTGCAGGAATTGCTGTTGATCCATACGGACAAACTAAAGCTGGAATGACCTTACGAGGGAAAATTAATAGAAGTGATTTTGGTCTGACTTGGAGTGCTGTGACTGAAGCTGGAAATATTGTTGTTTCTGATGAGGTTAAATTAAATTGTGAATTACAGTTTATTAAATCGTAGTTCAGATAATTCTTAATTACAAAAAGCGGAGTTTAACGATTCCGCTTTTTTTACCATAATTTTTTTTTCAAAATTATAATTAACCACAATTTTTCCATTTGTTTTTTGGTTTATGATAGTTGATTCTAATTTGTTTTTTTCGTTTAGATTTATCAATCAGTGGAATTTCTAAAAAAGTGATTTTTTCCTGATTCACAGGTATATCCAAATAGGTAATGGTTTGAAAGTTGTCGCTTGTTATTTGTAATTCGTATGTTCCAGTTGCAAGTTCAAACAATGAGGAATCTTCTGATAAATTGAACGAAATAGTTTCCCTCCTTTTTGTTTTACATGAAACGTAAAAACCTTCTGTCTCATAACCTTTTAATACCGAATCATTTATAGAAAAGCCTAATTTTATTGCCCCTTGAAACTCTTTTTGTGAGTATGCAATTTGAAAGATCAGGAGTGAGAAGAGCAAACAAATTCGCACGATTAATGACATTGTTATTGGTTTTTCCATTTGATGAAAGTACAATGAAATTTCCATAAAATATATTGTGTTTAATTTTTTAATTGTTTAAAAAATAATCAAAAATAAGATTAAATAACAAGAATTAATTTTACCTTTGTGAAGTCAAAGCTGGTTAGCCAAACGATTCCAGTTTTTCCATCGATATACATTACCACGGAAATATAAACCTTAAAAATTAGGTAATGGAAGCATTGCGTTCAATTGTTCACATGGATTTGGATACTTTTTTTGTTTCATGTGAGCGAAAAAAAGACAGTCGATTAATAGGAAAACCAATACTCATTGGAGGCACCAGCGATCGGGGAGTGGTAGCGTCATGTAGCTATGAAGCACGAAAATATGGCATTCATTCAGCGATGCCTATGAAAATGGCAAAAGAACGCTGTCCAGAAGCGATTATCATCAAAGGAAATTCACAAATTTATTCAGATGAATCTAGACTGGTAACAGACATCATTCGCGAATCAGCTCCAGTTTTTGAAAAATCATCTATTGATGAATTTTATTTGGATTTGACAGGAATGGATCGTTTTTTTGGAACAATAAAATATGCATCTGAGCTTCGTCAACGCATAATTCGTGAGACAGGTTTACCTATTTCATTTGGCCAATCCATCAACAAAACAGTTTCAAAAATTGCAACTGGAGAAGCAAAACCCAACAATCAAATTCACATTCATTATGGAACTGAAAAAGAGTTTTTAGCTCCACTTTCTGTACGAAAAATCCCGATGGTAGGATTGAAAACGTATCAAACCCTCTGTAGTTTGGGTGTGAAGAAAATACAGACTGTTCAAGAAATGCCTCTTGAATTGATGCAAAGTGCATTGGGTGAAAATGGAATAGCTATTTGGAAAAAAGCACATGCATTAGATAAAGCACCCGTTGAGCCATACAATGAACGAAAATCCATTTCAACTGAACGAACTTTTGATCGAGATACCATTGATGTACTAAAACTTCGTGGAATCTTAGCTGCCATGACAGAAAATCTAGCGTATCAACTGCGGCGAGGAAATAAATTAACAGGCTGTATAACAGTTAAAATTCGTTATTCAGATTTTCAAACTCAGACCTTGCAAAAACAAGTTTCGTACACTTCTGCCGATCATGAATTATTGCCGGTTGTGGCTGAATTATTTACGCGAATATACAATCGTCGCTTGTTGGTTCGTTTGATTGGAATTCGTTTTAGCGCTTTGGTTTCCGGCCATTATCAATTGAGTTTATTTGGCGATGAAACGGATTACCCATCCTTGTACAATGCACTTGATCATATTCGGAATCGTTACGGAGATCGCGCAATTATTCGTGCCATTGGTTTGGAAGCAAGAACCATTGGAGGACATAATCCTTTTTCGGGTGAACCACCTGCGCTTTTGGCAAACAGAAGAAGTTGAATTACAATTTTAGAGTGATTTAAGATGCTGCTACATTCGTATTTTAGTATTAAATATGGAGTTCTTTCACCCGAAGAGCTTGTAGATTGGGCTTTTGCTTCAGGGTATCCCTATGCTGTACTTACAGATATTAATCATACTGGATCGGGATTGAGTTTCGTCAAACGAGCACAAGAAAAACAAACACAACCTATTCTTGGAGTTGATATTCGAAATGGAATGGATTTGCAGTATATATTGTTAGCTCAAAATAAGGAAGGATTTTTTGAAATCAATCAGTTTATTACATCCCATTTACAGCGAGAGATTTCGTTTTTACCAAATGCTCCGGAATTCATCAATTGTTATGTGATTTATCCATTTGAAAAAGTGCCATCAAAACTTAGAGAAAATGAATTTGTTTTTTTTCAGCTGACTCAAAATAAAGATTTTTTAATTGCAAAATATCCCAGTCTTCGTAAGCGATTTCTTGCGTTACAACCAATGACCTTTCGACACAAACGCGATTTTAATGCACACCGTTTGTTACGCTCTATTGCTAATAACTGCTTACTTTCTAAATTACCAAAAAGTGAACAAACACAAGAACAGGAACGCTTGATAAGCTATGAAGAATGGCAAAAAGAATGGGGAGATTATCCGGATATTTTTTTTCGGACAGATACCATTTTGAAATCTTGTCACATTCATTTTTCTTTTGGGGAAGAAGCTGCTCCACAAAATTTAGCAACGTATACAAAGTCAAAAGAGGAAGATTTAGAGCGTCTTCATGTTTTGTGCGAAGAAGGATTGAACTATCGCTATAGAACTCCATCTGTTGAGATTAGAGAACGAATGCAGAAAGAAATAGAGATCATCGCCCAAAAGGATTATTTATCATATTTTCTAATTACACGAGATTTTACATCGTATGCTCGCTCTAAAGGTTATTTCTACGTAGGACGTGGAAGTGGTGCGAATAGTCTTGTTGCTTATTTATTGAGAATCACAGATGTTGACCCAATTGAATTAGATCTGTATTTTGAACGATTCATCAATTTGTTTCGGAAAAACCCACCTGATTTTGACATTGATTTTTCGTGGCGAGACCGTGATGAGGTAATTGATTATATTTTTGAGAAATATCCTCACGCAACCTTACTTTGTACATACAATACTTTTCAATTCAAAGCAACAATACGCGAGTTAGGCAAAGTATTTGGACTTCCAAAAGAAGAGATAGATAAATTAGTTGAAATAAAAATGGATCCTTCCAAGTTGGATGAAATATCTCGATTGGTTTTAAAATATAGTGGATATATAAAAGGATTACCTTCGTATTTGAGCGTTCATTCTGGAGGGATAATTATTAGTGAAAAACCAATTCACTATTATTCAGCAACATTTTTACCACCTAAGGGATATCCAACTACTCAATTTTCGATGCTCGAAGCAGAAGATGTGGGGCTATTTAAATTTGATGTGTTGAGTCAACGAGGATTGGGTAAAATTCGTGATTGTTTGGATGTAATAAGTTATAATCAACCTGAAAATTTACCACACGATATTCATGATGTAGATTATTTTAAAAAGGATGAAAAAGTCAAAGAATTACTTGTGAATGCTCAAGCATTGGGCTGTTTTTACGTAGAGTCTCCTGCAATGCGTATGTTGATGATAAAGCTAAAAGTTCAAACGTATTTAGAATTGGTGGCGGCAAGTTCTATTATACGGCCTGGGGTTTCTCAATCGGGAATGATGCGTGAGTATATTTTACGGCATTTATATCCCGAACGAAGAAAACAAGCAAATCCAATTTTGTTGGAAATTATGCCTGAAACCTATGGTGTGATGGTTTATCAGGAAGATGTAATCAAAGTAGCGCATCATTTTGCGGGTTTATCGCTGGCAGAAGCAGACGTTTTGCGACGTGGAATGTCTGGGAAATTTCGTTCAAAGGAAGAATTTCAACAAGTTCGTACTACTTTTTTTACAAAATGTTTATCACTTGGTCATACTCCTGAATTGACAGCAGACGTTTGGAGGCAAATTGAAAGCTTTGCTGGATATGCTTTTTCCAAAGGTCATTCCGCTTCGTATGCAGTGGAAAGTTATCAGAGTTTGTATTTGAAAGCCTATTATCCTCTAGAATATATGACTGCTACCATTAATAATTTTGGTGGATATTATCGAACAGAAGTCTATGTTCACGAAGCAAGAAAATGGGGTGCAATTATAGAACCACCTTGTATCAACGAAGGAAGTTTTGAATGTATCTTGAAAGGTAATCGCTTGATTTTAGGGTGTATGCTTGTTGATAGTATTGAAGCAAAAATAATTTCAGTCATTTTGAAAGAGCGCTCAAAAAATGGATGCTTCAAAGATTTTGATGATTTGATAAAGCGAGTACAAATCCCTTTAGAACAATTGATTTTATTAATTCGAATAGGTGCGTTGCGATCTTTTACTGAAAAAAAGAAGCATTTATTGTGGAAAGCATATCAGTATCATCAGAAAGAACCGTTAAAAAGACAACCATTGTCCTTATTTGAAGAAAAGCCTAGACAATATTCTTTGCCATTGTTGGAGGAAGAAGAACTGGAGTCGGCTTTTGAAGAAATGGAATTATTGGGTTTTCCCTTGCGCAATCCGTTTGATTTAATTGCTACAACGACAGCTGCACCAATTTTCTCTGATTGCATACAAGGATATCTTGGTCAACGAATTGAAACGTACGGGTATTTAGTGGCGATTAAAAAATCAATAACAAATAGGGGAGAGTCCATGTTTTTTGGAACATTCATCGATATACAAGGAAATACACTAGATACCGTTCATTTTCCTGAATCAGGAAGGAAATATCCATTCCGAGGGAAAGGTATTTATCGGTTGAAAGGAATCGTCACAGAAGAATTTGGTTTTTATACACTTGAAGTAGGGGAAATGTATAAAATTTCAATGATGGAGGACGTTCGATATCAAGATTAAAATGCAGGCATCATTGGTTTGTTCTCAATAATATTCTCAATTTCTTGGTATATTTCATCAGTAACAATCTTTTGGTATTCAAGTGATTTAAGATTCTCCTTTAATTGATCTTCCTTACTGGCACCAAGGATTACTGTACTAACATTTTTGTTATTAAGACACCATGCAATGCTTAACACAGGAAGCGACACACCAAGTTTCGATGCTAAAGTTGCTAATTTTTGAACTTTTTGAATGCGATCTACTGTAATGTTTTTTTCTTTTAACCAATCCAATCCTTCCATACCTAAACGCGTATCTGATGGAAATTTATCGTTGTATTTCCCAGAAAGAACACCACTCGCCAAAGGAGACCAAATCGTTGTTCCCAAACCAACTGTTTTATACACTTGACTAAATTCAACTTCTACTTTATGACGGGCAAACATGTTATATTCAGGTTGTTCAACAATGGGACCTATAAGATGATTTTGCTTAGCAAACATGTGCGCTTCCATAATTTCTTGAGCACTCCATTCAGAGGTTCCCCAATAAAGTATTTTTCCTTGCATAATTAACTGATGCATACTCCAAACCGTTTCCTCAATTGGGGTTGATTTATCAGGTCTATGACAAAGATAAAGATCCAAATAATCTAGTTGAAACCTTTGAAGGGCCTGGTGGCAACCTTCAATTATGTGTTTTCTATTTAATCCTTTTTGCGTAGGCCATTGACCTCCCGTACCAAAGAAAACTTTACTACTAACAAGAAAGGAATCACGTGACCAATTTGCTTTTTTAAGAATTTTCCCCATTACAATTTCACTTTGACCACGGGCATAAATTTCAGCATTATCAAAAAAGTTAATTCCATTGTCGTAAGCGATTTCCATCAATCTTTCGGCGGTTGAATCTTCAATTTGCTTTCCAAAAGTCAACCAAGAACCTAACGATAATCGACTTATTTGTAAACCGGATTTTCCTAAATTAACGTATTCCATTTTATTTATTTTAATGTACTAGGACAAACAAAGTTAGTTCGTTTAATGTTCGTTTTGGAAATAGCAGTATATCCTCCAATAACATCTTTAACGTGGTTATATCCTCTTGATTTTAAGATTGAGGCAGCAATAATGCTTCTATATCCACCGGCACAATGTAAGATAAAAGGTTCATTCTTCGGGAATTCATGTATGTGCTCATTAATGAAATCTAGTGGGATATTAGGCACGTTTTCAATATGTTCTGCCTCAAATTCCCCTGGTTTTCTTACATCAATTATAATTGATTTATTGTTCGCTTCTATTTCTAAATCTTCGGCATTAATTCGTTCAATAGAATCAATTTCTTTTCCTGCGTTTTTCCAATTTTCAATTCCCCCCTCCAAGTAACCAATTACATGATCGTAGCCAACCCTCGAAAGTCTGCGGATAGTTTCTTCCTCTTTTCCATTTTCAGTAATCAAAGCAATCTTTTGTTTAACATCAGGAATAAGAGCACCAACCCACGGAGCAAATTGTCCTTCTAACCCTATGCTAATCGAACCAGGAACAAAGGCATTTGCAAATTCAGACGCATTTCTAGTATCTAAAACCAAAACATCATCAGTATCCTTCAGTAATGTCTCAAATGAAGAGATAGATAGAGGATGTAGTCCACGCTTTAAAACTGTTTCAAACTCATCGTATCCTTGTTTATTCATGGCTACATTCATTCCAAAGTATCCAGGTGGTGGAAGAAGTCCATCAGTAACTTCTTTAATGAATTCACTTTCCGTCATATCAGAGCGCAGAGCATAGTTTGTTTTCTTTTGATTACCTAATAAATCAGTTGTTTCCTTAGACATGTTTTTTCCACAAGCACTTCCCGCTCCATGCGCTGGATAAACTACCACATCATCCGGTAAGGTCATTATCTTGTTTCGAAGAGAATGAAATAAAAGACCTGCCAATTGTTCCTGAGTCATTGAAGCCGCTTTTTGTGCTAAATCTGGCCGCCCAACATCACCAATAAACAAGGTATCTCCGGAAAACAAGGCAGATTCTTTTCCTGATTCATCTATCAGTAGATAGCAGGTTGATTCCATCGTATGACCGGGTGTGTGTAGAACTTTAATAGTTGAATTTCCAAAATGTATAAGCTCTCCATCAGAGGCAATGTGGACGGGGTAGGAGGGATCAGCATTCGGACCGTATACAATGGTAGCACCAGTTTTCTTAGCTAGATCGATATGTCCACTCACAAAGTCAGCATGGAAATGTGTTTCAAGAATATATTTGATTTTAACACCATCTTCCTCGGCTCTTTTTATGTAAGGCTCAGTTTCTCTTAGTGGATCAATAATTACAGCTTCATTTTCAGAAACGATATAATACGCACCTTGTGCTAAACATCCCGTGTAAATTTGTTCTATTTTCATTGTTGTGATTTTATAGTATCCATTTTCGTTGATTAAGACTTGCGAAAGTCTTATTTCCTTGTATCATTGATGCCCAAATGATACTTCCAAAGAAAATTCCCTTGGGTTTAGATTTGTGATTTTTTAAGTCAATTCTTTTTCTGAAAAATTTTGTAAAGTTTGCATAGATAGCCATATGTGCTAAAAATACAACCAAGCAATACCTTGGTTTACCTTCTAATAAGAATTTTATTCCAGCAATTCCATCTAATGCCATTCGATAAAATAATTTAGGAAATAAATAACCCGGATGATTTTTAATAATCATGTACAAGTTGTTTCTGAAATTTAAATACAATTTTGTAGGTGATTCATAGCCTAATGTACCACCTCCTAAATGAAAAACCTCAGATTGAGGAACAATGAGAAAAGATTTTCCTGTTTTTTGAATTCGCCAGCAAAGGTCAATTTCCTCCATATGTGCAAAAAAATCAGCGTCAAATCCGCCTGTTTCCTTGAATAAGGAGTTTCTAATCATAAAAGCTGCTCCCGAAACCCAAAAAACATTTTCAGATTTATCATATTGCCCATTATCATTTTCGACATGATTTAAAATCCGCCCTCTACAAAATGGGAAATAATCTTTATCAATAAACCCTCCGCAAGCTCCAGCATGTTCGAATTTTTCTCGTTCTAAATAGGACTTTATTTTTGGTTGACACCCTGCAATATTTCCGTCAGACATAGCATTACTCAATGGTTCTAACCAATTGTTTGATACCTCGACATCACTATTTAACAGAACAACCAACTCTTCATGAATGGATTTCATTCCTTCATTGTACCCACCTGCGAAACCGAAATTTGCAGTATTGAGAATGATTTTTATTTCAGGATAAATCTCTTTTAAAAATAATAATGAATCATCTGTTGAGGCATTATCAATAACATAAATCGTTGCTTTTTCAGAATGCTTCACCACAGACGGCAGGAAAGTTTCTAGATGTTTTCTTCCATTATAATTTAATATTGCAATTGCAATGTTTTTCACTAGTATTGTCTAAATAAGTCATTACTATTTCCACCAAAATGATCTTGATTGTACATATTTGGATTGTCCACTGAACCATTAACGGTATTTCTTTTTGAAAGAGCCGCTTGCCAGCCTTGATTTTTGATTTCTCCAAGCATATCAGAATGCAAAAGTCGGTAGGTATTGTTTACTAAATCTGGATTGTAAAAAATGAAACGTTTGTTGCTAAAGCGTTCAATTTTATTGTATTGCCAAATTTCATAAGGGTATTCAGAAGGTGATGTTTCTTTTTGAATAACATTTGTGGGTGCACCATATTTTAAATAAACTCTACCTCTGTCAGTTTCATAACCATCTTGAAAATTGTTCGAATAGAGTTTTTGAACAAAGAGTACTTGTTGCTTGTATGAAATCCATGATTCATAAGGGTTTGTTACGTTTGTTTTTACCCAAAATGCTTGAATATGTTTTCGTGCAATTTCCTTATTTTTTGTTTTTAAAGAAGAAATGATATTAAGAATTTCATTTTGTTTTGAAATAGGAATTAGACTTTCTAGAAAAAAATCAAGGCTGTCATCCGTTATTGAATTTTGAAAAGCTGGGTCTAGAACTAAATTCTCCATGTTAAGATTTTGATCCAACATGTTCGTTCGTTCAAAAGTATAGGATTGAGCAAAAAGTTCATTTTTTGTTCGATCTAGAATCGAGTAAATAAGTTCGTACTTACCACTCGGTAAATTTGCTATATCAACCCCTCTAATAATAGGAACAACAGACGATTTTACATGCTTTGAATAATATTCATAGTCGAATAATTCCGTGGATGTTTCAACGTTTTTTATGGTTTGTTTTAGGATAAAAATGCTGTCACTTAACTTTTGCGAATTGTATACTTCAAAATAGACAGGAATTTTACTCAATTCACTCGGATAATAATTTGTAAGTCGCGGTAAAATGTAAAACCCAGATTTCGTGAAATTATTAGATAAATCTGATTTTTTTGCAAATTCGGCTATTTCCAAATCAGATAGTGTAACATCCTGGCTTAAGTCTTTGACTACTAATTCACTTTCAGCCATTACAGCCTTCGATTTTTCATTTAAAACATCAGATAATTCAACTTTCAATTTGTAAGGACCCGGTAAAATTGCAAATCGAACCACGTCGTAAAAGTCCTCAACAATGCTATCTTTCATTAAAGGTGATTCAAGTAGGTATAAATCTGAAAAATAGGTTGAATCTTTTTGACTAACGTTCAATCGTATGGCAATTTTTCCTTGTAGTCCCTTATCCTTTCCTTCATATTTTAATGAAGAAGAGACAAATTGCATGTAGATTTCAATATAATTTCCGAGTTGAGGATCGTAAAATTGCTTTGTATCTAAATAGGCTTTCAACTGTCCATGAGAAATGAAGGAAAGGAGAAAAAAAAGAGTTAAAACAATCGATTTCATTTCTTAAAGTTAATTAAATTATTAATCACTATCAATCAATGTGCGTAATTTTTGGCTTAATTGTCTGTTGTACGTTTCAATTAGGTATTTGATATAATTTGGCGTGCACTTAGAAATGCATTTTGAATAATGCTTCAAGCGATGCTCGATATGATCTTGCAATAGTTGAATAAGTTTTATTGCTTCTTCTAAATCTTTTGCAGTTTCCGCAATCACCTCAGCGTGATTTTCCATACTCTGGTCGATGGAAATCCTTCCCTTACTTCCATTATCAATAGCGTAATAGTAGGCATCAGCAATACTAAATGATTGAAGTTTCTCGATATTTAAAAGTTCATTGAAATGTCGCGGAAACTCATATTCCACCTCAAATTGCAGATCTTCTAATTCAGAAACACGAGATTCTAAGAAGCGGTCTGGAAAACGAAATGCATCATGCCAATTGATGTAATCCTGCCAGTAACCAAATCTCCTTACATTATTCCCTAAATCAATGATTTTGAACTCATTTTTTTTCGGTAAACGCCTCGAACCACGACCAATCATCTGATGATAAAGGGTTAGTGAACGTGTCGCGCGGTTTAATATTATTGTTTGAACGGTAGGTTCATCAAATCCTGTTGTCAAAATTCCGACAGAAGTTAGAATAGCATCAGGTGTTTCTTTAAACCATTTGACAATGTCTTTCCGATCCTTATCACTGTATGTAGAATCAAGGTGTCTAATGTTGTATTTAAGCTTCTTGAATGTTTCCTCTACTTTACGAGAAGTTTCAATTCCAGCATTGAAAATTAAAACTTTTTCACCCTTCGAAATTTCCTCGTAGGCAAAAATCAGCTTTTCTTGCATAAAGAAATTACCATAAACAGTATCCATACTATTTACCGTAAAATCACCATGTGTACCAATCTTCAATCCTTGCAAATTAACATCGTAGGTGTATGTTTTTCCATCTGCCAAATATCCTTTTTCGATAAGTCCAGCAATACTTTCACCAACGACAAGTTTGTTGTAGTTATCACGCAAAGGCAGTGCTTTATTACTGCTCAAAGGAGTTGCCGTTACACCTAAAATATTACATCCGTCAAAAAATTGAAATAATTTTCTAAAACTGTTGTAATGAGCTTCATCGACAATTACCAAACCAATATTTTGAAGAAATTGATTATCCTCATTTAATCGGTTATGTAAGGTCTCAACCATAGCAATGAAGCACGAAAATTCATCTTGATCTGGTAAAGACTTTACTTCTGAGTTGATAATTTTTGATTGTACCCCTCGTGTGTCAAGTTGTTTTGATGTCTGAATAGACAATTCAATTCTGTGGGTAAGTACAAGTACTTTTTTGCCCCATTCTTGGATGTATCGCTTTGTTAATTCAGAAAATATTACCGTTTTACCTCCACCCGTTGGAAGTTGATAAAGTAGGTTGAATGAACTGCCGTTTTCCCGCAATTCATCCAAAATGGATATTACTGTTTTTTCTTGGAATGGATAAAGTTCCTTCGCCTCATATAAATCTAAATCTATCATTCCTCTGTTCAAAAATTGGACATCAAAGGTAACTCCTTTAAATGAAAGAATAGAGGTAAATATGAAAATGTGTGTTAATAATCTTAAAGAATTCCTTTTACTCTTAAAAATTCATCAAGGGATTCAATGTCACTAAACAAAACTTCTCTGGCTTTACTTCCTTGAAATGAACCGATTATACCCATTGCCTCTAATTGATCAACAATTCTTCCTGCTCTGTTATAACCTAATTTTAATTTTCGTTGAAGTAAACTTGCGGATCCTTGTTGACTTATCACTACAATTCTCGCTGAATCAACGAACATAGGATCAATTTCAGACATGTCAAAATCACCTGAGCCTTCTCCATCCTCACCTTGATATTCGGGCAGTAATAATGCCTCAGGATAAGCTCGTTGAGAGCCTATGAATTCACAGATTTCTTCTACTTCATCGGTGTCTACAAAACCGCACTGTAAGCGTTTCATATCAGATCCTGTGGATATTAGCATGTCTCCTCGACCAATTAATTGATCAGCACCTGACGCGTCTAAAATTGTCCTTGAATCGATTTTTGACAATACTCTAAATGCAATTCTGGCAGGGAAGTTTGCCTTAATCATACCAGTAATTACATTCACGGATGGTCTCTGAGTAGCTACAATCAAATGAATCCCAATCGCCCTTGCCAACTGTGCAATTCGAGCAATTGGATGTTCAACTTCCTTGCCGGCAGTCATTATTAAATCGGCAAACTCGTCAATCAAAACAACAATATAGGGGAGATACCTGTGCCCGTTTTCTGGATTAAGTCTACGTTTAATGAATTTCTCATTGTATTCTTTGATTGTTCTAACTCCGGCATCTTTCAAAAGACCATAACGATCATCCATTTCAACACAAAGTGAATTTAAGGTATTTACTACCTTTGACGTGTCTGTTATAATTGCATCCTCTTCACCGGGTAATTTTGCTAAAAAGTGACGTTCAATTTTGTTATACAGCGTTAATTCAACCTTTTTAGGATCAACAAGAACAAACTTGATTTGCGCTGGGTGTTTTCGATATAAAATTGAAATCAATATAGCATTCAAACCAACAGATTTACCTTGTCCAGTTGCTCCTGCGACAAGCAAATGCGGCATTTTGGTTAAGTCAAAAACATACGTCTCATTCGTGATAGTTTTACCCATTACAACGGGTAACTCTCCATCAAAATTTTGAAATTTCTCAGAGGCAATAAGCGAACGCATACTTACCATTTCAGGACTGGAATTAGGGACTTCTATACCAATGGTTCCTTTGCCTGGTATTGGTGCAATAATACGAATCCCTAAAGCGCTTAAGCTCAGGGCAATATCATCCTCAAGATTTTTGATTTTTGATATTCTAACTCCCGGAGCAGGTACAATTTCATAAAGAGTAACGGTTGGTCCAACTGTTGCCTTTATTTTAGCAATATCAATTTTATAATGCGAAAGGGTTTGTACAATTCGATCTTTGTTTGATTCAAGTTCTTCCTTATTAATATTTACAACCCCTCCACCGTAGTCTTTCAATAAATCTACTGAAGGTAAAGTGTAATCGGAAAGATCCATTTTTGGATCGTATTCTCCATATTCTTGCACCAATCTTTCTGATTGTGATAACTCATCCTGATTCGAATAGTTTACAGTGGGTTTTACGGGTTCAATGTATTCATTTTCAGGTACATTAATTTCAAAATCATCCACAAATTGATCTGTTTCAACAGGTTCCTCAATTTCCATTTCAACACCCTTAAATTCATCTTTGGTCTGAAATACATCTTCTCCTTTGTCAAATTCAATGGTTTCAGAAATATATTCATTCTCTATCTCGTCGTCTTTGATTGGATTGACAATTCTAAAATCGGAATCCTCCTTTTGTTTTTCTTTAAAAGAATTTGACTTTGCTTCAGCCATTTGAGGTTTATTTACCTTTCTGTCCTGAAGGAATGAAAATAGGCTGGAGTAATCTGGTTTAAATAATAGGGTAATTAAAATAAATAAAACGGATAAATGCAAAATTATTGCACCAAAACTACCGATAGTCAACGTAAGCCATTGATTTGTATAAAATCCCACGCTTCCACCAAGGTAGTTAATTGAATAGGCGAAATAGCCTAAAAATAAGGAAGCCCAAAACGCTAAAAGTAATGTATTTACGCATGTTTTTACAAGTGGAAGTATCGTTCTGTCAAATAGAATTTTAACGCTAACAAGAAATAAAACAAAACAAAAAGCAAAGGAAGATAAACCAAATAAACTATAAATAAACGTGTGAGAAACCCAGGCGCCAAATTTTCCTAACCAATTATCAACGGGAACATTTTCGCTTAAAAAAATAAAGTCAAAAAAGGACTTGTTTAATATGCGGTCTTGGTCATTTTGCCATGTAAACAGATATGAAATACACGCAACAAAAATAAAAATAGAAGCTATGAGTAGCAATGTTCCAGCAATAATTTTGATTTTCTTAGGATCAAATTTTATTTCAGGTATCTTAATTGGTCCTTTGTCTTTAGGGGATTTGACGGTGATCTTTTCTTTTTTTGTACTGCTTTTTGCCCGCTTTGAGACACTATCAAATACGTCTTCAATAGTTGAGTCTTGTTCAGGTATGTATTCGTTTTCAGCCATATATAAAATTTGCTAGTTACGAAATTAAAAATTGAATCAAGTCATTTAAAAAGTGGCCGTGTTATGTTTGCACAAGTGTTTGTTAGCAAACTAATATCAAAGGAATTAATAATGAACTAATGGGTTATTTGATTCTTGTAGTTTTTTACTTCCTCTAAAAACCTTGGATTGTCTTCAAAATAATTACCAATAACTACAAGGTTGGCGCCCGCTTGATGAAAATCTTTGATTTGAGCAATGGTTTTTACTCCTCCACCAACAATTAAAGTAGTTTGTAGAGAAGCTATTTTTTTAACAATGTCGATTGGAACACTTCTTTTTGCACCACTTCCGGCTTCTAAATAGGTTGTGGAATGACCGAGAAGCATGCCTGCAAGTGCTGTTTTGTATATTAGTGATGGGTTTTCAATGGGTATTGCTGTAGTTTTGCTAACTTTTACCACAGCGCTTTCTGTTTGACCATCAATTAAAATATAAGAGGTTGGAATGCATTCAAGGTTCATTTCTGAAATATTCTCTGCGGCCTCAATTTGACTTTCAATTAAATAATAGGGATTTCTGCCAGAAATTAAACTTAAAAACAAAATAGCATCTGCTTTATTTGAAAGTTGGTCGGGTGAACCTGGAAACAGAATTATAGGAACTAAACAATATTTTTTTAGTTTGTCAACTGTTAATTCTACTTGCATCCTACTAGCTGTACTTCCACCAATAAAAATGAAATCAATCATGCTTGAATTAACTCCTTCAATAAATTTTTCAAAATCTTTGTCCTTAATTGCTTTTTCTGGATCAATCAGAATGGCAATTAGATTTTTCTTTTCCTTAAAAAGTTGATTGATTTTATCTTTCACAGGTCTTATTTATGCAGACTATATTATTGCAGTATTCAAAAGTAATAAAATCATGTATTTCTTGCGGTTTTTTTGAAGTCCAACCTCTCCATTGGTTTTCATTTGCTCTCTCAATTATAAGGTCTGTTTTTAAATTGAGAGACTTATCATCGTTTATTTTAATTAGCACCTCTTTTAATGACCATACTGTAAGCTTGTCTAGAAGAGATTTTGCAAAAGTCATTTCCTTTTCACTTATAAATCTATTCTCTACCCTAAAAATTCTATCATTTATTTCTTCGATATCCAAGCCAATGTTGTATTCAAAACTCCAAGCAATTCCAACTAGGCTGTTACTATGGCTAATGGAGATATATCCACCACCTTCTAAATAGGGCTTCCCATTTAAATTGTAGCAAAGTCTTTGGTTTGGTAAATGGGTCAAAAGTAGATAATGCGTTATTGCTTTTTCAATAGACCTTTTAGAGTTTTTATTATTTTCTGAAGTAACTTTTTGTGGAATTTCACTCATCCAATCATCCACCCTGAGAATGGCAATTTCTGCGTTGTGAAATGTAAATACCTTTGAATTCATTTTTCAAAGCTACTACAACTAGAATAAGTCATATCAGTTTTTAAAATTTTAATGAATTTTTTTTCGATTTTTTTTAACAAATTTTTAATGTGGAAATATTTTTTTCTATATTTACCGGCTAAAATGTTGGAAACTCTTTAAACCCAAATTGTAGTTTATGTTACAAAAATTTACATTTTCTTTAGTAACTGTTTTAATGACAGTAACTTATTCATTTTCTCAAACAGGTTTAGGAATCGTGAAAGGTTCCGTAATTGATGAAAAAACCAAAACTGGACTTGAGTTTTGTAAGGTGCTTTTAATTCTAAATGGCTCAACCAAAGCTGGAGCCACGACAGACGAAAAAGGTGCTTTCCAAATAAATAGTGTGGAACCTGGAACGTATGACGTTGAGGTGAGAAGTCCTGATGGATATCAACCGTTCAAATTAACAGGGTTCAAAGTAATTGGGGACAAAATTTCCTTCTTGGATAATATCGAAATGGCAAAACCGAAAGATATTAAGGAATTAGAAGAATTCAAAATAGTAGTATATAAAGTTCCTTTAATTGATAAAGATGGTGGAGCATCAGGGGGAACTGTAACGAGAGAGGATATTGGAAGACTTCCTGTACGTTCGGCTGCTGGAGTTGCATCAACGGTTGGAGGTGTTAATACGAATGAAGGATCGGGAGAAATTTCAGTTCGTGGATCTCGTTCGGATGGCACCTACTTTTATATAGATGGTATTAAAGTTCGTGGATCATCCAATTTACCTAAATCTTCCCTAGAAGAGGTATCAGTAATTACAGGTGGGGTACCTGCAAATTATGGTGATGTTACCGGTGGTATAATTGCTGTAACAACAAGAGGTCCTTCTGCAAAGTATTTTGGTAGTATTGAAGGAGTAAGTTCTGGATTCTACATAAAGGGAGCAGATGCAAATGGGTATGATGGAAAAGTATTTGGTTTGGATAAATTTGGATACAACCTTATTGAGGGTATGTTGTCAGGACCACTTTGGATGCAAAAGGATTCAACTGGTAAAAAAACTAAACCAAGACTAGGATTCTTAGCATCTGTTAACTATACTAATGAATTAGATAATCGTCCACTTGCTGGCGGTAGTTATAGAATCAAAAAGGAAGTAAGAGACGAATTATTATCAAATCCATTAAGACCAACTTCTACTGGTTTTGGTACATTTCACAACGCTTTATTTTTGCGTCAGTCAGATTTTGAAAAAACAGCTTGGAGAATGAATGCAGGAACTAGTAATGTTGCTGGTCAATTTAAATTAGACGTGAATACAGGGCCATCAGTGAACCTAACTTTTGGGGGTTCTTTGAACTATAGTGAAGGAACTAATTATTCGTACGCTAACTCATTATTGAATTTCACCAACTATGGTGTGTTCAAATCGTTAGACTGGAGGGTATTTGGACGTTTAACTCAACGTTTTGTTAATAAGTCTGAAGGATCAGCATCCAAAATAAAGTCAGCTAATTACAATATCATGGTTGACTTTTCAAGATCAACAGATGAATTTTATGATGCAAATCACAAATACAATCTATTTAACTATGGTCATGTAGGTAAATTTGTTACAACAAGAAGACCCTCTTATGAATTTGATCCAGCTACTCAAACATATATCCACAATGGATTCAAAGACGTTGAGGTAGCGTTTGATGCTTCTGAAACGAATCAGGCGCTAGCTGCAATCACAACTCAATATTTTGATATTTACGCAGGTAATCCTATTGGACGTTTTGAAAACATTAACCAAATTCAACAAGGAAATGCCCTTCGTAATGGTGATAGACCTTCAAGTGTTTATGGTATTTGGAGTAATATTGGTTCTCCATATGACGGTTTTGGTAAGTCTGAAAACAATCAATTCCGCGTAACTGGAGCAGGTTCTGTTTCAATTGGTGATCACAATATTTCCTTAGGATTTGAATTTGAACAACGTGTTGATAGAGGATGGACAAGTGGTGATAACGGTCCTGTAGGGATTTGGTCAATTGCTCGTCAGTTGGCAAATTTCCACATACGTGAGTTAGATTTGAATAGCGGTATTCTTTCTGATTCTGGTTCATTTAAAGCGATTACGTATAATCGTTTAAATTCAGGATACGCGAATACATCTGGTTCAGGTGCTTATGGCGGTCAAGAAAACAATGACAATCAATCATTTTTTGATTATAACTTAAGAGAGTATTTGTATAGTCAAGGTTGGATTGGTCAAGGTGGTGCTGGTTCTGACTTTATTGATATTGATCAGTACGATCCAAATATTTTCCAATTTGATATGTTTTCTCCTGATGAATTGTTAAATCAAGGTCAATCCTATGTTTCATATTGGGGTTATGACCATACAGGAAAAAAGGTTAGAGGTAATACCGATATTAATAAGTACTTTAATGAATTTGACGAAAATGGCAATTACAGACGTTTTGTCGGAGCATTTCAACCAGTTTATATGGCAGGTTATTTAATGGATAAATTTGCATTCAAGGATATCGTATTTAACGTAGGTGTACGTGTGGATGTTTTTGATGCGAATCAACCTGTATTAAAAGATCCTTATTTATTCTTTAATGCCTTGAGTGTTAAAGAAGCAAGAGCTCTTAAAGAATCAGATCCAAATGCTTACTCATGGGTTAATTTACCTGAAGGTATGGGAGATGATTATGTTGTTTATGTAAATGATGTCAATAACCCAACTGCTATTAACGGATTTAGAACTGGAATGAACTGGTATAATTCAGTAGGTACACCAGTTGAGGATCCAAAAGTAATAAGAGGGTCTGCAGGTATTGCTCCGTGGTTGGTTGATCCTTCTCAAGAAACTCCAAATGAAACTGCATTTGAAGACTATAAGGCTCAAGTAAATGTTATGCCGCGTATCGCATTTTCATTTCCTATTTCCGATGAATCATCGTTCTTTGCTCATTACGATATCTTAACAAAAAGACCAACTACAGGATTTAGATTTAATCCTTATGAATATCAATTTATTCAATCAAGAAATGCTATAATTAATAATGCTAATTTGAAACCTGAAACAACTGTAGATTATGAATTAGGATTTCAACAAGTGTTATCTCGCACCTCCTCTTTGAAGATTTCTGCGTTCTATAGAGAACAAAGAAATAATGTTCAGTTAGTAAATATGTTTGAAGCTTATCCAGCAACTTATAGAACTTTTGGAAACCGTGACTTTGGAACAGTTAAAGGACTTACTGTTTCATATGATCTACGTCAAACAGGAAATGTTAGATTAACAGCGGCTTATACTTTACAATTTGCTGATGGAACTGGTTCAAACGCGACTACAGCAGCAGGTTTAGTTAATGCGGGTCTTCCAAACTTAAGAAATATTTTCCCTTATGATTTTGATCAAAGACATGCATTCAACATCACATTTGACTATCGTTACGGTGAAGGAGAGGCTTACAATGGTCCAATTTTAGGAAATCTTCGTATCTTGGAAAATACTGGTTTAAATATTTTCACGAATATTAATTCTGGTTCTCCTTATTCAGCACAAACATTTATTACTGACGAAGGTATTGGAAATCTAAATGCTGGTTTGAGTGGTACTCTAAATGGTTCTCGTCTTCCATGGACTTATAGATTAGATGTTCAGTTAGATAAAACATTTAATATTGAGTTTGGTAGAGATGAAAATAAAAAGAAAGTAACTTTCTTAAACTTCTATGTTCGTGTGACAAACTTGTTCAACCAATTTAATATTTTAAATGTTTATAGAGCTACTGGTAACTGGGATGATGATGGTTATTTGGCTGCTGCTGCAAGTCAAACAGCAATTCAAAACCAAATCGATGAACAAGCTTTTAGAGATTATTATGCAATGAAAGTACAGAATCCTTTCAATATTAGTGTTCCTAGAACAATTCGTTTAGGTGTTAAATTTGATTTTTAATTAGTAGAAAATAAAAATAGTAATATGAAAAAGCAATTAGTTGCAGCCTTATTTGGAATTACGTTTATTTCGTCGAATGTTTTGGCCTATTATGGTCCGAATGACAAAAGTAATAAGCCTCAAAATAAGCCTAAAGGTGCCAATTGTAGTCCAGCAACGGCTAAACTTTACATGGAGTTTAATGATGTAAAGGCTTTGATAGAGCAGGGTGGTAGTATGTTTCAGAACAGACAAGCTAGCGTTGCTTCGTATGAAATACCTAAAAACAGTGGACTTCATGTGATCTTTGCAGGTGCTCTTTGGATGGGTGGTACGGATGTTAATGGTCAGTTGAAATTGGCTGCATTAAGATATCGTCAAGGGAATGATTTTTGGCCGGGTCCACTCACTGTAACTCCAGGAACAGGAACATTTAATCCTGGCGTTCCTGTTGGCGATGGTGCTATCAGAGACTTTGGTGAGGCAAATATTGACCCTGACCAGTGTTTAGCATATGATAAATTTTACACTATTCGTAAAGCCGAGGTAGTTCGTTTCAATATATGGTGGGAGTGTAACAATGGTGTTACTACAGAAGGATGTAATGATATTACTCTACCAACAAATGACGAATTAAATAGAATTTATGGATGGCCGGCACATGGTGATGTTTCTCGAGGACAAGATTATTTCTTGGCTCCGTTTTATGATCGTGATGGAGATGGAAATTATAATCCTGATCAAGGTGATCATCCTTGGTATGATGATATTTTAGGTAGAGATGATATTGAATGTGGATTCGATAGAAGAGTTTCATTATATGGTGATGAGACGCACTGGTGGGTATTTAATGATAAAGGAAATATTCATACAGAGACAAATGGAGATCCAATAGGGATGGAAATTCGTGCACAAGCGTTTTCATTTGCAACGAATGATGAGATTAATAGAATGACTTTCTACAATTATGAGTTGATTAACCGTGGTACACAAACACTTCAAGATACCTATTTTTCGCAATACTTGGATGCAGACGTTGGTAACTATGCAGATGATTACACCGGTTGTGATGTATCACGTGGGTTAGGTTATATGTACAATGGTGACTTAAATGATGAAAGTGATGGAGGTCGTCCGGGTTATGGAGAGAATCCACCAGCTGTTGGTTGTGACTTCTTTGAAGGTCCTTATCAAGATGCCGATGGAATTGATAACGTTGGTCCTTTCATTGATAATGCTACTCAGACCTTGGTAACTCCTTCAGTTACAGATGCACTTGCTAATGGAGGTATAGTTTATAAAGGAATTGGAATAGGATATAGTGATGGTATAATTGATAATGAGCGTTTTGGTATGCGTCGATTTACATATTACACATCTACTTCTGCATATCCGTATAATGATCCAGGACCGGCAGCTGAATATTACAATTTCATGAAAGGAAACTGGGCAAATGGTTCTCAAATGTTTTATGGTGGTTTAGGTTACACTGGATCCACGGGTGTTTCTACAGTCGAGTCAAGTTATATGTTCCCAGGTACTTCGGATCCTTTGCATTGGTCAACTGATGGTGAGGATATGGCGGGTGGTTTTCCTGATGGTTGGGATGAATCTACAAATAATAACCCTCCAGGAGATAGACGTTTTGTACAATCTGCTGGTCCTTTTACATTGAAGCCAGGTGCTATCAATAACATTACTGTAGGTATCGTATATGGAAGAAGTACAGATGGAGGTTTAATGTCATCAGTGGACGCTATGAAGAAAGCAGATACTAAGGCTCAGGCATTGTTTGACGCATGTTTCAAAATATTATCTCCACCAGATGCACCTAAAGTAACAATCCAAGAATTGGAGAATGAGTTAATCTTAATGCTAGAAAATCCTTCATCTTCTAATAATTATCAAGAAAAATACAAAGAGTTAGATGAAGTAAATATTCCTGATCCTACTGTTGATAGATATTACAGATTTGAAGGATATCAAATTTTCCAATTGAAAGATGAGGAAGTTTCAGTTGCAGATATTACTGATCCTACAAAAGCAAGATTAGTTGCACAATGTGATATTAAAAATGACATTTCACGTTTGATAAATTTTGAATTTGATGAGGAATTAGGTTTTTCTGTTCCAGTTGAAAAAGTTGATGGTGAAAATAAAGGAATTCGTCATTCATTCAGAGTAACAGAAGATGCCTTTGCACAAGGACAAAGAACACTAATAAATCACAAAACGTATTATTACGTTGCTATTGCATATGCTCACAATGAGTTTAAGAAATACGATCCAAATGATGCTGAATTTCTTGATGGTCAGAAGATTCCATACATTTCTTCACGTTTGAATTATGATGGTACTGCTATTAGTGCATATTCTGCTGTTCCACATAGTCCAGTTCCCGAAGCTAATGGAACAATGCAAATGATAGAATATGGTTCATCACCAGAAATTACTCGAATTGATGGACATGGAAATGGAAATCGTTCTCTTGAATATACTCCATCTACTTTGGCTAAAATTTTAACGGATGGCTTTGTTGAAGATCCAACGTATGATTTTGGAAAAGGTCCAATTAATATTAAGGTCGTTGATCCATTGAATCTAGTAAGTGGTTATTTTGAATGTAAATTTAGAGACTATGTTGCTCCTGCTTCAGGAAATAGTGCTGACACTGCTAGCTGGATTATTTATCGCTACGATAAAAAAGATGGTATTATATTGGATTCAGTTACTTCAGAGCAAACAATAGAGTTTGACAATGAGCAAATTGTTCCTGAGTGGGGTATTTCCGTGCAGATTAAACAAGAAAAATACTTTTTCCCAGACGCAACAGGTCCGTTAGCAACTAAGACCACGGATATGATTGAGTCATCGATTGAATTTGCAGATTCATCAAAAAGATGGTTAGCTGGTGTACCGGATAATGATGCCTATTTCCCAACAAACTGGATTCGTTCAGGTGATTATGCTCCGGAAACAGACCCTACTAATTCGGCTTATGAGTGTCTTCCTGATGGTGCGACCTATCTAGATCCTTGTAACTATCGTGATGAGGCAAATACAGATCCAGATCAAGATTACGAGAAAATTTTAGAAGGCACTATTGCTCCACACAGAGTTGTGGGTTACCAATCAGATTATATGCCTTTAGCGTATTTTGGTTCTTTCGCTCCTTCAAGTAAGACGAATGCTTCGATAAGTTTCTTACCAAGTGTGAATATTGTATTGACAAGTGATACATCAAAATGGACACGTTGTCCTGTTGTAGAACTTGGAAGAAATACAGCATTGAATGTTGGTGGAGCACAAGCTGGTGCTATGAGAAAAAGTCAAAGTGTTGATAAAGAAGGTAATTCTGATGGAACAGGAACAGGAATGGGTTGGTTCCCGGGATATGCTGTTGACTTAGAATCTGGTGCTCGTTTGTACATGGCTTTTGGAGAGAATTCATTCTTAGGTGGTGAAAATGGAGCAGATATGAAATGGAATCCTACGGATCGTTTCATTAGTGGAGTAGGAACACCTTTAATGGGTGGAATGCATGCGATTTATGTGTTTAGCTACAACCAAAAATCGATCAATGGATTCTCTGGAGGATTTGATTTTCCAGCGTACAAACCTGCAGAAGCAGAGGTAAATGGATCAAATTTCTTACAGAATAAGTGGTTGGAAGTTGAAACGAATAATGCAACAGCGAAAAGAGAATTGTATGGAAGTTTATCATGGGTTTCTTACCCATTGTTACGACCAAATCAATCCTTGCTTTCAACGGATGTTACGATTAAATTAAGAATTAACAAGGAGTACAAGAACTTTGTGGCTACAGGAAAAAATGGAGGTAAGCCGATGTATTCTTGGTCTATGGATGATATTGCTACAGTTACTGCAGATTCAGATCAGTTGAAAGAAGCATTGAAGATGATTAATGTAGTTCCAAATCCATACTATGCATTCTCTGAATATGAGCGTGGACGTTTGGATACTCGGGTTAAGATTACCAACCTACCTGAGAAATGTACAATTAATATTTACACTGTAAATGGTAAGTTAGTACGTACTTTCAAGAAGGATAGTCCTGTTACATCACAAGATTGGGACTTAACAAATAATAAAACTATTCCTGTGGCGAGTGGGGTATATTTAATTCATGTTGAAGTACCTGGAATTGGTGAAGTGGTGTTGAAGTTTGTTGGAGGTATGAGACAAGTTGATTTACAAGGTATTTAATAATTTGAAAGTAGTAGAGATATGAAAAATAATATGAATAAGACCGTTTTTGCATTATTGACTTGTTGTATTCCTTTTTCGTCAAGTTTGTTTGCGGGAAATGAGGATAGAATTGGTTCTGCGGGTGCATCCCACTTGCTAATTAATCCATGGGCGAGAGGTTCAGCTATTGGAGATGCAGGTATTGCAAATATGACTGGTATCGAGGCAACTTATACTAATGTAGCAGGTTTAGCATCAACGGATAAAACACAGATAAAATTCAATTATTCAAATTGGATGGGAAATGCCGGAATTGCATTGAATTCTGCAGGATTTGCTCAAAGAATAAATGAATCAAGTGTTTTTTCTGTTAGTGTGCAATCGTTGAATTACGGTGATATTCCTATTACTACCGTAGCAAATCCAGAGGGTAATATTGGTTTCTTTTCACCAAGAGCAAACATTTTTAATATTGCTTATGCAAAGGAATTTTCGTCCTCTATTTCGGGTGGAATTAACTTTAAAGTTATTTCAGAGAATATCTCGAATATGAGAGCTACTGGTGTTGCTATTGATGCTGGTATACGATACGTCACTGGAGAACAAGATCAAATTAAGTTTGGTATAGCATTAAAAAATGTTGGACCTGTTATGAAGTATAAAGGTGATGGATTAGCACAACAAGTCTCTTATATTTCAACCGGATTTATTGGGTCCTTGGAGAATAGATCAGCTACGTTTGAAATGCCTTCTCTTTTGTCAATTGGTGGTTCATATGATTTTATTTTCACTGAGAAGAACAAATTGAATGTTGCATTTGGATTTACAGCAAATTCATTTTCGAAAGATCAATTTCGTTTAGGGCTAGATTATGGAATGACTTCAGAGAAGATGGCATTTAATTTAAGAGGTGGTTTCGTTTATGAAAATGGAATCTTTAGTGCTGAGAATAGATCTAATGCATTGATAGGTCCAACAGCTGGATTTTCAATTGATGCTTTAGTAGGAAAAAGCCAAAGTGCTTTAGGTTTAGAATATTGCGCTCGTTTTGCTGGTGTATTTGGAATTATTCATACCATCGGAGCAACTATTTCATTGAAATAAGCTAAAGAAATTTATTTATTTTTGTTAAGAGAGCTTGAAAAGGCTCTCTTATTTGTTTAAAGAATTATATTGTTATGTCACAAATAAATTATTACACAGTAGAAGGTCTACAAAAATTGAAAGATGAATTGTATCATATGAAAACAGTTCAAAGACCTTCTATTTCAGAGCAAATTGCGGAAGCTAGAGATAAAGGTGATCTTTCTGAAAACGCAGAATATGATGCTGCAAAGGAAGCGCAGGGATTGTTAGAAATGAAAATTGCTAAACTAGAGGGAGTAATTGCAAACGCCAGAGTTATTGACGAATCACATATTGACAATTCAAAAGTATTTATCTTATCGAAGGTCAAAATCAAAAATGTGGCAAATGGTATGGAAATGGAGTATACATTAGTTGCAGAAAATGAAGCGGATATTAAACAACGAAAAATATCTATTGATTCACCCATAGGAAAAGGATTACTCGGTAAGAAAGTAGGAGATTTGGCTGATGTTCAAACCCCTGGTGGAGTTGTTCAGTTTGAAATAATTGATATTTCTCGTTAATGTCAACTATATTTTCGAAGATAGTTTCAAAAGAAATCCCTTGTTTTTCTATTCATGAAAATGATGAATTCTTGGCGTTTCTAGATGTTAATCCTCTTGTTAAAGGTCATACCTTGGTTATTCCCAAGATGGAAGTTGATTATATCTTCGATTTAGATGATGCAGTCTTGCAACGAATGATTGTTTTTTCAAAAGATGTTGCTCGAAAATTAAAAGATACATTTCCTTGTAAAAAAATTGGAATTTCAGTAGTTGGTCTCGAGGTACCTCATGCCCATATTCATCTTATTCCTATTAATTCGATTGATGACATGAATTTTAGTAGAGAGAAGTTAAAATTATCTCAAGATCAACTTCGCGAAATTCAAAGTAATATTCTTAGCTAATTATAAGTTTGCCTAACTTTTCAATTGTATAATCTATTTTTTGTTGATCAACATTAAGATGAGTAACAAATCGTATCATTCCTTCGCCAAAAGGGATTGTTTTAATTCCTTGAGTTTTTAATAATTCAATTATTGTATCTCGTTTCGTTGGTTCATTAAGAATGGCTACTACTATATTAGTTTCAACAGGAACAACCTCCTTTACCCAAGTACATTTTTGTAATTCACTCTCAAGCGCTTGGGCATTTGTATGATCAATTTTTAGTCGTTCAACATTATTTTTTAATGCATAAAGACCTCCGGCCGCAATGATTCCTGCTTGACGCATTCCTCCTCCAAGCACTTTTCTCACTCGATGCGCTTTCTTTATAAACGTTTTCGAACCGATAAGTAGCGATCCCACCGGCGCACCCAACCCTTTTGAAAGACATAACGAAATTGAATCAAAATGACTAGCATATTCCTTTGGATCTATACTCGTTTCTACTAATGCATTCATTAATCTAGCTCCATCCAAATGAAGAGGAATGTTCTTTGACTTAGAAAACGCACTAATTTTCTTAATTTCTTCAAAATCATATATGGCACCACCACCTCTGTTTGCAGTATCTTCGATAGAAATGAGTTGCGTTAGTGGAAAATGTACATCGTGTTCAGGATTGATCCATTTTTCGATTTGTTCTTTGGTAATTCTACCTCGATTTCCTTGAAGTAAACGTACAGAAGCACCGCTGTTTTTGGCAATACCTCCTCCTTCGTATTTATAAATATGACTTTCTTCATGACAAATTACTTCTCCACCAGGAGAAACGTGAACATTTATGGCAATTTGATTGGTTTGAGTGCCTGATGAACAAAATAAAGAGGCTTCCATCCCAAAATAGTTTGCTGCATATTCTTGTAGTTCAATAATTGAAGGATCTTCTCCAAAAACATCATCTCCAACAGGAGCACTAAACATATAGTCAAGCATTTCTTTGGTTGGTTTTGTGACTGTGTCACTTCGCAAATCAACTTCCATTTCAGTGTATTTAGATTAAAACTATTACTAGTCGAGAAATTCTGTTCTAAAACTTCGGAACGAAATTACGAAAATAATAGATGTCCAATTGAAGTCGTTTAAAGATACTTTTTCTTATATTGGTGTTTTAATTGCTTCTGTATCCTTATTTTTATATTCCACACTACCAAGTTCCTTCAATCGGTTTATGTGAGATTTTAAAGCACTAGCAAAAGTAGGTTTGACATTGTAAAATATTCCGAATTTTGTTGCTGTAGTTTGAACAATGGCTGCAATTTTACGGTAGTGAATATGACTAATATTTGGAAATAAATGATGTTCTATTTGGTAGTTTAACCCACCGATGTACCATCCTAATATGCGATTTTTTGGAGCGAAATCAGATGTGCAATGAAGTTGGTGTACCATCCATTCGTGAGGAATAGTTCCATCATTATCTGGTAGAGGTTGTTGCGCTCCTTCTACAACATGTGCCATTTGAAAAACGGTACTCATAATTAAACCAGCGGTAAAATGCACAATTATAAAACCAATTACTATTTCCCACCATAAAAACGAGCTTAGCCATAATGGAACACCAATAAAGACAAGAAAATAAAGCGTTTTTGAAACAAGTAAAATAGCCATTTCCTTTCTTGGATTTGCCTTTTGTTGTTTTGTTAGACCAGATTTATTGTACTGAAATAGTTGTACAACATCCAAAACAATTTTGGAAAGTGTCATTAATCCGTATAGAAAAAATGAATAGAAATATTGGTATTTGTGGTAACGACGAATTTTTGAGTGTTCATTTAGTCTAATAACCAATTTAGTTCCAATGTCTGGGTCGAAACCATAGATGTTCGTATAGGTGTGGTGGAAAAGATTGTGTTGTATTTTCCAGTTAAAAATATTACTACCCAAAATATACATGGATGATTGAAATAGGTTATTCACCCACTTTTTACGGGATAAAGATCCATGAGCGGCATCATGCATTACGTTCATCCCAACTCCAGCTTCACCAATACCGATTAGGATGCAAAGGGAAGCAGCGATCCAACCGTTAAGAGGAAAGATAATTAGCATAATCCATGGAACAATGTAAACGGATAATATGACAATCGCTTTTAGAAATAACCAGAAATTCCCTTTAATCGATAGATTGTGTTTTTTGAAGTAGTCGCTGATCTCCATTTTTAGTTGATCCACGAATTCTTTTTCTTTTCGGTCGGTGCTTTTAAATTGAATGGTTTTCATAGGTTGAAATAAATACGAACTTATGAATTCGCTTTTAATTCATTCGGATTTTTTAAAAAGCTTGAAAATAATTTATTGTAATTTATAAAAAGGCATAACAAATGGAATAGAAAAGTTAATTTTGTTAGTGATTATTATTTTGTTTATTAAGCAACTAATTGATAATCAATTCGTCTAATGAAAAAGTATTCTATGAAAAAATTACACCTTGTCATTTCAATCCTTGCATTAAACGTAGCTTTTAGCCAGACTTCATCACTTTCAATAGCTACAACCTCTGCGACTTCGGGTTGCAATGGAACAATCGATGGAACGGTTTCGATTGGTTCTGTTAATACTACTAATACATCCGAAATAGATATGTTGATTACCCCAAATCAATCTACAGGGTCATTTACCTTAATACTTGCAGTGAATTGGGGAGATGGAACGACTTCTACCCATCAAGGTTCTGGAAACTACGGAAGTATAGGTCAATTTATGTCTTTCAATCCTCCGATTCAACATACGTATTCGAGCTATGGGAATTATACTGTTACCATTAACTATACGAGTACCAATAACGGACCTGCTGGAACTGTTACTTACACGTACTCATACAATTGCCCTGTAACCAATGTTTATGCTTCATTAGCAGTAGATTGTAATCAAGATGGGCAAACGGATTACAGTGTGAATGACACGGTTCCAATCTCTGTGGTTTCTTCAACTGGAGCATCCTTTAATGGTCAATTAATTTCTAATATGGCAATATTCTCACCTGCCTTACCTTCTGGTTTATATAATGTAGTAATCGATACGAATTGGTTAAATGCTAATAATTATAGTGTTTCGACAAACTCGTTTACAACTTTTCAAACAAGTGGTAATGGTGGAGCATACACGGTCTCATTTGTTTTTAATTGTACAACACCACCTGGGTGCACAACATCTATAACTCAAGGATATAATACGGCCTCTGGGTCTTTGATGTATTCCTCATCAACTCCTTCTCAAATTACATCATTTGTTTGGAATATCTATCGCTATGACAATTTAGGAAATCAAATTGGGACGTCTGCATTTTCAACGCAAGCGAACGCCTACATTTCCAATGATCCATCAATAAGTTATGTAGTAGCATGTTTGGATGCAACATTTACGAATGGATGTTCTCTTTCAATTTGTGATACATTTAGTGTAGATAATTGTATCAGTGGCACTGTTTATTGTGATGCAAATAATAATGGGGTCTTTGATACAAATGAAAACGAAATTTCAAATGCCGCCATTCAGATTCAGACTGGAAATGGAATTCAAACTGTTTACTCTGATATCAATGGTTATTATTCACTTGTGTATAATTCAAATAACCCAATAGTGATTAATCTTAATCCAAATTGGTCCTCAATGACTGGTTATTCCGGAGGGGTTTATACACTGTTGTCAGAAAATTGTGACTCAAATCAGGTTTATAATATTGGATTAAATTGTGGATCTAATACCCTTCCTTACAATTGTTATGGAGGTTATGTTTTCTGCGATTCTGACAATAATGGAGTTTTTAATTCGGGAGATACACCTTTAATCAATGTACCTGTTTACGTTGGAGCAAATCAAGGCGCCTCGTCCTCCACAGCGCTGGTTTATACTGATTCCACTGGTTATTTCATGTATTGCGGACAGGTAGGTAACGCAAATTATGCCATTGCAAGTATTGGTTCATCTTGGATGACCGCTAATGATTACACAGGAACAAATTTGGTCACCTTGATTGGAATGAATTCTTTTACTCCAAATCCTGGTTTTATCGCTTTGAATTGCAATACCACTTGTGCAGATCTTTGGACAACAATTACACCGTGGATAGGTTATTATCAAAATACCACTGCAACTATCAGACTAAATTGGGGTAATTATGGTCCAGCAGCATCGGGTCAATATACATTGACCTTGACATATCCAAGTGGGGTAAATCCAGTTTTAACTAGCTTAAATTCAGGTTATTCAATTTCCGGAAATACAATTAGTTGGACGTTAAATTCAAGCTCAACTACTTTTAATGTCACAGATTATATTAACTTTTCCATTCCTGGGGGGTTAATTAATGGTGCCCAACATTATTTTACATCAACCATTTCAGCAAATTCCATAACTGATTGTAATACAATGAATAATACAGGAAATTTATTACAAATTTTAGGAAACAGCTATGATCCTAATGATAAAAATGTTTTCAAGGATTCATTTTATTCTAACAATATTATGTATGAATTGCCTGAACTCGAGGTAGGAATGGTAGATAAGTTGTTATATACAATTCGTTTTCAAAATACAGGAACGGCTCCAGCCCAAAATATTTATATTCAGGATACCTTAAGTTCTAATTTAGATTGGTCGACATTTGAACTTTTGTCAGCATCTCATCCAATGTTTGTAAATCATCTTGGTAATGGCATATTGCGTTTTGAATTTGATAATATTTGGTTAGTTGATTCATCTGTTAGCCAGGACTTGAGTCAAGGTTATTTGACTTACCGAATTACGGAAAACTCGAACTGTTTTGCAGTGGGATCTGAAATTGAGAATACTGCATACATTTATTTTGATTGGAACGATCCAATAATTACAAACACAACTTACAACATAAACGTAGGAACTATTGGTTTGTCGGATTTAGAAAATAATTTACTGCAAGTTTTTCCAAATCCAAGTTCAGGAATTGTTAATGTTCATTCCAATGAGTTAATTGAAGATTTAGAAGTTTTCGATTTATATGGAAAAAAACTATTGAGGTTGAATTCAAGTTCCAAACAGGCACAGATTGATTTGAGTCAATTTGATAGCGGAAATTATATTATTCAAGCGAAATTTGCAACAGGAACAGTAAAACGAAAAATTAGTATTTACTAGTTTGAGCACCTAGTTAGGTAAAAAAGCCCACTTGATATTTTTCAAAGATTTTTGCTATGGTGTTTTTTAAAGAAAGCATCAAGTGTGAATTGTAGTTTCAAACGCGATTTATAGGTATTAAACAGTTATTGAATATTCAACAAGAATATTGGATGAACTTGATATTAATACACCCCATTTTTATTCAATTATTCGTTCTTTAATTAAAATCTTATTATGAAAAATTTAGTCCAATTACTTTTATGTTTTTTAGTAGCGTTTAATTGCTTGAAAATTAACGCCAAGAATGACAATGTACAACCTGTAAACGCTATTTTAGGTGATATAAGTTTCTTTGAGAAATATTCTTGTTTACCAACACAATCAGCAAGTGAAGTTCTACGTATTCAAACCCATTTGGAGTATGTTGAAAGTCTTTTAAGAAATGCTTCAACAGCTCATTTGACAAAAAAACAAAAGAAGAACAGACAAAAAGCCATTGAAAATCTTCATTTCTATTGGACAGCGGGTATTTTTCCTGAAAACAGAGAGTTTTTGAATGACAGAAAACCATGTTTTATTGATGCGAAAGGAAATCTTTGTGCAGTTGGTTATTTGATTGAACAATCGGTAGGTAGGGGAGTAGCAGAGCAAATCAATGCACGTTATCAATACGAATACCTTATGGATATGGAATGGAACGTGATAGATGAATGGATTGCTTCATCTGGTTTGACAAAGTTGGAATGTGCGATGATACAACCGTCTTACGGACCAACACCAACAGAAAATTACATTACACCTGGATTTGGATATGCTACAGCCGTTTTTTCGGGAGCGAATGTTGCTTTGAGTGTAATTAATGTTTCTCAAATAAATCGACAAAATCAAGGTCTTTTTACTCCCATTTTAGGAATGGTATTGGGAGCAGGGCAAATCACCTTAGGAGCACTTAATTTTCCAGAAATTCAATACGGATGGTCAGGATCATACATCAATGAAACACAACGAAATTATGCCTTAATGAATGTTGCTTTGGGAACAAGTTCGGTTATTTTCAGTACTTGGTCTTTGATTACCCGAAAAACGGTTAAAACAAAGAATGTTTCGTGGAATGTAGGTGCATTTCCTTCGAACAGAAATCAACTAAATGTGGCGTTTTTGTTTCGAAAATCGTTTTGATAAAAAATAAGTTTGAACGACTATGTACTACTCCGCAATATAAGGAACTCCCGCTTTTTTCAACTCGGAAATCAAGGCGTCAATTTTAGATTTCATAGAATCAATTTGAGTTTTTAAAGCAGAATGTTCTTCTGCAACGATTTCCTTGTTTCTGCGATGCGTATTGCTAACTCCTGAACGGTTCTCGTAAAGTTTGTATTCCAACATGTTCAAACGTTCGCTCAAACTTGGTTCTGCTTCAAATTCACGCGCTGTTTTAATGCGATCTCCCCACATTTTAGTAGCGCACTCCGAACGTGTTTGTTTTAATGCTCGAACTTCAGTTAATAATTTGTAATCAGCTCCCGGATAAATGTTTATAGCATTTTCAATCGCATTTAATTGGCTTTCCATTTTTCCAAGTTTTGAACTTGTTTCACTCACTTGTTTATTTAATTCAGCAACTTCTTTTCTAAACTTATCCAATGCCGTAAAATCAGAGGCCGGAACAGATAGATTATTCAGGTTTTTCAACTCGAATGATTGTTTTTCACCCAAAGATTCCAAAGCGCCATTGGTTAATAAAGAACAAGAAACGGTGTATTTTCCTGGTTTTACTAAAAATCCGTTGTTGGATTTAGAATTTTCATTAATCGTGTTCGTTGACTCACCGCGTAAATTCCAAACTAATTTTGTTGTGCCTTTCGATGCTTTTGTTTGAAGTCGTTTGATTTCATTTCCATTCTCGTCTGAGATAATCAAAACTAATTTAGCCGCTTGATCCATTTCTTCTTTGCGTAAATCATCGAAAGTTGGATAAAACACATCCTTTTTGTCTTTCTCCAAGGCTTTTTCGCTTTCCTGACGTTTTTCTTTTAACGTTTTAAAATCGTCTTTCAAGTGAATGTAAAAACTTGCTCCAAAATCTGGGTTTGGTGCGGACCATAAATTTGTTCCTTGAAAACCAGTTCCTTCCAACCCCAAAGGATCAGCAGGCACATACAATAAAGCATCTTTTACTTTGAATAAGTGTGCTTTTTTATCAGTGTTTTCTTTACTCAACTCACGAAGTGGCGCATAGTTGTCTAAAACATAGAATCCTCGACCAAACGTTGCTGCAACTAAATCGTTTTCACGTTTTTGAATGTCTAAATCATACACGGCAATTGTAGGTAAACCGCTCAATTTAGTCCAGTTTTTGCCTCCATCAGTTGTGAAAAATGCTCCAAATTCAGTTCCTGCGAACAATAAATTAGGATCCACATGATCTTGTTTTATGCAATATACTGTTCCTCTTTCCGGTAAATTGCCAGCAATTGAAACCCACGTTTTTCCTTTGTCGGAGGATTTCATCAAATACGGCTTGAAATCTCCCATACGTTGGTTGTTGAATGTAGCAAATACTTCATTTTCATTATGAGCAGAAGCACAAATCATGTTCACACGCGTATTGGCAGGAATTCCAGAAAATGTAGATATCTTCGCCCAATTCTGACCGTCATTTTCAGAAATTTGAATAAGTCCATCATCAGTTCCGGCATACAACAAGCCTTTTTTCTTAGGTGACTCATCCAACGCAACGATATTTCCATAAATGGTGGTAGATGCATTTTTCATTACCGCATCAATCGTCCAAACTTGGTTCATTACTTTCAATTTATTTCGATCTAATTGTTGAGTAAGATCTTCTGAAATTATTTGCCAATCATCACCGCGGTTCGAAGATTTGAATACCTTATTTGCAGCAAAATAGATTGTACTTGCATCATGTGGAGAAACGAGTAGGGGAGCGTCCCAATTCCAACGATAAGCAGCTTCTCCTTTACCCGGCATTGGTTGAATAGGAACTTTTTCGCCCGAAAGTTTGTCAAAACGAACCAACCAACCGTATTGTGCCTGTGCATAAACAATATTTGGATTTGACCAATCAACGGCAGATTCAAAACCATCGCCACCGTTAGTTATAAACCAATCTGTATTCAAGATTCCCGAAACATTTAAAGTTTTTGCAGGTCCACCCATAGAGTTGTTATCTTGTGTTCCACCGTAAATGTTGTAAAATGGCTCAGCGTTATCCGTAGTTGCTTTGTAATATTGAATAATCGGAAGATTGGCGTAATAAAACCATTCTTTGGCATGAGTAAACGTTTCGTATAAACCACCGTCGCAACCAACTATCCAGTGATTGGTGTTGTTTGGATCAATCCAAATTGCATGATTATCCACGTGCTTGTTGTTTTCACCCGTTTGCTTGAAAGTTTTTCCTCCGTCTTCCGTATGGTGTAAATAGGTATCCATCGCAAATACTTTGTCGCGTTCTTTCGGGTCGCAGAAAATTTCTTGGTAGTAATTTCCACTTGTATTGAAATCGGACATTTTTGACCACGATTCGCCTTTGTCTGTTGAGCGGTAAAAACCACCTTTTCCATAACGACCTTCAACAATTGCATAGACATAATTAACATCAACGGGTGATACTGCCAATCCAACGCGTCCCATGTCTTTTTTTGGTAACCCTGAACTGATTTCTCTCCATGTTTTCCCTCCATCTGTTGATTTGTAAACAGTGCTTTCAGGTCCACCGCCAACGTAGGTCCATTCGTGTCTTCTTCGTTGATGAGCTGATGCATATAAAATATCTGAATTTGTTGGGTCAATTATAATATCTGCAAAGCCTGTATCATCAGAGACAAAAAACACACGCTCCCACGTTTTTCCACCATCAATTGTTTTGTAAATACCACGTTCGCCACCAGCACTCCAAAGCGGGCCGTACGCAGTTACCCAAACAATGTTTTCGTTGGTTGGATGAATGATTATATTTCCAATGTGTTCGGAGGTTTTTAAGCCCATATTCGTAAATGATTTTCCTCCATCGACAGATTTATAAACGCCGTCACCATAGGAAACTGAGCGTTGGTTATTATTTTCACCGGTTCCAACCCAAATTACGTTTGGATTTGAATCAGCAATTTTCACACAAGCAATGGAGTATGATCCGTACCCATCAAAAATTGGAGAGAAGGTAACACCATGATTATTGGTTGTCCAAACACCTCCTGACGCAGCCGCAACAAACCATTTATCGGGATTAGAAGGATGAATAGCGATATCAGCAACTCTACCTGATGTTAAAGCCGGTCCGACCAATCGAAACGAAAGTGGACTTACCGTTGATGCATCGTAATGCAATTTAGGAGTTGTATCTTCTGTTTTTTTCTTTTGGTTCCAAGCAGTAAGAGAACAAAGTAAAAAGGTAGAAAAAATTATTCTTTTGAACATAATTATTTTTTTGGTTGGTAAATATACGAAGGAAAAGACGAAAGAAAAAAGGATAGTTTAATTCGGTTTAAATTACGTTAATTCTCTTTTAAATTACCCTCTCTTTATTACGATAAAATTCAAAAATAGGTGTCTCTTTATTACATTTTATTATTAAAATAAGTATCTCTTTATTACATTTATTTTCATTAATAGCCTACTCTTTATTACAAAAAATATTAAAAATTACCATCTCTTTATTACAAAATAATAGAAAAATTGGTGTATCTTTGTTACAAATAAGGACTTAATTTAATGTCTCTTTATTACAATATATATTGGGTTTTGAATCCTCTTTAGTGCATTAAAAATAAAATTAGTATGATTAAAAAGCTGATTATAAATAAGTTGATTCATTGGAAAGAGTCGGATGAAAAACTGCCGATTGTTTTGCGTGGTGCAAGACAGGTGGGAAAAACCACATTAGTAAAAGAATTTAGCTTGCTGTTTGAGAATTACATTGAGTTCAATTTAGAAAGAAAAGAAGATCAGGATTTATTTTCACTTCATTCTGTTCCTGAAATTTTTGAAGCTTCTGTATTACAGAAAAAAATAAGTTTGAAAGAGGGAAAAACACTTGTATTTATTGATGAAATACAAGAAGTACCAAAGGCAATTGGTTTACTTCGTTATTTTCACGAGGATCTTCCTGAAATATATGTAATTGCAGCCGGTTCTTTATTGGAATTTGCTCTAGATAAAGTTGCTAGTTTTCCTGTGGGAAGAGTTGATTTTTTATATGTTCACCCCATTTCCTTTGAAGAGTTTTTAATCGCTTCAAATACGGAGAAAATGTTGGAGGTTTTTCATACGGTACCCTTACCTGAATATGCACATGAATTATTATTGCATGAATTTCATGTTTACGCAATTTTAGGTGGGATGCCGCAAATTGTTCAACAATATCTAAATAAATCGCCTATTGCTAATTTGAAGAAGTATTACAATCGTTTGTGGCAATCGTATGTGAATGATATTGAGAAGTATGCAAAAAACACAAGTGAAAAGAGTATTTTACGATTTTTAATGCAAGCAGCACCAAACGAGAAAGACCGAATTTCGTTTGAACGATTTGGGAATTCAAATTATCGGTCACGTGAAATCGGAGATGCCATGCGAGCTCTTGATTTAGCGGGAATTATTCGTCTAATTTATCCTGCAACGAGTTTGGAACCACCAATAATTACCGACTATAAAAAACGTCCACGTCTTCAATTTTTAGATACGGGTTTACTTACTCAAGTTTTGTCTCTGCAAGGTAGAATGATTGGTTTATCTGATTTATGTGATTTTGAACGAGGAAAAATTATTCAGCATCTCGTAACGCAAGAGTTAATCGCGTTGCAAGATGAAATCAACTACAAACCCAATTTTTGGGTGAGAGAAAACAAGGATAGTAATTCGGAGGTTGATCTTCTGTATCATTTTGAAGATAAAATTATTCCGATTGAAATAAAGTCTGGAAAGCAAGGAACGTTAAGGTCTTTGCATCAGTTTGTTGAGCGATCAAATCATCCGTATGCCGTTCGCATGTACGCAGGAAAATTCAGTATCGAAAATCATATAACACCCGGTGGCAAACAATACAAATTGATGAATTTACCTTATTTTCTAATGCGAAAGATAGACGATTATTTGAAACTACTTTGTGATTAGATATGTATCGCTTTAATTGAAGTCTTTTATCTTTCTTTCGAAACAGGGGTTATAGTTTAAGATATAATCCGGTATTCATTCCTAACGAATATAAATACCCTTTAATTGGTGCATTGATTATTGAATTCAGTGAGCGTCTGTAAGTTGGTTCAATTCTAAAAGTCAACGTGTTGGTTAATTCATAATTAATTCCAAATCCTGCCACAATAGCAAAATTAATACGCGAAAGCCCATCACTTGTTGAATTATTTGTCATTGTTTTACCATCTAAATATTCTAGTCTTGAAGTTGTTTTTTGAAAAAGAAAAAGGTTTGTTGAAAGTCCTCCAGAAACGAAGAATTTCAATCTTGATGTCGAGATGTTATAATTTACTTTAATTGGAATATCAAGATAATTGTAGTGGTAAATAAACGTACTTTTGATTGGTAAGCTGGGGTCTGGTTGTCCCCAAATCAAAGTAACTTCTTTTAGTTTCTCGCCTTTATCTGAAAATTGAAGTCCTGTTTCAAGTGAAAACCTTTTGTTAAGTTGATAAAGTATACTCAAACCCGTCGTAAATCCGAATTTTGGAATTTCAAGTGAGTCTCTGCTCTGAGCAATCCATTGGCTAGATGTATCTGGTTTCAAAGTCCTGTAACAATAGTCTGGCGAAAAAGTGAATCCGATAGCAATTTTTTTCGATTTGGTTGTTATGTCGATACTTTGACTAAATATTGTCAGTGGAAATAGTAATAAAAATGTAAGTGTTTGTTTCATTGTATGGCGTTTTTTTTTTTTTTAGTTTACTCGTACCCAAGCTTGGCGATTGAGCCGATTTTTAAAATCTGTTTAGTTTTCGTTACCATAATTCCAACGCCTTTACCAGACTTGTCTTAGGTAATGTGTTGTGCTGACAACCTAACCATTTAATCAAAAGTTTATTTTTTTTGTTCATCTTTTTAATTTTTTAGAATGGTTCTAATTTTTTCTATTTTCATTAATCTGTCATGTGAATATGTCAAACTTTTATGGTTTAAATAATTATAGATAGTCAAACTTTTTTCTAAAACATTGATTTTAATATCATTATTAACTACAGATCCTAATTCAAATAATATTTCAGCAATTTTCTCTAAATGATCAGCATTAAATTTTTTATCATCTTGTAGGAATTTTATCAGGTTGTTATTTGAAATATTCAACAGTTCATTTAAGTCCAAATCAAGTTCACTTTTAAGAGATTGAGCTGTGATTTCTATTACTTCTATTATTTCTCCTTGACTTTTTAGATTTAACAGATTAGCTAAAATTTTACCCAATGATCTTCCTAAAATGTCAATTTGTTTAAGAAAGTAGTCGTCTTGTATCATTGTCTTTTTTTTCTTAAATAACGTTTTGGCGCTTGGCTCCATATTCAATGAAGGTTGGTTTTAAAGTTAAAGTTTTTTGGTTTCAAGATTCCTTTGATTCGAAGAAAATATCTGAAAGAGTATTGACTTTATTTCCTTCTCACTTCGTATTTTCCTTCTTCGGTAAAATAAATAATTTGTGAATTAGACTGAAAATAAGGTCCCCCCGGATATTTGGCGCTCCAATCGAGATTTAACCAATAATTTCCATTCACATCTTTGGAATAATGGATCACCAAACCATTTGGGTAATTTCTTCCGTAACGCTTGTGAAGTAAATAGGATGTTTCTTGTTTTTTGGCCTGATTTCCGATAAAAAGTTCAGCAAAAGCGTGGCTTGAAGTATGATTGAAGCCATTAATAATTCTGGTTTTTCCGCCAATAGATTGAATCAATGAAGAAAGTAACACAGCATAATCATCACAATCTCCTTTGAAACCATTCTGAACGGAAAATGACGCTTTAGAAATTAATTCATTAGTTCTTGGATCGTTAACATATTGCCATTTATTGCTAATCTCGTCAAAAATGGTTAATACTTGGCGAAGGTTGTAGCTTCCTGAATTTTTACTGGCTAGATTAAGTGCATATTGACGCGTAGTTTCATTTCGGTAATCTGAGGCTGAAACGTATGCTTGAAGTCTTATTTCCAACTCGCTGGAAGTATTGTATGAAATTCGTTGCCCCATAATTCTTCTGATTCGAATATCTTCCGATTCTTCGGCATAGAGATAAAACACCCACACAAAAAGCAAAATAGGAATCCCAATAATTCCCACGTAGTGTAAATGTTTTTTTCGAATTCGTCTCATAGTTTAGTAAAACCTGATTTTTTCTAAAATTACTAAATTTTGGCTTAGCTGTATTTCGCAATTTGTTGTGTTTTGTTTATTTATATTTGTTTGATGAAAGGATTTGATTTTCAAAAACTAAAAAATACTACATTCAATGCTGTGAGTATTGTTTTAATTAGTCTTGTTGGTCTTGTTTCCTTTCAAAATTTTAGAAATTACTTTTTAATAAAACAAAATAGATACAAATATTCTTGGTTATTTCAAGCTGATTCTGTTCCAAGCTCATGGAACATGGAAAATAAAGATGTATTCATGGAATCTAGTTTGTTTTTTGGAATTACTCAATTTTTCTTTGCTGGCTTGTTAATTTATACTCTAATCAATAAAGTAAAGTATCGTCATTTACTTGTTTTGGTTATTTCATTATTTGTTTTGGGATACGAGTTTTATCTTTTAATAGCAAATCTTCCATGAAACAAATAATTTTCATCTTCCTTGTTTCGAGCTCACTTTCTTTTTCTCAAAAAACGGACTTTGACTTCGGAGCCAAACCCGATTCACTCTTGAAGGAAACAGAATTCGGATACATTTACATAACTTCTGATACAAGTTCAAACTATTATGATTGGATAATTCCAACAATTGACAAGGAAATGGTTCATTCTATTCAAAATCAATATTTTAGTCAGGAGTTTGAAAAAATAAATCTTTCCAATTCTCATTTCAACCTTGGAAGTTTTCCCCGCAAATGGAATTCTGTTTATAGATATCAAAACGAATATTTTCTGTATGCTCCTTCTGATTGGATGTACAACAGTGGATTTTATTTTTCAGATTCAATAATATATAATGGTGAATCAGATTGGGATCCTGCAACAGATTACATAATGAAGGACTTCAAATTATTTAATGAAGGAAATGCAACTATTAAGACTATAAATTTACTTGGTCAACAAATTGACATTTCTATTCATTTGGTTGATAAATCTTTAGGGATTTACCAATGGATTTTAACAAATCAACAAGAAAATGAAACAATAAAATTTCTCATGCAAAACTCAGATTTTTCCAAAAAGTTACGCATGGTAGTATGCGATTGCGGAGATCAGAAATGTTTATTAGAGTTTGATTTTAAAGAATGAGTATTTAATTTTTTAGGGTACCCATTATGTAGATTTCAGTGCCTGTTAAATTCCCATCGAAATAATTTTTCCATTCGCCATCTTTTAGACCATTTACAAAATTTCCTGTTGTTGTTAAATTCCCATTCCAAATAATTTGGTCATACCATGCGCCTTCTAAAATTCCATTTTTGAATGTAATCCGAGTGATCTGATTGTCATTTTCTACAATACCAATACCGGAAAATAAATTATTTCCATTGTAAAAACGTGTTTGATTTGCCGAATACAAGTCACTTAAATAGGTAAAGTCTTCACCAATTATAATACTTTTAATATCAATTTCCTTCGAATCATTTTTTACCCTTAGACTATAAAGATCAACTTTTTGAATGGTATTAAGGCTAGGGGATTGATTTACCGATAAATTATTTCGATGTGTTGAACATGAAATGAAGAGTAAAACAAAGGATAGAAGGATAACTGATTTCATAAATTTATTTTTTAACGTTTAATTTTTTAGTTCCGAATACGGTTTTTTCTCTAAAATTTTATTTGATCGACTGATTTTAAGCACGGTATTTCCTTTGGTGCAAAGAAACGTGTTGTTATAATCCATCTCAATGTTTTCGTATTCAAATGGAATAACTTGCTCATTATTCAGATCAACAACACCATACAAAAATTCATTATTTGATCCCAATTTAGCTACAATTAAGAAAGGGTCTTCTGATCCTTTGGCCGCATCGTATTGACAGGAAATAAAGGTTTTACCGATTTTATTGACAAATCCCCATTTATTATTCTCATTTTGAACTGCAATTGAATAATTACCATAGGGCGATAGGTAATCTGGGGTAGCTCCATTGATATACTTTTCTGATAAAATATTTTTGTTGGTACGAACATTTATTATGGAAACTTCCTTCCCTTGCTTGCAATAAACTAAGGTATCATTCAACCCAATTATTAAATCATAATCCTTTAACAAGGAAGTTCCTTTACTATCAAATAAATCAAAGCCACTAAAGTCTAATTTATTACAAACAAGCAATGTGTTTTCAGACTTTATCTCCGAGTAATTGAGCGGAACAATGATACGATTATTCAAATCAATGATGCCCATTTTACCAGATTCAATTCCTCCCCATTCGTTGATTTTAGCCTCATTAGCAACTAAAAAAAGTGAGTTTTGATAGTCTAGTATTTTCAAGTATTCATACTCCATAGGGACAATCCATTTTTTAGTTCTAAAATTATAAATCCCTGATTTTTGATTGGTTCCTGTTGATTTTGCTATAACTAAGCTATCGAGAAACATTTCTAACTCGCTGTAATTAGAAGGTAAAATCACCTCTTTTGAACTCGAAATTAAACCAAATGAACCCCCTTGAACGGCAAATGAATTGTCAAACTCATTTTTCATAATTACACCTAGTTCATTAACTTTGAATAAATCGGTTGCAGAATAACTTCCGCTTCCTTCGATAAAATAATGACTTGTAGGAATAATTTCTTTTCCTTTTTTTGAAAGCACACCCCAAGCGGTATTTAATTTTACAGAAAAAGTTTCATCACCTATGTTTCTTTGAATTTCGTCGTATTTCAATTCTGTTAATAAATATGATTCATTAACATCGCAATACAACAAACCGTACTTCATTTCAGTTGACTTTTCTTCGTATTTACCAACCATACATACTTCGTTCAAACAATTCAATTCCTCATAGGTAGGCTCTAAAATCACTTTTCCATCAAGATTAATTACTCCATATTTGCCATTTTTCTTAGCCAGGAATACTTGATCTAGTCCATATCCATGTGATATGATGTGTTCGTAATTGAGTGGGATAATGATTTCCCCTGCAAGCGTATAAACACCATAAACACCACCGCTAAAAGAATAGTCTTTGTCTTGGCCACCTTTATTTATAATAATTGAATTTTCCGATGCTTGTTCAATGAGAGCATATCCTTCATCAAATACGTTTGTTAAATTCTTGTCAAACGCATACCACTTATCTTTAAGTTTTAATGAGAAAATATTTTGATAATATAATTGGACGTCATCATATACCAGTTTTAATCTTTCTTTACCGTTTTCATCAATCACACCGTATTTAGCATCATCTATTCCTCCCCACTCATTTGTTTTTCCACCTTTGGAAACAATCAATATCTTGTCCAATACTACCGAAATGCTATTGTAAATAGGCTTTACAACCTCCTTGCCAGCTAAATCTAGCAGACCAAATTTCCCGTTACTGATAAATTGTATGAGGGTTGTGTTATTGACAAATAGCCCATTCATATCCTCTTTGGTAAATGGATGCTTGATATTGAATTTTGTATCTAATAGTCCGAATTTTCCATTGATTGCTGCTATGTATGCAATGGGATTTCCATAAGCAAACCCACCGTCGTAGACGATTTTAAAATCACTGTATTTTGATTGTGTTAATTGCACATTGTTATCATCAACTAAAAATTTATTTCCTTGAAAATCTTCAACAACAAAGATTTTTTTCGTTATTGAGGTAATTGAATTATAGATGTTTGGTAAAATTTCTTTTCCATCATTTGAAATTATTCCAGTTTGTCCATTTAAAACTGTTTGAAATCCATAATCAAACGAAGAAATTTCTTGATAAGTCTTGTCAATTGGCTTTCCTGTGTGATCTATAATTTGTGCGGAAATACCTGTTTTTTTTGCGATAAACTTTTTTGGTGCGTAATAAGGAGTTTCAATATATTCATACTCTGGATTAACAATTATTTTCCCATTTTCATCTAACATTCCCCATTTTTGGTCGTTGGAAAATAAATATCTTTTGCTTTTGGCATCAAAATCTTCAATGTATGAATAAGTAGGATTCAATACGAAGGTACCATCCTCCCGTATCAATCCATATTTTCCATTGATAATACTTCCATAATCACCATATTGTTTTATCCCTCCAACAGCACAAACGGCAACTCCAAAATCATTAAATGAACTTAAATAGGTAAAACCTTGAGAAATTTTATTTCCTTTGGCATCAGAAACAAAATATTCTTGAATAGATTTTGTGGAGGTTTGGCCAAAAAGAGTTATACTTGTTAATGTAAAAAATGTAAATAAAAAACTGATTTTCATAGGAGTTGAATAAATTATGAGGACAAATGTAAAGATTTTAAAATTGAATACTGTAATCTTTTATTAATAATTGGTTACAGTAGAAAATCCCTAAATTAAACAGTATGAATCGAATTGTTTTTACGTTATTTTTTTCCATGATTTTTGGAATATTCGCAACTCGTTTTGTAGCGCAAACAACCTTTGGGACAGGTGCTATTTTAGAGAATACAAAACCCGGTAAAAATGGAAAAAAGAAAGGCGGAATCTTTGATAAAAAAATTGGTTTGATTAATCAAAATCAACAAATGCCTAGTAAATTTTCCCTCGAGAAATACTTGCCAGCAGTGGGGGAACAAGGAGATTTGGGGTCTTGTGTAGGTTGGGCAACATCCTACTATGGATTAACGATTGTTAAACGAATTGAGGAATCAAATTCAACTCATGTTTTTTCTCCATTGAGCGTTTATAATAGATATTCCTTTCAGGAAAAGAGAGATCCTTGTGTGGGAGGCGCGGAAATAAATAAATGTCTCGAATTATTGAAACAGAAAGGTTCACCTAAAGCAGCTGAATATGATATGCCATATTGTGCAAATGATGAACGAAAAAAACCGTATGACGATAAATTATTCGATTATGTCAGGCTTCAACAGAATAATCCACTTCAAATAAGGGCCTATTTAACGAATGATTGTCCTGTTGTAGTTGGTATGATGGTTTATGCTGGAGGTAAGGGCAATAGTTTGAATTCTAAATTTTTAGACAGCTTGGGAGTGGTTCAAATTGACAATTTTGCCAACGATTATGTTGTTGCTGGACATGCTCTGTGTATTGTAGGATTTGATGATGAGGTTGCTGGAGGTGCATTTAAAATTGCAAATAGCTGGGGGAAAAACTGGGGAAAAGATGGTTTTTGTTGGATAAAATATACCGATCTTGAAGTATTAAAATGTGCCTATGCCTTGATTCCAAATAAAGGAAAAAGTAAGTGACGATCTATTAAATCTAGTTACCTGTAAATCAGTAAGACTTTAAAGAAGCAATTTCTCCCAATCCATCATTTTTTGCTCCAGCTCATTTTTTAGGTTTTGATAGTCTGATAAAATAGAATTTGATTTCGTTTCATCTGAATAATCTAATTCGGCCAGAATAACATTCATTTCTTCGATCTTGGATTCTAAGTCAGAAATTTCCTTTTCAATGCGCTTGATTTCTTTTTCGTTTGAATTTGATGGTTGAATAATTGGCTTTTCTTCCTTAGGAACAGGTGCTGCCTTAACCGCTTTTTCACTCTGATTCAATTCCTTTTGTTCCTCTGCTTTCTTTTTCAAGAATTCCTGAACAGTGTAATGATGAATTTTTAAGGTTTGATTGTAGATTTCCCATATACGATTGGTTAATCCATCCAAGAATTCTCGGTCATGGGATACAATAATAAATGTTCCTTCGTAATTGATTAATGCTTGTTTAAGTACTTCTTTACTGGCAATATCCAAGTGATTAGTTGGCTCATCGAGAATAAGAAAATTGGACGGACTAAGTAACAATTGACAAAGTGCCAAACGTGTTCTTTCACCGCCCGATAGTACTTTTACCTTCTTATTTACATCTTCACCTGTGAAAAGAAAAGTACCTAAAATCGTTCGTAAATCCTTACGGATATCTCCAATAGCGATATTGTCAACTGTTTCGAAAACTGTCAACTCTGTATCTAGATCTTCAGCCTGATTTTGAGCGAAATAGGCAATATTAACATTGTGGCCGTATTTTACGGTACCATCGCCATCAATTTCATTCATGACACGCTTGAGCAACGTGGATTTACCCACACCATTTGCACCTAGAAAGGCTATTTTTTCTCCACGACCTACTGTAATGTTGATATTTTTAAAAATTAGCTTTTCTCCATAGGTTTTTCCCATTTGTTCGAGTTCCAATACCCATTTACCGGGCTGAACACTCAAGGGAAAAGTAAGTCGCATTCTGGATGTTGGATCTTTTTCTATCTCAATGCGCTCTGTTCGTTCCAATTTTTTCATCAAGGATTGTGCAAAGGCTGCCTTACTACTTTTTGCCCGAAATTTATCAATCAACATTTCTGTTTGCTTGATGTCCTTGTCTTGTTGTTTTTTGGCTTGTTCCAGACGATCTAGGTCTTCTTCGCGTAAAGCTTTGTACTTACTGTAATTATAAGGGAAATCTAAAATTTTTCCGAGGGAAATTTCCAAGGTTCGTTTTGTGACATTGTCCAAAAATAAACGGTCGTGAGAAATAAGAATTACTATTCCCTCAAATTTTTGCAGATAGGTCTCTAACCAACTAATCGAAATAATATCTAGGTGATTGGTAGGCTCATCCAATAGTAGAATATCGGGTTGATTAACGAGTATTCGGGCTAATTCTGCACGCATTTTCCAACCTCCCGAAAATGAATTTAATGAACGATCTAACTCTTCTTCTTGAAATCCTAGTCCTTTTAAAGTTGTGACGATGCGTTCCTCCCAGGTGTGTCCCTCAAATAATCCAAAAGCATGATTGAGTTCAGAAAGTTCGTCAAGAAGTGACATGTAACTATCTGATTCGTAATCTGTTCTAACAATAAGCTGATCGTTGATTTCATCCAGTCGCGTTCTGATTTCATTGATTTTTTCGTTGGACTGATTTAAAAACTCATACACACTTTTTGTTGAATCAATAACAATGTCTTGCGTTAAAAAACCAATATTTGTACCTTTTGACAAATGTATTTTTCCTTCCGAGGCTTGTTGCTTACCAGAAAGTATTTTTAAGAGCGTTGATTTTCCTGCTCCATTTTTACCAACAAGTCCAACTCGTTCACCACGATTTATTTGCAAATTAACTCCTTTGAACAAAAATCCTTGCGGCAAGTGAACACCTAAATTCTCCAACGTTATCATGCCGCAAAAGTAGTTAATTTAAACTGTTCAACTCATTTTATTTGTATTTTTGCCGCAAATTTTTACAGATGAAAATAGAGTTGTGTGCGGCGTCTTATGAGTCAATTAAACTAGCAAAGGAGCTTGGTCTTGACCGAATAGAACTCTGTCAAAATTTAGAACAAGGTGGATTGACACCTTCAGTTGGGTTTATTGATTATGCATTGTCGTGTGGTCTTGAAACTCATGTCTTGATTAGACCACGAGCAGGCGGATTTTGCTACAACGAGGAGGAATTTCTCATTATGTTGCGTGAAATTGAACATTGTAAAAAAATAGGAGTTAAAGGCATTGTATTGGGTGTATTAACAGAGAAAAATGAGATTAATGCAGTTCAAATGGATCGTATTTCAGATGTTTCGGGACATTTAGAAGTAACTTTTCATCGTGCTTTTGATGATACCATAGAATGGAAACGTTCCATGGAATTATTGATAAATTTTGGTGCGAAACGAATACTTACTTCAGGTGTTTCGAATAATGTTGATTCTGGATTTATCGTGCTTAAAGAAATGGTGAAATTCGCCAAAGGACGTATTGAAATTATGGCTGGGGGAGGAGTGAATGCAGCAAACGTTCAGAAAATTGCTAAAGAAATCAGTCCGGATGCCATTCATTTTTCAGGTACGTCCAAAACTTTGTTAGATGAAGAATCATTATTTTCAGAAACAATTTTGCAGGTAGATCGCAAAAAAGTAACGCGAATTACAGAAATGATTCGTGCGATTTAATTCTTATCAAACTTATAGGTGTATTGAACCATAATTGTTCGTGGAGCCTCAATTTTCAATGGTCGCAACGAATAACTTCTATTGAAAATATTACTACCAATAATTGCAATTTTGTGCGTTTCTTTAAATGAATAGGAAAAACGTGCATCAAAAATCCAGTTACCAAAACGATGAGCATTGTAATAATCCATGTATCGTAAATCTTGCAACCAATTACCAATATCTGAGGTGGTATCAGATGTTAATTCCTCAAAATCTTTAATAATTGCGTCCATATTAACAATTTTACTAAAGTATTTTGCACTGATACCGAAGCTCAATTTTTTATTGTAGGTCATTTCTGCATCCAATTTTACGTTGTGTAAAAAGCGATATTTCAAAATCCCTTTTGAACCGTCAAGAGAGGTTGAGTTATAGGTAAATACTCGATTTAATGAATCTGTTGCATACACATAATCAGGTGATAAGGTTTTTGGGACGATATAGTTGTAGCCAGTCATGAAAGTAAGATTTGCTTTTTTACCCAATTTAGCCATTCCCATAAAAGATGCATCGATTCCAGTTACGCGTGATTCACCTGTATTAAGAAACATAAAACCGGCACTTTGCCCTAGCGTTTGAGGATCAGGTGTCAACGTTCTCCATATGCCAAACATGTATTCTATTGTGTTTTGATATTCTTGCCAAAAAACTGCGATATCGATATACCCATAAATTTTACCCAACTTAATTCCTTGTTTGATGCCTATTTCTGCGTTCCAACTACTCTCTGGTTTTAATATTGGATTTGGGAAAACACCAAAATTTCCAACACCTGTTTTGATGAAACGCTCTGTTATCGTTGGAAAGCGATATCCTTGACCATACGAACCTCGTAAATAGGTTTCTTGGTATAATTTAATGGTTGAACCAGCACGGAATATTGGTTTGACCGCTGTAATTGTATCATTCAATTGAAAATATTCCAAACGAGCTCCCGCTGATACATTTAAGGTTTTATTCACCTTACTTTCAAGTTGTGTATAGGCTGAAATATTTAGCAACTGATTATTTGGAGAACCTGATCCCGAATAGATATTGGCAAATGAATTCGTTAACGTGCTTGTTAAACCGCCTATAAAATCAAGGTTTTTCAATTCTGGGTAACTTTTTTGAAACATGTAATCTCCGTAAATAGTAGTTGCTCTATTGGATTGATTAGCACTCATTTCATTATCGGAATGTAAGATTCGAGCACGTAGCGCATGTTTTCCGTTCGTTTCCGTATTTAAGTTGACGTACGGATCCAGATTGAAAATAACTTGGTCTTGTAAAAAAATCGCTCCAGGATAGGCACGATATAAGCCTGAAGAATCGTTCAACCAGGCTAAAGGCATATTGGTATGTGCCAACATAAAATTCCCATTTAACCCATAACTCAATCCTTTAAATTTTTCGGAACGTTTTCGTAAATTGAAATTTAGGCGACCTCTTTTGGAAACAAGTTGTTGCTCAGTAAAGTTTGTTATAGTATCGGGAAAAACGGTTGCCACAATGGAGTCAGTTTTCGGTGGGCCAATATACCCGTGATCATAATTAAAATTCCCTCCAAGCACTAAATCAATGGTTTTATATTTTTTGGAATACAAGAAGTTAAATCCATGAATACCAGGATAGTTTTCATTCCATTTGGCATCGGATGAGGAAGACGGGGCAGAGTAAGCTCCGGAATAAACGTTTACTTTGAAAACCGGTTTTTGTTGAGGATAAGCTGTTCGTATGTGAACGGATCCCGATAAGGCTGAACTTCCAGAAAGAACGGAGGCTGCTCCTTTGATTACTTCCACTTGACTAATGTTTTCAATGGGAATGAATCCCCATTCAGGGCGACCTGCATCACCTGATAACATGGGCATATCGTCAACAATTACAGCTACTTTCGAGCCAACTCCAAATGTGAATCCACTACCTCCACGAATTTGTGGCTCGCCATCCAATATGTTTAACCCAGGCGTTTGATCCAGTGCTGTTTCAATACTTCGCGTATTCTTGTTTTCAATCAGTTGAGGTTTGATTACAACCATGGAAACGGTTTGATCTTCGATGGATTTATCAAATTTTCCTACTTTGATTTCAAATTGATCCAATTCCTTAACCAAGGATCTAAGCTGTATGTTATAGGTAACCGTTTGTCCATTTAAAATTGTCACAGTAGAAGTATCATTTTTCATGTCCGTGTATCGACAAACAAGTTTTGCTGAACCAGCTGGAAGTTCCATTTGATAAAACCCTTTTTCGTCCGTGCGAGCGCCTCTTGTAAAATCCTTTTTATAGATTACCTCAGCACCTTGAATCGGTATGCCTTTATCATCCGTCACAATACCTTCTATGATTCCATTCTGGGAAAATACCCCAACAAAAATGAACGAGGCAAAAAATGTGAATAAAGCCCTCATCAAACTTAAGGCACTAATATTTTTACAGAAGAATTATTGGACTGAATGAAATAGATTCCTGGATTTAGTTTTAATCCTGTAATATCCTCTTTAGAACCTTTACGTTGAATTTTTCCTTCGGTTGAAAAGACGGAAATTTCATTAGTGTTTCCGTTGATTATCAATCCATTTTGGCTTGAGTAGTAGGCAGAAAAACTTGGTTCTGTAGACATAGTATTAATACCAACTGAACCATTGTAAATTAATTGAATATCATCAACCAAAACTTCGTCATTGTTAGATCCACCTCCAGGTGTTTTATTTGTTGTAAAGGTTACCAAAATAAAGGCTGGGGTAGGAGCCGGTGATCCAACAACATAATTAAATGGAACAGAGATTCTCGTCCAAGAACCATTTGTTCTCCCATAATTTCGTTCTGCTCTAGCAACAATGTGCGAAATTGAATTTGCGTCTAATGGATCTCTTAAGTCATAGGCATCATGTAAAATGGCATGAACACGAGCTGAATCATTTGCATTAGCAGAGGTGTATTTTACCCAAAACACCAACGAATCAGGACTTGCGGATAGTGCTTCTGAAAAATTAGCATCAGCAGTTAGAGAAATGTTGTAATTATTTGGATCATTTGCTGTTGTACTACCCATATTGATTCGGCCTACTGTTAAATTACCGTTAGCTACGACGCCAAGGGTAGATTTCGACCATATTCTCGCACAATATTGTCCGGTAGCACCACTTCGAATGGCAGTAGAGCGTTGAACTTGCTGAGAGGCAAAAGCGGTAAAACTTCCTTGAGCCGTTTTAAAACCGTTCCAGTTAGTAGGTTCTTCGGTAGCTTGTCCTACGTTTTCCCACAATTCCATATTAGAATTTCCAATTTGCTGCGCTTGAGCAAAAGAAAATGAAAAACCTAAAAGTAAAAATGTAATCTTTTTCATGGTCAAAATTTTAAATTCAACCACAAATGAAAGAAAAAAATCAGTTCGAAATAAAAAGAGTAAATTGATTTGTGAACGATTTATTAACTTTTGGCCTACACCAATTGAAGTTCTTCTTCCCAAATTTTAAATGAAAACGGTACTCGAACCATATGCTCATAGTCTTTTCCAACTTCAAGCATATCTCTATCTGCCAAGTGGTAATACCATTCAACCTCAGCTGATAAACCTCGATCTTTTAAATCATTTAATTGATAAAGTAGGTGCAAAATATTTTTGGAAGACGAAATATTTAAATAAGCGATATCCACTCGGAAAATAGTTTTTTCAGCTGGCGCATTCATGTATTTTTTGAACCAATCAATTACCGGAGCCCAGAACTCATCGCTGTTTTCTGGAATAGATTTTCCATGAATTTCCATGATACCCAGTTGCTCAAAACGAATGGAGGGAGTTAACGATGTAGCTGTTATTGAAAGTGTTTCCATAAAATGTGTAACAATTTTGAAAAAAAGTGAAAGCCAAAATTAACATCTTTTTACATTTTTCCCAAATTAAATGAAAGTTACTTATAGATTTAAATTTGAAACACGTCATATAAATTGATTATAATTTGAAAATCAATTATTTAAATTTTTGATAAACCATTGAAATGGTTAATGTTTTTATGGACGTATGCTCCTAGGTGGCGGATTAATCCGCCACCTAGGAGGTGGTTAATCGAATTTCACAATCGTTTCAACGATTTATTCATCACCTAATTTTACATCATTGAAGCCATGTAATCCCATGGAATTTGTGCCACAGTTTGCGGCACAAATTCATATTTTGACTTATAATATAAATATCAGATTTATAATAAAATAGTTGTGTGAATTGAATGTCAATTTTTTAGTTTGAAGGAAATTTCTTACTTTTACTTAAAATTCTCTCAATGAAAATAGATTTGGCGGATAGCAGTAAAGAGCCTTCATTAAAGGAACTAAATTGTATTATGCTTGAGGTTGCAGAAGAAGCAAGAATGAACCAAAAGTTGGCAGCCGCAAGCATTGAAAAGGCAATTAAATTACATTTAGCTGAACTCAAAAAAAAATACAAGGTTTAAGTGAAAAAACCTACTTTAATTGTTGTTTGCGGTCCAAATGGGTCGGGAAAAACATCAATTACCAAGAAAATACTAAAGCATGATTGGTTGGATAACTGTGTATATCTCAACCCTGATGAAATTGCGAGAGATATTTTTGGTGATTGGAATTCACCGGATGCGGTAAAAAAAGCAGCTGATTACACAAAAATTCGGAGAGAGGAATTATTAGCTCAAAATCAAAGTTTGATTTTTGAAACTGTATTATCAAGTCCTGAAAAAATAGAGTTCATTTTCAAAGCCAAAAATCAAGGATATTTCATTAGAATTTTCTTTGTTTGCACAGATTCTCCGACCATAAATGCATCAAGAATTGCACAACGAGTAATTCAGGGTGGTCATGACGTTCCTATTCCAAAAATTATTTCTCGTTATAGTAAATCCATAGCAAATTGCGCAATAATTTCTACTATGTCGGATAGACTTTATGTATATGATAACTCAAGAGAGAACAAAGAACCTTTGCTACTTTTTAGGTCAGTAAATGGTATCCTCAAGAAAAGTTATCGTGTTTTGCATCCTTGGTCAACAGAAATTCTTAACAATTTAAAGAGACTTTAGTCTTTGTTTTATAAATACCAATTTTCACAATTAGATTAGTTCTGAAGTATATCCTAATTGATTGGTTGGAAGCAATTTTAAATTTAGCTTAGTCTTTGCTAAACTCTATCTAAAAATTAATTTGCACAACAAAAAAAATACTCATTAATAGCGTATAGCTGGAAACGGTAGTTTATTGAAATTCACGGAAGTGGTTACTTTCAACCCGGTTTTAAAACGACTAATTTTAAATGTGTGCAAATTGAACCAGATTTAGAATGCCAGACAGAAGGAATAAGCCTATTTCTTTTTTCCCTTGCCTTTGGTATATTATTAAACAGAGAAATGGTCGTAGTTCACTATTTTTTAGTCTTTTTTACTCGTAATCAACAGTATTAAAACTATTTATTTTACATATAAAATAAAAAATTATAGTAATAATGAAATTATATAGTAAATTTGATAGGTTAATAAAGAGAAAATGAAAATTTCCAGCTATTTTACTAGGTTGACGCCAAACGAAAATAATTGGCAAAAACCATCGGGGCGAGGAGGTAAATGCCTTGCTGCTAATCCTGCTAATCAACTTTACGAAGAAGTAAATCACTTCGGTTGGGAAGAGTGGTTGTTTGCAGATTACTATGCAGGGAAAGAAACGTGCGTTGGATTTCTTCAAGCGTTTAATGATAAAAACAGACATGTTACCTCAGTTGACATTATCCATCTTTACACCAGAATTTGTGATGGAAACGAGCCTAAACAATATTACGTTGGCTACATCAAAGATGTCAAGGTTTTGTCTGAAAATCAACGTGCAGCTTCAACTCAACAGAGTGAACAAAAGCAAAAAGATCTGGAGAATGCCGAAATAACCGATTTTTCAAATGTTGACCCTATGTGGGGTAATTGCTTCAATATTCAATTCGAGCGAAAAAATGTCTTTTTTGCTAAAAACTTATTAGAAAATGAAATCAATCTGAATAAATGGCAATTTCGTTTCTCCTTGTATGATTTAATTGATCACCCAAATTTTTTAACTGAAATATCAAAATATCTATAATTATGAAAAAGGTAATTCTACTATTTTTTTTGACGTCTATATGTAACCTATTTGCTTTGGATCGCCTGGTTGATCCAAATCTTTCTATTGGAAATGGAACAACAATTTTTACCACTTTAACCTCTGCAATCAACGCAGCAGTAAATGGGGACAATATTATTGTTGTTTCTTCAACATATAATGAAGCCGCTTTAACTATAACTAAATCTCTTAAAATAGCACCTCAAACTCCTGGGTCAATAATTAATTTTAATGCGAATATCAACATTACTGGATTCGCAGGAATGAACTTAGAACTTGTCGGGATAAATATTGGTGTATATTCATTTCTAGCAAATGCTCCGACATCAGGAAGCGCTACATCTCGAGCCAATGTTACTTTCATTGGCTGTACGGCTACAAATATCAATTTTAATCAAAACTATTACAATTTAAATCTAATAAAGAGTAATGTGGGTTCGGCTTTAACATTCAGATTTGGTAAAATCACTAATAACAATTTAGGCAACTGTTATCTATATGATGAACCATCTACAAACTTAAATTCCGATCAAAGAATTTTTATTTCGGCAAATACAATAAGCAATGAAACCCAATTATTAAATGATGATTATTTATTTTATTTTACTAATAATTCATTAAAAAATCTTCGAGTTCAAAAATGGGTTCTTGATGTGAATAAAATAAATTTTATTACAAACAATGAATTTGCAAATAATTGTGAGCTTCATTTTGCAGTATTACTAGAAACTATAACGTTAACATGTGGTGCTGGTTGTATACCTGACAATGTATTTCCCATAACCTCATATAACTTTAAATTCGAAAATAATATTTTCAATGGTGTAGTGAATTATACAAATAAAACTAACACCAATGTATCACCATTAAATAACTATCGTGCTCATAGATATGGTAGTGTTTACTACACAGTTTTACAAAATTATCCAGGGGCTGTTATTTTATCTACTAGTCAATCACAATTTCCAAATCCAAATTCAAGTGGGTTTTTTAGTTGGACATACAATGGAAACATTATTCCTTGTAATGTGCCAAGTGGTAGTCAACCTTTAAGTTTAACGAGAATAGCAGGGCCGACAAATATTATTGATGGAGGCAATCCAAATCATGAATATTATGATATTGATTTAACAATTAACGATAGAGGAAAATTTGGGGGTCCGTATACTTTAAATAATTATTCTGCAACTAATAATTCCGGATTTTCTTTTGTCAATGATTTGTCAATGCCCACAGACCTGTTTCCTTCAACGCAAGTTAATATAAAAGCAAGTGGATATCATTCAAATCAAGGGGCGTCATCACAAAGTTTTTATGACTTAAAAAATGCTGAATATTTTTTTGGTGTTTTTGATCCCGGGCAAGGAAGCGGAAATCAAATAGTTGCTGAAGATGGGTCATTTGATAATTCCTTTGAATCTGTATTCAGAAATCAAGCTACTTGGACTATTTCAAGTGGCCCAACATTATTTAATATTCGCTTTAAAGATGCAAATAATAACTGGGGGCCTTTGTTTAAAAAGACGGTATTTCCATATGGAGACTTTCCAAATGCTCAGTTAATTCAGCAGGGTGATACAATAAATGTTTGTCCTAATGGTAATGTAACATTAACTTACAATGGCCCCAATGGCTATACACCAACGTGGTTTAATGGTTCTAATAACACAACCATTACTTTTTCTGCAACCACAATTGGTTACTATTCTGTATCATCAACCTTAGGAAATAGCACTTATTATGATAGTATTTATGTAGGGTTTCTTCAAACGCCATCACCAAACATTACCCCAAGTGGTTCATTATTAGTGTGTTCATCAAGTAATATAACCCTATCAACACAAAGTAGTGCAAACACAACTTTTCAATGGTATTACAACAATAATCCTATTTCTGGAGCAACAAGTATAAATTACCTTCCAACCCAATTGGGTAATTATTTTGTTAGAGCAACATCAACGATTACGGGCTGTCAGGGTAATTCTACAATTACAAATTTGTCTTCAACCCCCACAATAACGGCAACTGGTTCAACAACTTTATGTTCGGGTCAATCGGTAACTCTATCATCAAATTTTACTACTGGTAATCTCTGGTCAAATGGTGCAACGACACAAAGTATAACAGTAACACAAAGTGGTAATTATTCCGTAACTGTTACAAATGGCTCTTGTTCAGCCACGTCAAATATTATTGTTGTAAATGGTGCTCCAACTATAAGTGCAGGTGGCCCAACAACCTTTTGCTCAGTCGGTTCAGTAACATTAACATCATCGAGTGCAACAGGTAACACTTGGTCAACAGGTGCAACAACCCAAAGTCTAAGTGTATCTCAAAGTGGAAATTATACAGTGAGTGTTTTCAACGGATCTTGCTCAGCAATATCAAATACAATAACAATTACAGTAAATCCGGTTCCTGCAACACCAACAATTAGCTCAAGTGGTCCGACAACGTTTTGTTCAGGAGGTTCAGTAATACTAACCTCCTCAAGTTCAACTGGAAATACTTGGTCAACTGGTGCAACAACTCAATCGATAACTGTAACTCAGGGCGGCAACTACACTGTAAGCGTTTCAAATGGCTCTTGCTCAGCTGCCTCTAACGCAACATCAGTTGTGGTAAATTCTACTCCAGCAACTCCAACAATTAGTGCAAGCGGACCAACAACATTTTGTTCAGGTGGTTCATTAACTTTAACATCCTCGAGCGCAACAGGTAATACCTGGTCAACAGGCGCAATAAGTCAATCAATCATAGTTAATCAAAGTGGAAATTATACAGTAAGTGTTTCAAATGGAAATTGTTCCTCGACATCAATTGTAAAATCAGTAACAGTAAATCCTGTCCCTGCGACACCAACAATTAGCACAAGCGGTCCGACAACGTTTTGTTCAGGCGGTTCGGCAACCTTAACATCCTCAAGTTCAACAGGAAATACTTGGTCAACCGGTGCCACTACTCAATCGATTACTGTTACTCAGGGCGGCAACTACACTGTAAGCGTTTCAAATGGCTCTTGCTCAGCTGCCTCTAACGCAACATCAGTTGTGGTAAATTCTACTCCAGCAACTCCAACAATTAGTGCAAGCGGACCAACAACATTTTGTTCAGGTGGTTCATTAACTTTAACATCCTCGAGCGCAACAGGTAATACCTGGTCAACAGGCGCAATAAGTCAATCAATCATAGTTAATCAAAGTGGAAATTATACAGTAAGTGTTTCAAATGGAAATTGTTCCTCGACATCAAATATGACAACTGTAACAGTAAATCCCATCCCTGCAACACCAACAATTAGCGCAAGCGGTCCTACAACTTTTTGTTCCGGCGGTTCAGTAATATTAACCTCCTCAATTTCAACTGGAAATACATGGTCAACAGGTGCAACAACGCAATCTATCACTGTTACTCAAAGTGGAAATTATACAGTCAGTGTTTCAAATGGAAACTGTTCGAATTCTTCAGCAGTTACTCAGATTAATGTTAATCCAATACCAAATTCAACAATCAATGCAAGCGGTCCAACCACTTTTTGTTCAGGCGGATCAGTTACTTTAACGTCTACAAGTTCATCGGGAAATACTTGGTCTACAGGAGCAACAACTCAATCAATCATTGTTAATCAGAGTGGCAGTTATCAATTAACTGTTTCTGACGGACAATGTTCAAGTACTTCTATTCCTTTGAACGTTATTGTTAATTCAATACCAAACACACCAGTTATAAGTTCAATTGGAAATACAACATTTTGTCAAGGAGATTCCGTATTGTTAGCAAGTTCATATTTTACTGGTAACACTTGGTCAAACGGACAAATAGTAAACTCGATTTATGTCACTCAAAGTGGATTTTATACGGTTCAATATATTGACAATAATGGATGTTTATCAACTTCAAATCCTTTTGCGGTAACAGTTCTACCTTTACCTCAAGTTAACGTAGTTTCAAGTGGTTCGACGACATTGTGTCAAGGGGAAAGCGTCACGTTAACATGTACTCCCGCAAGTTCATACTTTTGGTCGAATGGTAGTTTAAATCAATCAATCATCGTTAATCAATCAGGTTCATATTCTGTTAATGTCACTGGATCTAATGGTTGTAGTAATACTTCTTCTCCAACAGTTGTGGTTGTTAATCCAAATACATCTTCTTCATTGAATCAAAACGCTGTTAATAGTTTCACTTTAAATGGACAAACATATAGCCAAAGTGGAACCTATACACAAGTAATACCAAATTTATATGGTTGTGATAGCACAATCACACTTAACTTAACGATTAGTTCATCTAGTTTGCATGTGAATTCCGCTAATTTCAGTGTTTATCCTAATCCAACATTTGACAAGATTACTGTTAATGCCTTTTTTGATTCAAAACAAGCATTTAGCATTATTGATGGTGTTGGAAGAATACTTTTTAGCGGAGAATTATTTCCAGGAGATAACATAATTGCTCTCCAAGATTTTTCGAGAGGAACATATTCAATAGTAATAGTGGGTAATTCATCTCCTATTCAAATAATTAAAGAATAATTATATGACATTCATCGCAAAAACTTGGAACAACGGTCATCGTCACGCATCTGGCGCTGGATATGGAATTAAAATCACTTTGCAAGATCGCGAGCAATTTTTCAATAGGAGTTGGCATATTGTCAATCTTAATCTTTCTGGCAACGCAAACCCAATTGAGGTAAACGTAGCTAAACCTTCTTTTTGGAATAGAACCTGTGGAGAATTAATAAGTCAAGAAATTGGTTTATGGCTTCAAAGAAATAATGCTGAAACTTGGCCGCCAAGAAGACCCCATCAAGTAAGAATGACTGTTATGGGAGAAAGAGAATTTAAAGTGGAATTAATTTAGTTTGGAAATGGAAGTCCTTTATAGACGCATTGAAACTTTACTTCAAGGAATAACTCAAATACCTTTACAAAACGGAAATTTCTATCGATATCTTGGACCAGTAACTACAACAATAAATGGCAACAGGTTTCCTGCTTTTTTGTACGAAATAAGTCCAAATAACCAAAAACGGGTATCTATTAATTTAATTCACTCGATGTATGAACAAACATTGAGAACAGGCACCATTCCACCGAGAGCAGAAATATTTGTTTTATTTCCATTTGAACTTTGTTCTCGCCCTTGCAATTATACAGTTTCCGAATTTATTGTTGAGCAATTAATTTTAGATGATCTTAGAATTCAAAAATATTAAAAACTAATTTCAGATATTTGAAGCTCGTCAAAAAAACCGTCGTGTTGAGTTTGTGATTTCGTTTGAATGATAAACCATTGAAATGGTTGATGTTTTTGTGGTTGTGTGCTCCTAGGTGGCGGATTAATCCGCCACCTAGGAGGTGGTTATTCGAATTTCACAATCGTTTCAACGATTTATTATTCGCTCGTCTCCTCATCGAATAACATCATTATCAATAACAATCAAATAAATTGCTGCTGTCGTTTTTGCGAATGGATTTTATAATTCTTGCTCCAAATATTTCGCGGTATGCGACGTGTTTTTGAATTTCTTAACCAAATCTTCAGGAGTTCCTTTTGCAATTATTTCTCCACCAAATTTCCCGCCTTCAGGCCCAAGGTCAATTACGTAATCGGCAACCTTCACAACATCCAAATTGTGTTCGATAACCAAAACGGTATTGCCTTCATCCACCAAACGCTGCAACACATCCAACAGCATTCGAATATCCTCAAAATGTAACCCAGTTGAAGGTTCATCCAATAAATAGATGGTTTTTCCCGTGCTTTTCTTTGCTAATTCTGAAGCAAGTTTTATGCGTTGTGCCTCACCTCCAGATAAGGTTGTCGATGGTTGCCCAAGAGTGATGTAACCCAACCCTACGGAATAAAGTGTTTGTATTACACGTGCGATTTTTGGTATGGATTCAAAAAATGGAACGGCTTCCTCTACCGTCATATTTAATACATCTGAAATTGATTTTCCTTTGAATCGAACTTCTAATGTTTCACGATTGTAGCGTTTTCCCTGACAGGTATCACATTCAACATAAACATCTGGTAGGAAGTTCATTTCAATTTGCTTTAACCCACCTCCATTGCATGTTTCGCATTTTCCACCGGCTACGTTGAATGAAAATCGTCCAGGTTTGTATCCACGAATTTGTGCTTCAGGTAAAGAAGCAAATAAAGATCTTATTTCATCAAAAACTTTCGTGTAAGTAGCCGGATTTGAACGAGGTGTTCTTCCAATTGGACTTTGATCAATTTGAATTACTTTATCGATGTGTTCCAAGCCATGAACTGATTTGTATTCCAATGGTTTTTTAACGCTGTCATACACGTAATGCATGAGAATTGGAAGAAGTGTATTTGTAATTAAGGATGATTTTCCACTTCCCGAGACCCCTGTTATGCAAGTCAACGTTCCTAAGGGAATCTTTATGTCTACATTTTTTAAATTATGTCCATTTGCTCCTTTTAATTCCATGAAATCCCCGTTTCCTTTTCGTCTTTTCTTGGGGATTTCTATCGATTTTGTTCCACGCAGATAAGCTGCTGTTGTCGAATCATCGGCATTCAATAAATGCGGTTTTGCAACCTGAATGATTTTACCACCGTGTTTTCCAGCTTTTGGACCAATTTCCACTACCCAATCTGCTGATTCAATCATTTCCTTGTCGTGTTCAACAACAATAACCGAATTACCGGTGTCACGCAATTTTTGAAGGGAGCGAATAAGTCGCGTATTATCGCGTTGATGCAAGCCAATTGATGGTTCGTCTAAAACGTAGATCACATTTAATAATTCACTTCCAATTTGGGTTGCTAAACGAATGCGTTGTGCTTCGCCACCCGATAAACTTCTTGCAGAGCGGTGAAGAGTGAGGTAATTCAAACCTACATCCAACATAAATGACAAACGCGAACGAATTTCTTTTAAAATTTCAGTGGCAATTTGTAGTTGAGCATTTGTAAAGTGATTTTCAATTGTGGTAAACCAAACGGCTAATTCGCTTAAATCCAACGAAGCTAAATTGCCGATGTGTTTGTTCCCAATTCGAATAAAATGAGCTTCTTTTCGTAAGCGCGTTCCCAAACATTCTGGACACAATTTTTTATTCATGAAACTTTGCGCCCAACGTTGAACACCAGCAGAGCTTTCTTCGGAATGTCGCGTTATGAAATTGATTAATCCTTCGTATTTAAAAACCGGTGCTTTTCCTCGTTGCTCCATGTCTTCGTTGCCGTACAACAAAACACGCAAAACATCTTCCGTGATATCAGAAAGTGGCGTATTAATCGAATAGTCGTGGAATTGTAGGAAGGTATCTATTTTATCAAAAATCCACGATTTCTTATATTCACCCAAGGGTGCAAGTGCTCCTTTTTTAACTGAGAGCGAGGTGTTTGGAATAATCTTATCTAAATCGGCCTCTGTTACTTCACCAAGTCCGCTGCACGTTGGACAAGCGCCGTACGGAGAATTAAATGAAAATAAATTGGGTTCTGGATCTGGGTAGCTAATTCCACTAGACGGACACATCAAACTGCGACTAAAATGGCGTACTTTTTCGCTATCAAACTCCATAATCATCATGGCTTTACTGCCGTGTTTCATCGTTGTTACAACAGATTCATAAATTCTCTTTCGATCTTTAGAATCAATTAATAAGCGATCAACCACCATTTCGATGTCGTGAATTTTATAGCGATCGAGCTTCATTCCTTTGGTGATTTCTTGTAGTACACCATCTACTCTAACCTTGGTAAATCCTTGACGTTGAATTTGTTCAAATAACTCTCGGTAATGCCCTTTGCGACCTTTTACTTTTGGAGCTAAAAAAACAACTTTTTTCCCTTCGTATGCTTCGATGATTAAATCCACAATTTGCTCATCCGAATATTTCACCATTTCCTCGTTCGTTTCATAGGAAAAAGCAGTTCCGGCTCGCGCGTACAATAATCGAAGAAAATCGTAAATTTCAGTTATGGTTCCAACAGTAGAACGAGGGGAACGAGAAACTGTTTTTTGTTCGATAGAAATCACCGGACTTAAACCCTCAATTTTGTCGACATCAGGTCGTTCTAAGCCACCCAAAAATTGCCTTGCATAGGCTGAGAATGTTTCCAAATACCTACGCTGACCTTCAGCAAATATTGTATCAAATGCCAGAGAAGATTTCCCACTGCCACTGAGCCCCGTAAAAACAACTAATTGGTTTCTAGGTATGGAAACGTCAATGTTTTGTAAATTGTGTTCTCTTGCTCCGTAAACCTCAATTCGGTCTAGTTCATTTGTAGTATCGTGTTCCTCAATTGTAGGCTGCATAAGGTTTTAAATTCACATTTTTGGCAGGTAAAAGCAGCGTGAAAGAACCTAAATTTTTAGTTAGTTTATTACCCAATATCCATGGATTTAATTTCACTAAAATCTTGTAGTTAATCCCTCGTTCTTTTGCCCACAACGCTAAGTTGTCAATTGGCGCTGAAACTGAAACAGATTCGGTTTGGAAAGGTTTATACAATTCTATTTTTTTCGTATCAAAGCCATATTTCTCTGGATTTTCCATGATTAATTTTACAGCTATGAAGCGCAACAGATATCTTGCCGTCTCTCCATTCATATCCATGTCAAAATAATGGGTTGCATCTTGCCACTTCATGTCTGACTTTATTCCGCCAATTCCCCGATTATAAGCTGCAGTTGCCAACATCCATGTTCCAACAGAGTCTTTTGCATTTTTTAGATAATTGCATGCTGCACGCGTAGCTTTCGTTAAGTTGTAGCGTTCATCAACCTCATCGTCTATAATTAAATTATACTCACGACCAGTTTCTGGCATGAATTGCCAATATCCTTTTGCTCCCGCTGGTGAAGTTACATTTGCTAAATTACTTTCAATGATTGGTAAATATTTAAAATCATTGGGTAGATTTTGTTCTTTTAAAATGGGTTCAATTACAGGGAAATAACGAGCTGCACGTTTCATGTTTAGAATTGTTTGACTGTGAAAATAAGCGTTAGCCATAATTTCTCGATCTAATCTTTCACGAATATCGTCATCCTCAAGTGAAACTTTCTCCCCAAAAAGAATAATTGATTTTGGAATAGGAGGGAGGTTCTGTTTTAAAGTAACAACTGTTGGTTTAGCATCTTTATTTTCTGTTTTGCAAGAAACAACTAGAATTAAAATCAATGCCCAGAGTAAGATTTTTTTCATTAGTTCAGTTCAATTGCGCCAATGTCAGGCGGATTATTACGCAGATTGCCAAAAATATCGGTTACAACGGATGTAGCAAAACCATTTCCATTTAAAAGGGATGAAGGTAAAAAGGAGAAATCATACGTTGTTGGATCTGTAAATAGCGGATTTTCATTCCAGGTAATGGATTGGTAAAAAGCATCCGTTTGCTCTACCTCAGAAGTTATTAAACAATTCTTGAAGTCAAAATTTAAATTTACACCTGCTAGCTGAATTGTATCAATCGCCAATTCAGTCGCAAGATTTCCCGAAAGCACACAATTGTAGAAAACGCCTTCATTGATTGAGCCTACATTCGTGGTTGCGGTTTGATAATTTGTGAAGTAATTACTAATCCCAACCGCAGGGTTTTGAGACGAACCATAGCCTAGCAAATCGCAATGATTAAAATTAAAATCTCCGCCTTCTAACACTAACAAGGCATGCGTTCCGTTTTTAGAAATGATGCAATTTTCTGCTTTCACTTTCGCCCCTGAATAAATAAAAACCCCATAGCGCGCTTGATTTTGAATAATCGTATTCGTCATTGTTAGCGTGTAACCCGTATTTGAAGGATCTTCAGAAAATAAATGAACGCCAGATGTTCCATTTTTAAGAATGGCGTAATCAATGCTGCACGGGCGAGCTTCTCGAAAATAAATACCGTAATATTGTCCAGCAACATCTTGATAGTCTTGTTCCAAACGATCTCCTTGAAAAACCACTTCATTTCCTGGTATACCGACGATATTGAGTGTTGATTTGTACACGTAAAAAATTGAATTTTTATGCAGATGTACTTGTGTTCCAGCCTGAATAGTTAAGGTTTTAGCGGAATCAATAATTGCAGCTCCGTAAATCACATGAGGTTTGTCGTTTGGCCAAGTTCCTTCATTAAAATCAAAGATTTCTTCTTGAAAATTTGAGTAATGAAAATACATGTCTTGCCCCCAAACAGCCAATTTTACGTATTGATCTTTGCCATTGGTTCGAAAGCGGATTGAATCTTCCACAATCATTGGTAGTGATTGACTATTGATGTCTAATGTTACTTCAACAAATACAAACAAACTGTCTTTTCCCTCAATTCTGATGTTGGATAACGAAGTTCCAATATTTCCATCTACATTCATGCGAAACGGAGAATTTTCACCGCCCATTAGTTCAATCTGATCAATTTGTACTGTTTTGCTCTCTTTGTTGTAGATTTTAAATTGTTTGGTAGTTGATCCAATCGTTGTAAAAACCGTGTCAAATACAAGTGTATCAACAGAAAACTCTAGGTTTTTCTTAGATAATAGATTGTTCTTTTTGCAGGATACAAAAGATCCAACAAGTAAAACCAAAAATAGTAAATAGCAAATTGATTTAAGCACGTATGTTATTCTAACGAAATGGTTAGTGATTTATTGAATTAATTTGGTAATACATAGGCTTTAAATTTCAAAACCACCACTGCCGGGTCTGTGTTTGCTGTAACTGTAACAGATTTATTTTGCTCCTTCACTTGATCTGGTTTTGGTTCGAAGAAAATTTCAATCTTTTCAGATTTCCCTGGTGCAATTGGTTTTTCAGGCTTACTGGCTGTTGTGCATCCGCAACTTGGTTGAACATTTGTAATATTTAGTGGATTCTTTCCTGTATTGGTAACGGTGAAAACAGCTTTTGTTTTTGAACCTTTTTTGACATTCCCAAGATCAATTTCCTCTTGATCAAATTTCATGGTTGTCATGCTAAAATCTTCTGAGGCATTTCCAGTTCCGCTTTTCTTACCTTCGTCAACGGCAATTGCTGATTCAATTTTTCCTTTTTTCTCTTGAACGTCTGTTTTACCGCCGCATGCAACTAATACGAGTGTTGTTAGAATAAATAAACTTTTTTTCATCTGTCCAAAATTTTTAATTTTTCTCAAATTTACTAAATCTACTCTTGGATAACTTCTTCTTAGGCTCTTTTTTAGTGAGATTTTTAATTTTTTTTGTTACTTTTAAGACAAAGTTGCGTACACTTCATCGTTAAACTTAATTGCGTATGAATAATTCTACCTCAAATGTTGTATTCATTGGTAATCACGCCAATAAAATCAAAAAAGACGTTCCGGTTGAAACGTTAAATGACTACAGTTTAAAATCCGTTGAATACAAGAGGGGTTCACTTTTTGACGAAGAAAATCCAAAATTAGTTTTAAATGATATCGCTTGTGATTACAACGGAGAATATGAAATTGAAAATTTGTCCATTGCGTTAAATTTCAGTTTAGAACATTTGGCTCAGAATAATTCAAATACGATTTTAATTGGAGATCCATTCGAACTTTTATTTCAAGCATCTATTTATGCATGGCTAAGAGAAAATCCCACGAATGTAAAATTGAATCCCGCTACTACCGATTTTTCAAATTTAACGGTTGTTTTGTTATATCCAGCCACGATGGAGTTTGAGAATTTACGAAAAGAAATTTCGCACATTGTTTATGTTTTGAAAAAGCACAAAGTGAATACGTTTTTAATTGAAAATCATATCAATCAAGCCAGTGCTCTAGATAGTATTTTGTATTATTTCGAACCGGAATCTGTTCTTCAACTCGAACACCAAGTTAAGGGATTGAAACAAATTTTAGGACATTCAACACCTGCTTGAAAATAGATGGATATAGTTGTTCAACAAACAATTTGCGAGGAGTTTTTAAATCGATACGATAAATTAATTTTTAGTCGCATCTTAAAGTTTAAACAGAAGGAAGATGCCAAGGACTTATTTCAAGATTTTTGTCTGCATATTTACCAAAAGATCCCGGTAGAATTTCATAAAAATCCGGATGCGTTTTCTTCTAGTTCTTGGGTGGTTCAAGTAGTAGATAATTTTCTAAAATCTGATTTTAGGAAGGAAAATGCACAGAAAAATATTCAACGTCGAACAGTTTCTCAATTAAGTGATTATCAGTGGGAGGCTATCTCAAGTTCTTTCAAGGAAGGGGCTCCTCAGGTTGAGTTAACCACTGAACAATTTGATGAAGTTTTACGAGTTATTTTTCAACATATTTCAAAGCGCGATGAACTTATGCTGAAAATGAAATACTATTACGACAAGCCCAGTAAAGTTATTTCAGAAAAACTAAATATATCTCACGTTAACATGCAAATTAAACGTGTCAAGGAGCAGATTCAACATCGAATTCCTCGTGCTGTTTATCACGCAATACGCGAAAAGTTTTTTGGGGAGTGAGATTTATTTTAAATGTTTAAGGCCATCATAAATAATTCATTAGAATGTTAATCACTTTATTTTCTCCGAATCTTTTAGTGTTACCCACCCAATTTCTTTGATTTAAAACACAAGATTTTGAATTCAAGAGTTCTGTTATTTTTCTTAATATTGTAAAATTATAATTCAACTCTATGAAAAGAAATTTTGTGTTTTTATCCTTGTGTTCATTATTGCTTTTTGGATGTGGGGGGTCAAAAACAGGTCAATCCACTGAAAATGCAACTAAAAACCAAACTAAAAAAGTGCAGGTTCAAAAAGATACGTTGACCTCGAAAAAAGAGGAAAAAGAAACTGATGAAGAAAATGATAAGAAAGAGAAGTTAACACGAAATGGTACTTATGTGAATTCTCAAAAATCGAGACTTACAATTAGTGAATGTGACAAAACAGGATTGAAGTACAAGTTTTCGTTAAAAGGTGTTTGCGATGGTTTTGAAGAAAATGGATTCGCTGTTTTTGATGGAAGTAACAAAGCTGAGGTTTATTCAGAAGACGGGACAGTGATATATTCTTTTACTTTTAAAAAGGATGGCACATTAGATTTCAATTTAAACATCGGCCCTGAATTTTACGGGATGGATTGTATTAAATTCTTCGATAATCAATTCGAAAAAAAATAGATCCTTGTGAAGCCCATTATTCTTATTGGTTTTATGGGAGTAGGGAAGACCTCTCTCGGTAAGAAATTGGCAAAAAAGATGGGGTATGACTTTTTAGATACAGATAAATGGATAGAGCAGAAAACAGGTTTGACTATTCCAGAAATATTTGAGCAAAACGGCGAAGCTTACTTCAGAAAATTAGAAAGAAATTGTGTCGAGGAAATAAAAGTCATTCAAAATACTGTTATATCGGTTGGAGGAGGGTTGCCTTGTTATGGTGATATTATGGAATCATTGAAATATTTTGGAACAACAATTTATCTGAAACTTGAAGCAAAGGAAATCGCCCGAAGGTTGGCTGAATCAAAGATTGAGAGACCACTTTTGCATGGTCTTAGTGGCGATGACATAGAAAGGTATATTGAGGAAAAACTGAAAGATCGAGAACCGTTTTACAGTCAAGCGCAGTATACTTTAAGGCCTGATAGGTTTTTTTTAGAGAATAGTGAAAAACTACTAATAGAAATAGATTGATTTAATTATTGATTTTTATAAAAATGAATTAGTTATGAATAAAAGTAAATTTGGTTTTCTAATTATTGGCATTCCAGTAGGAATTGCATTGTTTTGTTTTCGATCTTGCGTTCCATCATATGAGGAAAAAGACTTAAAAAGCATCCAGGTCAAAGTAAAATCAATCAAGGAGCATTTGGCTACGAGAATGAAGGGTGATGCATTAATTTTTCAATTCGATAAAATGAAAGGAACGTATGAAATAGGAGAGTATAATTACTATTATTTCAAAAAAGAACTTTTTAAGAAGAATGTTAAAATAGGTGACAGTGTCCGCGTATTAATTCCAAAGGACCTCCCAGAAAATGGGGAAGAAGTAACACCTATTTACGATATTAATAAAGGTGATATCAGTTTTCTGACTAAAGCAGAGTCAATTTCTATTTTCAGCAATACAAGAAAATACATACTTTGGGGAGCAGTATTCGCATTGTTCCTTGGTTTTGCAAGATTGATATATTGGTTTGTTAAAAAGTAAGCATACAATTAAGGAATTGATTTTGTTTTCTGATTACATTTCTGGTTAACAGTTATTAACAATCTTTTCGGACAGTATGTTAATAATTTTCCCGCTCAACTTTCCTCTAATTAATTTATTAGTACTTTTTTTGTAAAAGTTTATAAGTTTGTTGTAAACTTTAAGAGTGTAATAGTATAATCGGGGATGCTGAAAACCGAAAAGAGTAGGCGAAATAAGAAAATAATTTTATTATGGCAGAAGAAAAAGAACCTCAATCAAAAATGACAATGGCTTTAATTTGCTGGTTCCTAGGTGGATTTGGTGTTCATCGAATGATGATGGGATACAGTAATTGGTGGTTAATGTTGTTAACGGCAGGTGGATGCGGAATTTGGACGTTAGTCGATTTAGTATCAATCTTAACTGGTAAAATGAAAATGGCTGACGGAAGAGATTTAGTCTAAATTTTTTTAGGGTAGTTCCCTTAAAACAAAAATATGAATCTTGTTGAAATTTCAGCAAGATTCTTTTTTTTTCAAAAAGTACAATTTATTATGGAGAGTAATTATCAATCAGAAAATTTAGAAACCATTGACCCTATAAACTTGAGTGATGCTAAAAATGCTCAAACCTTGGGGGTTGTTTCAATAGTTATTACATTCTGCACATGTTGTTATGGTGGTTTAATAGCGATAATCGTTGGTGTTTTAGCAATGTCCAAAGCAAAAAAAGCAATTTCCGACTATGAAGCTAATCCAAGTTTATATTCCCAAAAGTCATTCAATCAAGCAAAGTCGGCTAAAACTTTGTCATTAATTGGAATAATTCTAGGTGCTTTAGCAATTATAGTCGTTATATTACGGGTGGTTTTTGGATTTGCTTTTGCATTAACGGACATCGCATCTAAAGGATATTGATTTGTTAAAATGCTTGTTTAAGGAATATTTTGGCTACGATTGTCCGGGTTGTGGTATTCAACGATCATTTGTATATTTGATACAGGGGGATTTGGAAAAATCTCTTGTTCTTTTTCCATCACTTTTACTTTATTTTGCTTTATTGGTTTTGCTTTTTTTCAGTGTAGTATTGAATTTTAATATTTCGTACAAATGGTTTGTGCTTGTTGCCTTGTTAGCCATAATCATACAAATAGGATATTATATTCTAAGAATAACTGGAATCATTCACGTAAATTGTTATTTTGAATAATTTAAGTAATGAATTTGTTTTTGAGAATTGAAAAAAATTATAATTTTAGAACATGAAACAAGAAAACGAAAAATACTGTCAAGAATGTGCGGCAGTAATTAATGTAAAGGCTGAGATATGCCCAAGTTGTGGGGTTAGACAAGTTGGTTTAAGTACTGAAACGACCGTAAAACCAAGCGCGGATAATAGTCGCTGGATAACATGTCTTTTGTTGTGTTGGTTGGCTGGACCTTTTGGTGTTCACCGTTTTTACACCGGACATATCGCTATTGGTGTAATTCAATTATTAACCATGGGTGGTTGTGGAATTTGGTCTTTGGTCGATTTAATCATAATCATCAGTGGTAATTTCAAAGACAGCGAAGGAAATCTGATTAAAAGTGCTTAGTATCTTTCGTTCCTATGTAAAATTTAACTTGTTTTATTTTCTTGTTGGATTTTACATTGTGTTTTCTTCCGTTCTCAATTTAGTAACTGGAATTGATATTTGCATTCCATGTTTGTTCAAAACAATTTTTAATATTGAATGTCCCGGTTGCGGTTTAACGCGTGCGTTTATCCATCTTTTGGAATTTGATTTCGTGGGGGCATATCACAGTAATGCACTTATATTTATTGTTCTGCCTGTTGCGTTCTATTTTTTAATAAACGATTTCCGAAAATTTAGTAAAACAGCAACAAATTAAAATTCTGGTTTTTATAATTCTTAAATACTAATTATATTTGTGATATATATTTAAGAATTAAAAATATGTCAACCTTCACAAGTTCACTTCCAGATGATTTACTCGAGTTACTTGCCGCAAAGGCGCGCGAGCTTTCTGTACCAAAAAATACCCTGATAGAACGAGCCTTGCGCATCTACCTGGATCAACTCAATCGAGCCTCTTATATCAAATCATACAAGCAAATGTCAGAAGATATTGATATCAAGCAACTGGCCGAAGAAGGAATGGCTGATTATATGAGTCAACTCGATGAAGATGAAACAAGGTGATATTTGGTATGTCAATCTGAATCCTGTTGAGGGAAGTAAAAAAGCCGGTTATCGTCCTGTTTTACTTATAAGTGGAAATCTGCTGAATGAACATGCGCAGGTAGTTATAGGTATTCCATTGACAACGAAGATCAAGAATTACCATGGAAATTTGGTGCTAACTCCATCCGAAACAAATGGACTTAAACAAACTTCTGAAGTAATGACATTGCACATACGATCAATTTCTAAAAGTAGATTGAAAGAGTATATTGGTTCAATATCAAAATCAGACATCCAAAAGGTTGTGACTTGCCTAAACGAAATTATGACGTATTAGCCGAATTGAAAAAAAGAGAATCAATTTATACTTCCTGATTCGAACTATTTATAGTTGAATTTTCTGTTTCGTCCTTGTTTTTTGGTGATTTGTTTACCGAAATACCACTGTAGATAACGATTCCTAGAATTCCTAGAACTAAAGAAATCCACAAGGGTAAAAGTGCCAAGGAAAGTGAAGCATACCCAATACCAAAAAGTGAAAAACCAATCATAAGTCTGGGAAAGGTATATGAGATATTGACCTTGTATAATTGAGGTAAATCGGGGGTTTGAGCCTCAGGACCTTTAACGAGTAAAGCGAGCGCTCGTTTGATTGAATGAATCCGGAAATTATCAATTAACTTTAAAAAGAAAATAATTTGTAAATGAAACGGATCCCGATTTTCAATGGGTTTTGTTAAACCGTAGGTGATTTTTTTATTGTCGGTATGAAAGGTGCCAAACATGCGGTCCCAAATCGTAAACATACCCCCGTAATTAGTGTCCAAGTGGTCATGTACCGAAGAATGGTGTATTTGATGAAATTTGGGAGTTACAAAAACCTTTTCCCATCCTTTGAATTCTGGCCATAATTCGCTGTGTAGAAGGTATTGGTAAAATGCATTTACGGCATTTACAATAATTATGTCTTCAGGAGGAATTCCAATTAAAACAAGAAGACCATAAACAAAAATACGCACAAAAAAACCAAAGGGTGAGATGGCAAAATTGACTGAAAAATTGTATTCCTTACTTTGATGATGAATTAAATGAGCTGCCCAAATAAGGGATACGCGATGCGAGATACGATGATAGATGTACCACATTAAATCGACACCAAAAAGTGCAATAACAAATGCCAGATAGGGATTGGCGATAGGTTCAATAAAACGGAAAGGAAGTAAGGATGTGAAAAAAACTAGACCAAAATTAAAGGTTATAATTCCAATGAGTCGTTCGATCATTCCCAAACCTATGTTTAAGATACTTTGATTGAGGTTGACTTTTTTACCCTTTACTTTTTTTAAAAGAACTATTTCAAAAGCGAAAAGAAAAAGTCCAATAACTAAAATAAAGAGATTTACATAGCTTGCGATCATAAAAATGAATTTCAAATGGAGCCTTGAATTTTTCTTTTTTCACAGTTTAATGAAAGAAATTATTCTTGACTCTTGCGAAATTCGCAAAACTTTAAACGATTGAAAAGTAAACCTTTGAATTATGCAAACAATCCTTAAAATTGTTTAATCTTCACCTCTGTTCTTCGATTTTTCGCTCGATTTTCATCCGAAGTATTAGGTACTTTGGGTTTTGTTTCACCATATCCTTTGAATGAAATAGTTGATTTTTCAACTCCTTTGGATATCAGGTAATCAAATACAGTTTTACAACGATTTTCTGACAATTTGAGATTAGTTGCGTCATCACCTAGATCATCGGTATGACCTTGAATTTCTATTTGAATGGAAGGGTTTTGTTGCAGGTAACGAGCAAATCCGTTTAGTATTATTTTTGATTTTTCCATCAATTCCGTCGATCCTGAAGCAAATAGCAAGTTCTCTATTTCGAAGCTGCTACCTTCTTTTATCTTTTCTATTTTGAGTGGCTCTGCCTTTACGGTAATTTTTTCTGGAGTTAGATTTTCTTTTTGAATCAATTGGGCTTCAAATGAATGACCTTCTTTAGAGGCAGTAATCAATATATCTTGGCTGCTTGTTTTATCAGCCTTGATTACAGCGGCATATTTACCATCATCTCCATTTACTTTAATGGTCTCGGATTCACCGCTTTGGGTATAATTAATCTCAATTTTTGCATCAGTAACTGGTTTGCCATTTTCGTCTTTCAATTCGCCTTTTAAAATCACCACTTCTTTTGGTCGGGCTTCCTCATATAGGTCAAAAGAAAAAATATTCCAATCGCTTTGGTTTCGTCCAGAATAATATGCTTTTTTACCGTCCGTAGAAACGAACAAACCAATTTCATCTCCTTCTGTGTTTATTGGGCTGCCTATATTCTTTGGTTTTGTCCATTTTCCATTTTCTCTTCTCATATAAAAGATGTCAAGTCCACCAAATCCTTTACGATCCTTTGTAGAACTTGAAACAAAATAAAAGGTTTCTCCATCTTGATGAAAAAATGGACTTTTATCTTTTCCGGGTGTATTGGCTTCGTAGAAAGGAACTGCTTTCATCCAAGTTCCATTTTCATCACGCAAGGATACATAAATGTCATTGTCTTGCGATTCAGCTCGAGAAGTAGTAAAATACAAGGTTTTACCATCCGAGGATAAACAAGGTTGTCCTTCCCATCCATCGGGCGTATTAATATTTTCGCCAAGATTTACCAAAGGAGACCATGAAAAATCATTGCCTCCAGCTCCCGTTCTTTTAAATGTAGTAATGTACAAATCACAATTTAAATACGGTTTACCATAAGGGGATTCTTCCTTACATGCACAGATTATCATTTCCTTATTATCGACAGACATGGTCGCTGCACCGTAATTGCTAAAAGTTCCATCATTGAAGGGTGATTTAAAGGCTTCACCTTTTGAAAAATCTGCAATTGCTGACGGTCTTGTTGAAAACGTAAACTCTTCTACTATTTTTCCTTTTATATCACCCAAGGTTCGTTTATCCAATTTTCTGGTATAAAAAATCAATTCGTTGTCTGGTGAAATCATCGGAAAGTATTCTTCATTTTCTGAACTTACATACTTAACGATTTTTGGATTGAAAGGAACTTGATTTTCATAAAAAGCTTTTTCTTCCTCAATCTCCTTTCGGATGGATTCGTATTTGTTTTTGTTCTGCTCATAGTTGGCATCAACAGAAATAAAGTTGTTTTCGGTTGCCAAGTAATTGTTTATCCATTCAAGTGCTAAGTCAATCTCGTTGTTTTGGAATGAAATACTAATGATTCGATTGACTGCCTCCGCAGAGAAATTCGGACAACATTTTAAAACTTTCAAATAGGCCTGTCGAGAAGTTTTTAGCGTTTTCAAGCCTCGGTCCGGAGTAAATTCGCTTTTTATGAGGCGATTACCTTCTTTAAAAATCTCGTTGGCATAAACATTATAAAGGGATGCGTTTTCAGGTTGAATTTTAATTGCTTCTCCAATAGCTGCTAGTCTCTTGTTGTAATCTGTATTTTTTAATCCTTTGTCAAGGATTTTTAGCGCCTTTTTACTCGGTTTGGAACAATTTTCATTTTCATCCAAGTCTTCTTGAGCAACGACAAAAGAAGTAAAACTTACTAAAATGAGGCTGAATAATGTAAATACAACTGTTTTCATCAAAATAACTTTAACAGATATACTATATCTATAAAATTGAGAAAGGTTACACTTTCTTAAAAAAATGAAAAAAATAAAATGTTTAATAATTTTTTGTTTTTGTTAAACAATTTTGTTTACATTTGTCAAAGAAAGGTTAAACAAAAAAATAATTAATTATGTCAACTGTTGAATTTAACGATGCGTTAGTTGGTCTGGAAGACAACTTGCATTCATTCGCTTTAGGTTTTACAAGAAATAAAGAGGACGCGCAGGATTTAACTCAAGAGACAATGCTTAAAGCAATCACCTATCGTAATTACTACACTCCTCAAACAAATTTTAAAGCATGGGTATTTACTATCATGCGAAACATTTTTATCAATCAATACAGACGGAAAGTAAAGTCTGGAACAATATTCGATAATTCGAAAGACTTATTTTTGATTTCAAATTCTATAAGTCATAATGAAACACCGCTTGAGATGATTGCAACAAAAAATATCAATCGCCAGATTGCATTTTTAGGAGAAGATTACAAAGTGCCTTTTGAATTGCATTTTCAAGGATTCAAATACAAGGAAATAGCAGATCGATTAGGTATTCCAATTGGAACTGTGAAAAGTAGAATCTTCATAGCTCGAAAGAAATTAATGGATTTATTACCGGAATATACCTATCTTGCCAATTAATGAAGAAGAAGGTTACCATTATTGGTTCAGGAATATCGAGTCTTGCCACAAGTGCTTTTCTTGCTAGGGAAGGTTTTGATGTTACAATTCATGAGAAAAATTCAACCATTGGAGGACGAGCTCGTCAATTTTCCACAGATGGATTTGTCTTTGATATGGGTCCAAGTTGGTATTGGATGCCCGATGTATTTGAAAGATTTTACAATCAATTTGGTTACAAGGCATCTGATTTTTATGAATTGAAAAGATTAGATCCATCTTATCGCGTTTATTGGAATGACAATTCATATACAAATGTTCCGGCTAGTCTTGATGATTTGTATGCTTGGTTTGAAGAATTAGAACCAGGAAGTTCTCAGAAATTAGATAAATTTCTCAAAGAGGCAAAATACAAATACGAGGTTGGAATGCAAGAATTGGTATTCAAACCAAGTAGAAGCTTATTGGAATTTGCGGATGCCAGAATATTAACTGGTCTGTTTAATATGCATTTGTTATCCTCTTTTTCTGGATACATTCGAAAGTATTTTAAACATCCAAAGATTCTTTCTTTACTCGAATTTCCCATTTTATTTTTAGGTGCAATGCCTTCAGAAACTCCCGCTCTTTATTCCTTGATGAATTATGCCGATATTTCCCTTGGAACATGGTATCCGATGGGTGGAATGCATAAATTTATTGAGGCTTTTGAGAAAATATCCCTTGAACAAGGAGTGAAAATAGTTTGTGATAGTGAGGTTAAAGGCTTTGATTTTGAAGGTAAAAATATTCAAAACGTTCTAACTTCCAAAGGCTCATTTGCCTCAGATATTGTTGTTTCAGGAGCAGATTATCATCATACCGATCAGAAGTTGTTGAATGGAAAAGCAAATTATACTGAAAAGTATTGGGACAAACGAACAATGGCTCCTTCTTGTTTGCTTTTTTACGTTGGATTGAACAAGCGGGTTGAGAACTTGGAACATCATAATTTGTTTTTCGACGAAGATTTCACAAAACACGCCGAAGAAATTTACAAAGATCCAAAGTGGCCAACATCTCCTTTATTTTATTGCAGTGTACCATCGTTAACTGATCCTACAGTTGCTCCGGAGGGTTGTGAGAATATGTTTTTATTGATTCCTATTGCACCCGATTTACAGGATAATGAAGAAATCAGAGAAAAGTATTTTGATCTCTTACTCAATCGATTAAAGCTAAAAACTGGAAACGATATCAAACAGAATATTGTCTATAAAAAGTCATTTTCAATTAAGGATTTTAAAAGTGATTACAACGCCTTCAAAGGGAATGCGTATGGTTTAGCTAATACATTGAGACAAACGGCTATTCTGAAACCGTCTCTTAAAAACAATAACTTAAAAAACATGTATTACACGGGCCAATTAACTGTTCCTGGTCCTGGTGTTCCTCCATCTATTATTTCAGGTGAAGTAGTGGCGAAGGAAATAATACGAGAGCATTTAAAAAACTAAACAGCAAACAACTATGAAGCAAATTTTTGATAACCTAAGCCAAGAAATGAGTCGAGTAACTACTATGCGTTACAGTACGTCATTCTCTATGGGGATTCGTTTTTTGCATAAAGATTTACACAAGCCCATTTATTCTATTTATGGTTTTGTACGATTCGCTGATGAGATTGTGGATTCCTTTCACGGGTTCGATAAGGAGAGTCTTTTGGCGGATTTTAAAATGCAAACATATAATGCAATTGATACTAAAATTTCGTTGAATCCCATTTTGAATAGTTTTCAATGGGTAGTGAATAAATACGAAATTCCGTTGGAGCTTATTGAAACATTCTTGAATTCCATGGAAATGGATTTGGATAAGAATGCGTATGATAAAAATGGGTATGAAGAATATATTTTAGGTTCTGCTGAGGTGGTTGGTCTTATGTGTTTGAAAGTTTTTGTGGAAGGAGATGAAGCAGAATACCTTCGTTTGAAACCATTTGCAATGAAACTAGGTTCTGCTTTCCAAAAGATTAATTTCTTGCGCGATTTAAAAGATGATTATCACGAATTGGGTAGAACGTATTTTCCAGGAATAGACTTGAATGAGTTTAATTCCCGTGTGAAAAAAGAAATTGAAGACGATATTGAAATTGATTTCCGAAAAGGATACGAAGGTATAAAGCAACTTCCAAAAAAAGCCAGATTTGGAGTGTATGTAGCTTATATCTATTATTTCAAATTATTCAACAAGATAAAATCAACACCAACAGAGGTGATTATGACCGAGCGTGTCAGAATTCCAAATAGCAAAAAAGTGCGTATCTTATTGTCTTCATACCTGCGTCATAACTTGAACCTTTTGTAATGGATTATGTCATCCTTGTTGATTCTCAGGATAATGAACTGGGAGTTATGGAAAAGTTGGAAGCTCATGAGAAAGGAATTCTCCATCGTGCTTTTTCAATATTTCTTTTTAATTCTAAAGGAGAAATGTTGATTCAGCAACGGGCTTTATCAAAGTATCATTCACCAGGCTTATGGACAAATGCTTGTTGCAGTCACCCAGCGCCAGCTGAAACTATTTTAGAGGCGGGAAAAAGGAGATTGCAAGAAGAGTTGGGCTTGTTTACTGTTTTAGTTGACGCTTTTAAATTTGAATATCGTGAAACATTTGATAATGCATTAACAGAGCATGAGTTGGATCATGTGTTAGTCGGTTATACGGATGATACTCCTCAATTAAATAGTGATGAAGCAAAAGATTACCGATGGGTTGACTTGTCTGATTTACTCGTAGAGATTTCGTTAAATCCCGAGCTATTTACCGTTTGGTTTAAAATTATTTTAACTGAACATATTGAAAAACTTCAAAAAGAATTGTGCCATGCGAGTATGTAGAAGATCGAATTTTAATGCGGCTCATCGCTTGTATCGGCCCGAATGGAGTGATGAGAAAAATCAAGCCATTTTTGGTAAGTGTAATAATCCAAATTTTCATGGACATAATTATACGCTTGAGGTTTGGATTGAAGGAGAAATAGATCCTGAAACTGGCTATGTCATTGATTTAAAGATTGTCAAAGATCTTGTTAAGCAAGAAATTGAAGAGCGATTTGATCATCGTAATTTAAATTTAGATTGCTCTGAGTTTGAAAATGTGATTCCAACAGCAGAAAATATTGCCGTTGTTTGTTATAATCTATTGCGTGACAAGATTGCGTCAGATTTCAAGTTAACCATTCGACTGTGGGAAACTGAAAATAATATTGTTGAGTACAACGGAATATGACCCTGAAGAGTGTTCGTTCTAATTCTCATTTTTTTTCATCAAATTTGCCTTTTAAAGAATGATGAAAATACTATCTCTACTAATTTGTCTGTGTTTCTTTCCACTTTGTTTTTCTCAAAAAGGGGATAGTATCTTTATTGAAAAAATCTATCATGAAGCATTAATAGAGGGAAATTCCTATGAAAATCTTCGAAGTTTGTGCAAGGATGTAGGTAATCGTTTGTCAGGAACAGCGGGAGCTCAAATGGCTGTAGAATGGGCCAAATCAACGTTGGAGAAATACGGTTTTGATACAGTTTATCTGCAAAAGATCATGGTTCCTCACTGGGACAGGGGTACTACTGAACGAGCGTGGCTTCAAATAGGTGATCGTAAAATTGCATTAAGTATTTTGGCACTTGGAGGATCCGTTGGAACCGAAGGCTTATTGAAAGGTGAAATCATTGCGTTTAATTCATTAAGTGACTTAAAAAAGGCTTCTTATTCTGAAATACAAGGAAAAGTTGTTTTCATAAATCAGCGAATGAATGATGAGGAAATAAATACATTTCGTGCTTATGGTAGCTGTAGTTCAATGAGAGTAGATGGTGCTGTAGAAGCGGCAAAACTAGGAGCGAAAGCGGTTATAATACGTTCTCTTGGATTGGCTATCGATGATCATCCACACACTGGTGTGATGAAATATGAAAATGGCATTAAGAAAATTCCTGCTGTTGCCCTTTCTACGCAAGATTCAGACGAGCTTTTTGAGTTATTAAGCAAAAATAAGGTAAGTGTTTTACTTGATTTGAATTGTAGAACTCTTGAAGATAAACCATCTTTTAATGTTATTGCTGAAATAAGGGGTAGTAAAAAACTGAATGAAATTATCACCTTTGGAGGTCATTTAGATTCGTGGGATACGGGTGAAGGTGCTCATGATGATGGTGCTGGTGTGGTTCATTGTATGGAAGCTCTCCGGATTTTACAAAAATTAAACTATAAGCCTGAAAGAACCCTGCGTGTTGTACTTTTTATGAATGAAGAGAATGGAAATAGGGGAGGAAAGGGATATGCAGATTGGGTTGTTTCAAAAGGTGAAAAACATATAGCTGCTTTGGAAAGTGATCGAGGAGGATTTGCTCCAAGGGGATTTTCATGTGATGGAACAGCTGAACAAGTTAGATTTCTAAAAACTCTTGAGCCCTTGATGAAAAAATATGAGTTGCATGTTTTTGAAAAAGGTTATGGCGGAGTGGATATAGGACCGTTAAAATCGAAGTTTTCAAATATTCCTTTATTTGGATTTGTCCCTGATTCACAACGTTATTTTGATTTTCATCATACGCCAAATGATATTTTTGAAAATGTAAATAAACGAGAATTAGAGTTAGGAGCAGCAGCAGTATGTTCATTTATTTATCTTCTCGACTTAAATTTGTAAGTACATAGAAAAATACCTGATTAAAATGAAATTTGATATTGCAATTATTGGTGGAGGAATTGTTGGGGCGGCAACTCTTTATAAGCTTCAAAAGAAATTCCCATTGTTAAAATTAGTTTTGATTGAAAAAGAGAAAGAACTAGCCTCTCATCAAACAGGTCATAATTCAGGTGTTATTCATTCAGGTTTATATTACAAACCAGGTTCATTAAAGGCAAAGAATTGTTTTGACGGAAGACATGAATTGGTAGCGTTTGCAAAGGAGCATGGAATCAGCTATGATATTTGTGGAAAAGTGATTGTTGCAACAGATCAAAAGGAATTACCAAATTTGGATCGCATTTTTGAAAATGGTGTTCAAAATAAAATTGAAGGCATAAAAAAAATAAGTGCGGCAGAGGTAAAAGAAATTGAACCATTTGTTGAGTGTATTGCGGGCATTTACGTACCCGTTACTGGAATAATTGATTTCCGAGGAGCTACTACCAAAATGGTTGAATTAGCATTAGCAATCAATTCAGAAAGTGAGGTAAGACTTTCAACGGAGTTTTTAAGTGTTGATAAGGAAAAAGATTACTCAGTTATTCATACCAATAACGGTACTTTAGAGTCGCGTTTTTTAGTATATTGTTCCGGATTACAAGCAGATCGATTAGCTAAAAAAGATGGCGTTAAGTTAAAGGAACAGGTTGTTCCATTTCGTGGAGATTATTATGAATTAACAAATCAAGCGAAACATAAGGTGAAAAACTTGATTTATCCGGTTCCCGATCCAAACTTTCCTTTCTTAGGAGTTCATTTTACGCGAATGGTTGATGGTAATGTGGAATGTGGTCCAAATGCCGTTTTTTCGTTTAAACGAGAAGGATATAATAAAACAGATTTTTCCTTACGTGATACGTGGGAGGCATTGACTTATCAAGGAACATGGAAGTTATTTTTTAGTAATATCAAATATGCTATCGATGAATACAGGCGCGCTTTTTCAAAAAGATTGTTCCTGAAGTCACTTCAACGCATGATTCCTTCGTTAACTATGGATGATATTAAGCCGGCGAGGGCAGGGGTAAGAGCCCAATTGCTATCGCAAAATGGAGATACAAGAGATGATTTTAGAATTGAACATCACGAGAATTCAATTCATGTTCTTAATGCACCATCGCCAGCTGCTACAGCTTCTTTATCTATTGGAAATCACATTACTCAAGTTGTTTCTGAAAAATTCAATTTAGCTTAGAATTATAATTTAGTTGGTTTTTTCAAAAGTCACGATTATTTAATTTTCGCTCAATAAATACGTATTTATACGTAGTTTATTTAGTAAAACACGTAGTCTTTTGTAGGTAAGTATTAGTAATTTGACTTTGAATTACTTTAAAAGATTGCTCAAGAGTTTGAAATCGAACAACTTTGTCATGTAATCAAAATGAAAAAACAAAAATTCAGAGTTATGAGACCATTTAGCAAAACATCCAAAAAAATAGCAGTAACAGTTTTAATGTTCCTTACAGTTTCATTTTCTTCATTTGCGCACAACGATGATCCAAAAGAACCGAAAAAAGTATCAGTTGTCGTAAATGAATTGAAACCTGGTTTTGCCACGTTATCTTGGTCTGATTTTTCTATCACGGCTATTCAAATCAATTCCGTAAATGGAACATTTATGCCAGCAATTCCAGTAATGGATGCAACTTCTTTGCATTTGAATAATTTAGTCAATGGTTCTTACGAAATTAATTTTTTAGCAGGAGATAAAATAGTAGCATCTGAAACACTAACAGTTTCAAAATAAATAATATTTAAGGTTTAGTTTAGTTGAGTTATCCAAGCGAAAGTCCTGTTACAAACGAGTAACGGGACTTTTTTATTTGATAAAGTCGCTCATTCCCTTCTTTTATTCACTTTTTAGAATTTCGTTCCAGCTTAAAACCTTTCCTAGAGTTCTATTTTGGTTAAATAAACCTGTATGAACAACAGTTTTACTTTCAATTAAAGCAGGATTAAACTTTTCAAAATAACTCAATCCTTTAAACATTTCAGGCATAATAGTTTGGCTTGCCTTAATTTCTACTAAGTTAATTGTCTCGCTATTTTGCCAAATAAAATCTATTTCATGGCCAATCGCATCACGCCAAAACCAAAAATCAAGCATTAAATTTTGATGATAGTTCTGTTTTAAATATTCATTTATCACAAAATTTTCAAATAAACCACCCTTATATGGGCTCGTTTTAATACTAGTGGCATCTTTAATCTTTAGTAAAAAACATAATAATCCGGTGTCGTAGAAATACAATTTGGGACTTTTAGTTATACGTTTATTAAAATTGGTATGATACGGTTGAAGTTGATACACAATATAACTTGTTTCTAATACGGAAATCCACGATTTAGCTGTAGGTTGTGAAATACCACACTCATTTGCGAGAGAATTTAAATTCAATAATTGACCAACGCGAGCTGCACATAGTGAAATAAAGTTCCTAAAACGTTTTAAATCTTTGAGGTGAATCAGTTCAGATAAATCACGTTCAACATAGGTTTGGATATAATTAGAATAAAATACCTTCGAGGGAATGTCTCTGTCATAAATTGCAGGATAAAAACCTTTTTGTAGATTGACACTGTAATCACTATCTAGCCAATTGTTTTGCTGCAATTCTTGAAAATCAAAAGGTAAAAGTTTAAATAAAGCAACTCTGCCGGCTAGACTTTGAGTTATATTTCGCATTAAATGAAAATTTTGTGACCCAGACAATATATACTGTCCCATAATATTGTTTTCATCTACTTTTGTCTGCAAGTAGGAGAATAATTCAGGTACTCTTTGTACTTCATCGAAAATAACATATTTATTATATTGTGCTAAGAAACCATTTGGATCCCTTAGAGCATAATTTCTATCATCTATGTTTTCTAAATTGATATAAGTATATGAAGGAAATTGCTTTTTTAAAAAGGTTGTTTTCCCTGATTGTCTTGGACCAGTTAATGCAAGTATTGGATATTTAGTTAAATAAATTTCCATTTCTTTTTTTATTGTTCTTATTGCGCTCATATACAACTAGTTTCTTTAGGCAAATATAAGAATATTTTTTCATTTTATTTTTATTAACTTTGAAATTACACTATATATTATTTTGAAATTACATAATATTTAACTTTGAAATTACATTGCCTAATACTTTGAAATATAGTAATATATTAATATGCAAATACCTTCGTGATTAGCTAGTATTTGATTGGGTTATTTCAAGGGGAATTAATAGCGTTTTATTTTGTTAAAATTACCTTATGATGTATTTTAATGAGATCGTAATTGTTTTAATTTACAACAGTCTATCCGTGTTTATACGTAGTTGTTTTAGGCAAATACGTAGAGCATTGTAGGTAGGATTAAGTAATTTGAATGCGATTCATAAAAAAAGATTGCTCAGGAGTTTGAAATCGAACAACTTTGTCTTGTAATCAAAATGAAAAAACAAAAATTCAGAGTTATGAGACCATTTAGCAAAACATCCAAAAAAATAGCAGTAGCAGTTTTAATGATCGTTACAGTTTCATTTTCTTCATTTGCTCACAACGATGATCCAAAAGAACCTAAAAAAGTATCGGTTGTCGTAAATGAATTGAAACCAGGTTTTGCCACGTTATCTTGGTCTGATTATACTATCACAGCGATTCAAATAAATTCTGTAAATGGAACGTTTATGCCGGCAATTCCGGTAATGGATGCAACTTCTTTGCATTTGAATAATTTAGTTAATGGTTCGTACGAAATCAATTTTTTAGCAGGAGATAAAGTAGTAGCATCTGAAACACTAACAGTTTCAAAATAAATAATATTTAAGGTTTAGTTTAGTTGAGTTATCCAAGCGAAAGTCCTGTTACAAACGAGTAACGGGACTTTTTTATTACAAAAATTGAAACTTTTGTCAAGAAGTACAGTAAATGTTTTTGGATTTCAGAAAACTAACTAACTATTTATGAATCAAAGTATTGTTAAAATTGCGCTTGTAATATTTCTTTTTTCAATTTCAAAGGTGACATTCGCTCACAATGAAGATCCTAAGGATCCAAAAAAAGTTTCGGTTTTAGTCAATGATTTAAAACCTGGTTATGTAACACTTACGTGGGTTGATATTGAAATTACTTCAATTCAAATTTACACTTCTAATGGTCAATTTATTCCGTCTATTCCAGTTTTAGATGCCACTTCCTTGCATTTAAATGGATTAATAGAAGGTGATTATGAAATTTCTTTTATTAGCGGGAATAAAGTTGTTGCCACTGAAAAATTGACGGTAAATAAATAAATTAGTTCAATTTTATTATTATTGTGATTAAATCTAGTTCATCCCATGAATTAGATTTTTTATTTTAGAATAAATTTTTTATCCACTAGTTTACCTTATGAAGTATAAGTTTATATTGTTTCTACTTATTGGGATTTTCAAAATAGGATACACGCAAACGATATCAATAGGCTCTCAAATTTGGTGTGATAAAAATCTGGATGTAACAATGTTTCGAAACGGAGATTCAATTCTTGAAGTTAAAACACTTGATGAATGGGAAAAAGCTGGAGAAAATCAACAACCGGCGTGGTGTTATTACAACTTTGATGCTGCGAATGGATGCAAATTCGGGAAATTGTATAATTGGTATGCTGTAAATGATAATCGTGGTTTGGCTCCAACAGGTTATCATATCCCATCTGATTTTGAATGGACGAGGTTATCAGATTTTTTAGGCGGAAATAAGATTGCTGGAAAATTTTTAAAAATGGAAAGGATTCTTGAACATGAAATTCAAGTTGGGGGTTGGAACGGAAATAATTCAACTGGTTTTTCAGGTCTTCCCGGAGGATATGGATTTTATTTCGGTGGTTTTGATTTTATTGGTTCCTATGGATACTTTTGGACTTCAACCGAAGGCAGTGTCGAATCTGCTTATACTCGTCTTTTAAGCGGCGAAGATGATGTCTTGGCAAGGGCGAGCTACTTCAAAGGTGGAGGCTTATCTGTTCGCTGTTTGAAGAATTAGGGTATATAAATATTCTCTCATAAAATGTAGTTTATACGTGATTATACGTAGTTGTTTTAGGCAAACACGTAGAGCTTCGTAGGTAGGTTTAAGTAATTTGAATTCGATTCATAATAAAAGATTGCTCAGGAGTTTGAAATCGAACAACTTTGTCATGTAATCAAAATGAAAAATAAAAATTCAGAGTTATGAGACCATTTAGCAAAACATCCAAAAAAATAGCAGTAGCAGTTTTAATGATCGTTACAGTTTCATTTTCTTCTTTTGCGCACAACGATGATCCAAAAGAACCGAAAAAAGTATCGGTTGTCGTAAATGAATTGAAACCAGGTTTTGCCACGCTATCTTGGTCTGATTATACTATTACGGCTATTCAAATTAATTCTGTAAATGGAACGTTCATGCCGGCAATTCCGGTAATGGATGCAACTTCTTTGCATTTGAATAATTTAGTCAATGGTTCTTACGAAATCAATTTTTTAGCAGGAGATAAAATAGTAGCATCTGAAACACTAATAGTTTCAAAATAAATAATATTCAAGGTTTAGTTTAGTTGAGTTATCCAAGCGAAAGTCCTGTTACAAACGAGTAACAGGACTTTTATTTTTAAAACAGATTTAATCAAAAAATCACAATCCAAATCCTTTATAATCGCGTTGTCCAGATTCAGTTACAATCTCTAAAAGAATTCCTCTATTTACACCATTTAATTTAGTTGTTAGTTGTTCAACGGATTCAATAGGTTCATTATTCACTTTACTTATAACCATACCTTCAGTGAGACCGATAGATTTTAATTTTCCCGGTTGAATGGATTTGATTTTCACTCCGTAAGTAATATTAAGTTCTTTTTTCTCCTTGTCAGTAAGCTCCATAAAGGTGGCACCTAGGGCAGCATTTTTCGAAATTTCTTCTTTGGAAATTAGTTTTGTTTCTCCTTCTTTGTTACGTAGAATCAATTCTTTAATTTCCTCTTCCCCTTTTTTGGTTCGTACGGTTACGCTTACTTTATCTCCGGGTCTTCTTTTGCCAATTTCCTCTTGAAGACTTGCAACCGAATTAACTTCTTTCGTTCCGATTTTCAAAATTACATCTCCGTCCTTAAGACCGGCTTTATCCGCACTGCCATCTTCAATTACCTTTGCTACAAAAACACCTTTCGTGCTTGGTAAATTATTTTTCGTCTTAATTTCTTGGGTAATATCATTGATTTGAACACCTAGATAACCTCGTTGAACAATTCCATAATCAATTAGATCCCGCATTACTTTTTCAACAAGATTAACTGGTACAGCAAATGAATATCCGGAATAACTTCCTGTTTGAGATGCGATTGCTGTGTTGATACCAACCAGTTCTCCTTTGGTATTTACAAGAGCCCCTCCACTATTTCCTGGATTAACTGCGGCATCTGTCTGAATGAATGACTCAATAGGCAATACATCTTGTTTAGATCGATCTGATAATAAATTTATATTTCTTGCCTTTGCTGAAACAATACCTGCAGTTACTGTGGAAGTTAAATTAAATGGATTCCCAACTGCGAGTACCCATTCTCCAACTTTTAAATCGTCGCTATTACCTAATGGAATAGGCTGAAATCCTGAACCTTCAATTTTAAGAATTGCAATGTCAGTTGACGGGTCTGTTCCAATTACTTTCGCTGAATATTTTGAATTGTCATTGAGTATAACTTCGATCTCACTTGCATTTTCAATGACATGATTGTTTGTCACAATATATCCTTCAGAAGAAACAATCACCCCTGACCCAGAGCCAGAACCATATTGTTTAAATTCGCGACCTCCCGCGCCCGGTCCATAGAAAAACTCTTGAAAAATATCACGTTGAAATGAGGTTTGAACAACTTTTGTTGTTACGTGAACAACCGAATTGATCGTGTTTTCAGATGCTTGGATGAAATCAACAGGAGTACCTTGCATACTTGCAAAACGAGCGTTATACTGTTTGTTTCCATCCAAAACCCTATCTGATAGCTTTGAATCATCGGAATAATAATTGATTGTTAAATAGGTTGCAAGCGGTAAAAGGCCTCCTATAAAACCTACCGCCAATTGTTTGATAATTGTAGTTTTCATAATTAACGATTTATAAAATTGTTTTACAATAATAACAGAAAGTAAAAATGGTTGTTATTCTACCGCTGTTAAAGATTGTTAAGCAATATTCGTGCAATTCTTACTAAATAATGTACTTTTGTCAGACTATGCGACATGTCACTTTTTACAAATATCAGGGAGCGGGAAATGACTTTATATTAGTCGATAATCGAAATGAAAATTACTCAAATATAGATATTAAATGTATTGTGCAATTATGTGATCGTCATTTTGGAATTGGTTCAGACGGCTTTATTTTTATTAATAAAAGTACTCAAGTAGATTTTGATATGCAATTTCATAATCCAGATGGATCTATGAGTTTTTGCGGAAATGGAGCGCGGTGTGCAGTGGCTTTTTATTCAAAATTAACAAATAGAATAGGGCAATTTTCTTTTTCAGCATTTGATGGAATTCATTCTACTGTGTTAGCAGAAAATGGCATGGTTCGACTAGAAATGAAAGATGTATCTGAAGTAATTGAGTATACTGCGGCAAGCTATGAATTATATACAGGATCACCACATTTAATTCTCTTTGAATTAGACATTGAAAAAGTAAATGTTCACGAGGAAGGTTCAAAAATTAGATACTCAGAAAAGTATAACAAGGAAGGGATTAACGTGAATTTCGTGCAAATTCATGAAGTTAACCATATTTCAATTAGAACATACGAACGAGGAGTTGAAAATGAAACGTTAGCATGTGGCACTGGGATTACTGCAGCAGTTTTAGCATATGCAAAAAAGGTCAAAATGTCGGGAGAAAATCGAATAAAAGTAAATGCAAGGGGAGGTGAATTGTTTGTAGATTTTAAGGTTGAAGGTGATGTATTCACTCAGGTGGTTTTAGAAGGGCCTGCCTTGTTTGTATTCAAAGGAGAAATCGATGTATAGTTATCTTTTTGAGCAATATACTGTTGACAATCCAAAACTCAATTTCGATAACTTAGTGCTTTGGATTATTCATTCGGATAAAACACCCCCGCATGTTGGTATATCTAAAAATTATAAATTTTACAGTTTAAAAGCAACAGGAAGAGATTTTGGTTTGTTGACCAAAGATACACTGGCCTTATTGAAGAGGAAGAAAATTGAAGTGATAACATTGGAATTGAAAAATAAAGTTCATTTAAAAGATATCGAAGTTTTATTTTCGAATTACTCGCAAGCAATTCCTAAAAAGGTTAGTTGTATCTCTCCTATACTTCAATGTCTCAATATTGATAAACCCATACTTTTGTATGATTTATTAAAATATTTGGCATCTCATAATTTAATTTCTGAGGTCAGTGTCTATAATTTTCAGCGAGAAACTTTGGCATTAGGAATTTATGATGATAAAGATGTAGCATTAGAAATTGAAAAATTACAAGTTGATAAAAGGAAGTAAAATACTATTACGTGCCGTTGAGCCAAGTGATGCTACCATGATTTATTTGTGGGAGAATGACATAGAAAATTGGAAATTCACTAATACGGACGCACCACTATCTATTTTTGAAATATATCAATTAATTGAAGAGCAACGTGTTGTAAGAGAATCTGGTCAATTGAGATTGATGATTGTTGAACAGACAACTGAATTAGTAGTTGGAGCGGTTGATTTGTATAATATCGATTTTAAAAATGGTTTTGGTACTGTAGGAATTTTAATAGCTGAACATCAATATCGTCAAAAAGGATTTGCGCTTGAATCATTGCTGCTCTTGGCAGAATATGCCAAAAACCATCTCAATTTATCAAATCTTAGTTGTGGTATTCAAGCATCAAATTGTGCGAGTCAGCGACTTTTTGAAAAAGCAGGATTTATAAGAATTGGTGTTCGAAAAAAATGGTTCCTAGTAGAAGGAATAAGAGTAGATGAGTATATTTATCAGTTTGAATTATGAAAAAACAACTTAAAATCAAATTACTTTTTAGCATTCCATTTATAGCGGTTTTACTTTTAGTTGTAAGTTGTGAATTACTTTCAGGCAGTAAGACTTTAAACACAAAAGAGGTGACATTAATTATTGAAACTAAATCAACAATTTCATCACTTGCTGCCAAATTGAAAAAAAAGAAATTGATACAAGATGAATCCGAATTTATCGCTCAAGCAAAAGAGAAAGGGCTTACAGATCAAACATTAGCCTATGGAAAGTATAAGGTAAAACCCCAAACCAAGTTGAAGGATTTGATTTTTGGTATTACCAAGGATAAAAATGGAAATGGAAATACGGAAGAACTTGTTAATGTTAATATTTATAAATTCCGTGATATTAACCAATTAGCTTCAGAAGTTCAGAAAAGTATTGCGATTGACAGTGCTGAATTTGTTAACTACTTGCAATCTCCGAAAATAATAAAATCCTTGGGACTTAAGGATAAAAGGGAGTTAAGTGCTATTTTTATTCCAAATTCATATCGTATGTATTTTGACACGGATATTCCGTCATTCGTTCAAAAAATGAAACAGGAATTTGATACGTATTGGACAAAGGATAAACGAAACAAACTTAAATCTATTGGGCTTAATTCACCTGTTGAGGCTGTCATTTTAGCCAGTGTAGTTTATGCAGAACAAGGGAAGAACAAAGAAGAGTGGCCAATTATTTCAGCCCTTTATCTTAATCGATTGAAAAAGAATATGAAATTGCAGAGCGATCCTACTTTCAAATTTTGTTGGGGTGATGCATTAAATGGAACACAACGACTATTGGAAAAACATCGCAATATAGATTGTGAATACAATACTTATAAAATTAATGGATTACCTCCTGGACCTATTTGTTTTGTTCCGACAGAAGTAATTGATGCCATAATAAATCCTGCTAAAGTGGATTATTTGTTCATGTGTGCTACACCAGATTATTCTGGTAAACACAATTTTGCAGTCTCAGATGTTGAACATGTAAAAAATGCAAAAATCTACCAATCTTGGATTGCAAATCAAGAAAAAAAACAAGGAAAGTAATGAAAAGAAGAACCTTTTTTAGATTGGGATTAGCAACTGGTGCACTAACGGTAACTAGGAATATTTTTGGAAATAACATATACGAGGAAAAATCGTATATAGGTAAAACCGATTCCCCAATTGTTTTGTCTACGTGGATTCATGGCTTGGAGGCAAATAGAGCAGCGTGGGAGGTTTTGAACAAGGGAGGAAAAGCCGTAGATGCTGTGGAAGCTGGAGTAAAAGTTACCGAATCAGATATTACAAATAGAAGTGTAGGAATTGGCGGTCGACCTGATAGAGATGGACATGTAACACTGGATGCATGTATAATGGATGAACAATCACGATGTGGTTCGGTTGCTTTTTTGGAAGGGGTTGCACACCCGATCTCTGTTGCTCGGGCAATCATGGAGAAAACGCAACACGTGATGTTAGTTGGAGATGGAGCTAAAAAATTTGCATTGGAGCAAGGTTTTAAAACAATTAAAACTCCGCTTCCTGAAGTAAAAAAAGATTGGAAAAAATGGAAAGAGGAAAACAAAGATCTTTTTGTTAAACCAAGAATAAATCATGAAAATCATGATACAATTGGCATGATAGCCATGGATAAATTTGGGAATTTGAGTGGTGCATGTACAACAAGTGGGTGGGCATATAAAATGCATGGAAGAGTAGGGGATTCACCCATTATTGGCGCAGGATTGTTTGTGGATAATGAAGTAGGAGCAGCAACCGCAAGTGGCCTGGGTGAAGCAATTATTCGAATAGCAGGAAGTCATACAGTAGTAGAATTAATGAGACATGGTTATTCTCCCCAAAAAGCATGTGAGGAAGCAGTAAATCGTATTATTTCCAAACACAAAGATTTGACAAATTTGCAATGTTGTTTTTTGGCTATTGATAAAGATGGAAATGTAGGTGCTCACTCAGTCTATGCTGGTTTTAACTATGCTCTGAAAACAACTATTGAAGACAAAATGGTGGATTCAACCTTTGATCGCAATTGGTAATGGCAAAGTTGGCTTTTAGCATCCTATTTTTTTTATTTATTAGTACTTTATGCTATAGCCAAAATGTTTTAGAGTGGCGTTTTTTTCATCCCACCAAGAAAATTTGGCAAACTTATCAAACACATGGTGCTATTCAGGAGAAGTTAATTCAATCAGGTGAGCTTCCACAACCATTTTTTGGAATAAATGAAGATAGATTCAATTGGATAGAAGATCAAACGTGGGAACTAGTTTCAGATACTATTTTTGGTGATTCAAATTCATCAAAAATGATAGATGTTCGTTTCCCATCAATAGATACTTACGCCTCAATTTATTGGAATGATTCACTTGTTCTTTTGTCCGAAAATGCGTTCAGACCTTACGCGATTCAAGTTTTGGTAAAACCTAATTCAATAAATAGAATTAAAGCAGTTTTTACTCCACCTATATCATATCACAAAACCCGATATGAAAAGGAGATTTTTCATTTTCCAGCTCCAAATGATCCAAATAAAATAGCTATTTCTAATCTCACAAGAAAACCACAATATCAATTTGGTTGGGATTGGACAGCACGAATGAATACAATTGGTTTTATGGAACCGGTTTTTTGGAATTATCAAAATCCGAATTCCATTGAAAAGTTTACCGTTCATACTAAAATCACCAATTCAGATGAAGCCCAAATAAATTATACGTTTTTGTTCAATTCTTTAGTGGAAGAGTTGACACTTACTAGTCGACTTTTTGGAACGTTGATTTTAAAACCGAATGATACCATTGCTGAATGGAAAAATAGTTTGAAGAACCCCAATTTATGGTGGCCAAATAGCCATGGGCAATCCTTTTTGTATTATGATACTATTCGAGTTTTTTCAAAAAGCGGACTTTTACATGATATGAGAGCAATTCAGTTTGGCATTCGCAAATCAGAATTAATTCAGGAAAAGGACCAATGGGGAACGAGTTATATTTTAAAAATCAATGATAAACCCATTTTCTGTAAAGGAGCAAACCTAATTCCTCCGTCTGTATTTCCAAGTCAAATCACTGATTCTGTTTGGGAAGAACAAATTCAATTAATGAAAGAACAGAATTTTAATATGGTACGCATTTGGGGTGGAGGTTTGTATCCAAGTGATTATTTTTTCAAACGATGTGATCAGGAAGGTATTATGATTTGGCAAGATTTTATGTTTGCGTGCGCCATGTATCCTGCTGATTCATTGTTTTTGGAGAATGTCAAGGCTGAATTGAATTTTCAAATTCCGCGGATCGCATCCCATCCTTCTGTTGTTTTATTCAATGGGAATAATGAGGTAGATGTCGCTTGGAAAAATTGGGGACTACAGAAGCAATTTGAACTTACCCAAAGTGATTCGACCAAAATAGCAAAAGACTACCAACTGCTTTTTCAAGATAAAATACCTGCATGGGTAGCTGTTTTTACCGATATTCCCTACGTGCATACTTCACCCCTCAGTAATTGGGGATTAACAGAACGTTATAATCATGGTTCGCAACATTATTGGGGAGTATGGCACGGGAATGATTCAATCGAGGATTTCTCTAAAAATATTGGCCGCTTTAACGCTGAGTTTGGTTTTCAAAGTTTCCCAGATTATACAACTTTATTGGAAATTGGAAAACCAGAATCATGGAGTTTAGATTCAGCAGGAATTAAAAAACACCAAAAAAGTTATATTGGAAATGGGAAGATATATTCAAACATTGTTGAGCGATTTTTTACAGAGCCAAGAAATTTTATGGAGTTCGTTTATTATTCTCAATTGATACAAGCAGATGCAATGGAGAAGGCTGTTTCTGCTCATCGATTGAATGCCCCACGTTGTATGGGAACACTTTATTGGCAATTAAATGATTGTTATCCTGGTCCAACTTGGTCGAGTGTAGATTATTTGGGGAATCGTAAAATACTTCATTATCGAATGAAGGAGGTAATGAAATCCGTCACTGTCTGTCATGAGAAATCGAAGGTAGGTTTTCAAGTGAAAATGGTTTCAGATTTACCAGTTGATACATGGATTAGCTACGAAATTGAAGGAATTGCCGTTAGAGATAATGAATTCTTCAGAACAAAATTAGTTGTTGATTCGATTCAATTGAAGCATCTTGAAAATCAAGTTATTTTTGATAATCAACAATTAAAAACATTTTTTATTTCTAATTCGCTCGAGGGATTACAAATTAATTGGACAATAAATGCTAAAAAATTGTCAAAAACAATCTGGTTAAATGATGTTCAAAAACAATCGGCAAAACAAAGAAAAGTCAAGTTGAAGATTAAAAAAATTGACAGACAAAAAAAGACGTTGATACTTACTATAAAATCAAAAGAAAGAATTGATCACTTTTGGATTTATTCCACTCGAAAAGGCATCCAATTTGAAGAAAATGACTTACAACTTTTTCCAGGTAAGAAAGAAATTAATGTTCATTTTCAAACTCTGCCTCGAAGACTTAATTTCAAATGGTTAGGTTTAGAAACGTCTAAAGTTAAAGTCATTTAATACATAATGTAAAAAATACACTAAGGATTTTTACTAGATTTTTGTATCTTAGCAGTTAATTATATCGGCTGATTTATGAAGGTTTTATCCTTTATTTTATTTGTTACTTTACTTTTTTTTGCTAAACATAGCGGATTAAGCCAAACGTTTGTATTTGCGCAACTAAATGGCAATCCTATTTTAAATCCTGCTGGTTGGAATTTGACAGGTAATGCCTATGTTGGGGATACTGGTGGAGATATAGATGCGAACTCAAACGAATTAATACTCACCAATGCTTTAGGTAACCAAAGTGGGGGAATATTTTTTAGTACCCCAATTAATCCTTTGCTTTGTTCAAAATGGACCGTTGAATTTGATTATAGAATATGGGGAGGTAGTGCTGCAGATGGTTTAGCCTTCTGTTTTTTGGATGTACCTCCTGCAGGATTTGTGAACGGAGGTGGTGTTGGAATTCCGGGTACAGCAAATGGATTAAAAGTTATTTTAGATACATGGAATAATTGTGGGGGGCCCAATCCTGAAATTCAAGTATATTCTGGAGTTGGATACAACGAATGTATTGCTGGAATTGTGAAGGTTGATAATGCATCAAATACCTTAGGATTTGTAAGAAGTAATAATTACCAACCGGTAAAAATCACCTATGTAAATGGAATTGTAACGGTTTTTGTCAATAACACCCAATATTTGACTGCTAATTTTCCAATTAATTTTTCGGGTTATATGGGATTTACAGCTTCTACAGGTGGGGCAACAGACCAACAATCAATACGTAATGCTATTATTTATACCGATCAAGCCACTTCCAACGCCGGCTTAGATGCCAACTTTTGTACAGGGCAAAATGCGACAATCGGCACTAATTCTAATGCAAATTATGTTTATAATTGGTCACCGTCACTTGGTCTGTCTGACCCTACAATCTCAAATCCAGTGGTTTCGCTTACCAATAATGGAAATTCTCCAATTACTCAAACATACACAGTAACAACATCCTTGGCAAGTACCCCAGGTGTTTGTCCCACAACAGATCAAATAAATGTAACTGTATATCCACAATTTAATACGGTTTTAAATGTTTCAGCATGTGAAGGCGACACATACACTTTCAACGGTCAAAATTTAACAACCACAGGTGTATATCAGGCAAATTTATTATCAGTGAATGGCTGTGATTCTTTGGTGAATTTAACCTTAAATATCAATTCAAATTCTTCAATTACGATTGATACAAGTATATGTCAAGGTAACAGTTATTCAATTGGCGGACAGACGTTAACAAATTCAGGTCAATACTCTTTTACTTTTCAAAATCAAAATGGTTGTGATTCAATTGTTACCTTGAATTTAAATATTTTTCCTTTGCCATCTCTATCAAGCACCGCAGCAACAATTTGTTCAGGAAATACGGCCGAACTGATCCCAACTGGTGCACAAACGTATTCGTGGAGTCCTCTTATTGGCACTGTCGATTCTCAAGGTATTTTGACAGCTAGTTTGGTCATTACTACTAATTTTGTTTTAACAGGAACGGATGCAAATGGATGTTCAAATTCTATTTCTGTAACAGCAACTGTTAATCCATTGCCTATTATCCAACTTGTTGCTGATAATTCAGATTATTGTGCTGGAGATGCAGTACAACTTAATGCTTCTGGTGGAATTTCCTATATCTGGAATCAATTTTCGGGAAATTCAAGTAATCAGAGTTTTGTAGCGCAGTTAAGTTCATTTTATACGGTTACAGGTCAAGATGTTAATAATTGTTCAGCCTCAGATTCTGTTTATGTAATTGTTAATGAAAATCCAATTCTTTCTGTCTCCGCCGATCAACAAATTTGCCAAGGAGAGATTGCTCTTATTACTCTTTCGGGTGCAAATACCTATCTATGGTCTCCATCTGGCTCAGGAAGTCAATCTTTCGTTTCACCAAATACAACGACCGTTTATACTATTATTGGAACTGATGTGAACAATTGTGTTTCTCAAATTTCAACTACTGTTACGGTAAATCCAACACCAATTGCAAGTTTTTCTGCTAACCCAATAATTACTACATCAGATTCTCCAACAATTACTTTTGAAAATAATTCAGTTGGCACGGATGAACTATTGTTTTCAATGGGAGATGGTACTAGTTATGACCAATTTAACGGATCTTTGGAATATTCCTATCCATTTACCGAAGGGAGTTACTTACCAACTTTATGGGTGCAGAATCAGTTTGGCTGTGCGGATTCAACAGTATTGGTTATTCAAATAAAGGGCGATGAGATTTTTTATGTCCCAAATACCTTTACTCCAGATGGTGATGAACATAATCATGTTTTTACTCCGGTTTTTACCACTGGCTATGATCCTGCGAATTTTAAATTTGACGTATACAATCGTTGGGGTGAACTAATCTTCCAATCCTTAAATGCTGAAAAGGGATGGGATGGTTTTTACAATGGAATGTTATGCATAGAAGGAACTTATGTTTGGAAAATAACCTATAAAATTCCTGACAGAGATGAGTATAAAATTGTTACTGGTCATGTTAATTTGATACGATAGGAATCAGGCACAATTTAGTGTGATTTCTTCCTAATAAATTCCAAAAGTCAAATTAGTTGATTTTGATATAGTTTGCATTGTGCTAGTGAGATTTATTATCAGCTAATTCTGCCAATTTTTGAGCTGCGATAAACGACATACTTTTAGAGTGTTGAATATTAAATTTGGTGTTAACACTCTCAGCCATAACTTCATCAAAAATTCGGAGCACTAAAATAATTTTTTCTTGGTAGGATCTAGCTGTCAGTCCTATTTCCAGGTTGCTATAATCATCATTTGTAACAGCAATTAATGCTTTACATTTTCCAACGCCAACATCAAGAAGTACTTCGTGTTGAATTGCATTTCCAATATACACATCAATTTGAGATCTTCTGAAATGGTCTATGTATACCGAGTTCTCATTGGTTTCTATAATAATTATTTTCTCCCCTCTTGTTATTAATTCTTGTGCAACAAAAAAACCCAATCTTCCCAATCCACACAAAATAATATGGTTCGAATAATTGTATTTTTTTCTTCCAAGTGCCCTTTCAGTTTTACGTTTGGATAAATTATCTATAAGTAGAGAAAGAATTAGCCAAATAAAGATAGAGGATGATAACATGAGAATAATACCAACGATTTTACTCAGATCATTTGAAGATAGTAAGCTAAAATCACCGTATCCAACTGAAGTAACTGTTACGATCACAAAGTAGAATGAATCGAGCCATTTTAAATTTTCAAAGTAATGAAAGTAAACTGTCGTAAATGTTATAAGAAGTATAAATGCCGCAACAAGTGAAATTAATAAGGTGGATGGTTTGTTTATTTTTGGCAAACTAGCTTTATCTATAGTAAAGATGGTGCTATGTTCAATTTCAGTTGTATCGTAAATCCCTTTTACAAATTCACCGGCTGAAATTCGCGCAGGATTGAATATTTCAATTTTTGGTATGGCAAGTTTTAAATGAGGGATTAACTTTTCATTGAATAAAGCTGTAGCTATCTGAATTTTAGGGTAGAGTGTATTAAGGGCAATAACCGTTTCTAAATTTTGATTATCATCTTCGAATAAAATATAGACAATGGTAAATGAATCTATTTGTATTGATTCCAATAATTCTGCAAAATCATCAATTTTTGTTCGGTTATTGGATAGGATTTCTAAAAATAAATTGGGCTGAAAATCCACTTCCTTTTTTTGATTCTTAAGCAATAGCATGGTTCGATGAGCCAAATGACCATTTCCGATAATTAAAAAACGAGAATTAGACATACCTTCAATTAAGAATAGTAAAGATACTAAAAGGCATAAAAAAAAGCCACCAAAATTGGCAGCTTTTTAATTCGATTTAAGACTTGAGTACTATGATTTTCTTCTTGCCTCGTTAACCACTAGATTTCTTCCCATGAAATCGTTTCCATTAAGAGAATCTACGGCTTGTTGCGCTTGACCATCGTCTTCCATTTCAACAATGGCAAATCCACGAGAACGTCCTGTTTCGCGATCAGTAATTACTCTGGCAGAAGATACTTCTCCAAAACTTTCAAATAGCTTTTCGATGTCTTGACTTGTAGCACGAAAGCTAATGTTTCCACAATAAATATTCATAAAAAATAAAAAAATTAAATCACTGTACTTTGTGCACAGTTTGACAAATTTAAACTTTAAAAATTGAAATAACTAATTAATTATCAATTTGATTTAAAAAAAACATCAATTTGTAATCAATTCAATTCGTTTTTCTGTGAAATTAGAGCTTATAAAACAATATTCACAATTTTTCCGGGCACAATAATCACCTTCTTTGGACTTTTATTTTCCATCCATTTTTGGATTTCTTCCAGTCCTAAGATATGATTCTCAACCTCTTTCGGGGATAGTTGTAAACTCAAATTTATTTTTGTTCTCATCTTCCCATTAAATGAAATTGGGTAATCAAAATTAGATTCAACCAAGTGGGCCTCATCGAATTCCGGGTAATTTTGATGAGTAATTGTTCCAGCCTCATTTCCTAGTTTCTCCCATAATTCCTCTGCAAAATGTGGTGCAAAAGGAGCGATAAGAATAACAAGAGGTTCAATAACAGCTCTTTTATTGCATTTTAATTCGGTCAACTCATTAATTGCAATCATAAAAGTAGATACGCACGTATTAAAAGAATATCTGTCTAAATCTTCTCGGATCCGTTTAATCGTTTTATGCAAAACTCGCATTTCCTTGTCATTTCCTTTATCAGAAGAAATTGAAAATTGATTGTCATTTGTGTGACAAAGTCGCCAGAATTTCCTTAAAAATCCATTAACACCAGTTATTCCTTTGGTATCCCATGGTTTAGTTTGTTCAAGTGGGCCGAGAAACATTTCGTACATGCGAAGCGTATCGGCACCAAATTTTTCAACCAATTCATCAGGTGTTTGAACATTATACTTAGATTTTGACATTTTTTCAACCTCGAAACCACAAACATATGTTCCATCTTCCTCACAAACGAATTCAGCATCGGCATATTCAGGTCTCCATTTTCTAAAAGCCTCAATATCCAGCTTGTCATTATCAACTAGCGAAATATCAACGTGAATGGCTGCATGAAAATAATCATCTTTTATCGAATGACTGACAAACTTATTTTCACCTATTACAAGATATACAAAACTACTTCTCCCTAAGATCATCCCTTGGTTAATCATTTTTTTGAAAGGTTCATCAAATGGAATTAAACCTCTATCAAATAAAAACTTTGTCCAAAAACGAGCATATAGTAAATGTCCAGTTGCGTGTTCTGAACCACCGATATACAAATCTACATTTTGCCAATAATTTAATTTTTCTTGACTTACAAATTCTTGTTGATTCGAAGAGTCCATGTATCGAAGAAAATACCAAGAACTTCCAGCCCATCCTGGCATTGTTGAGAATTCATAGTCAAATTCATTATTATACTTCCAATTAGAAGCCCTTGCTAGAGGAGGTTCACCATCTTCAGTTGGTAAATATTTATCTACTTCAGGCAAATTAAGCGGTAATTCATCAAAACTTAATGTATATGGAATATCGTCTTTGTAAAAAATAGGAATTGGTTCTCCCCAATAACGTTGTCTGCCAAAAACAGCATCCCTCAAGCGATAATTTACTCGGCCTTTTCCGAATCCATTTTGATTAATTTCCTCGATTGCTCTGTTTATTGCTGATTTAACAGGTAATCCATTTAAAAAGTCTGAATTTGTCATTTCACCTTCTTTGGCTGTCCAAGCAGATTGATTAAGATTGTGATCTTGATCTGAAGGAATAATGACCTGTTTAATTGCTAAGTTGAAATGATGGGCAAATTTAAAGTCTCGTTCATCATGCGCCGGAACAGCCATAACAGCTCCAGTTCCATATCCTACCAACACATAATCGCCAATCCAAACAGGGATTCGTTCTTTTGAGAACGGATGTTCAACATAAGATCCTGTGAATACACCGCTTATCGTATTTACATCTGCTTGTCGCTCTCTTTCACTACGGTTTTTTGCCTTTTCTACGTATTCTTCAACAGCCATTTTTTGTTCAGGAGTCGTGATTTTTGCAACTAAATCGTGCTCAGGAGCTAATGTCACAAAAGACACACCAAAAACAGTGTCGGGACGTGTTGTAAAAACTTCAATTGTGTAGGAAATTTCTCCTTTTGATGGGAGATCAAGAGGGGTTACGTCCTTACAAAGGGGGAAGTAAATTGAACAACCCTCACTACGACTTATCCAGTTACGTTGAGTTTCTTTGATACTTTCGGTCCAGTCAATTTCATTCAATCCATCTAGCAAACGCTGCGCATACGCTGTTATTCGCATGCTCCATTGCTTCATTAATTTACGTTCAACCGGATGACCTCCACGCTCTGAAACGCCGTTTACTACCTCGTCATTTGCAAGAACGGTTCCCATTGCGGGGCACCAGTTTACAAAGGACTCTCCGAGGTAAGCCAAGCGAAAATGCATTAAGATTTCTCGTTTTTTTCTTTCATCAAAAGATTTCCAAATTTCGGCACTAAACGGAAGAACTTCTTTTTCAATGTCACCAGTCAACATGTCAAGATTAACTCCATGAGAACCTTCCTTCTCAAAAATTGAAATGAGCGTATCAATAGGTTCTGCTTTATTGGTTTGGGGATTGTACCATGAATTGAATAATTCAATGAAAATTTGCTGCGTCCATTTATAATATTCTGGTGATGAGGTTCGAACTTCGCGACTCCAGTCGAAACAAAAACCTATTTTATCCAATTGATCTCGGTATCTGGCAATGTTTTGCTCAGTAGTAATTGCTGGATGTTGACCAGTTTGGATAGCATATTGCTCTGCAGGTAACCCGAATGAATCATATCCCATTGGATGTAAAACATTAAATCCTTGTAGTTTTTTGTAGCGAGCATAAATGTCTGAAGCAATATATCCAAGTGGATGTCCAACGTGTAAGCCTGCCCCAGATGGATAGGGAAACATGTCTAGTACGTAGAATTTTGGTTTGGATTGATCTTCAGTTACTTTGTATGTATGATTCTCAGCCCAAAATTCTCTCCACTTTTGTTCGATTGTTCTAAAATTGTATTCCATAATTTTTCAATAGCCACAAAGATAAATATTATAACTTTGTTTAGACATTGTATTATACTATCTATAAAAAGTCATTTATGAAGTTCATCCTTTTATCGATTCTACTTGTTATATTATTTACGAATTCTTTTGCTCAAAACTATGTCAAGATAGGAAAAACCTATTGGGCAGACCATAATTTGAGTGCCAGTATTTTTTCCAACGGAGATTCAATTGCACATGCCAGTAACGCTGAGGAATGGGAAAATTATTTTAAAGATAAAACACCAGCCTATTGCAGTATGAATTATAATCCAAAGAATGATAGTTTGTATGGCAAGGTTTATAATTGGTGGGCAGTAGTAGATTTACGAGGGCTGGCACCGGAAGGATTTATGATTCCGTCACTTCAAGATTGGATGGGTTTAAAGGCACATCTCAATTATGATACTGTTTGCAAATGTGTCCCTGCAATAACGCGATCAGCAGATAAGTTAAAGAGCACTTCACAGTGGAAAGGAGAGCTCAAAGGGGATAATCTTTTTAATATGAATGTGTTTCCCTGTGGTTATGTGCGAAATGATGGGAGATTTGAAGGGAGAGGAATGCAAGTTTCTTATTGGACATGTTCTCCCGAAAATGCAGCCAATAATTTAGGCGACTCTTATTCAACTTACTACATAGTTTTCAAACACGATAAATCAGATTTAACTTATGATAATAATTTTGATGCGAATGGTCATTTCGTCAGGTGCGCTAAAGGACAACAAGAATATTATTTTGCGGTCACGAATTCATCAAATCCCAGTACTTCAAATGAAGTGAATGATAATAACGCGAGTGAATCTTCAACTGAAACCAATGATGCAACAGAATCTTCTGAAGAAGAAGAGGAGCAACCTAAAAAGAAGAAAAAGCGCAAAAAGAAATCATAAATTACTTAATTGAATTATTAGGTTTTCTAGTAGAGAGACAATAATATTTTAAATTTTATCGCAATACGTTTTTACTTAGTAGATTTGCAGTTGTAAAAACAAATGATTTACACCTCTGACATATCACTCTTTTGGTTAATCCCATGGGCCATTATTTCTGGTGTTCTGGCGTATTATCTGTATTCAAAATCAGAATGGTACAGCGAACTGCATTTTTCATGGAAGTGGTTATTGCGTATCGCCCGAGCTGCATCTATTTTCTTAATAGGTGTTCTTTTACTAGGGATTATTTTTCAGTCCTTCGATTACAAAAAAGAAAAGCCAGTTTTTGTTACACTTATTGATAATTCAGCCTCCATGAAAAATTACGCCGATAGTAATCGGGTATTGAAACAGATTACTGAATTACGAAAAAAGATCAAAGAACGTTTTGGTGCTCGTTTTGAATTGGTGGAAATGACAGTTGGAAGTCAAGTAAAATATAATGGTTCAGTTGATTTTAAGGATCCTAATTCGGCACTGGAAAAGGGATTTGAAAAAATAATGATGGATTATTATAATCGCAATTTAGGTGGGGTTTTGTTTGTTTCGGATGGAAATTTCAATACAGGATCAAATCCGCTTTACACGTCTTCAAAATTAAATTTAACTCCGATTTTTACTCTTGGTGCTGGTGATTCTATACCTAAACGCGATCATTACATAAAAAATATTTCTGTAAATGAAGTTGCGTTTCTTAAAAATAAATTTCCTGTAGAAGTAGATATTGATGCTATAAAATTAGGCAAAGGAACTTATTCGGTAACTATTTCTAAAGGTGGTAAAACGATCGCTTCTAAAAGTATTACCTATGAGAAAGGTCAGCGTGAATTTAAACAAGTTGCTTTTGAGTTAGAAGCAGATCAACTGGGCTTCAATACATATTCAGTTACAATTGCGAAAGCTGAAAACGAATACAACTATGAAAATAATACGCGGAATTTTTACATTGAAGTCTTAGATTCTAAAAGCAAAGTCATCATTTTGGCTGGTGCGCCTCATCCAGATATTGCTGCCATAAAAGACGTATTGGAGGAAAATGCAAATTTTGAGGTGAAAAGCGTTTTGGCTAAAGATTGGGACAAAGACATGCGTAATGTAGATATGATTGTTTGGCATGAGCCAGGAATTAATGCAGATGCTAATTTGATAAAGTTTGTCAACGATCAAAATAAGCCCATGCTTTATGTGTTGGGGCCAAATACACCATCGAATGTTGTTAATTCATTAAATTTTGGTTTATCAACACCGGGCGGGAATAAAACAGATGAAATTCAAGGAACGGTAAATAAAGGATTTCAGCCCTTTGAGATTTCCGATGAAATGAGCAAAGCCTTTGAGTATTTCCCACCTTTAAAATCAAAATTTGGAAGTTTATCCAGCTCGAATATTTCAGATATTCTGGTTTATCAACGAATCGGTTCGGTAGTTAAAAAGGATCCTTTAGTGTTCTTTTTGAAAAAAGGCGAAACAAAAATTGGAGTTATATATGGTGAAGGTATGTGGCGATGGAAAATGAATGAGTTTGTAAGAACGAAAGATATAGTAGGTTATCGCGAATTTTTGCAAAAAACTTCTTCATTTCTTACCATTAAGCAGAATACATCCGCCTTACGTATAACCTTGCCAAACCGATTTACCAAAAATGAGGAAGTTATCGTAAATGCATCCTTTTACAATGAATCAATGGCGCCTATTACTACACCTAAAATTCAATTTACGTTGAAAGATGAGGATAAAAAAGTTTCCAAAATGGAATTTGCAACCTATGGCGAGGGCTACAAGCTTTCGTTAGGTAAATTAAAACCCGGAAAATACGAATGGACAGCCACCACTTCTCACGCGGGAAAAACGTATAGTAAAACGGGAGCTTTTGTGGTTGAGAACATTACCTTGGAAGGATTAGACACCTATGCAAATCACAATCTTTTGATTGAAATGTCTGACAAATCGATGGGGAAATTTGAGAAATTAGCCAACTACGATAAATTGTTGGATGCTATTGCCAAACGTGAAGATATATCGTCTGTTTCATACAAGGAGACAAATTATTTGGATTTGATCGATTACAAATGGTTATTTTTCCTTCTATTGTTTTTCCTAACGCTAGAATGGTTCGGAAGACGAATTAACGGAATCTATTAATTGATTTATTTTCCATAAATGCCGTCAAATTTTAAATCTTCACTAAGTCATCCAGTTTTTAAAGTTGTTTCTCAAATTGCCGAAGAGAATGGCATAAAAGCGTTTGTAATTGGTGGGTTTGTGCGTGATTTAATTTTAGAACGACCTTCCAAGGACATCGACATTGTTGTTTTGGGAAATGGATTGGAATTGGCTCAATTGTCTGCTGAAAAATTACGGGTTAAGAAAATAAGTCTTTTCAAAAATTTTGGAACAGCTCACTTCAGATACAAAGATTTAGACGTTGAGTTTGTGGGAGCTCGCAAAGAATCTTATCGGTCAGATTCACGAAAACCGATTGTAGAGGATGGAACACTCCAAGACGATCAAAATAGACGTGATTTTACTATCAATGCGTTGGCATTGAGTCTGAACAAAGAAACGTTTGGTGAACTGATTGATCCATTCGATGGAGTTACAGATTTGGAAAAAGGAATTATTCGCACACCATTAGATCCGGATGTGACTTTCAGTGATGATCCTTTGCGTATGTTGCGTGCGATTCGTTTTGCTACCCAACTCAATTTTAAAATTGAAACTAAAAGTTTAGAATCAATTCTTAGACAATCAGATCGGCTGAAAATCATATCTCAAGAACGTATCAATGAAGAACTCAATAAAATAATTTTGGCAGACCAACCTTCACGAGGTTTTGTTTTGCTAAAATCAACTTATTTATTACATCAGTTTTTCCCTGAAATGATAGCCTTACTTGGTATTGAAACCATTGACGGCAAATCGCACAAGGACAATTTTTACCATACGTTAGAAGTACTGGATAATGTTGCTGGAATGTCAGATTCCTTGTGGTTGCGTTGGGCGGCAATCATGCACGATATCGCTAAACCGCCAACAAAACGATTTGACAAAGAGGTTGGCTGGACCTTTCATGGACACGAAGATTTGGGGGCACGTATGGTTCCCCGAATTTTCACCCGAATGCGCTTGCCTTTGGATCATAAAATGAAATATGTACAGAAATTGGTGCGTTTGCATTTACGTCCCATAGCCTTGGTAAAAGGAACCGTTACAGATTCAGCCATTCGTAGATTGTTGAATGAAGCCGGGGATGATATCGATGATTTAATGACTTTATGTAATGCAGACATTACTTCCAAAAATGAATTCAAAGTAAAGAAGTTTAAGAAAAATTTTGAAATCGTTGCTCAAAAATTGCGTGATGTAGAGGAAAAAGACAAAATCCGTAATTTCCAACCACCCGTAACAGGCGAATTAATCATGCAAACGTTTGGTATTGGTCCTTGTGCTGAAATTGGCATTATCAAATCTCAAATCAAAGAATCTATTTTAGAAGGAACCATTCCGAACGATTATGAAGCCGCTTTTTCAGAAATGCTTCGAATAGGGAAGGAGTTGGGCTTGTTAGTGAAAGGGTAGATTTAAGATTCCGCCTTAGAATAATCGTATTCTTTTGAAAAATTGTTTCATCGATTTTATCCATTCTTCCCTAAAACAAAATTCAAGTAATCCTCCTTATGAATCACCTCAAATGTTGTGTCTGAGTAATTGTTTTTCCATGCAGTTGGTATTTTAACCTTGCTCTTATTCCATTTGAATTCAAAAGCCGCTAAATCTGTCCCGGATTCTTCTACCAAATCAATTTCTTGTTGGTCATACGTACGCCAAAAATAGGTGTTTACCCTTCTTTTTAAATAAGCATTCACTTTCATTCGCTCCGACATGAGGTAATTTTCCCACAATTGCCCAATATCGTTTCGTAAACTGAGCGGATTGTAGTTTCGAATTAACGCATTCCGAATGCCGTTATCGTAGAAATACCATCGATTTGATTTGCTAATTTCTTTGCGTAAATTGCGGCTAAATCCTTTAACTGGATAGATGACAAACACTTTTGAAAGTAAGTCTAAGTAGGATTCAATTGTGTTGCGACTTATTCCTTTTAAGTTTATTGAAAGCTCATCAATACTAACTTCATTACCAATTTGAAAAGCAATCAAACGCAATAAATCAATGATTTTATCTGCTTTTTTTATTCCTTCGTACGCCAAAATATCCTTCAAAAGATAACTGCTTACTAATCCTTCTAAATAATCTTTTTTTTCTTCGATATCTGGCAAATGAATGAGCTCTGGGTAAGATCCATAGATTAACCGTTGTTCCAATCTCGAATCGGTTTCTATAATATTTTCGTAGGGCTGATATTCTAATTGGGCAAACGGAAAAAGTTGAATGATATGTGATCTTCCTACAAGTGGTTCGCCTAATTTGTTGGTCAATTCAAACATAGATGATCCGGTTACAATCACGTGAACAGTAGGTATTTCATCCACGAGGAGTTTGAGTTTTGTTCCAATATCGGGAATGTTCTGAGCTTCATCAATGAATAGAAATTTTGCATTTCCAAGTAGAACCTTGAAATTCTCAACGGAGCGCACAGCCATGCGGTCAATTGTAGTTTGATCTTCTCCGTTTAATAGTAATAATTCACTTGGGTTTAATTCAGAGATTACTTGTCGTAACAAATGACTTTTTCCTACACGCCTAGCCCCAAGTAATAGTAGGACTCTGCCCGGTTTTATCTGGGCTTTAACTTCATTGAAAATTGCTCTATTGATGATTTCCATACCCTTTATTCAAATAAAATCAAACTTTAATTGAACAAATTTAGCTAAAAAACTTCAGTTAGTTGAATTAATTTAGCTAAAAAACTTCAATATAATCAATAAATTTAGCTAAAATACTTCAATAGAGTTTGCTTTGAGATCAAAATTAGCTTAAAAAATTAGTCTTTCTTCGGAGTCATTTCAATCGGTTGAGCTTCAGGCAGAACCTTGCCTTTGATTGTCAAAACAACCGGATTAGAATCTTTGATTACAACGGTAAGTGTTTTGGTGAAACCAATCACACGTTTAGTATTGTATTTCGCCACGATTTTATCTTTTTTAACCGATTTGATACTATCAGCTGGGAAATAAAGAGTTGTACAACCACATGAATGCTTTACTATTCTTGTTTTTGTATAATCTTCACAACAAGTTGATTCAATACTTGAAGAACAAAGGGAATTAAAATGGAGTTATCTTAGTTAATATGTAAATCCGTCAAAATAGGTATCCAAACTCCATGCTTCTGGTTTTGCAGCGAACCATGGCTTCACGTTAGGCCAAACTTTTCCAAATAATTCAGAATCTCGGTAATTATTTAATGCCTCTTGATTTTCCCAATGACTGTAGGTGAAAATAATCGCTGGATTTATTTGATCTTGCATCAACTTCATTCCCCTGCAGCCGGTAAATATTGCAATTTCATTTTTTACACCATCAAAAAAACGTAGGAAATCAGTTACTTTTTCTGGTTTAAATTCCATTTTTACGATTCGTACTAGCATACAGTTTTATTTGCGAAATTAACACTCCTTTAACAATCTAAAGTGTAAATTATCTTGAAAAAAATAAGATATTTGTCTGAACTAAAATAAAACCATGAAAAAAATCCTACTTTTGTCGCTTGCAATTTTAAGTATTAACATCTCTCAAGCACAAAATAAAATGAATAATGAATTAGACTCTGTTTCCTACTTATTAGGTCAAGCAATTGGCGGTAACGTTTTGAAAGATATTCCAGAAGCAAATAAGGAACTAATTTTACAAGGGTTAAAAGATAAATTGTACGGCAATACTCCTGCTGTAGAAGATCCTACGAATCAGATGTTAGGAAATTATTTTCAGCAAAAAGCAGAAAGAGATGCCCAATCTGCGATGCAAGAAGGAATAAGTTTTTTAGAGGAAAATAAAAAAAATCCAAACGTAAAAGTTACCGCTTCAGGTTTGCAATACGAAGTACTGAACGAAGGCAATGGATTAAAACCTACTGCAACATCAAAAGTAAAGGTTCATTATCATGGCACTACACCAAGTGGTGAGGTTTTTGATAGCTCTGTTAAACGTGGAGAACCTATTACATTTGGTTTGAATCAAGTAATTAAAGGTTGGACAGAAGGTTTACAATTAATGGCTGTAGGTTCAAAGTATCGTTTATTTATACCTCAAGAATTGGCTTATGGCGCCAATCCACAACCTGGAAGTGCGATTAAACCCTATATGCCACTTGTATTTGAAGTAGAATTATTAGGAATTGAAAAGTAAGAATTTATGAAAATCATTTACACTCTTTTATTGCTTGTTATCTCAGGTGTTGTATTTTCTCAAAACAAACTTGAAGATGGAATATACGTTGAGTTTTCAACGACTAAAGGGAAAATTGTTTGTGTATTAGAACATGTTAAAACACCAATGACCGTAGCCAATTTTGTTGGTTTGGTTGAAGGAAATTTCAGGGCTGGAGATTCAGTATTTAGCAAGCCCTTTTACAATGGGTTGAAGTTTCATAGAGTGATGAAAGATTTTATGATTCAAGGCGGTGATCCACTAGGAAATGGTTCGGGTGGTCCAGGTTATAAATTTCCGGATGAAATCGTTGCAGACTTAAAACATACTGGTCCAGGAATATTATCAATGGCTAATTCAGGTCCTGCAACTAACGGGAGTCAATTTTTTATTACCCATAAAGAAACACCTTGGTTGGATGGAAAACACACTGTTTTCGGACATGTGATTGAAGGTCAAGACGTTGTAAATGCTATTGTTCAGGACGACAAAATGGAATCTGTAAAAATCATTCGAATTGGCAAAGAGGCGAAAACATTTAAGGCAACAGAAACCTTTTCTCGTTATTTCGCTAAATTTCAAGAAGAAGAGAAAAAGCGTAAAGAATTGTATGCCAAACTAGGAGCGATGTCTCAAGAAGAATATAAGAATTACATGTACGAGGAGGTTAAGTTAACTTATCCAAATGCTGTCTTAAGTCCTACAGGTTTAGTTTATGTTATTGAAAATGAAGGTGGTAGTAATAAGCCTAAAAAGGGAGATCAAATAACTTTACATTACAATGGAACTTTAAGAATGGATGGTAAGAAGTTTGATTCGTCATACGATAGAAAACAGCCTATGCCATTTAAATATTTGGAACAACGAATGATCCCAGGCTTTGAAGAAGGAGTTGGATTATTAGGGTCTGGTGCTAAGGCAAAGTTAATTATTCCTTATTATCAAGCCTATGGTGCTCAGGGTAGACCAGGGACAATTCCTCCATACTCAGATTTAGTTTTTGACATTGAAATTTTATCTATAACAGTGGGTTCAAATGTTGAACCCCATGATCACAGTGATCCAAATCATAAACATTAATTAAAACTTCTCGAATTATGAAAACAATAATTGCTTTATTTTTTGTGATAATCGGTTTGAACGGATATGCACAAATTGAAAAAGGTTCTAAAATCCAATTTAATAAAGAAACACACGATTATGGAATCATTAAATACAATGCTGACCCCTATTGTGTGTTTGAATTCAAAAACACAGGAAATGAAGCCCTTTTAATTACTGAAGCACGTGGTTCTTGTGGATGTACAGTACCTGAATGGCCAAAAGAACCGATAGCGCCTGGTGCTACAGGGATGTTAAAAGTTACCTACGACACTAAACGAGTTGGAAGCTTTCAGAAAAGTGTTACTATCACTTCCAATGCTGTGAATGATCCAGTGAAGGTTGTAAATATTAAAGGAGAGGTTTTGCCAGAGAATACGGCTGAGGTGGTTAATCCAAATATGAGTGCAGAGGGCATTTATGCGGAATTTAATACGTCTAAAGGAAAAATTATCTGTTTATTGGAACATAAGAAAACACCGTTAACAGTAGCGAATTTTGTTGGCTTGGCAGAAGGAAATATAACAGTAAATGGAATTTCAAAAAATAAACCATTTTACGATGGATTGAAATTTCACCGAGTTATTAAAGATTTTATGATACAAGGCGGTTGTCCATTAGGAAATGGTTCTGGAGACCCTGGTTATAAATTTGAAGATGAAATTGTTGAGGATTTAAGACATTCTGGGCCGGGAATACTCTCTATGGCGAATTCAGGACCGAATACAAACGGAAGTCAATTTTTTATTACACACAAGGAAACACCTTGGTTGGATGGAAAGCATACCGTTTTTGGCCATGTGGTTGAAGGACAAACAGTCGTAGATGCAATTGAACAAAATGATGTCATAAACAGCATTAAAATAATTAGAGTTGGGGAGGATGCTAAAAATTGGTCTGCTCAGCGCACATTTGATGGAGTTAATGAGGCTAAATTAGCTGAAATAGCAAGATTAAAAATGGAAGAGGAGAAAAAGCGTAAAGAGTATATCTCTAATTTTTATGATCAAGTTAAAAAGAAAGAAAAGAAGGCGCGATTATCACCGTCTGGTCTAGTTTATGTAGTTAAGAAGAAAGGGAAGGATGTCACTAATTTAGGCGCAAAAAAAGGTTCAAAAGTGAGTTTACATTATACGGGTTCACTATTTAGTGATGGTACAAAATTCGATTCATCAAAAGATCGAAAAGAACCATTTATTTTCAATTATATTGAGACTCCGCTAATTCCTGGATTTACTGAAGGAATAGCATTAGTTGGTCCGAAAGGAAAGGTGAAATTGTATATTCCTTATTTCTTGGCTTATGGTGAGCGTTCTGCAGGAAAAATTCCGGCAAACTCTGATTTAGTTTTTGATCTAGAAATTTTGTCAATTGATGCACCACAACCGGGAGGAAATGATGGGCATGACCACGATCACAGCGATCCAAATCACAAACATTAATTGCGATAATTAGGTGCAAAACGAAGATTTTAGTTTTTAATAAGTTGGGTAATTCAACTTATCTTGTCGGTTATATCTCAGTAAAATGGCTCAAAACCCATTCTTTATTGGGGTTTAATGAAAGTTCAATCATTCTTTTCTGATCAGACGCTACTAAAAATGACAATTTGTAATCTAAGCAAATCTCAATGTCATGCGAGGAAAGCAGAATGCATTTATTCAATTCAGAACTTATTTGGATTAATTTTTCGAGAAGAATTCTCTTGTTTGAATAATCTAAAAAAGCCATAGGTTCGTCCAAAAGGATAACATCAGTTTCTTGAACGAGTGCCTTTGCAACTTGAAGCAGCTGTTTTTCTCCGTCGCTTATTTCAGTGGTGAATTTATCTAGTAATTTTTCAATTCCTAAAAGAGCAAACGTTTGTTTAATAATTTCAAGATCTACTTTATTCATTCGACCAAGCGAACCAGTATGTGGAAATCTACCCAATGAAACAAATTCAAAAGCAGACATAAAATTAATTGAAGGAAAACGAGTCTCAATAAATGCAACCATTATTGATTTTTCCTTGAGGGATAATTTATCAATGTTTTTTTGATTGAGTAATATCTCACCCGATAGTAACCGAATGTTACCGGCAAGTGTTTGCAAGAATGTCGTTTTTCCGCTTCCATTTTTACCAACAAGGCAATATACTTTTCCTCGTTCCAAAGTAAAGTTGGCCGTTAGAAGTGGATTAGAGTATCCAAAACTGCTATTTATTACCTCAATCAAACTAATTTCTTTATAAGCATATAAACCACAAACGGAGCACCTAGAATGGATGTAAAAGCATTAATTGGAAATACCAACCATGGTTCTACTAGCTGAATAATACAATCGCAAAGCACTAAAAACATTCCGCCTATAAGCAGGTTGCCAATTACTAAAATAAGGTGATTCTGTGTTTTGAAAAGGATTCTTGTTAAATTGGGAATCGCTAAGCCTATAAACGCAATTGGCCCACAAAAAGCTGTAATTACTCCCACTAAAATTGAGGTAATACCAATTATTAAAATCCGAACTTTTTGAATATTCACACCAAGATTTTTTGCCGATGATTCTCCTAAAACCAGTGCGTTAAGAGGCTTAATAACGAATAAAACCGATAAAAAGGCAACGAAAATCACTCCTGAAATCATAGGAAGTTGATCTAATGAGACTTGTTGTAAACTACCCATTGCCCAAAAGGTAAATTGTTTTAATTCTTCTGCCCCAGACATCGATTCAAGGACGGATATGATTGCACCAACAAAACTTGAAATCATTAATCCAATAAGAAGCAAAGAGACATGAGATTTCACAACGAATGAGGCCAATAAGATAATTAATCCAAAAAGCAAAGAACCCAAAATGCCTGCCGAAACGAGTCCAAAATCACTTGTGAAAAAAGGAATCCCGGTCATCAAGGTAAGAGCAACAACAAGAGAAGCGCCAGAATTAATTCCTAAAACATAAGGTCCGGCAAGAGGATTATTAAATAATGTTTGCATTAACATGCCGCAAATAGCAAGTGAACTTCCAGCTAAGAGAGCCATTATCATTCTTGGAATCCTAAATTCACGAATTAAAATGTGAATCGTATTGTTTTCATCATAAGAAAATAGGGAGGAAAATATGTCTGAAGTTGATATTGAAATTTGGCCGCAAAAAATGTGAAAGCACATTAGAAATAGAATTCCTACAGCCAGAATTGAAAAATAGACTTTATGTAATTTCACCTTATTCAATAGCTTTGTAAAAATGCATTGGATGTTTTAAATTTAATTCAGGATGTAAAATTTGAATCATATCGGATAAAAGCCAATCGGGATGAACCCCATTTAATTCCCAAAATTTATTCGGATTATTTGTGTAGCAAAAAACTTTTTTATTCTGAAATGCACTGAAATAGTTCGCTTTTGAATTATTTAATTCCAATAGTTTATAAGTGGAAAATCCGGGATTAATCCAATAATCGGCATTTTTGGCGTCAGCAAATACTTTTTCAAGTGAATATTCAATACTTGCGGTTCCTTTCGTATTCTTGTAGATGTAATTGCTTTTCGCATCTGATAATAACTGTGCCCCATAGCTATTCCCTGCTGGACCGTACCAAAAATCCCCAATTTTACTTCCCATAAGTACACTTGGGGTTTTTGGAGATTTCTTGGCAAACTCGCATAAATTCAAATACGTTGCTTTTACATTGTTAAAGTGATTTTTGGCCTCTTTTTCTGTTCCTGTTAAGTAGCCAAATAATAAAATCCATTCTGCCTTACCAAGTGGATGTGTCTCTTTCCAATCAAAATTGGGAATAGGGATAATATTCATTTTTTCAAATTCAGCTGCTTTCGTGAATTCGGATGAAAAGCCACTGTATACAATAACTTTGGGTTTTAAAAGGATTATTTTCTCAAAAGAAGTTGCTCCTTCATTTCCAAAGTCAATTATCGATCCTTCTTGAATTTTTTCTTGAATTGTTGCAGAGTGAAGGAGATTTTTTGAACAAGTTCCTTTGATTTTGGACACTTGATTTAATTGTTCAAGCATTCCAACATGCGTTGTTGAGAAAACTAAAAAACTCATATTTGTCTTTTCAATTCGAATATATTCTCGAGGAGTTTTATCTTCTTTTGTTTTTGGAATAAAATAACGATAGACCTTATTTTTTCGATCAGGGTGAGTAATATCTAATAAAACACCAGATTGAATCTCCTTAATTTTAAGATAATTAGAAAAGGTGATTTCAGAATTTTTGGAAATCTCTGAATTCTTTACCTTATTTTCTTTGCATGAAATAAATGAAAATAAACTAACAACAAGTATGAATAAATGAGATATAAAATTTCGTCTACACATTTTGTTTTTCTTTATTTCACAATTGATTAAAACAAAAAAAGCTGCCTGAAAAGAGACAGCTTTTCGTTTTTTTGAATACTATTATGCGATTAGATTCATATCGTCTAAAACATCCATCACTCCTTTCACTGCATCTGCAGATTCGTATAACAATGCTTTTTCATCAGCTGTTAAATCTAATTCAATGATTTTCTCGATTCCGTTTTTGCCTAAAACAACCGGTACACCGAGGTAAATATCATTCAGGCCATATTCGCCTTGAAGCCATGCACAAACTGGGAATATTCTCCTTTGGTCACGTATAACTGCTTCAACCATTTGAGCTGCCGCTGCTCCTGGAGCATACCAAGCTGAAGTGCCAAGCAATTTAACCATTTCGCCACCACCAAATTTAGCACGTTCGATAATTGCATCTAATTTATCTTTTTCAATCAATTCCGTTACAGGGATTCCTGCTACAGTTGTGTAACGAGGAAGTGGAACCATTGTGTCTCCGTGTCCACCCATCAAAACTGCCTGTATATCTTTTGGAGAAACGTTTAGTTCAGTTGCCAAAAACGCTCTGTATCGAGCAGTATCAAGAACTCCAGCCATTCCAAAAACCTTTTTTGAATCAACCTTCGCAGTTAAATAGGAACAATAAGTCATTACGTCCAACGGATTGGAAACAATAATTAAAATGGCATCAGGTGAATGTTTAATTATGTTCTCAGTAACGGTCTTAACGATACCAGCGTTTGTTGCGATAAGGTCGTCACGAGACATTCCCGGTTTTCTTGGTAAACCAGAAGTAATAACTACAACATCTGAATTTGCAGTTTTCGAATAATCATTTGTAGATCCAATTGTTCTAGAATCGTACATGTTTATGGGAGATGTTTGCCAAATATCCAAAGCTTTACCTTCAGCAAAACCTTCTTTGATGTCAAGCAATACTATTTCATTAGCTATTTCACGATGTGCTAATACATCTGCGCAGGTTGCACCAACATTTCCTGCTCCAACAACTGTAACTTTCATACTTCGAATTTTGATAGTAAATTAATTTTTTGAGTTCACGAATTTACTACTTTTCATAAAATATTACTTACTTTAAAAAAAATATTACGAATTTAGGCAACCGTCAAAATCAACAAACGTTTTTAGAAAGAAGACTTGGAGAATATTGAGCAATTACGACATATAGTAGAAGGATGCGTCAGAAATGACAGAAGAGCGCAAGAACAGTTGTTCAAAATGTTTTATGGGAAAATGTTCGCAGTATGTAAGAGATATATAAGCGATAGTGATACTGCTCAAGAGGTTCTCCAGGAAAGTTTTATAAAGGTCTTTGACAAAATTGGGGTTTTTGATTTCAAGGGTTCATTGGAAGGATGGGTGAGAAGAATTGTTGCGAATACAGCGATTGATTCTATCCGAAAATCCAAAAGGAATCCTTTCCAAACCGATAGTGATTATGTGTTCAAGCAGGAAACTACTGAAGATATGATCATGCAAGAGGAATGGGACTTAACTGAATTAAAAGCAGAAGCAGCTATGGAGGCTATTGAACAGCTTTCTCCTGCTTATAGGGCAGTTTTCAATTTGTATGTAATTGAAGATTACACACACAAGGAAATTGCTGAAATGTTAGGTATAAATGAAGGTACATCAAAATCCAATTTAGCAAAAGCCAAAATGAATTTGCAAAAAATATTGAAGAAAAAATACAGTTCACATTTTTGATATGAAAGACAAAATAGAACATAAATTTAAAGAGCTTCTTGAAAATCAAGAGTTTCCTTATGATTCTGCTGCTTGGGATTCAATGAGTAAATTGCTAGATCAGAAAATGCCAGTTGCAAAACCAACTAACTTTTACCGATGGTTATTAGGAGGTGCTGCAATTACTGCCATTGCAATTAGCACATATTTTTTAGTGAATTCATACAAACAAACAAATGATCCCATTAAAATTTCAACAGACGTAAAAACTGACAATAAGGAAAAAACTAATTCTGTTAAAGAGGAAAATAAAGAGAACACAGATGTTCAAAAACAGAAAGAGGTTGAAATAAATGAGTCGAACGTGCCTTCAGATGGTTTTATTGGAAATAATCAAGATCCAATTTTAGCAAATCAAGATGCAAATAGCAATTATCTTGTTCAAGAAAAACAAATTCAGAAAAACCAATCAATTGAGCAAGTAATTGAAAATGTTCAGGATAAGGTGTTAGTTGATGAAAATAAAGTATTAATTGAAAATAATGAAATTAAACCGGAAATTCATGCGGTTGTTTGTAAAAACGTTTGTATTGGTGAAGAACAAGTATTTGAAAATAAAAATGAGTATAAACTTTTTGTTATAAATCAAAATTTAGGTCAAACGGTTGCAACTATTCCATCAAAAAGTAAAATTTCTTTTGTCCCTAAAACAATTGGAAATTACGTGATAAAATCAAATTCAGCCGTAATAAGCTCATTTGATGTTAAATCTGGCAATAAACCTAGTCTTGAAATTGAATCAACAATTACCTACGTCAAAGGCGTTCCTACGATTAAAGCCTCAACGAATGTAGAAAATGGGATAACATGGACAATAAATAATAAAACGTTAGGTTCTGTGACTAATGAAATTGAATTTAATCCATTCAAGTCAGGCAATTATACAGTTACTGTGCGTTCGCAAGAAAATGGTTGTGCCATAGAAAATTCTCAAGGCCTGCAAATAAGTGAAGATTACAATTTGCTTGCGGTTAATGCTTTTGAACCGACTTCATTTGAACCAAAGCGTCAAACCTTCATTCCTTTTGCTCTCACGCAACGAGAAGTAAAATTTACGATGATTATTCTTGATCCACGCGACGGAGGCTTGGTATACAAAACTTCAGACGCCTCTACACCATGGAATGGTACAGATATGCGTTCAGGGCAATTGGTTAAATCAGGTCAAGATTTCATTTGGAAAGTACAATTGGTAAATCCGTTGCCAGGTGAATCTAGCGAATACAAAGGAATAATCACTAAGCTGTAGCTAGTAAACTATAAACAATGGAGCCCGTTTCAAAAGATTCGGGCTTTTTTATTTTATACCGATTCAATTCTTTTTTATAAATATCTTTGCTGAATGAGAATTGATATTCTAACAGTTTTGCCTCAGTTATTGGAAAGTCCATTTTCTGCTTCCATAATGAAACGAGCACAGGATAAAGGACACGTTGAAATATACATTCATAATATACGTGACTATTCGACTGATAAACATAAAAATGTCGATGATTACCAATATGGAGGTGGAGCAGGTATGGTTTTATCGATTGAGCCCATTGCAACTTTGATCCAAAAGCTAAAAAATGAGCGTAATTATGATGAAATTATTTATATGACACCAGATGGTACGGTGCTCGAACAAACTGATTGTAATTCCTTTTCGCTGAAGCAAAATTTAATGATTCTTTGCGGCCATTATAAAGGGGTAGATGAGCGTATTCGTGAGCAGTACATCACAAAGGAAATTTCTATCGGATCCTATGTTTTATCCGGTGGGGAATTAGCAGCTGCCGTTTTAACCGATGCTATCGTTCGCTTAATTCCAGGAGTTTTGAACGATGAGACTTCAGCTTTGACAGATAGTTTTCAGGATAATTTACTTTCACCTCCAGTTTATACACGTCCCCCTGAATTTAATGGTTGGAAAGTTCCTGAAATACTCCTTTCCGGCAATTTACCGGCTATAGAGAAATGGCGTGAAGAACAAGCATTAATAAGAACAAAGGATCGAAGACCTGATTTATTAGAATAAGAATGGACTCTTTAACGCAAATAATACTTGGTGCTGCTGTTGCAGAAGCTGTTGGTGGTAAAAAACTTGGAAATAAGGCACCGCTATGGGGGGCGATTGCTGGTACAATTCCTGATTTAGATGTATTCTTGCGCTTTTTATACGATCCTATAGACGCCGCATTGGTCCATAGAGGCTTTTCGCATTCTATTCTTTTTGCAGTGCTCTGTAGCCCAGTTTTTGCTTATGTTGTTCATCGAATTTATAAACAGAAATATGCTTATAAAACTTGGTTATGGCTTTTCTTTTTCGGGATTATAACTCACCCCATTTTGGATATGTTCACCAATTATGGCACACAATTTCTCTGGCCCTTGGATTATCGAATAACCTTCAATACTGTTTTTGTTGTTGATCCACTCTACACTCTTCCTTTCGGGCTTTGTGTACTTATTGTTTTGTTTTTAAAATCAACCAATAAATGGAGATCCAAAATCAATTGGACAGGAATATTTTATTCATCCGCTTATTTAATTTGGGGAGTAGTTGTTAAATTAGTTATTCTTTCCAATTCAACTAGTTATTTCAGCAAAGCAAATTATTTTACAGAAAATGAAATGGTTACGCCTATGCCATTAACCAGTTTCTATTGGATGATGTTAGGGGAGGATAAGGAAAATTATTATGTTGGCTATAAATCAATTTTTAAACCTTTTCAAGTAAAAGATATCGATGTCCTTCCCAAAAATAAATTTAAAATCGATTCTTTGGTTTGGAGCGGGGATGATAACACCAATAAACTAAAATTCATTTCTAATAATTACTATAATCTTGAAATTAAGAAAGATACAGTAGTGTTTTATGATTTACGTTTTGGAGTAGTGAGTAAGCTTACAAATAATAAATTACGAACGCCAATAATGGGATATGAAATTATTCACAAGGAAAATAAAGTGGTCAAAGTTAATCAACATAGAGGAAAGAATTTTTTTAAGTTCGTTGATTTTGATGCCTATTTGAATTGGATTTTTTAAGTTGAATACCATCAAATTGGATATATAAAAAGCTCTGAAAAGGTATAAATTGTAATTTAGTAATAAAATAGAATTGATGACACAAGAATGGATTTCTGAATTTACGCCTGCAAGTGAGGATGAATGGAAAGCACAGTTATTGAAAGAATTAAAAGGGGATGATTCTAAATTAGTAACATACAATAAGATTGAAGAAATTACTCATTCGTCTTTTTACTATCCTGCTTCTAATAATTTAACATCAGATCAGACGCTATCCATACCGGTTCAACGTGGTTTCATGAAATCAAATAATCAATGGCGAAATGGCATTCAAATTTCTACATCTAATGAAATCGAAGCCAATAAAAAGGCTTTGCACGCTTTGATGTCTGGTTGTGATTTTATTCACTTTGTTTCTAATGCTAATACAAATTGGAATGTTGTCCTTAATGAAGTAGGGCTTTCTTACATTCATACAACTTTTACACTTAAAAATAGTTCAGATTTTCATGATTTAATCCAGGTAATTGGACAAGAGAACTTGAGTTATTGTTCCTTTGATTTGCTCGAAGATACAATTTCTAAAGCTGAAATAAAAGATTTAATTCAGTCAGTTCAATTTCCTGTAATCCAAATAGATGGGTTTTCATTAAATCAATGTGGTGCAAATACTATTCAAGAATTAAGTTTTGTAACACAGAAAGCACATTTAGTACTTTTAAAGTTAATGAATCTGGGACTGACCATCGATGAAGCTGCAGCATGTATTCATTTCAGAATGGGTGTTGGTAGCAATTATCTTATTGAAATAGCAAAGTTTAGATCCTTAAAAATTCTTTGGGCAAATTTGCTGAAAGCTTATAATCCTCTGCACAATTGTACGTTAAATTGTCAAATTACTGCTGAGGTGGGCTGGGTAAATAAATCTTTGAAAGATCCTCACACCAATTTACTAAGACAAACAACAGAGGCAATGAGTGCAATTCTCGGAGGAATAGATCGTTTAATCGTTCATCCTTATGATTCTTGTTCTAAAAAAGGAACAAGTAATTTCAGTGAAAGAATGGCTTTGAATATTTCAAATTTGCTTCAAGATGAAAGTTATTTTTCCAGTGTTTCAGACGCAATAGGAGGGAGTTATGCTATTGAATCTTTAACTAATGAATTAGCAAATAAAAGTTGGGATTTGTTTAAAGAAATAGATGTTTTACCAGTTGAATTACAGAATTTAGAGTGGGGAAATCGGGTTATGGAGAAAGCTAATCAACGAATTGAAATGTTGAGGAACTCTGAAATTACATATATTGGAATAAACAAATTTCATAATCCTCAAATAAATGACAACGAGTGGCTTTTGCCAAAGTCTTTTCAAAATCTTTCATATTTACGATTAGAAACTGAAATTTGATGCATAAAATAGATTTTACCAATATTAAACTAGATTTAAGTTTTACTTCAAGTAAAATAGATCAAACTAATTCATTTTCAACGGCTGAAAATATTGATTTGAAGTCAGTTTATTGCGAAAATGACACGAAAGATTTACGCCATTTAAATTTCGTTTCAGGAATAGCACCTAACCTAAGAGGACCGTATGCTTCGATGTATACTGTTAAACCATGGACAGTCCGTCAATATGCAGGATTTTCAACTGCTGAAGAGTCTAATGCTTTTTACAGACGAAATCTTGCCGCAGGTCAAAAAGGATTGTCTGTAGCATTTGATTTGGCTACTCATCGCGGGTATGATTCTGATCATGAGCGAGTAGTAGGTGATGTAGGAAAGGCAGGAGTTGCCATTGATTCAGTAGAAGATATGAAAATTCTATTTGATCAAATTCCACTCAATGAAATGTCTGTTTCAATGACAATGAATGGTGCTGTTATTCCGATAATGGCATTTTACATAGTCGCAGCAGAGGAACAAGGTGTAATGCCTGATCAACTTTCGGGCACGATACAAAATGATATCTTAAAGGAGTTCATGGTTAGAAATACCTACATTTACCCACCAAGTCCAAGCATGAGAATCATTGCTGATATATTCAGTTATACTTCCCGTAACATGCCAAAGTTTAATTCCATTTCCATTTCGGGATACCATATGCAAGAGGCTGGGGCAACGGCTGCAATTGAATTAGCGTATACATTGGCAGATGGTTTAGAGTATTTACGAGCTGGAATTAAGGTAGGGATGGCAATAGACGATTTTGCTCCACGTTTGAGTTTTTTCTGGGCCATCGGAATGCATCACCATATGGAAATTGCAAAAATGCGAGCTGGGCGATTAATTTGGGCTAAATTGGTGAAAGATTTCAATCCGAAAAATGAAAAATCACTCGCTCTTCGCACGCATTGTCAAACTTCAGGTTGGTCATTAACGGAACAAGATCCATTTAACAATGTGGCACGAACTTGTATTGAGGCACTGGCTGCAGCGTTTGGTGGAACACAGTCTCTGCATACGAATGCTTTAGACGAGGCGATCGCTTTGCCAACTGATTTTTCTGCTCGAATTGCTAGAAATACACAAATTTATCTGCAAGAGGAAACAGGAATTACTTCAATAATTGATCCCTATGGAGGTAGTTATTTTATTGAAAATCTTACTAATGAGTTAGTGAATGAGGCTTGGAAGTTGATTGAGGAAGTTGAGGAATTAGGTGGAATGGCAAAAGCAATTGAAACCGGAATTCCAAAAATGCGGATTGAAGAGGCGGCAGCAAAAAAACAAGCACGAATTGATTCAGGGAGAGATGTTATCGTAGGTGTTAATCGCTATCAAGTAGAGGAGGATTCTACAATTGAAATTCGTGAGGTTGATAACACAATGGTGCGAGATGCTCAAATAAATAGACTTCAGCAAGTTCGTCTAAATCGAAATAACATTAAAGTGCAAGAGCTCTTAAATGAACTTGAAACTGCTGCAAAAAATCAAAGTGGAAATTTATTAGAGATTGCTGTACGCTGTGCCCGTGAGCGTTGTACCTTAGGTGAAATTTCTGATGCTATGGAGCGTGCTTTTGGACGTTTTCAAGCAACTATTCGCTCCATTAGTGGGGTTTATTCCAAAGAGGCTATGAAAGATGAAGATTTTAATAGAGCGAGAACATTAACAGATGAGTTCTTAAAATTAGAGGGTCGTAGACCACGAATTATGGTGGCAAAAATGGGTCAAGACGGTCATGATCGAGGAGCAAAGGTGATTGCTACTGCATTTGCCGATATTGGTTTTGATGTAGATATAGGCCCTTTATTTCAAACACCAGCTGAAGCAGCACGACAAGCGGTTGAAAATGATGTTCATATTTTGGGTGTTTCTTCGCTTGCGGCTGGACATAAAACTTTGGTCCCGGCAGTTATGGAAGAATTAAAGAAACTTAATCGTGAAGATATAATGGTGGTAGCAGGTGGGGTCATTCCTCAGCAAGACTATGATTTTCTTTACAATTCGGGTGTATTCGGAATTTATGGCCCAGGAACAAAAATATCATCGGCAGCTATTGAGATTTTAGAACTTTTGATTAAAAGTAATTCTTGATTTTTGTATCTAAATGATACTTACAATTAAGCATAATTTTGCTAAACTAAAAAGGTAAAATAAAATATTGATTATGCTTCGGGGTAAGCTAACATAGAGTTTATTTTAAACTTCTTCTCGATTGGTAAATCCTGATTTGCTTAAAGTTGTGCCATATAGAAATAGTGATAGTTCCTCTTTCATTATTTCCATTTTCAACAAATACACAAATAAAAACTTACTAAATGGTAACTTGCTAAATGGTAAGTTTAATTAAGGAACTTAGATTTTAGGTTAGAAATAAAACTTTGTAAATTATCGATTAAAATAAAGTTTTAAAACAATCCAATAACCTAAATACGCCATTGGAAAGTATGCAAAAGTAAGATCAACTAAATCAAACCAAAGCGGGGCCGGAAGTTTAAATACCATCATGAATCCTCCAATAAAAAAAGCCAATCCAATAAATAAAGCTAAAATCGATTGGTAGCTACGAGCAAGCACGGTACACAAAACAGCACCGAAAAACGTACCCAGTGCGTGTGCCAAGAAAGGCATAATGAAATGTTTGGGTGTCATATTCGGCATAGCTTGAATCAATCCTTCCATTGTTTTTAAGTTGGCACCTGCCGGAGGTGGAATAATATCTCCACTTATGTTTATGATTCCACCATTGATAAATGCTCCAATAAAAAGTCCGATTAAAACTGCGAATAGGTTAAAAAGAATTTTTTTCATCAATACAACAACTAGGAATTACTTCAAACACTTGAAATAATCAAATGGCTCGAAACAAGCATTGCATTGATAATGAGCTTTACAAGCTGTACTACCAAATAAGCTAACCATTTTTGTATTTGAAGAATGGCATTTTGGACATGGAACTACTGGTGCATCAGCAAAAAGAATACTTTTATCGGGTTCAGCAACAGGAGGCGCAATTCCATATTCTTCCAATTTTTTTCGTCCATTTTCACTCAGCCAATCCGTTGTCCATGCAGGCGAAAGAACAGTTTCAATTGATATGTTTGTTATTCCTTCATTTGCTAAGGCATTCTCAATTTCAGACTCGATAACACGCATAGCCGGGCAGCCAGAATACGTTGGAGTAATTGTGATTTTAAAAGAGTTGTCGATTTTTTTTATCGCTCGAATGATACCTAAATCGGCTATTGTTAAAACTGGAATTTCAGGATCTGAAACTTGTTCTAAAATTTGCCAAACTTTTTCTTCTGTTACCATTCCATATTAGGATATGCACGTTGCATATATTGCATTTCAGCCAATAAATGACCCAAATGTTCAGAGTGTTTTCCAGTACGACCTGCACCAAATTCCCAATTATTTGTGGGTGGAACTAATGTTGCTTCATGTAATATTGACGTTAAAAATGAATCGTATTCATTTCTAAATGAATTTAAATCAATTGCAATTCCTTGTTTAATTAACTCAGCATCAACTTCATCCATGTAAAATAACTCAGTGCGGTATCTCCATAATGTATTCAATGAATTTTGAACGCGATTGTGTGATTCCTCTGTGCCGTCACCCAGCCTTATAATCCATTCTGATGAATGTTTTAAGTGATAACGAGTTTCTTTCAATGATTTTTCAGCAATTGCAGCCAATTGTTCGTCTTTAGAATGCTGCAGTCTTTCAAAAAATAGTTTACGGAAAGCATCAAAAAGTAATTGTCTTACCATAGTATCTCCAAAATCCCCATTTGGTTGTTCAACTAAAACAACGTTTTTATATTCTCTGTCAATTCGCAGAAAAGCCAAGTTGTCAGCATCTCTTCCCGCATTCTCAAGCTCAGCTGCATACGTTAAGAAATTTGTAGCTTGTCCGATTAAGTCTAATGAAATGTTTGTAGTTGCAATATCCTCTTCTAAAATGGGACCGTGACCACACCATTCGGACAAACGTTGACCGAGAATTAGACTGTCATCACCAATTCGTAATGTATATTCAAATAAATGATTCATGCGTTATAATTACATGTGAGAAATTCCGTCGGGAACATCGTAAAACGTTGGATGGCGGTACACTTTTGATTCTGAAGGTTCGAAAAATGCATCTGATTCTTGAGGGTCTGATGCAAACAAATTATTTGATTCAACCACCCAGATTGAAATTCCTTCTGAACGTCTTGTGTATACGTCACGCGCATTTTCAATTGCCAGTTGAGCATCTGGAGCTCTTAAACTACCAACGTGCTTGTGATTTAGTCCTTGTTTACTTCTTATAAAAACCTCCCAAAGAGGCCATTCTTTTGAATTTGACATAACTCTAAAATTTTATGCTGTTTTTCTGGCTATTCGTTTTTCAGCATGCGCCAATGCAGCTTCTCTTACCCACATGCCGTTTTCTTTCGCTTCTCTTCGTGCCTTAATACGATCGTGATTACAAGGACCATTCCCTTCAACAACTTGCCAAAATTCATCCCAATTAATTTTCCCGAACTCATAATGACCTGTTTCCTCGTTCCATTTTAAATCAGGATCGGGTACTGTTAAGCCTATCATTTCTGCTTGAGGAACTGTTACATCAACAAATTGTTGACGCAAATCATCGTTTGATAAACGTTTGATTTTCCACTTCATGGATTGTTTTGAATGTTTTGATTCGTCATCATTCGGGCCAAACATCATCAATGCGGGCCACCAAAAACGATTAAAGGCATCTTGAGCCATTTCTTTTTGTTCAGGTGTTCCTTGAGCTAAAACAGACATTATTTCAAAACCTTGACGCTGGTGAAAAGATTCTTCTTTACAAACCCTTACCATTGCTCGAGCATACGGCCCATAGGAACATCGACAAAGAGGCACCTGATTCATTATAGCTGCACCATCAACCAACCAACCAATAGCACCCATATCTGCCCACGTTGGGGTTGGGTAATTGAAAATGGAAGAATATTTTGCTTTTCCTGAATGTAAATCATCTATCGTTTGCTCTCTATCGGCGCCCAATGTTTCAACAGCACTGTATAGATATAACCCATGACCTGCTTCGTCTTGAACTTTCGCCAACAAAACAGCTTTGCGACGAAGATTTGGCGCTCTTGTAATCCAATTACCTTCTGGCAACATACCTACAACCTCTGAATGAGCATGTTGAGAAATTTGACGGATTAATGTGCGTCTATATTCTTCAGGCATCCAATCATTAGGTTCGATACGGACTTCAGCATCAACCTTATCTTGAAAACGTTTTTCTAATTCAACTAAACTAATTTCTTTCATAATTTTTAGTTTTAACAAAGCTATGAATAACTAAACATAAAAATACTGATTTTGCTCATTAAAAAGGATAATTTTTTTTAAGAAAAGTATCGATTAATATGATTTTTCGGTCTTTCATCACTGGCGTAATAGAAATATTTACATCTTTTTTGTGTTAATTTGTAAATAATTAGTTTTGATTTTATTGATTTTTAGTTTGATGTTTAGAGCTGTTTTTACAGCGGTTGAAATTTTTTGGATTCTTTAAATATTTTTTTTGCAAGAAATTAAATCTTGAATTTTAATACTCATGAGTCCATTTATAAGCAGTCATAATAATGCGAATTAATTTCTATAGAATAATTCGAACCGTGATGAATCAAAAGATAATGTTCTAAGTAATAAAATTGTTTTATCATGACCAAAAAGGAAAAGGCAAAATACGTAATAGTAGAACTTGAAAAATTGTATCCAGAGACTCCTGTTCCATTAAATCATTCGGATGCATATACTTTATTGATTGCAGTTTTGCTTTCTGCTCAATGTACAGATGAGCGTGTTAATCAAATTACACCAAAACTTTTTTCAAAAGCTTCTACACCGTCTGACATGATTTTGTTATCGGTTGAAGAAATCAGAGAAATTATAAAACCATGTGGATTATCACCTAGAAAGTCGCAAGCCATTTTTGACCTATCTCATATTATTTTAAACAAACATCAAGGAGAAGTTCCACAATCATTTGAGGAGTTGGAAGCCATGCCGGGTGTAGGGCACAAAACAGCATCAGTAGTGATGTCACAAGCTTTTGGAGTTCCTGCTTTTCCTGTGGACACTCACATTCATCGACTAATGACACGCTGGGGGTTGACCTCAGGGAAGAATGTGGAGGTGACGGAAAAAGATGCGAAAACCTTATTTCCTCGAGAATTATGGAATAAGCTACATCTGCAGATCATCTTTTACGGTCGTGAATATTCGCCAGCTCGAAGTCCAAAGTTTGAAGCTGATTATATTACTCGGACAATTGGAACGAAAAACGCGATAGGGGAGTTGAGGTAAAAGATTTTTCATTCATTCTTTAAATTTCTACGCACAACTACGTAACTCCTTGATGTAAACACCTAGTATTAGCTTAGTAAGCTTCCGTATTTTGCGGTTGAACATCCTTATTTATAGAAAAATTTGTTTGGGTATAGCGCAAATTTGT